>CAJJRX010000006.1 GCA_905194315.1 uncultured Sutterella sp. | reverse complement strand
AAGTGGCACAGAAGAAGATTGCGCCAAGTGGGTCAAACTAACATTGCGCTTGACACAAGTGAGAGAGCCTCCTTTTTTTGTGCGGCTTAAAGCCTGGAAAAAAAAGTGCGAGATTCCCCGGAGAGGAATCTCGCCAAAACAAGCCCAAAATTTCATTGACGGCAGTCAATTCGATGAGGTGAAACCCTGGGCTATGAGAAAGCGGTCTTCCGGCTTTTCAGCTTTTTATCAGTGAGCACCGTGGTCGCCGAAGTACTTCTTGTACAGCGCCTGGTATTCACCGCTGGCCTTCATGTCAGCCATGGCTTTGTTGAGCTCGGCCTGAAGGGTCGGATTGTTCTTGCTGACAGCCATACCCATGGGGTCGGCACCGAGCACGCCGGGCAGGTGGATGGTCTTTTCAGCAAGCGCGGGCTGCTGAACGAGCATGTAGTCCGTAGCAGGCTTGTCGTTGAGAACCGCATCAGCACCACCGTTGGCCAGTTCGAGGATGGCTTCACCGGCGTGGTTGAAGGTCTTGATCGTGGCACCTTCAACTTCCTTGGCCTTGGTGGCGGCAGTCGTACCGATCTGAACAGCGATGGTTTTGCCCTTCAGGTCAGCAAAGTTATTGATTTTGCCGGCATTGGTTTTGGAGATCAGGATGCTCAGGCCGGATTCATAGAACGGTTCCGTAAAGAGCACTTTTTTCTGGCGTTCGGCTGTGATGGAGATGCCGGAGGCGCCGACATCAACGTTGCCGGAGATAATGGCCGGGATAATGCCGTCAAAAGCCATGTTCTGCATCACAACGTTATAGCCGGCTTTTTTACCCATGGCTTTGATCAGATCCATTTCGAAACCGGTCAGCTCTTTGGTCTGGCTGTTGACGAATTCAAACGGCGGGAAAGTGGCGTTAACAGCAACTTTCAGATCTTTGGCGACAGCACCGCCAACGCTGGCAGTAAAGAGGGCGGCGGCACAAAGGGCGGAAAAAGCGATTTTCTTCAACATGATCTTGTCTCACTTTGTCTGGTGCTCTGTCATCTCTTCTGACAGGGCGGTAATGGGAATTCTGTGTTCATCGGCATCTGATCGAGGGGATTTGTCAGTGCTGATGAGGCATACTATACGCACAAAAAACCGCCTGAGGGGAGACCTCAGGCGGAAAATAAACGTGTTTGTTGGTCTAGCTCTTGCGGGCTTGGGTATTTCCTCTATTTGCCCTGAAATAGTTGAAAAAAATCAACTATTTGTCGACATTTTAGAAGGCCAGAAATGCCTTGTAGGCCATATAGCCGGCGAGCGAAAAGAGCAGACAGGCAAAGATTTTTTTCAGGCGTTTCGTATCGAGCCGGTGAGCCATGGCAGCACCGAACGGCGCGCCGAAAATACTCGTGGCGGCAACGCAGACGAGCGCAGGCAGATGAATGTAGCCGAGCATAATCGGGAACTGCGGCAGCCCGGGCTCATTCCAGCCGCTGATGATGTAGCCGATCGTCCCGGAGACGGCGATCGGGAATCCGAGCGCGGCAGAGGTGCCGATAGCCTGATGGATTTTCACGTTGCAGTACGTGAGAAACGGCACACTGATAAAGCCGCCGCCTGCACCCACGAGCGCCGAGATGATACCGATCACACCGCCGGCGCCGAACAGACCGAGGTTGCCCGGAAGCTGACCGACTTTGGTCTGGCGTGAGCCGAAAAACATCTTGGTGGCTGAATAGCCGACAAAGCAGGTGAAGATGATCGCGACCCAGAAAGTGGGCAGCATACCGGTGATCTGTGCACCAATAATGCCGCCGACCAGAATCCCCGGGGCAATCATAAAGGCGATGCGCCAGAGCACACCGCCGCGTCTGGCATGAGCGGTAATGCTGCTCATGGAGGTGAACATGATGGTGGACATCGAGGTGGCGATAGCCACGTGGACCACATGCTCAGGAGGAATGCCGCCGGCGGCGGAGAGAATAAGCGTCAGGAACGGCGTAAGCACCATGCCGCCGCCGATGCCGAGAAGCCCGGCGAGAAAGCCGGTACAGATCCCGAGCGTGGCCAGAGAGAGAATAAGGGTTATGTCCATGATTCGGATTTGAATGAGTTACTGGATACTGGAAAAACCAACCACTACATCCACTTGCCGGTGATGAATCTGAATTCTTCAGGGGTAACGGGTGTAATAGACAAACGATTCCCTTTCTGCAGAATTCGCATGCCAGCGAGCGCTTCTTCCTCTCGCAGAGCACTGATAGGGATCACAGGACATTTTAAGAGAGCTTGGACGTCGATTGTGAGCCAGCGCGGTTTTTCCGGCGTGCTTTTGGCGTCGAAGTATTCACTTTTGTCATCAAACTGCAGTTCGTCCGGGTAGGTACCTGAGGCAATGCAGGCCAGACCCACAATGCCGGGCTGCGGGCAGCTGGAGTGATAAAAAAGCACGGCATCGCCGATGCTCATATCATCGCGCATGAAATTGCGGGCCTGGTAGTTACGGATGCCGAACCATGAGACTGTCTGATCGGGGGCGTTAAGCGCATCGTCAATCGAACATTCACCGGGTTCGGATTTCATAAGCCAGAACCGCTTCGCACCTTGAATTAACGATTCGATAAGGGCGGTGTTATCCATAAGAGGCTCCCACAATAGAAAAGGCAACCAATCTTGCGAAAGGTTGCCCGATGTGAATGCCTGCAACGGTGCGGGGCTACGTTACCTGAACCGGAAGTTCAGGGCGGTCGGCTCCGGCGCGGAACGGGTTGGACAACGCGTGTTCAACACACTATCGGCTACCGAGTACACCAACCTAATAGGTATAGCATTGGTTCTAGGAACTTTGGAGCCCGTAAGCTATCCGCTGCAGGTTTGAATACATTGTAGCGGATTTTTTTCCTCAAAGGGAAGAAATTTTTTTAATTCCCCCAAAAAGATTACTCCCGCAGTCGTTAGGCTACTTCGCTCGAGGAGGGAGAGAATTTTTTATACGCCCGATGGCAGTCTACAGAATGCTCCCCTTCTGCATGTCGGAAAAGATGGCATTTTCACACATTTCCGAGAGAGCATCGATCTCGCGCAGGAGTTCCGCCTCGCTTGAAGTGGCCACATGCGGCGCGGGACCGTCTTCGGGGCGCGCAGCCAGAGCAGCCTCGAGTTCAGCCACACGGGCGGTGAGCTCGTCGATCTTGCGGTTGGCTTCCGTTTCCGCCTTCACACTTTCATAGGCAAAGTCCAGCGCGGTGAGTGCGGCCACCTGATCATTGTTCATGACCTTGCCTGTTTCACGGATCTGGTTCATCTGCTTGTCAACAGCGGCGGCACACTGCGTGATGAGATCCTCTTCACCGGTGCTGACAGCGAGCCGGTACTGGCGGCCGGAAATGGATAAACAGAGTTCAGACATACTCTACTCCTTAATCAGCGCTCTGATGACTCAGGGACTTTACGATCGATTCCGCACGGGAACGCATCTCCTCGAGGCGGCGGCGCGTCTGTGCAAGTTCCGCCTCCCGGGCGCTCAGTTGTGAGGCCAGACGGCGGTTTTCACTTTTTTCATGCTCGAGCCGGGCAATAAGCTGAACCACTAAGGCTTTTAGTCGTTCCATCTGTGTTGTCATAAAGATCCTTCTCCGCTGTTTACTTTGCCGGCATCACCCTTGCGGCCGCTGCCGACGGTGTGCGGCAGGCACATCCCGCCTGACGGCTGCGCGGGAGGTGCCGCAACAAGTTATCAGGATTTGCTGCCGTTGAGAATCAGCATATCCACGGTCTTTTCGTCAGGCATTGCACTTGAAGTCCAGTGATCGACCCGCCCTTCCTTGTCAAAGAAGATGGTGAGCTGGCGCAGCTGCTGTTCACCCTTGGTCGGCAGCAGGTAGTAGACGTAGTCCCAGCGGTTGGGATGGAACTGGTCAAGCACAAGCGGAATGCCTAAAAGGAACTGCACCTGACCCTGGCTCATGCCCTTTTCAAGCTGGTTGACCATTTCGTCCGTGATCAGGTTGCCCTGATGCACCGGTGCACGGTAGGGTTGCAGAAAACCCGGAACAAGCTTTTCGGGATTATCCCAGGCTTCACTGAAGCTGCTGCAGCCGGTCAAAACACTCATCGCGGCCACACTGAGGGTGGCGATCAAAATTTTTTTCATAGTCAACACTGTCTGTACTTGATCTTTACCAGACCGGAGTGTTCCATCCGCGGATGGAACAGGCCTGACGGAGGCTTTTGTCATGGCGCGCAAGAAAAGAGCGCCGCAGAAAAAGCGATGCATCCTATTCTATCCAAGTCTTGCACATCGTCCGCATGTATCGGCCGGAAAAAATGCCGGCGAGATTTCCATGACAATTATTGATTATAGGAAAGGCGGACAGTTTCTGCGCCGCCATTAGCATCTTGCAAAGAGTTTGCTTAAATTTTTCTTCAAAATTGAGAATGAGTATTAACAATTGCCGAGAAAGTCTTTAAAATCTGAAAGATATGCTGAGGATTCTCCTCTCTGCGGCGCTGCTGTGAAGTCGTGCCGGGGTGGAGGTTTGAGTTCTCCCGCCGCCGGCTGACGCCTGCTGACGTCCTTCCCCGCACGCTCACCGACGGTATATGTCTTTTTGAGGCGCTGCAGCCGGTCTGTACCGGTTGCTGACGCTTCCCAACAATGAGGCCACTGACGTGACTGACTCGACTAATACGAAAAAAGAGGCTGAACTCAAGAGTGTCGGTCTTAAAGCAACTACTCCGCGCCTGCGCATCCTTGAACTTTTCCAGAAGTGCTCTGAGGAAGGTGGTGAGCGCCGTCATCTTTCTGCCGAAGACGTCTACCGGGAGCTTGTGCAGATGGGTGAAGATATCGGTCTGGCAACGGTGTACCGCGTTCTGCAGCAGTTTGAGGCGGCCAATATCCTCGTGCGTCACCATTTTGACGGTGACCGTGCGCTCTATGAGCTCGAAGAGGGTACGCACCATGACCATCTCGTGTGTGTGGGCTGCGGCAAGGTCGTTGAGTTTGTTGACCCGGAAATTGAACGGGCGCAGCTTGCGGTTGCCAAACGCTACGGATACCAGCTCGTGGATCATTCGCTCGTGCTCTACGGCATCTGCGAGGACTGCGGACACGTAGATCCGAAAGGCTGATCGCTGAGCGAGTTTGTAACGCTCCTGAAGGCATGTGTTTTCAGGAGCGTTTTTTCTCTCTGCAATCTCCGGCCCGAGGAGGTGGTTTAAACAGCAAAAGCGGGACGCTGCCTCATGGCACCGTCCCGCTTTTCTCAGCAGAGTATCTGCGCGGCCGGATTATTTTTTCTGCAGGTAGTGCAGTGCGATTGCCACTTCGAGACGTGTCCCTTGCTCAAGACAGCGTTCATCGACATTGAATTTCGGGTGGTGGTTCACATACGGATAACCGTCTTCGGCCGTGCCGACACCGAGCGTGAAGAAACAGCTCGGCACCACATAACTGTACTCGGCAAAGTCTTCCGAGGCGCTGAAGGCGTGTCCCGTGCCGACCTTGTCCTCGCCGAGTGTTTCGCGGGCAATGTTTTTCACCAGCTCCACAAGACCGGCATCCTGTTTGATGGAGCCGTAACCGTAGGCCCAGTTGAGTTCAACACTGGCATGGTGCGATTCGGCAATGGCCCGTGTGATCTCGTTGATGCGATCACGCAGCAGCTGACGGGTTTCATCGTCACGCGAACGGCAGTTCACCCACAGTGTGGCCGTATCGGCAATCACGTTGGGCACGGTGCCGCACTGGAACACTGTGGGGGAGACGACGGCAAAGGTGCCCGGCGGCACATTGCGAGACACAATCGTGTGCAGTGCCTGAACGAGTTCCGAGCCGATCAGCAGCGGATCCGAGGACTGATGCGGCATGGAGGCGTGAGAGCCCTTGCCCTGAATACGGATTTCAACATTGTCACAGGCCGAGCTTACACGCTCATCGGCAAAAATACGCACGAACCCGACAGGGTCATTCCAGACATGCACACCAAAGCAGGCGCTGACGCCGTCAAGCACGCCGGCTTTGACCAGGTCAGCCGCACCGCCCGGAGGCAGTTCTTCGGCGGCCTGAAAGATGAATTTCACACTGCCTGCGAGTTCATGGCGCATACCGGCCAGAACCTTGACAGCCCCCATGACCATGGCCATGTGATTGTCGTGCCCGCACAGATGCGCCACACCGGGGACAACACTCTTGAACTCGACATCATTTTCCTCCTGCACCGGCAGCGCGTCGACGTCACAGCGCAGGGCGATGGTCGGCCCTTCGCCGGCCGTTCCGTGTACGAGTGCCACCAGTCCGGTCGGGCAGGGACGGGTGATTTCCACGCCTTCGATCTCCTGCAGTTCACGGATGATGTATTCGGTTGTCTGTGTTTCGTGGAAACTCAGTTCGGGGTGCTGATGAATATGGCGACGCCAGCGGATGATGTCCTCAACAGGAATGACGATCTCTGACATAAGTGCTCTCTCCAGAAAAGTGTTCGATTGAAAAAGTATAGGCAAAGGCCGGGTACCGCGGCATCCCCGGTTTGCTTCTTTCTGACAGAAAACAGAGCCGGTAGGTTAAAGTGCAGTACTTCTGATGTGCGTGAGGAGGTCCGGAAAAGACCTCCTCACCCTGTGTGACTGTCAGCGGCCGGCCGCTTTCAGATCCTTGAAAATATAGGCGCGGTAGCTCTCGAGCAGTTTCTTGTCCGCTGCATCCACATAAGCGCCGTTCATGAGGCGCCGGGCGTCGATGTTGGCCTGGAAAAACGGCGACGGTTTACCGGCAAGACGTTCCACGATCATCCCCGGCAGATAGACGATATCTGTCACGGGATAGTGCTCCTGCGCTGTGAGCTGGGAGTCAACCAGAGCGAAGTTGGTCAGAAAGAGCGGATTTTCGATGTTTGTCAGATACCCGTCGCTGTAGCTGATGGCGGGCTGATGATCGCCGAAGCGGACAAACATGCGCCGTCTGGCCGGATCCGAGCGCACCCAGTCCTCAAAATCCGTAATGGCCTTGTCCGAATCGAGAAGCCGGGCGGTGTAGTTGGCCAGATTCGAGAGCGCCTCACCCTGGTGATTTTTTAGCGCAGGGGCATTAGCCGCCGGCGTGTCATAAGGCCCGTGTTCGCTCATGGTGAGCACAAACACCGCCTTGGGTTTGTCTCCGGGCTCGGTTTCCAGAAGTGTGCGCGTGTACTTCATCATATCGGCTGTGCTGATATGCCAGAGGTTCTTGTTGAAGGGGGCGGGATAGCCGTAGTTCTGCGGCTGGCGGATCTGCTTCACACCCATGGCTTCATAGGCGCTTTGCGCGTTGTAGCTTGCCGGGTTAAACGGCGTGAGCACATACGTTTCGTATCCGAGGCGGTTGAGTTCGGCAAACAGGGCCTGATTCAGATGGAAGACGGCACTGTAGTAGATCGCACCGGCCTGCACCCCGAAGTCGTCCGAGCTCAGCCCGGTCAGGGCGGCAAATTCGCTTCGCCACGTGCCGCCGCCGTATGTGTGCACACGCAGCAGCCCTTCGGCCTGACGCTCACGCGGGGCAAACATTCCAAGCTCAGGCATGCCGGAGGCGACGTCTCCGACCAGAGCCGGGTTGAATGTTGACTCCTGCAGCAAAAGCACAATATCGGGCAGAGGAAGTTTCTGAGCCCGGGTCTGCAGAGCCGAGGGTTCAAGCTGCTGCTGTGCGGCAAGAAAAGCTCCGGCGTCCGCAGTGATGGTGTCTGCAGGATTCTGGTAGGTAATGCGCACAGACATGATGACATTGGTGGGAACGTTCTGCCCTTTGGGCAGCGTCACAACCCAGGTCGGCTGGTAGCTGTGCACGCTCCAGAAGCACAGTCCGACGCCGAGCACAAGACTCAGCAGTGCGGGCAGTGGTGTGCCGGGATAGCGCCGGGCGTGGCGAAAACCCGCAACGGCGATCAGCACCAGCAGAAGGCTGACGATCACAAAACCCGCAAGCGCCCAGGGATAGTGCATCACGGTTTCGGTGTTGGCCGGGTCAAGAAAGATCTGAAAGTCCGTGAAAAAGAGCTTTTCCTTCCAGAAAAACTCCTTGAGCTTACTGAGAAGCGTGAAAAAGAGAAGAATCAGCGTGGAGGCGCTGAAGGCGAAATACGGACGCTTTGAGAGCAGCGCAAGTGCACCCCAGAGTGCAAAAAACACACCGGTTGTAATGAGCACGGCGCCGGTTGAGGGACGGTAGAACCCGGTACCGATCCATGTGCCGAGGCAGATCAGCGGCCAGAGCCATCTGAGACATTTTGAGAAAAAGGATCGCATAGCAAAAGGCGACTTCTGTTCTGAGGAATGAGAAAAAGGCAGTGACATTCTAACAAAGCGATCAGCGTTGCCAGAAAAAAGCGCCGTGCGGGAGAGGCGGGATGCAGAAAAAAGAAAAGTCGAACAGCTTCTCGGAGCTCTTCGACTTTAAAAAAATCTGGTGCGCGATACTGGTTTCGAACCAGTGACCCCTGCCGTGTGAAGGCAGTGCTCTACCACTGAGCTAACCGCGCTTTAGAGACTGTTAATTTTACGGAAAAAAATACAAAAAGCAAATGGCTTTTTGCTCTATCCCATAAATGCGGGATTATCCTCGCTGACCGTTCTCCGGCACCCAGCCCATGGACATGCAGCCTTTATTGGCCAGCTCGTCGGCTTTTTCATTGCCTTCATCGCCTGCGTGCCCCTTGATCCAGAACCACTCGATATCGTGTTCGCTCACGAGGCGGTCAAGCTTCTGCCAGAGATCGGCATTTTTCACCGGATCGCGTCCTTTGGTGCGCCAGCCGTTTTTCTTCCAGTTCTGAATCCACTTGGTCATGCCGTCCTTGACATAGTTGCTGTCGACGTGCAGACGGATACGGCAGCGCCGGTTGAGAATGCTGAGTGCTTCAATAACCGCAGTCAGTTCCATACGGTTGTTGGTGGTTTCCTTTTCGCCGCCGAAAAGCTCCCTGCGGTGCTTCCCGTAAACAAGATAGGCTCCCCAGCCGCCGATGCCGGGATTGCCTTTGCAGGCGCCGTCGGTCCAGATGTCAAGTGTTGTCTGAGTTGAAGTTGTTGTCATAAAGATTGTCTGGCAGCTATGGTGTCGGGCAGCGTGAAGGCTTCTGGATGAGCTGGGCCGCCCCGCGTTTGATAGCGTCAATTTTCCCGACAAGTTTGATGCCGGGCAGACGTTTAACGGCACTGAGCATGTAAAAGTTGGCGCAGTGCGGCGCCCATCTGTCGCCGGCCTTGTTGAGCCAGCTCCAGCGTGAGAACGCTGCCTGAGTATAGCAGGAGGGGGTGTAGTGACCCCAGTAGCCGCGCTCGATCTGAAAACCGAGCAGCCCCAGCCAGTCCTTGAGACGCAGCGGATGAATAGGGGAGACCTGAGTGGGCAGATAGGCGCGGGCGCCGAGCGAGACCATCTTCTGCCTGAACCACCAAAGGCTCATCGGATTGAAGACGGTGATGATGAGCCGCCCCTCGGGACAGAGTACGCGGGCAGCCTCCCGCAGCACCTGCTGCGGTTCCCGTGTTTTGTCAAGGGTGTGCGGCAGACAGACAAGTTCGAAGCTTTCACCGCCGAACGGCAGCTGAGCGGGCGAGGCGACAACCGGCAGGCGCCCCTCCCCGACATTCATGGCATGTTTCTCGCTTGAGGTGCACATCCAGTGCCGCGGAATACTGCACTGCGCAAGGCAGTCCAGATCCGGAAGCCCCACCTGAAGAGCGTCCGTTCCGAAGGCGCCTTGTGTTTCGAGCGCATAGTGCTCAGCTTCCCACTGCGAGAGCTGCTGTCCCGGCGGAGAAGCAAGAAATCGGCTGAAAGACAAGGGACTTGACATAAATAGCAAACAAACAGCAACCGATGAGTACAATAAATAGTTATCCCGTCGGTCAGACTGATTTACAAAGAAATTAGAATGACTAACCCGTTTGCCTTATAAAATGAGGCAAATGAGTCTCTTCACCCTAGCAGTCTAAACTAACTTCGATCTTGGCATGAAAAAAGTCTGCGTCATTCCCTTACTTTGTCTCGGGTTGTGGCTGTCACAATCCCAGTTTCCGGGTCCGTTCATTGCCTCGGCGCATGCCGAAAGTACGGACGGCAGCCTGTTTTCCTCTGACGGCTCAAGAGTGGGCTCCTTCTTCGGAGACCCATCGGGGTCGTCCTCGGACAGCATTCCTGCTGACGTCTGGGAACGCATACGAAGCGGCTATCAGATGCCTCAGCTTGATTCCCCGCGTGTTGACCGATGGGTGAAATTTTATGCTCAGGATCATGCGGACTATCTCAACCGCATGTTCAACCGATCCGGACGTTATCTCTACCAGGTGATCGAAGATGTGGAGGCTCGCGGCCTTCCGACCGAGCTTGCGCTGCTGCCCTTTGTCGAAAGCGCCTTCCAGCCGGAAGCACTTTCCAAGGCAAAGGCATCAGGTCTTTGGCAGTTCATGCCGGCCACAGGCAAAACCTACAATCTCGCGCAGAACCGCTGGCGCGATGAGCGCCAGGATATTCTGGAGAGCACCCGCGCAGCGCTTGACTACTTTCAGTACCTCTACGGACTGTTCAATGACTGGCATCTCGCACTGGCTGCCTACAACTGGGGTGAAGGCAGTGTGCAGCGTGCCATCAAACGCGCTCAGGCACGCGGACAGGCGACAGACTATCTGCATCTGAGAATGCCCAATGAGACAGCCAACTATGTGCCCAAGCTTGAGGCCATCAAGCGCATTGTATCGGATCCGAAAAAATACGGCGTCACGCTGCCTGATGTGGGTAACGAACCGTATTTTGTGACGATTACCAAGGTGCGCGATATTGATACCGATGTCGCAGCCGAGCTCGCGCATATGAAGGTGTCTGATTTCCGTGCCCTGAATCCGAGCTTCAAACTGCCGGTGATTGTTGCGGCCCATGACAATCTGATGCACCTGCCGGCGGACAAGGTTGACAGCTTTATCGACAATCTGGCGAGCTGGATGGACAGCGGTCAGCGTCTCTCGAACTGGGCGACCTATGTTACGCAGCCCGGAGATACGCTGGCCTCTGTGGCTCAGAAAACCGGGATGACCGAGGCGGAAATCCGTCAGGTCAATGCCATTCCGAACGGTCGCCGTGTGGCAGCGAACTCGACGCTGCTTGTCCGGGCCGGAGAGGACCAGAGCGACATTACGATTGCCGCGGCGGATGCACGTCTTCAGCTCACACCTGCCACCACCTGGCGTCGTGTCACATACCGTGTGCGACGCGGCGATACGCTCAGCAGTATTGCTTCGCGCTGGCGCATCAGCACCAAATCGATCATCCGAACCAACCGTCTGCGCAGCAGCCGTCTGCGCCGCGGTCAGCGCCTGGTGCTGACGGTGCCGAATGTGCAGCGTACGCCGATTCAGACCGCTTCTGTGCAAAGCAGCCCCCGACCTGCCTCGAGCGGCAAAGTCAGACTGCACAGCGTGCGTAACGGCGAATCGCTTTATTCCATAGCGGCGCACTACAACATTTCGCTCGCGGATCTGCGTGAGGCCAATCCGAAGATTTCCTCGCGCATTCAGGCCGGTCAGCGTATCCGTATTCCCGATAGTGGCGAGCCGATTGAGGTGCCGAAGTTCTATGTTGTCAAGCGCGGTGACACGCTCATGGAGATTTCGCGTCAGACCGGCGCTTCGGTCAGCCAGATTCAGCGTGCAAACCGTCTGAGCAGCGCGCACCTGCGTGTGGGTCAGCGGCTTGAAATTCCGAACACACAGGAAACCCGTGCTCCGGCGAGCACCTCCCGATCTGAAAAGAGCAAGTCGGCACCCTCCAGTGCCGACGATGGGGCAGGCCGGCAGCATCGCGTCCGCAGGGGCGAAAATCTGCAGAGTATCGCCCGTCATTACGGGGTGAGCGTTTCCGCTATTCAGCAGGCTAACGGTAAAGGCCGAAGCACGAGGCTTCGTGCCGGTGAGGTGCTCAGCATTCCCAGCGGCAGTGCCGGTAGCAGTGCGGCGAGCTCTGGCGGTCAGACCTCCGGCACTTACCGGGTGCGTTCCGGCGATACGCTCGGCGTGATCGCTCAGCGCCACGGAACCACAATCCGTCAGCTCAAGCGGGTGAACGCTCTCAGATCCAACCGCATCAGTGTCGGTCAGGAGCTGAAGATCCCTTAAAATAGAGCTGTGAACACAAGGAGGTGCGGGTCATCCTGACAGATGAACCCCTCCTTTTTGCTGTAATGCTGGTGTATGCTCAGTGCAGTCCCCGCACGGACCTGAGCATGCGGCGCACTCTGCTGTAAGCAAAGCGGCGGTGCAGCATCGGGAATAAGCGAATTTTTTAATTTCAATTACTGAGAGAAAACATGGGTTTCCTAGCTGGTAAGAAGATTCTGATCACGGGCGTGATCTCCAACCGTTCCATTGCTTACGGCATTGCCAAGGCCTGTCATCGTGAAGGCGCTGAACTTGCCTTTACCTATGCCACTGACAATCACGCCGAACGTGTGATCAATCTGGCTAAAGAATTCAACAGCGACATTGTGCTGCCGATGGACGTCGGCAGTGACGAGCAGATCGACGCCGCCGTCAGAGCGCTCGGCGAAAAGTGGGACGGCCTTGACGGTCTCGTCCACTCCATCGGTTTTGCGCCTCGTGAGGCAATTGCCGGAGACTTCCTTGAAGGTCTCTCGCGCGAAGCATTCAAGACTGCGCTTGATATTTCCGCATACTCCTTCCCTGCGATTTCCAAGGCTTTCCTGCCCATGATGCAGGGGCGCGCCGGTTCCGTGCTCACGCTCACGTATCTCGGCAGCGAACGCGTTGTGCCGAACTACAACACGATGGGCATTGCCAAAGCCGCCCTTGAAGCCGGCACCCGTTATCTTGCCTCGAGCCTCGGCAAGGAAGGCATCCGCGCCAACGCGGTTTCCTCCGGTCCGATCCGCACGCTTGCCGCTTCCGGCATCAAGGATTTCAGCAAGCTGCTCGGTGTGATGGAGCAGGCCTCACCGCTCGGCCGCACGGTGACGATTGAGGAAGTGGGCAACACCTGTGCCTTCCTCCTGTCGGATCTTGCCAGCGGTATTACCGGTGATGTGATTTACGTCGATGCCGGCTTCCATGCCATGGGTGCGGCGATGATCGAAGCCTGATACAGGCTCCCGGTTCACCGGTGCGGCAGACACTCCAGGTGCGAGAGCCTGCCGCAGCACGCCGGCGGACACTTTTCAGACTCCTCTTTTTTTGGCGAACGACTTAATGGCTAACCTCTTTAAAACAGTTGCCGTCCTGGTAAAACCCTCCGAAACCGACTCCCGTCCCCTGAAGAGCCTGATTGCGATTCTTGAAACGGAAGGCTGCGAGGTGCTGCTGTGTGAAAACAGCGCGCGACTGCTCGGCAAAGAGTGCCGCTGGCCTTATTACAGCCGCCCCGAACTCGGGAAGCGTGCCGATCTTGCTGTTGTGCTCGGTGGTGACGGCTCCCTGCTCGGTGTCGCGCGCCATATGGCCGGCAGTTCCACACCGATTATCGGTGTGAATGCCGGACGTCTCGGTTTCATCACAGATATTGTTATCGACGAGATGCAGGAGGAGATCCCGAAAGTGCTTCGCGGGGAATGCTCCCGTGATGAACGCCGTTTCCTCTGTGCGGATATTGTCCGTGACAACCGTGTCGTGGCCAGTAATGTTGCCGTTAACGATATTGGCATTACGCACGGACGGGCCGGCGGTATGGTCGAATTTGTCATCTACGTCAACGGACGTCAGATGTCGAGTCAGTTCGCCGACGGTATTATCTGCTCGAGTGCCACCGGGTCGACTGCCTACAATCTCGCAGCCGGCGGTCCGATCATGCATCCTGGACTGGCCGGTCTGTGCCTTGTGCCGGTTGCGGCACACACGCTCTCTTCGCGGCCGATTGTGCTGCCCTCGGACGTGATCGTTGAAATCGAGGTGATCAAGATCCGCGACGCCGTTGCCTACTACGATATGCAGGAATTTTTTGATGTTCAGGTCGGCGACAGGCTGAGCATCTGCTACAGTGATAAGAAACTGGTGCTCCTGCACCCGCGTTCGTACGATTACTATGAGCTGCTGCGTCAGAAACTGAAGTGGAATTTCATGCCCAGTGAAGACGTAAAACCCGTGCAGCCCAACCGCTAGTGTTGTTGTGTCTGAGGGACCGCTCCGGTCGGTCCCCGTGGAGACTTCCGTCATGTTGTTGAGCCTGAGTTTGCATGATTTTGTGATTGTTGAAGCCCTGAACCTCGACGTGCGTCGGGGTTTTACCGTATTAACGGGGGAGACCGGTGCAGGAAAATCGATTCTGATTGACGCACTCGAAATCCTGATGGGCGGGCGTGCGGACGAAACCGTGGTGAGAGAAGGCTGCGAGCGGGCTCAGATTATCGGCGAATTTTCGCCTACGCCGCAGATTACCGCGTGGCTCACGGAGAATCAGCTCGAGGATGGCGGCGCCCTGCTGCTGCGACGCACGGTCGATGCAAAGGGCAGAACCAAGGCCTGGGTCAACGGGATTGCCGTCACGGTCACACAGCTGCGCACTCTTGGCGAGATGCTGATCGATATTCACGGACAGCATGCACATCAGTCACTGCTGCGCCCGCTTTTTCAGTTGAAGCTCCTTGACGACCACGGCTCTCATGCCGATTTGCTCAAAGCAGTCAAGGAAAGCTTCAGTGCCTGGCAGAGTGCCGCAAAACGGCTCGAGGAACTCACCACCAACGCGGAGCGTACCGCAGAGAAGGTCGAAAGACTGCGCTGGATTATCGATGATCTAGAGCAGCTCTCTCCGGTTGCCGACGAATGGGAGGAGCTTAATGCGCAGCATATCCGCATGGCTCATTCCGCGTCGATCTCAGAAGGTCTCGGGCATGCACTTGAACTTCTCACTGAAGGAGATCAGGCCGTTTCCATGCAGCTCTCAAGCCTGCACGGCAGACTCTCCTCGCTCTCACGCTACGATGACAAGCTAGCTGATATAACGCAAACCCTTTCGAGTGCCATTGAGCTCGTCGAAGAGACGGCTCATGATGTCTCCCGCTATCTTGACCGCAATGAGTGGGATGAGGAGGCTTACGCTGAAATTGACCGGCGTGTGAGCCAGTACTATGATCTCTCGCGCAAGTTCAGAACAGACCCGGAAGGGCTGGTTACACTGCTCAGCGAGTCCAAAGCGGAACTCAGGGAACTCACGCAGACGCTCGATGAGGCGGCACTCAGAAAAGAGGTTGCCGCGCTGAAGGCGGTTTATGAGCGGGACGCAAAGGCTCTGACTGAGGCCCGGGCTGCTGTTGCGGAACGCCTCGGGCGGGAAGTGACCGAGCAGATGCAGACGCTTGCCATGCAGGGGGCGCGTTTTGAAGTTGCTCTCACCCCCACGGATCCGAGTGAACTCGGCAGTGAGCGGTGTGAGTTCCTGATTGCCGGCCACGCCGGCGTGCAGACCCGCCCTCTGATCAAGGTCGCCTCCGGCGGGGAGCTCGCCCGTATCAGTCTTGCAATTTCCGTCATTACTGCGCAGGTTGCCCCCGTACCGACGCTTATTTTCGACGAAGTCGACAGCGGGATTGGGGGCGCGGTTGCTGAGGTTGTGGGCAGACTGCTCAAGCGTCTGGGTACTGACCGTCAGGTGCTCTGTGTGACGCACCTGCCTCAGGTGGCCGCCTGCGGGAACAATCACTGGCGGGTGGAAAAACACTACACTGGCAAGACCACGGTCAGCCAGCTGCGCGTTCTTCATGGTCCGGAGCGCGTTGAGGAGATCGCCCGTATGCTGGCGGGTGCATCGATTACGGACAAGACGCGCGCTCTTGCGGGCGAAATGCTGGAACACTAAAAACAGAAGGTTGATGAGCTATGGGTTGCTCTGTAATGATTATTGCCCGTAACGAGGCAGAAAACATCGTTGACTGCATGATGAGCTGCGCGGCGTTTGCTACGGATTTCGTGATCGTTGACGATTTCAGTACCGATGATATGGTCGAGCGCATCAAGGCAAGCCCCGTGGGGCATATTGCCCGTGTTTTCCGCCATGCGCTTGACGGGGACTGGGGACAGCAGCAGACCTACGGGATCGAACAGTGCAGGGAGGAGTGGGTTTTTCTCATTGATGCCGATGAGCGCTGCACCGAAGCACTTGCCGGTGAGATTGCGCAGAAGGTTCGCACTGCTCCTGATACCGCATACTGGACAAAGCGCATTAACCATTTTGCAGGAAAAAGGGTCAGCCATGGCCCGCTCTCGCCTGACTGGGTTCTGCGCCTGCTGCCGCAGAAAGGATCGCATGTGGAAGGACGCGTGCATCCGAAGATCTGTGTAAGCGTTCCGGAAAGCCGTCTCAAAGAGGAAATGCTGCACTTCACGTATCGTGACTGGGCTCACTATGAGTCGAAGATGAATTTTTACTCGAGACTGGCCGCGGAAAAATACTTCGGTGAGGGGCGTAAAAGCAGTCTGGGCTTTGATGTGTTTGTTCGCCCGATGGTGGCGTTCATCAAGATGTATTTCTTTAAACGTGGTTTCCTTGACGGAAGTCTCGGGTGGATGCTTTGCAAGCAGTATGCAAACTACACGATGGCCAAATACATCAAACTTGATGAGCTCAACCGGAAGAACAGATAAAACGGCGCTGAGGTCATGAGCGCTTTCCGGAACCGGACAAAACTGCCGGGAAATTGATTAGAAACATTGATCTCTCCGGCAGCAGAGGCGTTTGAGACGCAAAAAAAAACTGGGCTCTTGTTAAGATAGAGTACACCAGACTGTTTAAACGACCATTGTGTTTCTGTGAGGATACGGAAATGGCTCACCCCAACCCGCCGCTTGACTACCTTGCGTTACCAAAGCGCGAAATGCTCTTCGAGCAGGTCAGCAACGCTGTCAGTGCTCAGATTCATGCCGGCCGGTGGAAGACCGGAGAGATGCTGCCGAACGAAATTGAACTCGCTGAGGAGTTTCAGGTCAGTCAGGGAACAATGCGCCGTGCGCTGAAGCTGCTGGTGGATTCAGGTGTGCTGATCCGGCAGCAGGGACGGGGAACGTTTGTTGCGGATTTCAGCAACAACGAGGATATGCTTTACAAGCGCTATATCCATCTGATGCCGGATTTTCCTCAGCAGGAGGATCTGCTGCCATCCTCCCGGGAACTGGTGACATTCGAAGTGATTCCTTCTGACGAAGAGGTGAGCCGTGTGCTTCAGGTGCCGGTAAACACTCCGGTAATTCATGCCATCCGTCTGCTTAATTCAAAGGCGCGTCTGATCACCTATGACGAGATTTGGGCACTGGAGTCTCTGTTTGGCAAACTGACTGCGCACAACATCATCCACCACAAAGAAAAAATGCTGTACTCGTTCTACCAGAACCAGTGTGGCGTAACAGTGATCCGGTGCGAGGAGACACTCAAGGCGATTCTGATGCCGCAGGAAATCTGCGAGCGTTTTAACCTGCCGACTCCGCTGCCGGTTATGCAGGCGCTTCGCGTTGCCTATACCTATCACAATAAGCCTGTGGAATATCACCGTCAGTGGTCTCTCACTGACCGCTACCACTACAAGGTGTCTTAAGAGCGCTCACTCTGCCGGGGCTGCAAAGCCCGCGGCAGAGTTTCAGAAATTAATGCCAGCCGTAGAAGCCTCAGGCGGTTTTTCCGAGTATCGGTAAAAAAACAGAGAGGGCGTGCGCCCTCTCTATGCTTCAGTCAAAAGACTCAGAAGTACTTGGTGATACCGGTGATTACATTGAAGCTCTTATCAGTGAGCGTCTGATCAGCCTTCACGCGATCCCACTGCGAGTAGGCGCCACCGATGTAAATATCAACTGTCTTGGAGGGACGGTAGAGATACTTGGTAGCGATGCCGATAGACTGACCGTCATAACTCACGTCTGTGGCAGGGTTGTTCTGCTTGTAGTCTCGCCAGTAGACCATGGTCTGCCAGGAGGACAGACCGAACCAGACCTGAGTACCTGCGTAGATGCCATACCCTTTGAGGTTGGTTTTACGGTCGTTGGTTCCCATGGCGTCAATTTTTTCAACCCCGTTAAAGTACTGGGTCTGCAGATAGAACTGAATATCGTCCACACGGTAGCTGCCGCCGAGAGTGATAACCTGACGGTCTTTTTCAGCGCCGATGCTGCTTTCCTTACCCCAGGTGGTTCCCTCATAGACTGCAACAAGATTGAGACCGCCGGTGTTATAGCGCAGTCCTGTGGACCAGTACCGGTTGGCGCTGGATTTACCTTCCTCGCCCTTGTCCTTGTCGCTGACTGCATCAAGCTTGAGAGCATGCTGCAGTGTCAGCTGAAGGCCGGACATCATGGGAGAGCGGTATGTGATCATATTGTCCATACGGGAGGATTTCACCGGGGCTACAGCCGTGCCGAACGTACCGCCGCCAAAAGCATCCATATAGAACTGCAGGTCGTACATCCCGGAGCCGGAATTGATACCGGCAATACGGCCGGCTGCGAGTTCGCCGAGCTGCTTGTTGCTGATGCTCAGCTGGGCACCGCCTTCAAACAGACGGTTGCCTTTGAGTTCACCGGTATCCGAGCCGAAGCGGCTTTCCAGACGGAAGCCTACGGTCCAGTCCGGGTTGATCTGTTCTTTGCCCTGAATGCCGACACGTGAAGCGGTGTTCAGACCGGAGTCGAGCGCATAGGAGTCACTTTTATCGGAATCGCCGAAAAAGTTCTGATAAGCAAGACCGGTGTCGACACGGCCGTAGAGGGTGACATCAGCGGCCTGTGCTGTTGCGGTCACTGCCGCGAGTGCGGCAAAAACCGCAATCGGGAGGGTACGTTGAGCAAACATGTTGAGTTCTCCAGTAAGGGGTTGGGGTTTAGAGGAAGAAATAAGCGCCAAGCAGCATCACGAGCATGACAGGGATGGTGCGTTTGACAATTTCCAGAGGGTTGACACCGGCAATACCGGCAACCAGGATGAGACCTCCGGCAAGAGGCGAGCTCAGACGGCCGAAGGCACCTGACACCACTGCCAGATAGCCCAGTGACGGAATGGTCATGCCGAACTGAGCAGCGTGCGGTGTGACGGCTTCGTTAAATGCGAATGCAGCGGCGTCTCCGGAACCGGTCAGCAGTCCCATGAGATAGGGACCGAATGCCCCGCCTGCGCGTGCCAGTTCATTGGCCGAAGTCAATGTGGAGACGAGAAGGTCAACGACGCCTGCGGCTTTAAGACCGGCAGCAAAAACGCCGGCTGCAATGATGATCCCGAGAATGTCGGCATACCCTTTACCCATCCCGTTGAAGAAGTCCTTTGTCACTTTTGCCGGGTTGGTGCGGGTTACCACAATGGCATAAACCGTACCGATAATCATGGCAGTGGCGACACTCATCTTGAGAGTGGTCCACAGAGACACAGCAAGAAGGATCATGATGGGCACGAGAGGAGCAAGTGCATAGAGCACATTGGCTTTCTCGGGTAAATTGTTGGCGAGCTGCTGAGCCGCCGGAGTATTTGTGACATTCGGATCAGGCTTCTTGTAGTCCTTGAAGAGGAAGCACATCAGCGTAATACCGACGATGGTGGCCAGACTGAAACACAGAATCGCAGGTCCCACACGACCGATCAGATCCATGATTTCGATATTGGCCAGCTTGGCAATAAACACATTGTGAGAAACGCCCGGGTTGAAAAGTGCCGGGGTTGTCGAGGCCACAATGGCTGTTGCAGCAATGACTGGTTTGAAGCCGGCACGGATCAGGATAGGAATCATAGAGGGGCCAACGGCGGCACAAAGTCCTGCGGTGGAAGGAATGGCAATTGAGCAGAAACTGGTGACGAGCATGCATGCGGGCAGGAGCATCACCCCAAGACTTTTCAGAGGACGGGTCAGCAGAGCGACCAGATGCACATCACACTTGGTCAGAGAAACTGCAGCGGCAAACCCCATAGCTGAACAGATCGCAATAATCAGTGATCCGTTGGTCATGGATTTATCAAATTGCTGAAAAGCAACCATTGGTTGTAAAGAGGTAATTGCCATTATGAAGCCGGAGGCCAATAAAACAAGTCTGGCTTCATATCTTTTAATTAATGCGTAAATTGTGGCAATAACCACAATTGTTGAAAAAATGAGAGGAAATGACATGGTGTTATTCCTTTACCTGGAGGTAATGGGGTGCTTGAACACCATAAATTCTAGGGGTTTGATTAAAAAATACAATCAGGGAGTTTCCACAGAATTTATATCGGATATCCGATATCGGATATCATATATTTAATGAATAATTACTGGTTTATCTGATATTTGAAAATATGATTAAGGAAAATATAATTTCATCAGTTTCAACTAAAACCAGTAAATGTCATGAGTAACTGTTCACCTCTATTAAAAAAACGATGGCTGTATCTGGGGTTGTTTTGCCTGATTAACTTTTTTACAGGCGCAATCTACATCTGGAGTGTGTTCTCCGGCCCTCTGGCTGCTTATCTGAGCACACTCAACCCGGCACAAGAGGTAACGGTTGCCACGCTCGGGTCTGTGTTCGGTCTGGCGACCGGGGTTACACCTCTGCTCATGCTGACCGGAGGTTTCATCAATGACCGGTTCGGTCCGAGGCTGATCATTATGGTTGGCGGTCTGTGTCTCGCCGCCGGTTATTTTCTGAGTGCACTCGCAACATCAGTGTCTGCTCTTTACTGGAGTTACGGTATTCTTGCCGGCGCCGGAACCGGTCTGGTCAACGGCTGCACAATCAATTCGGCCGTGAAATTTTTCCCTGATAAGCGCGGGTTTGCCGGCGGGACAGTGACCGCCTGTCTGGGTATCGGCGGTGCGCTTCTTCCTTTTCTTGCCAATGCACTGATAGATACGGTTGGTATTGTCAGCACGCTTAATGTGTTTGGTGTGCTGCTCGGCTCTGTTGTCGTCTGCTCTGCGTTACCTCTTGTTAAATGCCCCGATGGTTTTTCGCAGATTTTTGCACCGAGGCAGACGGCAGAGACGACCAGGCATGACGTCAACTGCAACTGGCTGGGGATGGTGAAGTCGCACCGCTTTTATCCGCTGTTTTTTATGTTTGCCATTGTGGCTACCATGGGACTGATGC
This sequence comes from uncultured Sutterella sp., assembly GCA_905194315.1. Classification (GTDB taxonomy): domain Bacteria; phylum Pseudomonadota; class Gammaproteobacteria; order Burkholderiales; family Burkholderiaceae_F; genus Sutterella. The sequence goes on along the minus strand of CAJJRX010000006.1, from coordinate 65,590 downwards.
TGCTCTCCAATATTTCCGGTATTGCGAAAAATCAGATCGGTATCGGCAGTACGCTGATTGCACTGTGTGTGTCCACGCTGTCTCTGGCTAATACCGGCGGTCGGTTTCTTTCCGGCGTCCTTTCCGACAGATTCGGGCGGATGCAGACGCTCACTGCAATGCTGCTTGTAGCGATGGCTGCCCTGGCGTTGCTCTACAGCGCAGAAAAAGGTGATGTAACGCAGTTTTTTATCGGTCTGGCCGGCGTCGGACTGTGTTTCGGATCCGCTTTTGGTATTTATCCCGGACTCGTTGCTGATGAGTTCGGCTCGAAACACAACAGTGTGAATTTCTCTGTCATGGCGTTTTCCTACTCGATAGGCGGTTTTTTCGGTCCGATGATCATCCGTTCAATCGGAGCAGGGCAGCACTATGACACTGCGTATCAGATCTGTATGGGGATCTGTGTTCTGGGACTCTTATGCGCCGGCTGGTTTTTGGCGCTCAGGAAAAAGAGCTGAAAGGAAAAACATTTTATTGAATCAACGTTTGGAGAAGCTATGCAAAAGCAATATGTTGATGAGCTGGTAAGTCTTCGTCGTCAAATTCACCGTCGCCCGGAAGAGGGATGGACTGAATTTGAAACCACGTGGCTGGTTGTAAAGTATCTTCGCGGGCTCGGTCTGCCGGTAACGGTAGGCAAGGCCAATATCAATACTGACGATGTCCTGGGACGTGATCCTGATCTGGTGGAGGCTGCCATCAAACGGGCTCTTGCTCATGGTGTGCCTCAATCCTTTATTGATGAAACCGGCGGATACACCGGGGCGGTGGCGATTCTTGACACCGGCCGTCCGGGGCCGGTGACGGCCTTCCGCTCTGATATGGACTGTGTGCTGGTTCAGGAATCCTCTGACCCGAGCCACCCGCCCGCCAGACTGGGCTTTGCCTCGGAGCGGGAAGGACTGATGCACGGCTGCGGTCATGACGCTCATACGGCTGTCGGACTTGTGCTTGCCCGCTGGCTGGTTGAACACAAGGATGAACTCTGCGGACGTTTCAAGCTGATCTTTCAACCTGCCGAAGAAGGGGTGCGTGGAGCCCGCGCGATGGTGGGCTCCGGCCTTGTCGATGATGTGGACTATTTCCTCGGCGGTCATGTCGGCGGTTGTGCAACCCTTGGACAGATCGGTGTTATGGACGGCGGCTTTCTTGCCTCCACCAAGTTTGACGTGACCATCAAGGGTACGCCTGCTCATGCGGGCAACGCTCCCCAGCTCGGACACAGTGCGCTGATGGCTGCTGCGAGTGCCTGCCTGATGCTTCAGGGCATTCCCCGTCACGGTGAAGGTCCCACTCGTGTTTCGGTTGGAACGCTGCATGCCGGTGAAGGGCGCAATGTGATTCCTGCTCAGGCCAGACTGCAGATGGAGGTCCGCGGGGATACCGAAGAGGTGAACGCTTACATGCGTGACTACGTTTATGACATTTTTGCCGGTGTTGACAAGGCCTACCGTGTGCAGTCTGAAATTACCATTGCCGGAGAAAGCACAACCCTGGTGCAAAGCCCTGAGCTGTATGACGTTGTAGAAGAGGTCATGCATGAAATTGATGGTGCTACGGCGATTCCGCGTGTGCATGTGCCCTCCGGTTCAGAGGACTGTGCACTCTTTATCCGCCGCGTGATTCAGCATGGCGGACAGGCAGCCTTTATTCTGTATGGCTGCAACCATCCCGGACATCACCGTCCGACATTTGATATTCAGGATGAGCAGAGTCTGCCGCTCGCGTTTCAGGTTTTCAGCGGCTTTGCAAGAAAGGTCAACGGTCTGGATAAGTAACGGCGCGCATTGCGCTTAAGTGTGAAAGCAAACGGCCTCAGAGATTCTCTGAGGCCGTTTGTTCAGAAAAAAAACGGAATCAGGCCAGCATGCCCTGCATGGTGCTGACGACCTCTTCGACGCTGGGCCAGCCTTTTTTGGCATCCCCGAGGACAACAGCCTTCGGATTCCAGGGACGGGTACGGTCGATATCGGTTACACCGATAAGCGTGATCTGCTTTGCGCCGACGGCTGCCGCAAGATGGCTCACGCCGGAGTCGTTGGCAATCACGATCGCAGCCTGGCGTGCCAGTGCGGCATAGTTGCCGAGTGTGGTCGGGGTGAGGATGCGTGCATCAGGACAGGCGGCTCTGGCTTCGTCAACCTCATGCTGCGAGGGGAAGACAATCGGCTCCACGCCGAGGTCACGCAGAGGTTTGCACAACTCATTGAAATGCGCCCAGGCTTTAACCTGACCGTGGTGCATACCGCGGGCGACCGGGGCAAGAAGGGCAAATTTCGCCGGCAGATTGTGTTCGTTGGAGAGATTGCGAGCAGCAGCCTCATGGCGAGCAAGCACTTTCAGTCCCAGCTCTTCGGGAACCTTATCCCAGGCAGGTGTGCCGCCCCAGGCTTTGATCGCTTCATGAGCAAGGTAAAAGAAACGTTCGACCTCATGCATGGGACCCGGCTCAGGGATGGCATGCTCGAGCAGGAAGCGGCGCCCGTCAGTGGCAAGCCCCGTGCTTTTGAGACGGCCCACGCTGAAAAGCAGCGCGGAGCTGAAGGAGTTCGGAAAGAGCAGACCGCGGGGATCGGGACCCACGTGCTGGCTCAGATAACGGATGCGTGTGAGGTCTTCTGTGACATGTCCTTCAATCGGGTCAAAGCGCCAGCCCATCCCGCTCATCAGATCCTCAGCCCAGCGCTTGCCCGCAAGCATTGGCGTAAACCCGCTCGCTTCGAGCAGACGCAAAGCAGGCAGGGTCATACAACAGTCACCAACGTGATTGGGAAGACGGCAAAGAATCGTAGACATGGAGACTCCACAGGAGTAAAGCAAACAGGTAGGCCATATTGTAGCGCATAGCCGGCCTGTACAGATGGTTACCAACAGGGAGCTGCAGCGGTGTGAATCAGGCTGGGAGGACACTACAAAACGCCATAAACCTTGTATGATGAGAGACCTGATTTTCACAGGCCTGAACCTACTCAAGAATTTATGCTCAAACTGCCCTTTGTTGACAATCCGGCGCTCATGCGCCTGTTCCGGTATCTGCCTCCCTACAAGCACTATCTGATCCTTGCTGCTCTGGCGATGGTGGCGAGCGGCGGGGCATCCTCGCTCATAGCCATGATGCTCGGGAAGCTGACTGATATGGGGTTTTATGACAAGAACCCTGCGGTCGTCTACTGGGCTCCGCTTGCGCTCATCGGTATTTCGGTGCTCTACGGGGGATCGCAGTTTCTGAGTTCCTACTGGCTGGCCAAAGTCTCGCAGTCTGTTCTTCGCAGCATCCGTATGGAGATGTTCTCACGCGTGCTCAACTGGGGTGACTGGTCGTTTCAGGAAAACCGCTGCGGCAGCGTGCAGGCGAAGTTTATTAATGAGGCCTCTGTGGCACTTGGCGGCGCCGCCAGTGTGATGACCACGATTATCCGTGACTGCATCCAGATTGTCTGCCTGATTTGTGTGCTGATTTATCACAACTGGCTTCTGACACTGGTGACCTTTGTCATTGCGCCTTTGCTGGCGCTGGTTCTGCGCTGGGTCAACAAGCGCATCAAGGCGATTACGAAAAAAACGCAGACCTACTTCGGCTCTCTGATAACGGTGATTCAGGAGGCTTATCACGGCTCGAGGGTTGTGAAAATCTATGACGCAAAAGCCTTCGAAAACAACCGTTTCTCTCAGGTCAACAGTGAGCTTGCCTCTCTGAACCTGAAGGCGGCAAAGGTAAATGCCGCCGGTACACCGCTCACACAGCTCATCTCTATGACCGGTGTCTCGGTGGTGATCGTGTTTGCACTGCTGCAGGCGCAGCGTGGCGAAATCACGATCGGTGAGTTCACCACCTTCCTCTCCGCACTGCTGCTTCTGATGGCGCCGATCCGCCATCTCTCCGGCCTCAACGGGACGACGGCGGCAATGACGGCCGCTTCCGAGAGCCTTTTCGGCATGCTCGATATCGAACCCGAGAAGGATCCGGGAGATAAAGAGCTGACCGGCTACAAGGGAGCCATCCGTTTTGATCATGTGGGCTACCGCTATCCGAGCTCAGAGAAGTGGGCAATCAAAGACTTTTCCATCGACGTGAAGCCCGGTGAGGTGATCGCCCTTGTGGGGACCTCCGGTTCCGGAAAATCCACAATTATCAATATGCTTCCGCGTTTTCTTGTGCCGACCCGGGGTGATATTTATTTTGACGGCGTCGCCCAGAGCGAGATGACACTCAGAAGTCTTCGTGCTCAGATGGCACTGGTAAGCCAGGAGGTGGTCATCTTTGATGACACGATTGCCGGCAATATTGCTTACGGCTGTGCCGACCGCGTCTCGCGTGAAGCCATTGAACAGGCGGCCGAAGCGGCTGCACTCGGAGACTTTATCCGTTCTCTGCCTGACGGGCTTGAAACCAGAGTCGGTGCCGAAGGTTCACAACTTTCCGGCGGTCAGCGTCAGCGCATTTCAATCGCACGTGCTATTTTGAAAAACGCCCCTGTACTGCTTCTTGACGAGGCAACGAGTGCGCTTGATACGGAAAGTGAAAAACACATTCAGGAGTCGATCAACCGGCTTATGCAGGGGCGGACAACATTTGTTGTGGCGCACCGTCTTTCGACAATCGAGCATGCTGACCGCATTCTCGTGATGAAAGAGGGTGAGGTGGTTGAAGAGGGCAACCATGAGACGCTGCTGGCAAAGGGCGGCGCCTATGCGAGCCTGTATAACATTCAGTTCAATAACGCCAGAGCCACCAGAAGCGAGGCTCAGGGAACACTGAATCAGACGGAATCCGCTCACTGACAGGGTGACGGCCGTCAAAGGTTAGACCGGAGTGCTGCGGACGGACCATGAACAGGCCCGCAGCTTCCGGTTTTTGTGAGTAACAGCAATGTTGGTCAAATAATTATGGATATCTGTGTATTCGACATGTTTCGTGTCGGCATCGGCCCGTCCTCCTCACATACAGTCGGCCCACTGCGGGCTGCCGGGGCTTTTGTGGATACGCTGCATGAAAAGGGGCTGCTTGAAGGAGTGAGCAGTGTCCGGGTGGAGCTCATGGGCAGTCTTGCTGCCACAGGGCGCGGACACGGTACTGACATTGCTGTCATGCTGGGGCTGATGGGGTATACCCCGGAAACGCTGGATCCGGACGCGGTCAACGACCTTATCGGGCATGTTCGCGAGAAGAAAAAAATTGCGCTCGCCGGCCGGAAGGAGGTCGATTTTGATCCGGAGTGGGATATCCGCTTCAGTCCGGACCATGTGCCGCAGTACCACACCAATGCAATGGAAATCACCGCGCTGCGTCGTGATATTCCGCTCTATACCCGTCGCTACTATTCAATCGGCGGGGGATTTGTCATCGCTGCAAAGGAGTACGCCCCTGAGGTTCCCGAAATTGTCCCTGCGGATGCGGATGCGCCTGTGCAGCCTTACCCGTTTAACAACAGCACCGAGCTGATGACCTGGTGCCGGCAGACCGGTCTGAGTATTGCCGAGATTGTCCGCGCCAATGAACGCGTGCGTTTGAGCGATGACGAGATTGATGCGCGGCTTGACGGTATCTGGCAGGTGATGAGTGAGTGTCTTGAACGCGGGTTCCGTCAGAGCGGTGTGATGCCCGGTCCGATGAAAATCATGCGCCGGGCTCAGAAAATGAAAAATGCTCTGCTTCGCCAGGGGGATGATCCGCTTGTCGTGCTTGACTGGGTCAATGCCTATGCGATTGCCGTGGCTGAAGAGAATGCCTCTGGCGGGCGTGTGGTGACTGCCCCCACCAACGGGGCGGCAGGCGTGATTCCGGCGGTGATTGAGTATTACCTCAAACATGTGCCGGGGTGTAAACTCAGCAATGTGCGCACGTTTCTTCTCACGGCCGGTGCCGTGGGCATGATTTTCAAAAATAATGCCTCCATCTCCGGTGCCGAAGTCGGCTGTCAGGGGGAAGTGGGCGTGGCGTGTTCCATGGCCGCCGCCGGTCTCACTGCTGTGCTGGGCGGTACCCCGGATCAGGTTGAAAATGCTGCCGAGATCGGAATGGAACATAATCTCGGTCTCACCTGTGACCCTGTTGCAGGGCAGGTGCAGATTCCGTGCATTGAACGTAACGCCATAGCGGCCGTCAAGGCGATTAATGCGGCACGCATGTCCATGCGTGGAGACGGCTCACACTATGTGAGCCTTGATCAGGTCGTTCAGGCCATGTATGAAACAGGCCGGGACATGCAAAGTAAGTACAAGGAAACGAGTCGAGGAGGGCTGGCTATCCGTCTGGTCGGGTGCTAGCAGAAAATTAAGTCTGATGCTGTTAGGAGTTTTTTTTGGCATAGTCGCCTGCATGATCTGGGGCGGGGTGTATATTGCTCCGCTTCTTCTGCCCACTTATGATCCCGCGGTCATCGCGACGGTCCGCTATGTGGTTTTCGGTTTGCTCTCCTGCGGTATCGGTATTGTCCAGTGGCGCGAGCTCAAACACTATCGCGCCTCGGACTGGTATCAGGCTGTCCTGCTCGGGGTGGTCGGCAATATTTTCTACTACTGGCTGCTCTCTGAGGCTGTTCAGCATGCCGGGGCGCCGATCACTGGTGCTTTCTCCGCCATGATCCCGATTCTTTGCGCCCTTATCGGCAACTATCAGGAAAAAAATGTCGAGCGCAGAGTCGCCTGGAAGTCACTGGTCTTCCCGCTTATTCTGATCGCGGTGGGAATGGGCTGTCTGAACGGTACGGAGTTCCTCTATCTCGTGGGCTCGGGCCGTGTGAGCAGTGTGGAATTCTGGATCGGCGTGCTTTATGCGATCGGCTCGCTGCTTGTCTGGACCTGGTATCCGCTCAAGAATGCCCAGTGGCTCATCAATAATCCGGAGCGCTCTTCGAGAGGCTGGTCCACTGCGCAGGGCCTGGCACTTTTCCCGGCCTCTCTGATTCTGCTGGCTTATTTCTGGAGCACTGCTCCGGCAGAGACCGGTCTGCTGGGTGAGACGCCCGAACTCTTTATCACGATCTGTATTCTGCTCGGGACGGTCTGCTCCTGGGTCGGTATTCTTTTCTGGAATCTCATGAGTCAGCGTCTGCCGCCGGCCCTCGGCGGCCAGATGATTATTTTTGAGACTGTCTTTGCAGTGATCTATGCACATATCTGGCGCGAGAGCCTGCCCTCGACGCTGATGGTGGTCGGCATCGGTCTGCTTCTGCTTGGTATTGCGCTTGCCATGCGGGTGTTTCAGGAGGCCAAACGCCATGCACACGAGCCTCAGCACCCGACAGCTCAGATGTCCTGAGCGTTTTGACTGCGTTCTGTGCCCGTTGCGGCGTCTCTGTCTGCGGCAGTCCGCAGCGGGTTTTTATGGTCGCGGGTGCGATACATCGATACAATTGTTCGTATAGCTAAAATTCGAATCTCCTCACCACAAAGAAAAAAGCACTGAGGATCAGCGTGGATACTATTCTTATCAACTGCACACCCCGGGAAACGCGTGTCGCCATCCTGAGCGACGGGGTGCTGCAGGATCTTTTCATCGAGCGCGTCAAAGCCCGCGGCCTGGTAGGCAATGTCTACTGGGGACGCATTGTGCGCGTACTCCCCGGCATGCAGAGTGCCTTTGTTGATATCGGGCTCGAACGCACAGCCTTCCTTCACGTCTCCGATATGCCTGAAGCGCATCAGGAAAACGGTGAGGTGCTGCCCATTGAACGCCTTCTCCGGGAAGGTCAGTCGGTCATGGTTCAGGTGAGCAAGGATCCCATCGGTACCAAAGGGGCCAGACTGACCACCGTGATTTCACTGGCCGGCAGAAAGCTTGTCTATCTGCCGGGCGACAGCCATATCGGCGTTTCGCAGCGTATCGAAAGTGAAGAGCAGCGCGAGGCGCTGCGTGCCATGATGGTGGCGCTGCGTCCGGAATCCGAAAAGGGCGGCTACATTATCCGTACCAGTGCCGAAGAGGGGGCGACGGAGCAGGAATTTCTTGACGACATGGCCTATCTGGGGCGTCTGTGGACGAATATCCGTGAGCACTCTCTGAAGACCAGCGCCCCGGCGCTTCTGTACCGGGATCTCTTTCTCGATGCACGGGTGCTGCGCGACATGGTCCATCAGAATACGGCAACGGTGGAAATTGATAACCCGGAAAACTTTGCCAGACTCACGGAATTTGCCGAGCGCTTTGTCCCCAATGCCAAGAACCGTCTGAAGCTCTACGACAACGACATTCCGCTCTTTGACATGTACGGCGTCGAAGATGAGATCGAACGGGCGCTGCAGCGCCGGGTTGATCTCAAGAGCGGCGGTTATCTGGTGTTTGACCAGACTGAGGCAATGACGACGATTGACGTTAACACCGGCGGCTATGTCGGCAAACGTGACTTCAGTGATACGGTTTTCAAAACGAATCTTGAGGCTGCACAGACAATCGCAAGACAGCTGAGGCTGAGAAACCTTGGCGGTATCATCATTGTCGACTTCATTGATATGGCGACCGACGAGCACCGTGAGGCGGTGCTCAACGAGCTGCGCCGTGCAATCTCCACAGACCGGACCAAGATGACCGTGAGCAACTTTACCGAACTCGGTCTGGTGGAAATGACCCGTAAACGTACTCGCGAGTCGCTTGCTCACGTGCTCTGTGAGCCCTGCCCCATGTGTGAGGGGCGCGGCGAGATCCGTACGGCGCGCACCGTCTGCTACGCGATCATGCGGGAGATTGTCCGTCTGAGCAAGCAGTACAAGGAAACGAAGGAGTTCCGGATCGTGGCGAGCCGCTCTGTGGTCGATATGTTCATGGAGGAGGAAAGCCCTGCACTGGAGATTCTGCAGTCACTCGTGGAAAAGCCTGTGCTGCTCGAGCTCGAGACCGGATATTCGCAGGAACAGTACGACGTGATTCTGGCCTGAACGACATTAAGGATGAGGAGCCTAAATGGCATCGAATAATAGTGAACAGACTTTTTACTGGTATGACTTTGAAACGTTTGGCCTGAATCCGCGGTTCGACCGCCCGGCACAGTTTGCCGGGATGCGGACTGATCTGAATTTCAATCCGATCGGTGACGGGGAGGTTTTCTACAACCGCCCCTCAAAGGACTATCTCCCTTCATTTCAGAGCATTCTGATCACAGGTATCACGCCGCAGCAGTGCGATACAGAGGGCATGTCCGAGGAGGAGTTCGCCAGACAGATCTGGCAGCGCTTCAATACGCCCGGTACCATCAGTCTCGGCTACAACACACTGCATTTTGACGATGAGGTTTGCCGTTTCCTTTTCTGGCGCAACTTCCTCGACCCCTATACACATCAGTGGAAGAATGACTGCTCGCGCTGGGACATCTTCCCGCTTACCTGTGCCGTCTGGTCGCTCAGAGGCGATTCAATCAAGTGGCCGACATGGCAGGATGCGGCAAGCTACGGTATTGCCGGCGCGGAAAACCGGGAAGGGTACTGCTTCAAGCTTGAGTGTCTCACACGTGCCAACAGCATGGAACATATGAAGCCGCATGACGCCCTCTCGGACGTGGTGGGCACCATGGCACTCGCCCGTCTGATTGCCCAGAAGGAACCCCGACTCTGGCAGTGGGCACTGGAAAACCGGCACAAGGACAAGGTCAAAGAGGCGCTCGCCAAGGGACCGGTTCTCTGGATTGACCCCAGACACGGGCAGAAGCGTGGCTTTGCCCGTCTTGTGCTGATGATCGGTATGAATGCGCAAAAAGGCAACGAGGCTTTTGTGTGGGATCTCTCGCACGACCCGGAAGAACTCAAAGGGCTCTCCCCTGAAGAGTGGCAGCAGCGTCTGTTCCCCTCGAGAGAGGCTGTGGCAGGCGGAATCCGTCCGCTGCCGATCTACCGTCTGGCGATCAACGGTTCGCCTTTTGTCTGCTCCTCGCTTGCGGTGCTCAGTGATGAGCGGGCTGCAAAATACGGGATTGATAAGGCGAAGGCCGTGGAGCATGCTGAAAAACTCTCTCCCATGCTGGCCACTCTGCAGGGGCCGCTCACCTATTTCTCCGAGCACGCCGTGCTTCCCTCCGAGAGCAATATCGATCTTGCGCTCTACAGCATCGGATTCCCGAGTAATGCCGACAAGGAACGGATTGTGCGTGTGCGGGCAGGTGACGGGGACTATCTTGCCCGTGCGGTTGAAAAGCGTGAAATCGTTTTTGAAAACACCCGCTATAACGATCTGCTTCTGCGCTACCGGGCCCGAAACTGGCCTGAGAGCCTCAGTGACCGGGACCGTGAGGCGTGGCTTGCCCACTGCCGTGAGCAGCTGCTCAATGATCAGGGCAGCCCCCGCTCAATGACGAAATTCCAGGAGGAGATTGACCGGGTGGTTGAAGCAAGTCAGGAAAATGAAGCCGTCATTGAACTGGCGGAAAAACTTTACAACTGGGGCGAATACCTGTGCGAACTGGCGCAGGGCGCCGAAGATAACGGTCCGGAAGAGGACATTGGATAAAGGGGGTAGCTATGTCTGTTAAAGTCGCATTTTTAGGCCTCGGTAACATGGGTTACCCCATGGCGGGTCATCTTGTTAAGGCGGGCTTTGATGTGACGGTTTATAACCGAACCGCCGCCAAAGCCCGTGAGTGGGTGGCCACTTACGGCGGGACGTGCGCAGCCACACCGCGCGAAGCGGTCAGGGATGCCCGCTGGGTAATGATGTGTGTGGGTAACGACAACGATGTGCGCAGCGTGGTCTACGGTGAAAACGGAGCGCTCGCGGGGATGTCCCCGGGCAGCACGCTGGTCGACCACACGACGACATCCGCGCTGCTTGCCGAGGAACTCGGCAAGGCGGCTCAAGCGGCCGGTGTGCGTTTTATGGATGCACCGGTCTCCGGCGGCCAGAGCGGCGCGCAGAACGGCAAACTCACGGTGTTCTGCGGCGCTGATGAGGAGGTTTTTGAACAGGCGCGCTCAATCCTCGGTGCCTACTCTGTCTCGATTGAACGGTTCGGTCCCGTCGGACAGGGGCAGCGTGTGAAGATGGTCAACCAGATCTGCATTGCCGGTGTGGTGCAGGGGCTCTCCGAGGCGATCGCATTCGGTCTGAATGCCGGTCTTCCGATGGACAGGGTTATGCCCGCGCTCAGTCTCGGCGCCGCCGGATCCTGGCAGATGGCCAACCGCTCAAAAACCATGATTGCCGATGAGTTCGATTTCGGTTTTGCCGTTGACTGGATGCGCAAGGACCTCGGTATTGCTCTGGATGAGGCCAAAAGAAACGGTTCCTCTCTGGCGATCACTGCACTGGTTGATCAGTTCTATGCGGAAGTTCAGGCCAGAGGCGGCAGCCGCCTTGATACCTCTTCCCTGATCACGCGTCTGCCGCGTCCTGCAGAGAAGAAGTCCTGACAGCAAAAACTTGTCTGTTGAGTGAATTTGCTAGAATAGGCAGATCCTGCACTTGAAAAGAGTAGCGGGCAGGGTGCTGACGCCTTCTGCCCGCTTCAGTGTTTCAGGGCAAGCAGATTTTTTGTTTCCTAATGAGTGGGGTGGCGGTCTCCTGACCGTTTGTGTGCAAGTGCCTGTGATGCTGCACTTCTTTACGCTGCCTCTCAAAGTATTTTTAGCGTTTGGAATAAACCGATGAGTTCTGAAGCTCTCACGCCTGATACCCCTCAGACGACTAACTTTATCCGCAATATCATTGAGGAAGATCTGGCCCGCGGTGCCAACTCCCCCCGCCTCTGGTGCGGACACCCCGCCCCTTACAGTGAACAGGCGGAGCAGGGGGTGCCTGATACGGCAAAGATCCGTACGCGTTTTCCGCCCGAGCCCAACGGGTATCTGCACATCGGCCACGCCAAGAGCATCTGTCTCAATTTCGGTCTGGCACGGGCCTACGGCGGTGCCTGCCATATGCGTTTCGACGACACGAATCCTGAAAAGGAAGATCAGGAGTACGTTGACGGTATCAAGGACAGTGTGCGCTGGCTCGGTTTCGACTGGAAGTATGAAGGCGAGAACAACCTGTACTTCGCGAGCTCGTATTTCGATTACATGTACGCCTTTGCGGAACATCTGATCCGCACGGGTTACGCCTATGTGGATGAGCAAAGCGCCGAGCAGATGCGTGAAAACCGCGGCACGCTCAAGGAACCGGGCAAAAACTCGCCCTTCCGTGACCGTCCTGTGGAGGAGAACCTGCGTCTGTTCCATGAAATGCGTGACGGCAAGCATCCCGAAGGCTCCATGGTGCTGCGTGCCAAGATTGACATGGCCAGCCCCAACATCAACCTGCGTGATCCGGCCATTTACCGCATCCGTTTTGCCGAACACCATGCCACCGGCAACAAGTGGTGCATCTATCCGATGTACACCTTTGCCCATCCGATTGAAGACAGTCTGGAAAATATCACGCACTCGATCTGCACGCTTGAGTTTGAAGATCAGCGCGCGTTCTACGACTGGGCGCTTGAACGGGTGATCCCTGTGCTGCGCACGCCGCAGTACGAGGAGGCGCTTCTGATTCTGCGTCAGATGGCCTCCGGCGAGGACGACCGCGGACTGGCGTTTGTCGCCCGCGTGATGGACTCGCTCAACAAGCTCGGCAACAGCCTGCCTGAGGAAAAGGCAAAGAGCATTCTGGCCTCCTTCGACGGTGTGGCGCCGACGGCTTTTGACGAGAAGGTTGCCCAGTTCTTCGCTCTGATCCTTCAGTATCCGGAAAACTTTACGCCGGTGATGCAGGCCGGGCTTGATGTTGTCCGCCCGAATTTCTTCCTGCTTTCGCATCAGTACGAATTCAACCGTCTGAACCTCACCTATGTGGTGGTGAGCAAGCGCAAACTCATCCAGCTCGTTCGTGAACATCACGTTGACGGCTGGGACGATCCGCGCATGCCTACCATCGTCGGTCTTCGCCGTCGCGGCTTTACGCCGGAAAGCCTGCAGCTCTTTGCTGAACGCTGCGGTGTCTCCCGTGTTGCCGGCGGCTGGATTGAATACTCGGTGCTCGAACAGTGCCTGCGTGAGGATCTTGAAGAGCGTGCCGAACGCCGTGTGGCGGTGATGCGTCCGCTCAAACTCATCATTGACAACTATCCCGAAGGTCAGCACGAAACACTGATGGCGAACAATCATCCTCAGCATCCGGAAATGGGTGAGCGTGAAATCACGTTCTCCCGCGAACTCTGGATCGAGTCCGAAGACTTCGCTGAAGTGCCGCCCAAGGGCTATCGCCGTCTGACCATTCCTCAGGACGGCTCCGAGGCTAAGCCTGTGCGTCTGCGCTACGGCTATGTGGTGGTGCCCACCAGTGTTGACAAGGATGAGAACGGCAATATCACAGCGGTTCACGCCCGGTATCTTCCGGAAACCCGCTCCGGTACGGACGGCAGCATGAGCGTGAAGACCAAGGCGACCATCCACTGGCTTGATGCCAGAACGGCTGTTCCCGCGGAAATCCGTGTCTATGACCGTCTCTTCAACGTGCCGCATCCCGATGAAGGGGAGGGGAATTTCCTGGATCGCCTGACGCCGAATTCCAAGGAAGTGCTTTCCTCGTTTGTGGAACCTGCGGCCGCTGAAGCGGAACCGGATACGAAATTCCAGTTTGAACGTAACGGCTACTTTGTTGCTGATCGCGAAGATCACACGAAGGAAAAACCTGTGTTCAACCTCGCTGTCGGTCTGCGTGACAGCTGGGGAAAGTAATTTTTCCAATCAGTGGCGGATCGGACTGAACCCCTTCCGGCACAGAGAAAAAGAGACGATAAATCAAAAAAGGGTGGCCCTGTGCCACCCTTTTGGCTACTCCGGCGCCCGACGGGCGTACAGACTCGGATGATCAATTTCATGGTACAGAAAAACACGCTTTCCCCCCCCCCCCTGCACACCAGTCACTTTGGACGATAACGCTCTTCCCAATACTGATCGTGGCGTTTTTCATGCTCGCGAGATATATGCTCGGCTATGCGCCGAGCTGGTATGTCGGACGTGACGCCCTTTGCGGTCTCGGGATTTCGCTGATTGTTCTGCGACTCTTCCATACCCGCGGCCTGCTCGTGTATCTGAGTCTCTGGCTGATACTTGCGCTTGGCTACGGCGTGGTGGGGCTCTCCTACGGGGAGCCGGACGCCAATGCGATCGCTGCACTGATCAACACCAATCCGCAGGAGGCAGGAGAGTATCTCTCGCTGCTGCCGGATTCAGTGCCCCGGTTCTATACGGCACTGATTGTGCTTTCCGGACTGATTTTCTGGCATTCCAGACGTTGCCGCTGGGAGGCCTACCGTACAAAACGCTGGGTGGTGGCCGGAATTGTGCTGATTTTCGCCATCACCGGCGCCTCGGTGATCCGTTCCACCATTAAGGGGACACTCGGTCTGACCACCTTCCGAATTAACGAGGTTGTGCTTTACAAGGATGTGAGCCGTGCCTGGCAGGCGGCGAAGACGATGGATCCGTCCAAAACCATCTTCAACCGCACGCCGTCCTGGAAATTCCACATGAGCAGTGACGGTGCGATGTGCGACACATGCGTGCTGGTGATGGGCGAGAGTGTGCGCCGCGACTTTATGGGCGCCTACGGTGCGCCCTGGAACAACACGCCGTGGATGAGCGCCGCTCAGGGCAGGCTCTGGACAAACTTCCACGCGGCAAGCTTTGCAACGGTGCCGTCTCTGTCGGAGGAACTGTATGCGCCTCACGGCGTTGAGGCGCCCGAGTATGCGAACAATGTCATCACGCTCGCCTCTATGGCCGGTTATGAGACCGGCTGGATCTCCAACCAGCACCGCCGCGGCGGCGATGATTCTCCGGTTTCGATGGTGGCCTCCTATGCGGACTATATCTATTTCACGGAAGATGATCCGACGGCTCTGAGTTCGGATGAGGCGCTCATTGAGCCGCTCAAAACCCGGCTCAAGGCTGACGGAAAGAAGCGCTTTATCGTTGTTCATCTCTGGGGGTCTCATCCGACAGCGTGCAACCGCACCGGCGGCGAGTACACGGAGTATTTTGAGTCCAAAGAGATGTCGTGCTACATCGAATCGCTGCGCCGCACTGACCGTCTGGTCGCCCGGATTGAAGAGCTGGTCAGAACGCAGAGCAAAGGTGCCTGGAGTCTGATTTACACAGCAGACCATGGCCTCGGTATCAAAAACACCCGTGACGGCTGGGCGCCCAAACACACCCATGATGTGGCGGATGCGTTCGAGCCGCCGCTCATTATGACCGGCACGGCAGTCAGCCGTCGCGAGAATGTGACTGCCGAGCGCAGCGGCCGTTACTTCTCGCTGTTTTTGGCACAGTGGCTGGGTATCGTTCCCGAGGGAGTACGTGCCCCGGCGTGCGACTGGCTCGGCAACAGCGCCTGCGAGGATCAGCAAAACGTTAAAACCGGTAACGGCGAATGGGTGCCTATCAGCTCTCTGCCGCATCTCAGCCTTGAGGAGTTCCGGGAGAAACACCACACGAAGGAGTAAGTTGTTTCTGAATCGTGGCTTTTGCATCAGCCGGAAACGTCTTTTAGAAATCGTTACGGCGATCACCTGCAGCCCTCTGATATAGTGTGCCCGCTCTGGAGGTTGAATATCGAAAACACCTCTCCCACAATAGATTTCATCTGTCCGGAGTGGCTGTCCGCCGTCCTTTTCCTGCTCTGTCGGACTGTCCGGCACGGGAGTCGGACGACGGATAAAAAACAGAACTCCCGGTGCGGGTGTGTGAATTCTTCGCCCGCACCGTTTGCAAAAGGCAATTGCCATGAAAAACGTGTTTCTTCTCCTTGCCGCCTGTGTGTTCACGGCGGGCACTGTCCAGGCCGCTGAAATGAGCGCCGCAGATGATGTGGCGCAGGTTCAGGTCTCCTCGGCGAAAGCCGCTGCCAGGCACCACGCAGCGAAGGCCAAAGTGAAAGCCGCTAAAAAAGTTCAGGCCAAAACTCATCAGACCCCCAAAGCTAAAGTCCATAAAAAAGCGGCGAAAAAGACCGCCTGAATCCGGTCTAGATACAAAGTCGAAAATTTTGTCACTTCGACATAAGTCGAACAGGTACGGGTTTGTGCTAATATCAGTCTCGCCCCTTGATGGCGTTTCAACGTCACTGTGGTGAGTGACCAGTCACAAGGAATATATGCCGAGAGTTCAACTCTCATTCCCCGCGTTAGTGCACAAACCCAGCCTCTGAACAGTGAGCTGAGGCACTGACGAACATAACTACAACTGTTGAGGTTATCAATATGAAGAAGTTTATCGCTGTTGCTGCCGCTGCTCTCCTCGCCGCCGGTGCCGCTCAGGCCGCCTACAAAGACGGTTCCTACACCGGTGAAGGTCAGGGCCGTGCTTCCAAGATCCAGGTCCAGGTCGACGTGAAGGGTGGCAAGATTGCCGGTGTTAAGGTTCTCAAGCACGGTGAAACCGACATGATCATCGGCGCTGCTCAGGAAGAAATGCTCCCGAAGATCGTTGAAAAGAACGGTGTTGAAGGCGTTGAAAACGCTGCCGGCGCTACCCTCTCCTCCGAAGGTATCCGCGCTGCCGTTAAGGACGCTCTTTCCAAGGCCATGTAATTTCGGCTTTAGCTCTCTCTGAGCGGACGCATCTGCGCCGCCGGAGACTGACTGAGCGCAAGGGAGATCCTTCAAGGTCTCCCTTTTTTCTTCACCACCGATAGAGAATCCGTCAAGATGTTGTTTTCTGCGCGAAAAGCCCTCACTCTGAGTTTTCTGCTCGCTTTTGGTATCGCAGCGGGTGCTGCCGCCGAGACTGCGCCGTCCCCGAAGGGGGATGTGGCCCAGGTCAGGTATCAGGGCGGCGAGCAGTATATGGTCACGCTCAATACCCTGCATATGGGTACGGTCATCAATATCAAAACCTATGCCAAAAAGAGTGAGGATGCTCACCGGTTTGCCGATCGCGCAGATGAGCTCGCCACGAAGTACGATGATCTTTTTACTGTGCATCGTGACAGCCCGCTCAATGAGGTCAACCGCCTCTCAGGTCAGAAGGTCGCAGTTCCCGGGGAGATTGCCGACCTTGTCCGGCGTTCCGTGGCGGTTGCCGCGCTTACCGATGGCGCCTTTGAACCGACAATCGGCCGGCTGGTCAATGTCTGGCGTATCGGTTTCGGCGGAGAGCACGTCCCCACCTCGGAGGCCATCAAGGAGGCGGTGAAAACGGTTGACTACCGCCAGGTGAAGGTCGGAGAACTTGACAACGGCGAGGCGTATGTGCAGATCGCCCCCGGCCAGAGTCTTGATCTCGGCGGTATCGCCAAGGGCTATATCGGCACACGCATGCAGGAGGAGCTCAAGGCGGAAGGCCTTGCCCGCGGCGTGCTCAGTCTCGGGGGAAATGTGGTGGCGATCGGCACACGTCCTGACGGTAAACCGTGGAAAATCGGTCTGCAGCATCCTGAAGAGGAGCGCAATGCGTATTTCGGCTATGTGGAGGCGACCGACGAGAGTGTGATCACCTCCGGTGCCTACGAGCGCTACTTTGTCGAGAACGGTAAACGCTACGGGCATATTCTTGACCCGAAAACCGGTCAGCCTGTCAAGACCGATGTCGTCAGTGTCTCGATTGTGGACAGCGACGGCGCCCGTGCTGATGCCCTCTGTACCGCGTTTTTCGGTATCGGCTGGGATCGCTCGATAGAGCTGCTCAAAAAACATCCCGAGATGAAAGTTATTCTGCTCAACGGCGATATGAAGTCCGTGGCGGTCACCCCGGCAGCCAAAGCGGTTTTCGTGCTCACTGACAAGGCCATGACAGTGACGGAAATCACCCCGCAGACAAAGTGAGCCTGCGCAGTGCGGTTTTTCGTCAGCAAAGGTGCGGCGGCGGATCCCGGAGGCGGAATCCGGTCCGGCCGCACTTTTTTTTGCGCTTTCCTCTGCGCACGAAGGCATGGTGCGGCAGAATTTGATAGGCTTAGTCAGTTAACATATCTACAGAAAAAATCTCAGAAGGCGTTATATGTCCGAACCACGTTTTGTTCATCTGCGTATGCACACGGAGTACTCCGTCACAGACGGGATCACGAGAATTGACCCGGCTATTCACAAGGTGGCGCAGGAGGGCGGAGCGGCACTCGGTATCTCGGACTCGATGAACATTTTCGGCGGACTGCGCTTTTACACCCATGCGCAGGAGGCCGGAATCAAGCCGGTTCTGGGTTGTGACATCCGCGTGAAGAATCCGGGCTTTCCTGATCAGCCCTACCGGATGGCACTCTACTGTATGAATCACACAGGCTACCATTCGCTCTGCACGCTGCTCACACGCGCTTTTCTGGATACGCAGGACGAGTACCGCGGTCAGATTGATGACAAGTGGTTTGACGAGCCGGAGTCGACCGAGGGACTGATCATGCTCACCGGCGGCCCGCAGGGGCGTCTGGGGCGGCTGATCTCTCTGGGGATGGAAAAACTCGGCGCGATGGAACTGTCCATGTGGAAGTCCCGCTTCCCGGGGCGTCTGTATGTGGAGCTGCAGCGTGCCGGCCGTCCGAACGACGAATCGGTTGTCCGCTTTCTGGCGAATCTGGCTGCTGAGGGTCAGGTGCCGGTGGTGGCGACTCATCCCGTGCAGTTTCTCAACCGGGACGACTTTGAGGCGCACGAGGTGCGCTGCTGCATCGCCAACGGGGACATCATCACGAACCCCGCCAGAGAGAAGCCTTTCACGCCCGAGCAGTATCTCAAGACTGAAGAGGAGATGTGCGAACTCTTCAAAGATATTCCCTCGGCTCTGGCCAATTCGGTGGAAATCGCCAAGCGATGCAATCTCGATGGTGTGCTCAACAAGCCGCAGCTGCCGGTGTTTCCGACGCCTGACGGGATGTCGCTTGATGACTATATGGATCAGCTCTCGCATGAGGGGCTTGAGAAGCGACTTGAGTTCCTGTACCCCGATGAGGCTGTGCGTAATGAAAAACGTCCCGCCTATCTCGAGCGCCTCGAGTATGAGCTCGGCATCATTAAAAAGATGCAGTTCCCGGGCTACTTCCTGATCGTGCAGGACTTTATCAACTGGTCGAAAACCCACGGTGTGCCGGTCGGACCGGGACGAGGTTCCGGCGCCGGGTCGCTCGTGGCCTACTCGCTCGGGATTACCGACCTTGATCCGCTCAAATATGACCTCCTTTTTGAACGTTTCCTGAATCCGGAACGTGTCTCGATGCCTGACTTTGACGTGGACTTCTGTCAGTACAACCGTGACCGCACGATTGAGTATGTGAAAAACACCTATGGTGCGGATGCTGTGAGCCAGATTGCCACCTTCGGTACGATGGGGGCCAAGCAGGTTGTCCGTGACGTCTCCCGTGTGCTCAATGTTCCCTTCAGTAAGGCCGACCGGCTCTCGAAGCTGATTCCGGCCATACCGGGGAAAAACGTCACGCTGCAGAACTGCATCGACACCATTCCCGAGTTCAAAGAGGCGATTGAGAACGATGAACAGTACAAAGAGGTGATGCGTCTGGGCCGCCCGCTTGAAGGGGTGGTCCGCAACCTCGGGATGCACGCTGGAGGTGTGCTGATCGCCCCGGGTAAGCTGACCGATTTCTGTCCGCTTTACAACTCTGACGGTGCCCCCGAAAACACCATCAGTCAGTTTGACAAAAAGGACGTCGAGAATGTCGGCCTTGTGAAGTTCGACTTCCTCGGGCTGACCACGCTCTCCATTCTGCAGAAAGCCAAGGAATACATTGACAGACTCAATCCCGGTACGGATTTTCAGCTTGAACGCATTCCGATTGATGACGTAGAGACGTACAAATGCTTCCAGCAGGGAAACACCACGGCGATCTTCCAGTTTGAATCCGAAGGGATGCGCAAACTTCTGCAGGAGGCAAAACCGGACTGTCTGGAGGATCTTGTCGCTTTAAACGCGCTGTACCGCCCGGGACCGATGGACCATATTCCGGACTACCTCTCCCGTAAATCCGGTCAGAAGAAAGTCACCTATCTTGATGACCGGATGGAGCCGGTGCTCAAAGAAACCTACGGCTTGATGGTGTATCAGGAACAGGTGATGCGTGTGGCGCAGGTTCTCGGCGGCTACTCGCTTGGCGGCGCCGACCTGCTGCGCCGCGCCATGGGTAAGAAAAATGTTGAGGAGATGAAGCGCCAGCGCGCCGTCTTTATCGAAGGTGCCCGCGAGCGCGGCGTGAACGAAGCGACAGCCACAGAGATTTTCAATCAGATGGAAAAGTTTGCCGGATACGGCTTCAACAAGTCGCACGCGGCAGCCTATTCCTATGTGGCGTACCAGACGGCCTACCTGAAGGTGCATCATCCGTCGGCTTTTATGGCAGCGAACCTCTGTATGGTGATGGATCAGGGTGAGAAGATGAAGGCACTGCTTGATGACGCAAAAGCCAACGGCATTACCATACTGCCTCCCGACATCAACGAATCGGAGTGGTTCTTCACAGCACCTGACACCAAACATATCCGTTTTGGTCTGGGCGGCATCAAAGGCATGGGGCAGCAGCAGGTCGAAAGCATTGTGAAGGCCCGTGAAGAGGGCGGCCCCTTCAAGGATATCTTTGATCTCACAGCCCGCACATCCGGGATTTCAGCGCGCAACCTTGATTCGATGATCAAATGCGGCGTCTTTGACAGTGTCGATCCGGACCGCGGAAAACTCTCCGCCAACGTCTCCAACGCCATTACAGCCGGGCAGGCGGTTGCCGCAAGCGCCGGTCAGAGCAGTCTGTTCGGGGATGTCGAAGAGGAGGAGCGTGTCGTCAACTGGGTTGATGCTGCGCCCTGGAGCGGCCCGAAGCAGCTGCAGGAGGAGAAAAAGGCCCTCGGGTTCTGGTTCTCGGGGCATATGTATGATTTCTACGCCAAAGAAATCAAGCGCTACCATCCTGCAGCGCTTAAGGGGCTCGCAGAAATGAAGACACAGAAGGGCGGCACGGAGGTACGTATCGCCGGAATTGTGACTGCCGCCTCCACCATTCAGGGAAAAAACGGACGTTTCGGCGCAGTGACCATTGATGACGGTGTCACTCAGGTTGAGGTCCGGTGTTTCCAGGAGACCTGGGACAAATTCCGTCCGCTGTTTGAAGTCGACAAAGTGGTGTTCCTGCGGGTTCTGGTTCGCTGGTCGGATTTCCGCAAGTCCAACAGCCTGACACTGGTTGATGCGTTTGACCTTGCCACTTTCCGCGAACGCACCGCCCGCGGACTCATGCTTGAGCTCGGGGACTGCAGCAAGGAGCGCTTTGAGCTTCTCAAAGAGCGTCTGCTGGAGAATAAAAACGAGAACGGCCTCAATGTGGCGATTTCGCTGACCGCTGACGGTATGTCGGGCACACTGCATCTGCCCTTTACCATCAGCGCTGCCGACGAGGCGCTCGATACAGTCACCGGACTGCCCTGCATCAGAAGTTTCGAAGTGCAGTATGACTAGAG
Source organism: uncultured Sutterella sp. (assembly GCA_905194315.1). GTDB lineage: Bacteria > Pseudomonadota > Gammaproteobacteria > Burkholderiales > Burkholderiaceae_F > Sutterella. The sequence continues at coordinate 44,195 of CAJJRX010000006.1, read as the reverse complement.
GCCAAAAAGGCTTCCGGCGGTTTGCCGGAAGCCTTTTTTAATCGGACTGCCGCAGCGCTCAGCCTGCGTGTTCCTTAAGCCGCTGTGAGAGCAGATCCACCAGGTGGGCTGTGGAAGGCTCAACGCCGGCAACGCTCCAGTCGGTGAGAAGTTCTACCGGGTAGGTAAGCACATCACCTTCCTTCACGCCTTCAATACTGAACGTATCGTGCAGCAGTCTGCCGGTGATCTGCCCGTCGCTGACACTGTGCACATCAAACCAGCAGTGTTCTCTGTGCTCCGGATCGGGCTGCCCGTTTTCGTCCGGCGCATAGAGACCGATTTTTGCCAGAACATCCAGTCCGGCATCCGGATAAGCCTCACGCAAAGCGAGGCCTTTCTGCAGAAAACTGATGCGTTCGCGTGCCAGCGAAGCCATACGGTCGGTTTCGGCATTTGACAGATGGTAGGTGATGTTGCCGTCGCCGAGCAGGTCATACAGTTCAGTGAGCTTTTGCGGATCGGAGACATCAGGTTCACCTTCGCCGCGGAAGGTCACCACCCTGGCATACAACGTACCGATGACACCGTTATGGTGTTCACGGGAGGCGACAGTGCCAAGCGAGAGACCGGGATAATCCGCAAGCGCTTCGGGCCACGGTTTCATCACCCCGACGAGCACCTCGCCGGAGGCAATCTGGGCGAGCACAATCTCCTCCTGAAGAAGTTTGTATCTCAGCTCGCCGGCGTCATCCTCCAGAGGCGCGGAGCCTGCGTCAGCGAGTGCTTTACCGGCCTCCTCGATAAGACGCTGTGCCATGTGGCTGAGGAACTGGGAGTAGTTGTAGGCTGTCTCCCGTGTTGCCTGCAACACTTCAATTTCCGGTGCATGGCAGCGCAGCAGCCCGTGAGTGTGAAGCCACACTTCGCCGGATTTTTCAGCGTTGACGGCATGCATCGTGAAGAGGTAGGTTGGAGAAGGCTGCTCATAGGTGGCTGCCGTGAGCAGAACACCGCGACCGCTCAGAATCCGTATGGCATTGGCGTCGAAGACCGCAGTCATGTCAGGACAGAGGATGGCGGCAATTTTTATCTGCAGATGGTAGGAGAGCAGGGCATCGGGACCGAAGGTCAGACCGAGGGTCAGGGTGTCGGATTCAAGATCGAGTGCCTGCTTTTCCTCGTCAAAGAGCTGATCCACCTGAAGGAAGGCGGTATCGATTTTCTCCGAATTATGGTAGATCACACCGCGGTAGCGGCGCTGACGGAATTCAACTTCGTAAAAGAGCGACGGGCCGTCAATGTCCGCTTCTACAAGTCTGACTTCACCTTCTGAGGACTCAAGACGGGTTCTTGCCTGCTCAAGCGAAGGAATCTGAGGCGTGAATATGCAGAAGACGGAGTCTGTCTCATAGGGCTCGGGCGGCTGCATGGTGATGCTGGCAGGCTGAGCTTTTTTCCGGAAAAAGTTAAACATGGTGATTAGTCCTCCTGTATTTTCGGTCTTACAGAGAGCATATCACAGGAAAAATAATTTCCTGTTTTTTTTAAGGATTTTTGGCCTCTGACGTCTGTGTCCGTGCAGTGCAGTGCAGTGCAGTGCAATGCAGTGCAGGCTGCACGGCTGAAAACCGGAGGAGGCGGAGCAGACAGCAAAAAACCTCCACAGCGCCTGCGGGCTGTGGAGGTTTTCTGAAATCAGATGGGGTGGGAAATGGGACTCGAACCCACGACAACCGGAATCACAATCCGGGACTCTACCAGCTGAGCTATTCCCACCATCGCAAATCTGTATGCGTGGCCTGCCCGACAGGAATCGAACCTGTGACCCTCTGCTTAGAAGGCAGATGCTCTATCCGACTGAGCTACGGGCAGGTGAATGTCGAGCGAAACCGTGAAAAAAAATTCCTGGTCGGGGTGAAGAGATTCGAACTCCCGACATTCTGCTCCCAAAGCAGACGCGCTACCAGACTGCGCTACACCCCGTGAGAGATTGAATTCTACACGAAAGCCGTCCGTTTGCAAAGTGCGGATTCCGGAAAACCATCCGGCTAGCCTGTCTGTGTGATTTTTGCGGCCTAATAAAACAAGGTTCAGGCAAGAGCGATTAAAATAATCTGATTTTGTTAACTCCACACCTCCCCTCTTTATGGAGAAAACTATGACAACTGGTGATAATTCCAACGATCCTCTGCACGCCAAGAAAAAGGTCTGGTCGGGCCGTTTCTCTGAACCGGTGGACGCCTTTGTGCTGCGTTACACGGCAAGCGTTGACTTTGACAAGCGCATGGCCATGGCCGATATTGACGGCTCGCTGGCACATGCGGCCATGCTCGCGAAAGTTGGCGTGATTTCCAATAAGGATCTTGAAGATATTCGTGCCGGGATGGCACAGATCCGCTCTGAAATTGAAGCCGGCACTTTTGAGTGGCAGCTCGAACTGGAAGATGTGCATCTCAACATTGAAGCACGCCTGACCGCCCTGATCGGTGACGCCGGCAAGCGTCTGCATACCGGCCGTTCCCGTAACGACCAGGTGGCCACCGATATCCGCCTGTACCTTCGCAGCGAACTTGATGTGATCGTCGAACGTCTTGAACACCTGCAGGAGGTTCTGGTTGCTCAGGCCGAACGCGGCGCTGACGTGATCATGCCCGGCTTTACCCATCTGCAGGTTGCCCAGCCCGTGACCTTCGGTCACCATATGCTGGCCTATGTGGAAATGTTTGACCGCGACCGCGAACGTCTGCTCGATCTGCGCCGCCGTCTGAACCGTTCCCCGCTCGGTGCTGCCGCGCTCGCCGGTACCACCTATCCGATTGACCGTGAATACTCCGCGTCCCTGCTCGGTTTTGAAGCGGTTGCCCAGAATTCGCTCGATGCTGTTTCCGACCGCGATTTCGCGCTCGAGTTCTGCTCGGCTGCTGCGCTGATCATGATGCACATCTCCCGTCTCTCGGAAGAACTTATCATCTGGATGAGCCAGCGTTTCGGCTTTGTGAAGCTGCCGGACCGTTTCACAACCGGCTCCTCGATCATGCCGCAGAAGAAGAATCCGGACGTTCCTGAAACCGCCCGCGGCAAAACGGGCCGTGTATACGGTGACCTGATCAGCCTGCTGACGGTGATGAAGGGTACGCCGCTTGCCTATAACAAGGACTTCCAGGAAGACAAGGAACCGGTTTTTGACGCCATTGATACGGTCAAGGACACACTGCGTGCCTTCTGTGACATGATGGCCGGTGTGGAACCCCAGCCCAAGGCGATGCTTGCCGCCTGCCAGGCCGGTTTCCCGACCGCCACTGACCTTGCCGACTACCTCGTGCGTCACGGTGTGCCTTTCCGTACCGCCCATGACATTGTGGGTCAGGTTGTGCGTGCGGCTGCCGATCGTGAATGCGGCCTTGAAGAACTTCCGCTTGATGTGCTCAAGAGCTTCTCCGACGTTATCGGTGATGATGTCTATGCCGTGCTCACGCTTGAAGGTTCTGTCAAGGCGCGTAATCACCTGGGCGGCACCGCACCTGATCAGGTCCGCTATCAGGTTCAGCGCTGGAAGGGTATTATTGCAGAACGCGTAAAGGCATAAGCGTTTTGACTTAAGGAGCTTGACCGGGCGTAAGGCCCGGCGGGCTCCTTTAACAAAAGTCCGAGCTCATCGGACTTTTTTGTTTCTTAAAGGTACACTTTTCCTCATGCCTTTACTCACCCGAGAGACGGTGTCCCCAACAGCACCGCTCTTGCCTACTACTACCCTTACATTCAGCTAGGTTTGCTATGTTAGAGTTTGTTGACTATATCAACAGCATTATCTGGTCCCCGGTACTCGTGGGACTGTGCCTGTGCGCCGGCTTGCTGTTCTCTATTCGCACAAGATTTGTGCAGTTGCGCATGATTCCTGAAATGTGGCGTCTTCTCTTTCAGAAGAGAGAAGGGGAAATCGGTCTCTCAAGTTTTCAGGCACTGAGCCTGACGCTGGCAGGCCGTGTCGGTACGGGCAATATCGCAGGGGTAGCAACAGCAATCTGTTTCGGGGGTCCTGGCGCACTGTTCTGGATGTGGATGATGGCCTTCTTGGGCGCATCCTCCGCATTCGTTGAATCGACTCTCGGTCAGGTGTACAAGGAACGTATTGAAGGTCAGTACCGTGGCGGTCCGGCGTTTTATATTGAACGCGGCCTGCAGAACAAGTTCTTTGCCTGGGCGTTTTCCATCATTACGATTCTGGCTTCCGTTTTCTTCTGTCCGGGGGTGCAGAGCAACTCGATTGCCGCCGCCTGGTTTGAAGCCTTCCGTATCCCGCATGTGGTCACGGCCGCCATTATCGGCTCCATCCTGACCTTTGTGATTGTCGGCGGTCTGCGCCGTATCGCCAACTTTGCGACGATCGTTGTGCCCTTCATGGCACAGGCCTACATCATTGTCGCCATCGTGATCATCGGTCTCAACTACCGTCAGATCCCTGATGTGATCTCTCTGATCTTTTCGAGTGCCTTCGGTTTTGACTCGCTCACGGGCGGCATGATGGGCGCTGCGATCAGCTGGGGTGTCAAGCGCGGTATCTATTCCAACGAGGCCGGTCAGGGGACGGCTCCGCACGCCTCTTCGGCTGCGGCAGTGTCTCATCCGACCAAGCAGGGTCTTGTTCAGGCATTCTCTGTGTATATCGACACGCTGTTTGTGTGTTCGGCCACCGGTTTCATGATCATCATGACCGGCTGCTTTAACGTTATCGGTGAAAACGGCAAGGTGATTCTCAATAATCTGCCCGGCGTTGATGCGGGTCCTGTCTACACACAGATGGCCATTAACGAGGTGATGCCGGGCTGGGGCAGTCCCTTTATCGGCATTACGATTTTCTTCTTCGCCTTTACAACGATTCTCGGCTACTACTACATGGCTGAAACCAATGTGGCCTATCTGAACCGTTATCTCAAAAAGCCGATTCTGATGACGCTCTGCAAGGCAGTCTTCATTGTGACGGTGACCTTCGGTGCAGTGCGCTCCTCGACCCTGATCTGGTCGATGGCTGACGTCGGTGTCGGGATGATGGCCTGGTCTAACGTGATCGCTATTCTGCTGCTGCAGGGGGTCGCACTGAAGGCACTCAAGGACTATGAAGAGCAGAAGGCCCGCGGACTCAATCCGGTGTTTCACCCGGAAAATCTGGGTATTGCCCATGCTGATTACTGGGAAGGCGGCCGTGCAGAAAGCAACCTCTCGGTGGAAGAGCGTTCCGGTGTGGACAACCTGACGGGGATCGACCCGAAGAATCCGGAGTAACGCTTGTGAGGTGCCGCCGGGACCGCGGCACCTCAGTGAAAAAGACCGTACGCAGACATTGCCGGCGCATCAGCCGCCCGCAGGTCTGCGTATTTTTTATGTCTTGAAGAGACAAAATAAAGCAGCGCCCCGGCCAGGAACGCTGCTCTCGGATTTTTCATCGATTGCGCAGGCACGCCTGCAGCTGCAGTCACTCAGACGTTAACGCTGCGCATAGATTTTGGTGAATTGGGAATAGAGTTCTTTGTGTTCGGGAGTGGGTTCCGTGTAGGGAGCATCGGAGAGCGTGGGACCGAGGATGTCGGCAACGGTGAAATAGCGGAGTTTGAAAACCACCCCGGAATTGCTGCCGCCGTCAGTCTGCCAGCCGATCATCTTGATCTCGTTTTTCGGGGTAAGGCCACAAAGATAGGGGGACACAGTTCTCTCAAAGCCGTGATAGCCGAAAGAAATACTCTGTCCTTTCTCGATTGCCTCAATAATGATGTCCACAGTAGTCATGGGAAATCTCCTTATCGAGTGTAGTGCTGCCTCTCCAGAGAGTGATGAGAGGTTACTTCCATTATCGCAACTAAACCCGTAAAGCGGAAGATCACTTCTATGACATTAAACAAAAAAGCCTCGGAAGAAAGACTTGACAATTCTTCCGGGGCTTTTGTCCGTTTTAACGGCTGACTGTGCTATCAGGCAGGCAGCTTGGCGAGCTGATCCCTGAGTTTGCCCAGATGTTCGGTGTTAACGGCGAGACGGCGGCGCTGTTCTTCGACAACGGCAGCCGGGGCACGGGAAACAAAGTTCTCGTTGGCGAGCTGACGTTCAGCCTTGGCGATTTCGTTCTCGACGGCTTCGATTTCCTTGGTGAGACGGTCACGCTCAGCGGCAATGTCAATCTTGACATTGAGCATGAGTTTGAACTCTCCGACAATGGAAACCGGTGCGATGGAACCTTCATTGACCGCATTGATGTCCTCAACCGGTTCAACATTTTCCAGGCGGGCAAGACTCTGCAGGTACGGAGCGGCCTCTTCACACTGCGCGGCAGGACCGGAGATGTAAAGCGGAATACGATCCGAGGGCGAGAGCTTCATTTCACCGCGCAGATTGCGCACGGCATCAATCATCGCCTTGAGCGTCGTCATCTTGTCCTGAGCAGCGCTGTTTTCAGCCGTACCGGCGACCGGGTAGGCCTGCACCATGATGGAGGTCTGCTCGGCGGCATCACGGGTGCCGGCAACCACCGACACCTTCTGCCAGAGCTCTTCCGTAATGAACGGAATGATCGGGTGAGCAAGACGCAGCACTTCTTCGAGCACCGTAACCAGCGTATAGCGGGTGGCCCGGCACTGCTCTTCGCTGCCCTTGAGCTGAACCTTGGCGAGTTCGAGATACCAGTCGCAGTATTCGTTCCAGACAAACGAGTAGATGGCGTTGGCGGCATTGTCAAGACGGTAGTCGGCAAAGGCCTGCGTGACTTCCGCCACAGTGCGCTTGAGGCTGTCACGGATCCACTCATCAACAAAGGAGAAGCTCATCGGCTTGCCGGCATTAGCGCCGGTGCCGCAGTCCTCACCTTCGACGTTCATCAGCACGAAGCGGGTGGCATTCCAGAGCTTGGTGCAGAAGTTACGGTAGCCTTCGGCGCGCTTGAGGTCAAAGTTGACATTACGTCCGAGCGTGGCATAGGCGGCCATCGTGAAACGCAGGGCGTCCGCACCGTGTGCGGCAATGCCTTCGGGGTAGTTCTTGCGCAGTTTCTTCTCAACCTTGGGCGCTTTTTCAGGCTGGCGCAGACCGGTGGTGTTCTTCACCACAAGCGACTCAAGGTCGATACCCTGAATGATGTCAAGCGGGTCGAGCGTATTGCCTTCGGACTTGGACATCTTCTTGCCTTCCGCGTCACGCACAAGGCCGTGGATGTACACATTCCTGAAAGGCACGCGACCAGTGAAGTGCTTGGTCATCATCACCATGCGGGCGACCCAGAAGAAGATGATGTCATAGCCTGTCACCAGCACGGTGCTGGGCAGATAAAGGTCATAGGCTGTCTTTTCATCACCTTCGGGGGCGGGCCAGCCGAGGGTGGAGAAGGGCACGAGCGCGGAGGAGTACCACGTATCGAGCACGTCCGGATCACGGGTGAGTTTCACACCGGCGCCGGCCTTGGCCTGAGCCTCCTCTTCGGAACGGGCCACATAAACGTTGCCCTGCTCGTCATACCAGGCGGGAATCTGGTGACCCCAGAGAAGCTGACGGGAGATACACCAGTCCTGAATGTTTTCCAGCCACTGGCGGTACACCCCCTGCCATTCTTTCGGGAAGATGTTCACTTCACCGCTTTCGACGGCTTCAAGACCGATTTCACCGATCGAGCGACCGGGATAACGGCTGCCTTCGGGAGCCGGTTTGCTCATGGCCATATACCACTGCTCGGAGAGCATCGGTTCGACGATCTCACCGGTACGGGCGACACGGGGAACCATGTGCACATGTTTTTTTACGGACACCAGCAGACCGGCAGCCTCGAGGTCGGTCACAACTGCCTTGCGGCACTCGTAACGGTCCATACCCTGGTACTTCGCCGGCACATTCTCATTCATGCGGGCGGTTTTGGTAAGCACATTGAGTAAGGGCAGATCATGACGCTTGCCCACTTCAAAGTCGTTGAAGTCGTGAGCAGGCGTGATTTTCACGCAGCCCGAACCGAATTCACGGTCCACGTAGCTGTCGGCAATCACCGGAATCACACGGTCGGTGAGCGGCAGTTTCAGGCGCTGGCCGACAAGATGTGTGTAACGTTCGTCTTCCGGGTTCACAGCCACTGCCTGGTCGCCGAAGAGGGTTTCCGGACGGGTTGTGGCCACGATCACGCCTTCAGAGCCGTCGGCGCCGGGATAGCGGATTTCCCAGAGCGAGCCTTCAGCCTCTTCACTTTCCACTTCAAGGTCAGAAACGGCACTCTGCAGTTTCGGGTCCCAGTTCACCAGACGGTTGCCGCGGTAGATGAGACCTTCCTCATACAGGCGGACAAAGGTTTCAATGACAACATTACTCAGTTTGTCATTCATCGTGAAATACAGACGGTCCCAGTCGACACTGTCACCGAGACGGCGCATCTGGGAGAGAATCGTGCCGCCGGAGTACTTCTGCCATTCCCAGACTTTGGCGACAAACTCTTCGCGCGTGAGGCTCTTGATATCAATACCTTCTTTTTCGAGGCGGCGTTCAACCACAATCTGTGTGGCGATACCGGCATGGTCGGTACCCGGAATCCAGGTGGTGTTGTAGCCCGACATGCGGTAGTAGCGGGTAAGCGAGTCCATCACCGTCTGGTTGAAGGCGTGCCCCATGTGCAGAATGCCCGTGATGTTGGGCGGGGGCAACTGGATGGCAAAGCTGGGTTTCTTTGGATCAAGCCCGGCTCTGAAATAACCGCGCTCTTCCCAGACAGGATACCAGCGGGCTTCAATTTCGCCGGGATCATAGCTTTTGGCGAGTTCCGATGTTGTATCAGACATGATAATTTCCAGACAGTAATGTTTTTATTAATAAATTTCTGAAGGCATCGTGCACACACGCACCATGCCGCAACCGGCCTCAATACCTGAGACCTGCATCAGCTGAGGCAAATGCAAAGCAAAAGACGTCCTCGCACAGGACGTCTTTGCAGAAAACGTCTCCTGAAGATCTCTCATTTTCTCATGATTTAAGCCAGACGTCAGTTTTTTTGAACTGTTTCAGCGAGACGGAGAGCACAATCCGGGAGACGGTACAGGTTTTATAGGTTCTTGTCCTTATTGAAATTGGAGACTTCACGGTTCACAGCTGCACTGATGATGGACTGCAGAGAGCGGTCAATATCGTAGCGTACACGTGAGATGGCATTGGTGAGGGAGAGCTCGAGTGTCTCCGAAATCGTCTGCCTGACCGTGGCCTCAATTTCAGCGGAAAGCCGCTTGACGAGCTCAGCCTTCTGCTCTTCGCTCAGTATGCCCTGACGCGGGGCATCCTCCGGATTCTGCGGCGGGACAGTAAGCGGAGCTCTGAGCGTGGCCGCAGGGGTTTTCGGCTCTGTCCGGCTCTGCGCAGCAGGGGCGGACTGAGGATCAGCCGCGGGCTTACTGACAGCGGCCGGCGAGACCGGCTGCGGGGCAGGGGGCGTCTCCTGACTCAGTTCTCTGGCATCGCGCCAGGTGAGTCTGACACGGTCGGTGAGCTGATAAACGTCTTTATCAATCACGGGTTCTTTGCGATCGTTTTGCATAAGGCATCGGTTTCCTTAAAGAGGTCAGGATGGCGTAACGGGCGATTATTTCTGGCGGCGGTCGTAGGCGGCAAGCTCGACACCGGCCTGTTTGTAGGCACGGTAACGGGCGCGGGAGGCCTGCACCTCCGCTTCCTGCGTGCTCACAACATCAATAATGCGATCAAAGCGCTTAAACTCCGTTTCCCAGTCCGGGGGCAGGGCATCGTCGAGCAGCAGGAGAACATCCCCGGAGAGCGCCTGCAGACTGGTTGAATAACGCACCGGAGTTTCCGCGGCATGCGGATGTTCAGCGCTGACATGCGGAATAAAAGAGAGAGAATCCCGCTCCCAGAGCTGGGCATTAAAGGAGCGCAGTCTGCCGGCGTCAGAGGACCACACAGCCAGTGAGAGACCTCGGCGGAAAACCGTGGCGGCAACCGCGCAGGCATAGTGGATGCGGTCGGGGACGTTGTAATGGAAATCGATCTTCTGCATGACAGACAATACAACCTATTACGACAGGGTTATGGCCGGTGCGTGTCAGTGTGCTGATACGCACCGGCGCGGTTACGTTATTCCCGGATACTACACGAGTTACTTCACACTGAACAGATAACTCGTGAGAAGGCGGGCGGGACGGCCGGTCGAGGCGTGATCACGTCCGCCGACATTGGCTGTACCGGCCACGTCCATGTGGGCCCAGCAGCAGTCCTCTTTCACGAAAAACGAGAGGAAGGAGGCTGCCGTGGAGGCGCCGGCGTCACGGGCGGTAGCCAGATTGCAGATGTCCGCCACGGGGCTTCGCATCATCTTCAGATATTTTTTGTGAACCGGCATCGGCCAGGCTTCGTCTCCGATACGCTCACCGGCGGCGCACAGCCCGGCAGTGAGGTCATCGTGACGGCTGAAGACCCCGCTGTAGACATCCCCCAGCGCAACAACGCATGCTCCGGTGAGGGTGGCCACATCAATCACGGCGCGCGGGGCGGGTTTCTGTTCCTGAGCCCAGGCGAGGGCATCACACAGGAGCAGACGTCCTTCGGCGTCGGTGTTCTGGATTTCAATGGTTTTCCCGCTGTAGCTTCTGACGATGTCGCCGGGTTTGGTGGCGGTGCCGCTGGGCATGTTTTCGCAGCAGGCAGCCACGGCAAACACATTGGCCTTGAGGTTGAACTCATCCGCGGCGAGAACCGTGGCAAGCACCGAGGCCGCGCCGGACATGTCATAAATCATGTCTCCCATATTGGCACCGGGTTTGAGCGAGATGCCGCCCGAGTCAAAGGTCACGCCCTTGCCGACAAGGGCAACAGGACGGTCCTCCTTGCCGGCGCCGTTGTAGCGCACGACAATAAGACGCGGTTCGGCCGCACTTCCCTGAGCCACGGCGAGGAAGGCGCCCATACCGGTTTTCTCGATTTCTTTGCGGTTCCAGATTTCCACCTCGAGCGCATTGCGCTTCTTCGCTAGTGCCTTTACCTGATCGGCAAGGAAGGCCGGCGTGCAGACATTGGAGGGCAGATCGGCCCAGTAGCGCATCAGCTGTGCGGCGCGCGCCACAGCGCAGCCTTCCATGACAAGACTCTTCATCTTGGCGCTGTAATCAGCATCGAGCAGACAGACACGGTTCACGGATGAGGTCTCAGCCTCCTCCGTCTTAAAGGACACGACACTGATGAAGCTCTCAAGAATCACGGAGACCAGACGCGGCAGTTCCGCACTCTCACGCAGCCAGCTGCGGGCATAAACCGCAACAGTCTGTGCCGAGGCGGGAAGGTGCTTTTTAAGTGCGGTGGCGAGCCACTCGAAGCGGTCCTCAGGGGTGAGCTCATTACCGAGTCCCACAAGAATCAGACCGTTCGGAAAGTCCGGCAGTGTGTCAAGACGGTAAATTTCACCGGCTTTGCCCGAGAAGATGTTCTTACCGGCAAGCAGTCTGAGAAGATCCGCATGATCCTTGAGGAGCTGAGTGCCGTCGGCAGTCTGGGCAACTTCCTTGTTGAGCACTTCGCGCACGGCCACAATCTGAACGGCGGTGCTGTCAATGTTTTTACTCGCACAGGAGGAGTAAACGAGTTCCGGGAGTTTTTTGAGAGAAGGAATTTTCATCATACAATCTCGGCAGATTCAATAAAGAGTAGTACTTGTGATTGTACGCTTTTGCCTGCACCAGCTTGTTTTCAGATGGTATTGGTGTCGTTAATGGTTGTGTCGGGCGGATCTGCAGGCGACGTAAAGAAACAAAAATACCAAAAATGTGGTATTTCAACGAACTCTGTTTAGGAGCACAATATACGTCCTATCAGGAGCAATATGGCTTCTGATAAGCCGGTCGGGGGAGTAGCTCAGCTGGGAGAGCGCTGCGTTCGCAATGCAGAGGTCGGGAGTTCGATCCTCCTCTTCTCCACCACACCACATCACAAACATCACATCTTCGGCATTCCGCCAACAGTTTCCCTTAGTGTTTATTTTTCCGTAAGACATCCTGTCGGTGTTGCAAACATCTCCGTTGTTGAGTTGGCGCAAAGCGGATAGTTAACCTGCATTTTTTCCGTCTTTCACTCTCCGATAGAATGTAGAAAATGGCATCCGCCGTTGTTTAGCCAGTTTTTCCGGGAGATGTTTTCGTGAGTGTCCAGTCTTCAGCAGCGCCATATTTCGCGCTGGATATTCTGCTCATGGTGAGCCTGTCGCACTTTCTCAATGACACGGTGCAGAGTATCATTCCGGCCGCGCTACCGCTGCTCAAGGACAATTACGCGCTTACGTTCACTCAGGTCGGGCTGATCACGCTTACCGTGCAGCTGACGAGTTCCATTTTTCAGCCGATTGTCGGGATTGTGACCGACCGCCGCCCGTTCGCCTATGCGCTTCCTCTTGGCATGCTCTCCACGCTGGCCGGTATTGTTCTGCTCAGTCAGGCTCACTCCTTTGCTGCCATCCTGTTTGCCGTCGGTCTGGCCGGTTTCGGCAGCGCGATTTTTCACCCTGAAGGGGCAAAGGTTATCCATTCGGTGTCCGCCAACCGTAAAGGTTTTGCTCAGGCGCTTTTCCAGGTGGGCGGCAATGCCGGCTTTGCCTGCGGACCGCTGGCTGCAGCCTGGCTGATTCTTTCCTCCGGTCAGGACAGCATTATCTGGTTTGCCGTTCTGGCTCTGATTGCCGTGTTACTGCTCTGGTATGTGAGCAGCGTAATGAAGGCGCGCACTGCAGCAGGTCTTATCGCAGCAAAAAACAGAGCCTCCGGCGCGGCAGGCACAGACAGTCTGCGGCAATACCGCTGGATCTTTGTGATTCTCTTTGTGCTGATGTTCTCCAAGCAGGTCTACATTGCCTCGCTTGGAAACTATCTCACCTTTTTCACCATGCACAAGTTCGGTATTGATGTGACCGCAGCTCAGTACGTGCTTTTCAGTTTTCTGGCGGCGAGTGCCATCGGCACACTGCTTGGCGGCCCCATTGGTGACAAGATCGGTCGCCGTATGGTGATTCTCTGGTCCATTCTCGGTGCAGCACCGTTTGCACTGCTCCTGCCGTGGACGCCACTCTGGGCGGTGGTTGTACTCTCCATTGTGGTCGGTTTTGTCATGTCATCGGCATTTTCAGCCATCCTTGTCTACGCCATAGAACTCTCACCGGCAAATACCGGAACGATATCAGGTCTGTTTTTCGGTTTCTCGTTCGGCCTGGGAGGTGTTGCGTCTGCCGTGTTCGGAGTCCTTGCCGATCAGATCGGCATCGAGTCGGTATTTGTGTTTGCCTCGGTTCTTCCGCTGCTGGGTGCTGTCGCCTTCCTGCTTCCGAAGAACCGGTAGTCCGGTCTGAGAACAGGCTGCAGACTATGCGAGCCAGTCCGTGACCTGCCTGAGCAGCTCTGCGGTGATGATGCGCTCCTGCGCATTGCGACGAAGCAGGCCTTTGCGTTCCCACTCGGTCAGGACCAGAGAGGTTGCTGTTCTGGAGGCTCCAACGGTGCGGGCTATTTCGCTCACCGTTAAAGCGTACGGTACAGGTGTTTCCTGAAACTGTGACAGTGCTCTGGTCCAGTGAAAAAGATTCCTTGGTGCATCACGGAAAATCAGCGCGCCAAAAAGCTTGATGATGCGGGTTTCAAGTGAGTCGGTCATCACAGAGAACATTCCTTCCATATCGGATTCGTGCTCCTGGATGATGCTCTCGGTGAGTTTGTCATAGAGCGCCGGATTCTGAGAGAGCAGTTTGCGGAAGCTGTGCCGTGAGATCACGAGCGCTTCTGAGGAACGCAGAGCAATATCTGTGATGTTGACCACCGTGCCGGTAACACCGTCAACGTTACCGATCAGCCGGCCCGGCGTGACCAGTGTGATGTAGTGGCAGCTCTGATGGTCGTCACCGGTGCGAAAGGCGCCAAGCCCGTCAAGCAGAAAGGCAACTTCTCCATCGGTGCCGCCGTTGTTAATGGCTTCGCCAGGAGAGAGCTTTTTGAAGTCTCCAAGCTTTTGAAAAAGCGCATAAAACTCTCTGGGTGCCGGTGCGTGCACCCATGGAAATTCAATAAAAACCTGTCGCACAGTGGCCTCTGTGTGGTTTTGAGATTCCGGTCCAAAAAAATGAGGAGAAAGTCCGGTGAAGAACTTTCTCCTCTAAGTTTACTGTCAACAGACAGCAAGTGGAAGATTACATGGCAAGGTCAGGCACCTTGTCGATGGAACCGCCGGCCGCCAGAATACCGGCCAGACGGCCGAATGTCAGGGCACGGCCGTGGTTCATACCCGGGCAGATGGTCGGGTAGTCACCGGAACCGAAGTAGTCACCGGCAGCAGCACCGCAGACAAAGAGATGACCGATCGGTTTGTCGTTGGCATCAAGCACCTGCAGACTCGGGTCGGTGTGCAGACCGCCGGACATGGCCAGCAGAGAGCTCACCAGACGGCCGGCATAGAACGGTGCTTTCAGGACCGGTGTGAGCAGCTCCTTGCGCTTGCCGAAGTCCGTGTCCTTGCCCTGCTTGCAGAGTTCGTTATAGCGGGCGATGGTCTTCTTGAGTGTTTCAGCAGGCACATTGATCTTCCGGGCGAGCTCTTCGATGGTATTGGCCACGAACACCTTACCGTCCTTGATGTGCTGAGCCTGCGTATTCTTTTCCACTTCCGTGTTAAAGCCGGCACCCCAGGGCTGCCACATCTGACCGAAGAACAGACCGCCGCCGAGGTTGCCGTCGACCTGAGACTTCACCTGTTCAAGCCAGTCGGCATCGTAGATGGTCCAGGCGATACCGTGAGGCTGAATTTCCTTGGAGCAGGACTTACTCTGCGTGTTGACGTCCTCGTTCTTGAAACGTTCGCCGAGCGCATTCACATGCAGGAAGCCGTAAGAGGCGGCACCGGCTTCAAGGTGCACTGTTGCCGCATGGTTATCAACCTTCTGCATGGCGCCGCCGATCTGCATGGCCATGATGTGGCAGTCACCGGTGTTGGTCTTTGCCGGATAGTAGATCTGCGCATCAGCAAGCAGAGAATACGGCGAGTAGCATTTGCGCATTTCCTCGTTCGAGGCGTAGCAGCCGGAGGCAATCACAACAGCCTTGCGGGCCACAAAGCGGGTGTAGTTACCGGGACGGCCGGCAATCACTGCTTCAACGTCACCTTTGGCATTGCGGACAAACTGGGCGGCAGGCATTCTGAAATAGGTCTTCACACCAAGCTTTTCCGCTTCTTTGAGCATGGCCGGCACGAGAACGACGTTACCGATACCGGTGGAGTTGCCGTAGGTGTAGTCAAGTGAGACGTCCTTGTTGTAGAAGAAGTGTGTCACCGGGAATTCGGTATAGGTCGGTCCTTTGTAATAACCTTCCCAGAGTGTCACCTTGACATCGTTCTTTGCGCACTTGTCAATGGCCCAGTCCATGCAGGCGCCGGACTTCTTGGCAAACATCCAGAGCAGACGTTCGTCCATACGACCCTGTCCCCAGGCTATCAGGCGGCGGACAATTTCGGCCCAGTCCACTTTCACGCCGAGCTCTTTGTGCACTTTGGTTCCGAAAGCAGTGACGTGACCGCCGCGGGCGCCCCAGGAGTTGGTCTTTTCAATAAGAGCGACTTCAGCACCTTCCTCACGGGCGGCAAGTGCTGCGGCGACACCGGCCAGACCGGCACCGATCACAACGACATTAGTTTCAACAGTTTTCTTGATCTGCGCATCGGCAATCGGCTTGACGGGCTTTTCCCAACTCCAGCCGGAGCATTTCGGCTCTTTCCATTTTTCGGGCATGTCGCCGGCAAAGGCCAGCGGAGAAGCTGTAGCGATAGCGGTGGAAGCACCTGCGACTTTAAAAAAGTTACGACGGCTGAGTTTTGAAGTCATGGCAGTATCCTCAGTGGTTGGTTCAGATGGAGTCGATTAACAAGCCCGACTCCTGTAGCTATTTCGACGGCATTGTCACGCCATCGATCTTGTGGCATTCGGCACAGCCGTTCACGCTTTCAGCGTGAGGCTTGTGGCACTGCATGCAGTCGTAGACATCAAAATGTCCTGCATGCGGATTGAGTGTTTTGCCGTTGACTGTGATGGTCTTTGAGCCGGGCTTTTCACCGTGGCAGCCGACACAGGCGTCAAAATTTGCGTTGTCCGCAGCCGGCGGTTCGGCCGTGTGGCAGGCTTTACACTCTGTATGGAAGCCGGCAACGCCTTGCGCAAAAACAGGAGAAAGACAGAAGGCCAGTAGTGTGCCGGCTAATAGAGGTCTGATGTTTTCAGGCATTGCAGGTGTTCCTCGTGAAGAATGTTGTTGTTTTTTCTGCTGTTATAGTGTCACAGGCGAAAAATAGAGCATGTTAAGCACTTAACACTGCAGGCAGAAAAAATATACGGAGAAACCCTACTGGCATAGTAATCCTCAAGAAACAGACGGTCACGTCCGGCCTGCAATCAGTGCCGGTGAAGTGACGTACAATTGAACCACTGACTACTGTTTACTGTTGCCCGTTTGCGGAACGCACGGGTGTCTGCGAGGACAGAACATGGCCGAAAAAGATGATGACGATGAGGTGAGCCTTCCGGGGCTGCCTCCCAATACGAAAAATTACATGACGCCGGCCTGCTACCGACGGCTTCTCGATGAGCGTGAGCGTCTGGTCAATGTTGAACGGCCGGATATGGTCAATGTGGTTGCCTGGGCTGCCAGTAACGGTGACCGCAGCGAAAACGGAGACTACCTGTACGGCAAGCGCCGTCTGCGTGAAATAGACCGCCGGATCCGCTTCCTTAACAAGCGTATCGAATCTGCCGAAGTGGTCGATCCCGGTGCCCGTCCGCCGACGGATCAGGTGTTTTTCGGGGCGACGGTGCTCTACTGCAACCAGAAGGGTGAAGAGAGAAAGATCAGAATTGTGGGTATTGATGAGGCGGACGCTTCTCATGGCGACGTCAGCTGGATCAGTCCCATTGCCCGTGTCTTTCTCAAGGCCCGTGAGGGCGATGAGGTGAAGCTGCCGACACCGGCCACTGCGACACATCCTGCCGGGGTGGAGGTGCTGGAGATTCTTGAGGTCACCTACACCAACGAGCAGCCGTATTGAGAACCGGTTCTGCTGTCGGGAGGAGTGCCTTCGGGTGCTCCTCTTTACATTTCAGTCTGCGGCCGCGAGAAAAATATGGCTTTCGTGGTACTCAAGGTACGTACGCATCTGCCGGGAAGGTACACGAAGCAGTTTCATTCCGGTGCTCAGCCCGAGCAGCTCGTAATGCCTGAAATGCGGAGAGAAAAGAATTCGTCCGCTCACGCCGTCAAAAGTGACAAGACCCTGGTCAAAGGCGCGGTCCAGTGTCGGACTGAGAGCGAGGCCGTTGTCCGCATCGAGCCGTTCCTCGTCCGAGCAGATGCGCCACGGTTTAATGTGTGAGGCAAGCAGCATGACGGGTGAAGCGAAACCGGTGACGGCACAGCGTCCATTCCAGCGATCGAGCACCTTTTTTCGGTAAAGTCCCTGTCCGATACGGGCCCGGATGAGCATCTCCTTTTGTGTTGCTGAGAGATCACGCCGGTTTTCCAGCTCTGCCTGATCCTGTGCGAGCAGGTCGTTGTGTTCCAGAAACGCAAGATATTCGGCGTACCGGTTGAGTGCGGCAGAGTACATCCGGTTCCCGCTGCTGTTGAAGGTTTTGAAATCTTTACTGGCAAAGATCACAGCTCTGGCAGCGTTAAACTCCTCAAGGCTTGCGTAAGTGTGAAGCGGACGCAGTTCAAGTGAGCAGGCGAGTTCGTTGAGGCGGCTGCTGCCGTACACCTCCTTGTAGTAACGTCTGCATGAGTTGGTTTTAAGGTTGTTGCAGGTGTAGAGCCACTCCCGAAAATTCATGGCACAGATCTCCGAAAACACTTTTAGCAGCATAGCGGAATCGGGAAGCGGAGGGAAGGCTCTGCGCCGGCGGGCGGAAAAAAGAGTCTGAAGAGCACAGCCACATCAGACTCTTTCCGTCAGACACAATGTCCGTTTACTTGTGCGGGGCGCCGGCCTCGAGAACACGCTTGGCCTGCAACACGCCCGGGTTTTTCTTGATCATCTTGATGACATACATCAGATGTCCGCGGTCACGAACCTGCAGTGTCAGGCGCAGGTACTGATCCGACCCCTTTTCGTAGAACACGACACCGACAATACTCGAATTGGCTTCGGCAATGCTGGTGGTGATCGAGGCAAGAGCCGTATTCTGGTCGGAGACCAGAATATCCACCGGAACAGCGTGATTGGCGTGATTCTGCTCTTCGGCCCACTGTACCTCGAGCCAGCGCGAGGGTTCTGTCTTCATGCTGCGACGGCAGTGCGGGCAGTCGGCGCGGTGAATCACGAGACCGTGCCCGGTGCGGCTGTAGCCCATGATGGTGTCGCCGGGGATCGGATGACAGTCCTTGGAGAGCTCAACGGCCACCCCTTCACTGCCGCGGATTTTGACGGCGGGCAGGGGATGAAGCGGATTGGCCGAGTCAAGCTCGTGCGTCATCTTCACCAGACGGTGCAGCACAGCAGCCGGGAGGTCTTTCCCGAGGCCGATGGAGGTGTAAAGACTTTTGTCGTCAGGCACTTCGAGTTCTTCGCGCAGCTTCTGCCAGACTGTTTCGGGGACCGCTTCGAGACTGAAGCGGTTCTGATCCGCCTCTTTTCTGAGCGCCTCCATGCCAAGCCGTTCGGACTCTTCAGGTAGACGGGTTCTGAGGAACTGGCGGATTTCCGCACGGGCTTTGCCCGAGCGGACGCTTTCAAGCCACGCGGGACTCGGGAATGAATGCGGATTTGTCTGAATCTCCACCATATCCCCGTTGCTCAGACGGGTATTGAGCGCACGGGGCTCTCCGTTAATCTTGCAGCCGACCGCGTGGTTACCCACATCGGTGTGCACCTGATAGGCAAAGTCCACCGGGGTGGAACTCTTGGGCAGGGAGATAATCTTGCCCTGCGGTGTGAAGGCGTAAAGCCTGTTCGGGAAAAGGTCAACCTTGATGTTTTCCAGAAACTCGCTGCTGTCAGCGGAGTTGCGCTGAATTTCCATCAGATTGGCAAGCCAGGCGGATGTGCGCGACTGCATATCATGGCTGTCGAAATCGTTTTTAAACAGCCACTGCGTGAGAATGCCGTACTCGGCCACGCGATGCATATCCTCCGTACGGATCTGATATTCAATCGGTGTGCCGTTAGGACCGATAACCGTCGTATGGATGCTCTGATAGCCGTTCATCTTCGGAATGGCAATAAAGTCCTTAAACCGGCGGTGCACCGGTTTGAAAAGCGAGTGCAGGGCGCAAAGCGTCAGATAGCACTCTTCAAGGCTGCGCACAATGACACGGAACCCGTAGATATCGAGTGCATCAGAAAACGACTGATGCTGGGTTCGCATCTTGTTGTAGATGCCGTAGATGGTTTTGTCCCTGCCGATCACCCGTGCGCGGATGTTGTATTTGGGCAGCTGTGCGCGGGTTTCCGCCAGAATTTTCTCCAGCACGGCACGGCGGGCGTTACGCTGCTTGAGCACGTTGTGATAGAGGATTTCATAGCGGCGCGGGTAGCGGTTGGCAAAGCTGAGCTCCTGGAGCTCACGGAAGACGTTGTTCAGACCGAGCTGATGCGCAAGGGGCACATAGATATCAAGCGTCTCCTTGGCAATGCGGGCGCGTTTTTCCGGACGCATGACGCCGAGGGTGCGTAGATTATGCAGACGGTCAGCCAGTTTGACGAGGATGACGCGCACGTCGCGGGACATGGCAAGCAGCATCTTGCGGAAACTCTCCGCCTGAGCCGCCTCCGCAGAGGAAAAGCGCAGTTTGTCGAGTTTGCTCACCCCGTCAACGAGTTCTGCCACCTCCATGCCGAATTTCTCGGCCATTTCCTGTTTGCTCGTTCCGGTGTCCTCAAGCACGTCATGCATGAGGCCGGCCTGAATGGTGGGGGCATCCATCTTCCAGGAGGCCAGAATAGAGGCCACGGCGATGGGGTGCGTAATGTAGGGCTCACCGGATTTGCGGAACTGTCCGAGGTGTGCCGCGTCCGCATAGCGGTATGCTTCACGGACCTTTTCCACTTCCGCATTGCTCATGTACTGATGACTGCGGTCGACAAGCGCAGAGGCTGACACGATCGCAGGTTCATTCGTCGGTGTGAACAGCGGCAGATCCGCGTCCGGCAGCAGACTCGGAGTGAGTATCTCGTGCGTCGGCTTGTCGGGGACAGGTTTTGCAGCAGGCACCTCGCGTTTAGACGCAGGGCTGGGCTGAGGACGAGCGCCATTGAGCTCCTCAGCAGTCGCATACATGTCGTCCGGATATACAGTTGTGTCAATCATCGTATATATAAGTCCGTTCGAGTCACTCACAAGGTCTTCCGCACCAGGCGGGAACCCTTATGGAAAAAGGTTAAGAATAAAAAAAGTCAGGCCGAGGGAAATTTCCCAGAAAAAGGGCCTGACTTTTTACGTGTTCAGAGGAAATGCAGTGAAGGTGATCACTGAATTTTCTTCAACATTTCCAAACCCACTTCCCCTGCAGCGATTTCGCGCAGAGCAAGGACGGCGGGCTTATCTTTGGCGTCAACCTTGGGTGTGTAACCCTGGGCGATCTGACGGGCGCGATAAGCCGCAGCCAGAACCATCTGGAAGCGGTTGGGAACTTTTTTCAGGCAATCTTCAACAGTAATGCGGGCCATGTTTAATTCAATGAAAAGTGGTTAAAAAGACTTACGGTGTATTCACACGCTACGGGTTAGAGCGGGATCCCTAAGCTGATAAATTGCTCGCGGTGACGGACAGCCTGGTGTCTGAAAGCGAGTCTGCTTGCTACAACGATCGCTCTGAGCTGTGAGAGCGCAACATCGAAATCTTCGTTAATTATAACGTACTCAAATTCAGGTGCGTGCGCAATTTCAGCCCCCGCTCCAAGCAGCCGGCGGGTGATTGTGGTTTCACTGTCCGTGCCGCGGTGGTGCAGACGCCACTCGAGCGCTTCAATCGAAGGGGGAAGAATAAAGATACCCACGGTGCCGGAGAGGCGTTCACGAACCTGACGGGCACCCTGCCAGTCGATTTCCAGAAGCACATCGTTTCCCTGAGCGATCTGCTTTTCGATCCAGATCAGGCTTGTTCCGTAGTAGTTACCGTGCACAAGGGCGGTCTCAAGGAACTCGTCACGTCCTTTCATCGCGAGGAATTCCGCCTCACTCACAAAGTGATATTCACGTCCGTTCTCCTCGCCGGGGCGGGGCTGCCGCGTGGTGTGGGAGATCGAGAGTTTGATCGAGGGCTCAATTTTCAGCAGTGCATTAACGAGCGAGGATTTACCCGCGCCCGAAGGTGCTGTCACAAGAAACACGCGACCTGCGTGATGACCTCTTTCAGCCATGAGAGAACCTCCGTTATTCCAAGTTCTGAATCTGTTCGCGCATCTGCTCGATGACCACTTTGAGCGCAAGCGCGGTATTGGTCATTTCAATGGCAGAGGCTTTGGAGCCGAGCGTATTGGCCTCACGGTTCATTTCCTGAACAATGAAGTCGAGACGGCGACCGACCGAGCCGCCTGTTTTCAGGATGCGGCGCACTTCGGCGACGTGGGTGAGCAGGCGGTTCATCTCCTCTTCGACGTCCATACGCACTGCGTAGAGAGTCACCTCCTGACGGATGCGTTCGGCAATTTCGTCTTTTGTGAGCGAGCTCTTTTCCGAGAGCAGACCGCTCAAGGCATCCTGCAGACGTTCTTCAAGTTTGTTCTGCAGGTGCTGCAGGATACCGGGCAGGGCAGCCTGCAGGGCATTCACATGCGTTTCGATCTGATCACAGTTGGTCAGAAGAATCTCCGCCAGAGCGGTACCCTCGCGTTCACGCGAGGCTTTGAACGAGGCAAGCATGTCCGTGACGATCGTGCGGATCTCCTCTTCGAGGCGGTCCTGATCAGGGGTGGAGCTGACCATCACGCCGGGCATATGCAGCAGATCATTCACGCTGAGCTCGCGCGCAGAGGGCAGGTATTCGCGCACAGTCTTCTGCAGACCGGCAATCCGTTCGAGCAGGACGGTGTTGATGGTCGCCGGGGCGGCGTTTTCGTCCGGCACGCAGCTGGCACGGATCTCCACCTTGCCGCGGTTGATGTTTTTCTGCACCATGTCACGCAGGATCGGGTCGGCAAAGCGCACATCCTCGGACAGACGCAGGGTAAGGTCAAGAAAACGGGAGTTGACAGAGCGGCATTCGAGCGTCACGGTACCCAGACTTGTGGGTGCGCTCACGACGGCGTAGCCAGTCATGGAGGAAACTGCCATGAAAGGATTCCTTATAAAAAACAGTCAAACGGTAAGCCGCATTGCAGTTTTCTTCAGATAATTCACTGCAACAGACGGGGCTGATCATTTTAGTGGTCTTTGCTGCAGGCTGCAGGAATTCTTCCGTTGTTTCTTGCCGAAAAAGGACCGGCCGGCCTTTTTTGCAGCTCTTGTGTTCTGTGGCGCGGGAAGCGCCGGCGCGGCTGTTAGAATAATGCCGTTGATCAGAAACAGATGTCTCAGCGGCGCTGCTGAATTTTTTTGTGAGTTGAACTATGAGTGAAAATACCCGCGTTGACGGGCGAGCCAGTGATGAATTGCGCCCCTTAACTTTTATCCGCCACTACACCCGTTATGCCGAAGGCAGTGTGCTTGTCTGTGCAGGTGAGACCAAAGTGCTCTGCACGGCGAGCGTGAGTGCGGGGGTTCCCCGTTTTCTCGAGGGCAGAGGCGAAGGATGGGTCACGGCCGAGTACGGTCTGCTTCCCCGCTCGACAGGCACACGCTGCGAGCGTGAGGCTGTCAAAGGTAAGCAGTCAGGCCGCACTCAGGAGATTCAGCGTCTGATCGGACGGAGTCTGCGCGCGGTGGTTGACCGTAAAAAACTCGGTGAATATACGATTCAGATTGACTGCGATGTGCTGCAGGCTGACGGCGGTACGCGCTGCGCTTCGATCACAGGCGCCTGGGTGGCACTTCGTGATGCGGTGAATCTGATGCTCGAACGCGGTCTGATCAGTGAGGATCCGATTCTCTCGCAGGTCAGTGCCGTCTCTGTCGGAATGAAGGATCACCAGGCGTTGCTCGATCTCAACTACGTCGAGGACAGCTCCGGGGATACGGATATGAATGTTGTGATGACCGGTGCCGGTGCGTTTGTTGAGGTTCAGGGCACCGCTGAAGGTACGCCCTTCAGCCGCCATGAGCTCGATGAGCTGCTCAGGCTGGCGGAAAAAGGTAATTCAGAGATTCAGGCCAGACAGCTTGAAGCGTTTAAGGACTGACAATTATGGAAAAAGTGCTTGTTCTTGCCTCCAATAACAAGGGCAAACTGCGTGAGTTTCAGGCGATGTTTGCCGGAGCCGGCGTTGAGGTGATCAATCAGGGTGCCCTGGGGGTGCCCTCGTGCCCTGAACCCTATGAAACGTTTGTTGAAAACTGTCTGGCCAAGGCCAGACACGCCGCCCGTCTGACCGGTAAACCCGCTATGGCGGATGACTCTGGCGTGTGTGTGGATGCACTCGGCGGAATGCCCGGCGTGCATTCCGCCCGCTTTGCGGGTGAACCGTCCGATGATGCGGCAAACAACAGACTGCTTGTGGAAAAACTGCAGGGAACGGAGAACCGCCGTGCCCACTACACCTGCGTGCTTGTGGCCGTGCGCAGTGCTGACGATCCTGAGCCGCTCATTGCCGAAGGGCGCTGGTTCGGCGAGATCCGCGACACGCCGGCAGGCGAGGGCGGCTTTGGCTACGATCCGTACTTCTTTCTTCCCGATGCGGGAAAAACAGCCGCTCAGATGTCGGCTGAGGAGAAAAACTCGGTGAGCCATCGCGGTCAGGCGCTCGTGAAACTGCGTGCCATGATCCGTGAAAGCTGGGGATGGTAATGTCCGGGAGCAGTCCGATCCGCACGGAGGATATTCCGCTCTCACTGTATGTGCACTGGCCCTGGTGTGTGCGCAAATGTCCGTACTGCGATTTCAACTCACATGCACTCAATCTGCGTAAGCCTGAAGAGAGCGAGGATCGCTATGTTGAAAGCCTGATTCGCGAGCTTGAAGTGCTTGCGCCTCAGGCGCACTCACGGCCTTTCCGGACGGTGTTCATCGGGGGCGGCACGCCCAGCCTGATGAGTGTGGAGAGTGTCGGACGGCTTCTGGAGGCGATCAGCAATACCGTGGGCCTCGAGCGCGGCGCTGAAATCACGATGGAGGCCAACCCCGGCACCGTGGAGGCATCCCGTTTCCGGGCCTATGCCGCACTCGGCGTCAACCGGGTAAGCCTCGGGATTCAAAGTTTTTCGGACGAAAAACTCCGGATTCTCGGCAGGATTCACACCGCGCAGGAGGCACTCGAGGCGGCCCGTCTGGCTGCGGAGACCTTCGAGCGGGTGAATCTCGATCTGATGTTCGGACTGCCGGGCGAAACTCTTCCTGAGCTTGAGGAAACTCTTCGCCGGGCGGTTTCGCTCGATACCGTGCATCTGTCCTTTTACCAGCTCACGATCGAGGAGGGCACTTATTTCGCCAAGCGCACGCCGGCGGGCATTCCCGGTGAGGATACGCTGGCGGATATGACCGATCTGGTCGAGTCAACGCTTGCCGCGGCCGGTTTCCGCCACTATGAGGTGTCGGGCTATGCCCGTCCCGGGTTTGAATGCCGCCACAACCTCAACTACTGGACATACGGGGACTATATGGCAATCGGGGCGGGTGCTCATGCCAAACTCTCCTCGGCTCAGGGGATTGTCCGCTACCAGAATGCTCCCGCGCCCGTACGCTACATGGAAAATGTGAAGGAAAACGGAACCGGCGCCCAGCGCAGCTTCATCGTTCCCGATGCGGAACGGCCGTTTGAATTCATGCTCAACGCTCTGAGACTCGTTGACGGCGTGCCTTCCGGTTACTTCGAAACCCGTACCGGACTCCCGCTCGCCCGGATTGAGCCGGTGCTCTCAACGCTGCGCACCCGGGGGCTTCTTGTCGGGTGCCCTGAACGGATTGCCACCACAGAAAAAGGTCTGCGGTTTCTCTCGGATGTTCAGGAGGCTTTCCTCTGAGAAAATAATGCTCTTTTTTGGTGCAGAGCGCTTTCTTTTGCACCAGAAAAGTGCGATAATTCGCGATAAATTCCAGCCCCGGCCGCCTTTGCGACCGGGGTCTGTTCCAGAAGCCTGATTCCAGTGGAAATGTTTGTGCCGGAACGGTTTGAAAAAGTTGGCACGAAATTTGCTCTTATTTGGGTAAGGCTTTCCGGCAAAGACACTGCCGGGCGGCAGACAGAAATTTCTTTTTGCTTTCTCTCCGGACAGGGTTCAGACGTCCGGGGGAAACACACTCTTTAATCTCTTTTGAGGGAGAACTCTCATGACAACCGCTTCCGATGTTTTACAGATGATCAAGGACAACGATGTCAAATTCGTTGATTTGCGCCTGACAGACACGCTCGGTAAAGAAATGCACGTCAGCGTTCCTGCATCTGTTGTGGACGAAGACATGTTTGAGCTGGGTCACCCCTTTGACGGTTCTTCCTTCAAGGGCTGGCGCGGCATTGAGGCGAGCGATATGCTCCTGCTGCCGGATCCGGAGACGGCCCGTATGGACCCGTTCCGCGAGCAGAACACGCTCGTGCTCACCTGCGATGTGCAGGAACCCTCCACGGGCAAGGGTTACAACCGTGACCCGCGTTCGATTGCCCACCGTGCGGAAGCGTATCTGAAGACGACCGGTATCGGCGATACGGCTTTCTTCGGCCCTGAACCCGAGTTCTTTATTTTTGACGCTGTCAAGTGGGATCACCGCCCGGGCAAGAGCTTCTTCCAGATCGACAGTGAAGAAGCCCCCTGGTCGTCCGGTCTTGATATTGAAGGCGGCAACCTCGGTCACCGCAACCGCATGAAGGGCGGCTACTTCCCGGTTTCTCCGGTGGATTCTTTCACCGACATGCGTGCTGAAATGTGCCTGCTGATGGAACAGCAGGGCGTTCCGGTTGAAATCCACCACCACGAGGTGGGCGGCGCCGGTCAGTGCGAAATCGGCACGAAGTTCTCCACCCTCGTCAAGCGCGCCGACTGGACACAGATCGTCAAGTACACGATTCACAACGTCGCGGCCGCCTACGGCAAGACGGCAACGTTCATGCCCAAGCCCGTCGAAGGTGATAACGGCTCGGGTATGCACGTGCATCAGTCGATCTGGAAGGACGGTGTGAACCTCTTCTCGGGTAACGGCTATGCCGGTCTGTCTGATCTGGCGCTGTACTACATCGGCGGTATCATCAAGCATGCCCGTGCGCTTAACGCCATCACCAACCCCGGTATCAACTCCTACCGCCGTCTGGTGCCCGGTTTTGAAGCGCCCGTGAAGCTGGCCTATTCCGCCCGTAACCGCTCCGCTTCGATCCGTATTCCGCACGTGACCTCCGCGAAGGCCCGCCGTATCGAAACCCGCTTCCCGGATCCGCTGTGCAACCCGTACCTCGGCTTCAGCGCACTGCTGATGGCCGGCCTTGACGGTATCCAGAACAAGATCCACCCGGGTGAAGCTGCAGACAAGAACCTCTATGATCTGCCGCCGGAAGAAAACGCCAAGATCCCGACCGTGTGCGCCTCGCTTGATGAAGCGCTCATGCATCTCGATCAGGACCGTGAGTTCCTTACGCGCGGTGATGTGTTCACCGATGACTTCATCGATGCCTACATCGCTCTGAAGATGGAAGAAGTGACCCGCGCCCGCATGGCTGTGACGGCACTTGACTTTGATCTTTACTACTCGCTCTAATGCTCAAGGCGCCCGCCCTCTTCACCTTGCAGGGTGAAGAGTCGTGGCGGGTGATGTGAGCACCATTCACACAATGGGCGCAGGTGCCGTCAGAACGTACCCTGCGCCCGTTTTTCTGTCTGTTCCGCGTTGTGCACAGCACTGCACGGATTGAGGAGCTGACCTTGGCACTGACGAGAACAACACCGCCCGAAGCTTTTACCGACCTTGCGCCCGCCTGGGATCTGCTGACCTTTGCGGTGTGGATCACTGACAAACGCGGTGAGGTGCTCTGGGTCAATACCGCAGCCGAGGTGCTCATCGGGCGCTCGCGCCGCAGTCTGATCGGTGAGACGTTCACGGATTTTTTCACCGAGAGCGCCTGCTGGTTTGATGACGGTCCGGCCGGTCACGAAGCCACCGGACAGATGGCGGGCGCCTGTCAGGTCTACCGTCCGGGCGGCAGGAAAGAGGCGGTTCAGGTGCAGGTTGCTTTTGCACCGTTTCCGAAAGTCCCGTCGCTTCCCGGCGGGGGTGTCATTATAGAGATGACCGTGCTCGAGGAGACGCTCGCACAGGAGCGGGAGCGGCTGAGTGCGGAGGTGCTCGAGGCCAACCGCCAGCTGCTGCGCAATCTTGCGCACGAAATCAAAAATCCGCTTGGCGGCATCCGCGGTGCCGCACAGCTTCTGGAGTCTGGCCTTGAGAATGAGGAGGATGCCGAGTGCGCATCGATCATTGTCGAGGAGACCGACCGTCTGCAGAATCTCGTGGACCGTTTCCTCGCGCCGTACCGGATGGCGGACAACATCACGGAAGTGAATGTGCACGAGGTGCTTGAACATGTCAGACAGCTGATCGGACATGAGTTTGCCGCCGGTCTCAGTATTGTGCGCGACTATGACATCTCTTCGCCGCCGGTGCGCGCCGACAGACTCCGTCTGACACAGGTCTTTATGAATCTGGTGAGAAATGCCGCACAGGCTCTCGAGCAGGCCCGCGCCCGGGGTGATGCGGTGATCACGTTGCGTACCCGCATCGTTCGTGATGCGATTGTCGGCAGTGAACGGCTGCGCCGAGCGCTGTGCGTAGAGGTTCAGGACAACGGGCCCGGCGTGCCCGAAGAGATGCAGGAAAGAATTTTTTACCCTCTTGTCACCGGCAGAGCCGAGGGGACAGGTCTGGGACTTTCGCTCGCCAAAGCGTTTATTCATCAGACTGGCGGCACGCTTTCTCTTGAGAGTGTGCCGGGACGGACGGTATTCCGGGTGCTTCTGCCGCTCTCGGATTCCCGAGGCGCCGGGGTGAACTGAGGAGGATTGTTATGAGCAAACATATCTGGGTGGTGGATGATGACCGGTCGATCCGTTTTGTGCTGACCAGAGCACTCAAGCGGGCCGGGTTTGAGGTGTCGGCTTTCGAGCGCGGCAGTGATGTGCTCGAGGCGCTGAACACGGGGCGTCCGTCTGCGCTCGTGAGCGATATCCGCATGCCCGGGATCTCCGGCACGGAGCTTCTCGGACGGGTCAAGGAGCGTGCACCCGATATTCCCGTCATCATCATGACGGCATTTTCGGATCTCGACAGTGCTGTCTCAGCATTTCAGGGCGGTGCATTTGAATACCTGCCCAAGCCCTTTGACATTACAGAGGCTGTGGAGCTGATCAGCAGAGCGGCTGCTGAAGGCGACAGAGTGAGTGCGCAGCAGGCCGGCACGGAAACGCTTCCTGCAACCTCGGGACTGATCGGCCGCGCTCCGGCAATGCAGGATGTGTTCCGTGCCATCGGACGACTCTCGCAGAGCACCGCCACTGTGCTGCTCACAGGGGAATCCGGCTCAGGCAAGGAGGTTGTTGCCCGCGCAATCAGGGATCACTCCCAGAGAGCTCGCGCGCCGTATGTGGCCATCAATATGGCCTCCATTCCGCGGGAGCTGCTCGAAAGCGAGCTCTACGGCCATGAGAAGGGCGCCTTTACCGGTGCCAGTGCACTGCATCTCGGGCGTTTTGAACAGGCCAAGGGCGGCACGATCTTTCTGGATGAAATCGGTGATATGCCGATGGATCTGCAGACCAGCCTGCTCAGAGTGCTCTCGGACGGTTACTTCTACCGGGTGGGCGGTCATGAGCCGATCAAGGCTGATGTGCGTGTGATTGCAGCAACCAATCAGAATCTGGAGGAGCGGGTCAGAGCCGGTCTTTTCAGAGAGGATCTCTATCACCGGCTGAACGTGATCCGCCTGCGGCTGCCGCCGCTGCGCGAGCGCAAAGAGGATATCCCGCCGATGGTCGAGCATTTCCTGCATACAGGGGCAAAGGAGCTCGGTGTCGAGCCCAAACGCCTCACGAAAGAGGCGCTCGATGTGCTGATGCGGTTTGACTTTCCCGGTAATGTCCGGCAGCTTGAAAATTTCTGCCGCTGGCTGCTGGTGATGGCTCCGTCAAGCGAAATCCGCCCCGAGGATCTCCCCGAGGAGGTGCTCAGAGCCGGTTCCGGCAAAGCCCTCAGAAGCGCGAGTGGCAGTGATGCCGCACCGGCCTCCGGGGACTGGGAGGCTGCCCTGCAGCAGGAGGTTACCCGACGGCTGCGTGACGGCGAGAGTGCCGTCTGGGATGTCGTGATCGGGCGGGCAGAGCGGGCGGTGATCCATGCTGCGCTTGAGGTGACGGAAGGTCGCCGCGCTGATGCGGCTGCACGACTCGGGATCGGCCGTAATACGCTGACAAGGAAAATCGGCACACTTGAATGAGCGTGCCGCTAAATCCCGCTACAATTGGGCACTCACACTGTGCACCCGGCCCGCAGTTCTCCTCTGTTCTGCGGGTCTTTTGTCCGGCCCTCCGGCCGTTGCACAGACGACAGATTTTTTGCCTCTCTCACCGATTAAATGCCTACCGAAAGTCTCTGCGACAATTCTCTGCTGACCCTGAATGCGCTTCGCGAAGTGCTTGAGGCGGCTGGCGCAAAGCCTGTGCATATGCGAAAGCTTTTTCGCGCCTGGCTCGGACGCGCTCCGTGGCCCGATGCAGGGGACGCCGCCTTTCCCAGGACACTCCGGGCGCAGTTTGATGCGCTCAGAGCGCGCCTGGAAAATACCGCCTCGGTACGTTCTCGCCATCCGGGGGCGGAAAGCGACAGCGAACGGCTGCTCGTGACGCTTGCTGACGGTCAGACGGTCGAGAGCGTCCTGCTGCCGCGTCAGGGGGTCTGTGTGTCCACGCAGCTCGGCTGCGCGGTGGGATGCCGCTTCTGCATGACAGGACGCTCCGGTCTGATCCGGCAGCTCACCGATGCGGAAATCGTCGCACAGGTCGCCCTTGCCCGCCGTCTGCGCCCGGAAACGAAAAAAGTGGTTTTCATGGGCATGGGTGAGCCCTCGCACAATCTCGAACATGTTTTCAGTGCACTGGAGTTTCTGGCTGATTACGGGGATTTCGGTCATAAGGATATTGTTGTCTCGACTGTGGGGGATGAACGGCTTTTTGAGCGGCTGCATGCCTCCCGTGTCAAGCCGGCACTCGCCGTATCGCTGCATACGATCGATGAGGAAAAGCGCCGGGAGCTGCTGCCGCGGGGCACCCGGATGAGTGTCGAGTCACTGATCGCCGCAGCAGAGAAGTGGGCCAGAACCTGCCACTACCCGACCCAGTACCAGTGGACTGTGATCGAAGGTGTGAACGACTCGCCGGAGGAGGCTCTCAGGCTGGCCGGAAAACTTCAGGGGCACTATGCCATGGTGAATTTCATTCCGGTCAATGCCGTTGAGGACAGCCCCTACCGGCGCGGCAGCCGGGAAAGTCTTGCGGCGCTGGTGCGCGCCTGCCGCAGTCGCGGTGTGATTGCCACGCTCAGAGATTCCGCAGCTCAGGATGTTGACGGCGGATGCGGTCAGCTCAGAGCGCGCGTGATTCTCAGAAAGCGCTGATTTTTTTGTGAGGAGTCCGGTATGTCAGGATGGGAGAGAACGGTTGAAAGTGCCATGCCGCGTTCGCGCTACCGCCGCGGCTGGCTGATCTGGTTTCTCTGGGGGTTTGTCGGCACGGCGCTCACGCTCGAAGGCGCTGACGGCGGCGCACAGCTTGCGACCGCCTTCTGGCTGAGCATCCCGTTCTGGATTGCTTTTGCCTTCTGGCCCGTGTTTGCGCTCTGGCGTATGCTGTATGACCGGAAACTCGCTGTTCGCGAGATTGTGCCGTTTGCCACTGAGGCGCTCGCCATGAGTTACTTCCGGGAACGAGACGGTGTGCGCATTGCCGAAAACCTGCTCCTGGACTACATTGCCGGCGAGGGACTGTCGGAATCCGCGTTCGGACTGCCCGCGGCGGATATTGATCCGCGTCCTCAGGCCGGCGTGCCGGTGGCAGTGTGGAAACTCGCTACGCTGCTGACATGGGCCGGGAGCCTGCCGGCTGACACACCGCCCGCGGTCGCACGGCTTCGTGAATGGCTCTATGCGCTTGAGAACGCAGAAAGGTTTGGCGCCTGAAAATGTTGAAAAAAGCCCGCCGGGAGGCGGGGCTTTTATTCTCAGCCGAGCGTCACAAGAACGGGGGCGTGATCCGAGGGCTGCGGCAGATTCCGAGGCTCCTCGTCAATACGGGCGTCTTTGACGCGGTCTTTGAGTGCATCAGAGACGAGCAGCAGGTCGATACGCAGTCCCATGTTTTTCTCAAAAGCCGCGCTGCGGTAATCCCACCAGGAGTAGTGTCCGCCCGCGCTCTCAATGAGCCGGTAGCTGTCAGAGAGCCCGAGTTCAAGCAGTCGCCGGTAGGCCTGCCGCTCGGGTACTGAACAGAGAATTCTGTCCTTCCAGCGCAGCGGATCCCAGACATCGCGGTCATCAGGCGCGAGATTGAAGTCCCCGCCCATGACAAGCCGGGGCTGATTTTTCAGCTCCTCCCTGAGCGAGCGGGCGAGCGCCTCGAACCAGTCGAGCTTGTAGAGGTACTTCCAGCTGCCAGGCTCCGAGCCGTTGGGGATATAGCCGCCGATGAAACGCACAGGCTCCTCGCCGTTTACCGGCTTGAGCGTGGCCGCAATGAGGCGTTTCTGATCATCCGGAAAGCCGTCGATGTTGTAGCGGACGTCTTCGGGTTCACTGAAGGTTGCCTTCCTGGCGAGCAGTGCCACACCGTTGTATGTTTTCTGACCGCAGAAGAGAGCATGGTAGCCGGCAGCCTCAAAGTCCATCTGCGGGAACTGCTCATCAACGAGTTTGGTTTCCTGCAGCACGAGCGCATCGGGCTGAACCTTTCCGAGCCAGGCGAGCACCTGTTCGAGTCTGACTCTGAGGGAGTTGACGTTCCAGCTTGCCAGTGTAATATCTGCCATCTGTATTCCTTAAGAAAAGAAAGAGCTCTCCGGGGGAGAGCTCTTCGTGAGCACTTATCAGAGATCCCGGTCCATGCCGCTGTGACGCATCAGTGCGTCAAGTGTCGGCTTGCGGCCACGGAAGGCAACAAAATTGTCCATGGCGTCGCGGCTCGACCCTCTCGAGAGAATTTCCCTCTCAAAACGGCGTCCGGTTTCAGGGTTGAAAATACCTTCCTCTTCAAAGGCGGCAAAGGCATCCGAGGAGAGCACCTCCGCCCACTTGTAGCTGTAGTAGCCCGCAGCATAGCCGCCGGCAAAGATATGCGAGAAGCTCTGCGGGAAGCGGTGGTAGGCAGGCGGAATAAATACGGAAACCTCTTTGCGCACTGCATCAAGCACGTCCATGAAATTCGTCTTCTGCGCATCAAAGTCCATGTGCAGCAGCATATCAAAAAGGGCGAATTCGACCTGACGCACACAGGCGATACCGGACTGGAAGTTCTTCGCAGCGAGCATCTTCTCGTAGAGTTCGCGCGGCAGCTTTTCGCCGCTCTCAACATGCGAGGAGACCGATTCGATGACGTCCCACTCCCAGGCGAAGTTTTCCATAAACTGACTCGGCAGCTCGACCGCATCCCATTCCACACCGTTGATGCCGGCGACGGCACTTTCATCCTGAGTGGTGAGCATATGGTGCAGCCCGTGTCCCATTTCGTGGAACAGTGTGGTCACCTCGTCATGCGTCATCGTCGAGGGACGGCCGTTCACCCCGGGGGCAAAGTTGCACACGAGGTAGGCGAGCGGGGTCTGCAGTGTGCCGCCACGGACTTTACGCGAACGGTCCGAGTCCATCCAGGCGCCGCTGCGTTTGCCTTCACGGGCATACAGATCCACATACAGACCGGCGAGTGCCTTGCCGTCACGGGTAAGCTCGAAGTACTTGACATCCGGATGCCAGACACTGGCGGGTTTTTCCTCGAACGTCACGTTATAGAGTCTGCCGATCAGACGGAAGAGTCCCTTGAAGACAGTGGGTTCGGTGAAGTACTGCTTGACCTCCTGATCGGAGTAGCTGTAGCGGGCCTGACGGAGCTTTTCGCTCGCCCAGGCCTGATCCCAGGGTTCAAGTTTTTCAATGCCGAGCCGGGTGCGGGCAAATTCGCGCAACTCCTGCATGTCGCGTTCTGCGTAGGGTTTGGCGCGCTGTGCGAGCTGACGCAGAAAGGCGACAACCTCCGCGGGACTTTCGGCCATCTTGGTGGCAAGCGAGGACTCGGCGAAATTCTTAAAGCCAAGCAGCACTGCCTCTTCGTGGCGAAGCGGCAGGATTTCATTGATCACCGGTGTGTTATCGAGTCCGGGTTCACCGAACTCGGAGGCACGCGTCACAAAAGCGCGGTAAACGGTTTCACGAAGAGAGCGGTTTTCCGCATACTGCATCACCGGCAGGTAGCTCGGGTACTGCAGTGTGATACGCCAGCCCTCTTTGCCGGCCTGTCTGGCCTGCATGGCAAGAAGCATTCTGACGTCTTCGGGAATGCCTTCGAGCATCGACTCGTCTGTGATCACCAGATCCCAGGCGTTGGTCGCGTCGAGCAGGTTTTCACTGAATTTCTGCGAGAGCATGCTCAGTTTTTCCCCGATCTCTTTGACACGCTGACGTTCGGGGGCGGGCAGATCCGCACCGCTGAGGCGGAAGTCACGGATCTCGCGGCTGATGATGCGCTGACGCACCGGCGACATGGCGCTGAAGTCAGGCGAGGCGGCCATGGCCTTGTACTTGGCAAACAGGGCCTCGTTCTGCGAAAGATCGATAAAGCGCTGCGTGACCACCGGCAGCTGCGCATTGTAGGCCTCACGCAGAGCGGGCGTGTCAACCACGCTCTGAAGATGTCCGACGGCACCCCAGGCACGGGAGAACTGTTCAAGAATCTCTTCAAGCGGTTCCGACACCGCTTCCCATGTGGCAGGGGTGGCGGGATCGGTCACACGTGCCACGGTCGCATCGAGTTCTTTGCACAGAGCGCTGATCGCCGGTTCGATGTGTTCGGGACGGATGGCTGCGTAGTCAATCTGTCCGGTAATGTGAAGCAGAGGATTGTTTTGTGTCATTAATTTTTCCTGATAATTTTTTAGGCGATGCCGAGGCGGCGTTCAACCGCTTCCACCGTGTTGGTCATCAGCATGGCAATGGTCATGGGACCCACACCGCCCGGGACGGGCGTGATAGCGCCGGCAACCTCCAGGGCGCTTTCAAAGTCCACATCACCGCAGAGTTTTCCGTTTTCATCACGGTTCATGCCGACGTCGATCACCACGGCACCGGGTTTGAGCCAGTCACCTTTGACCATTTTTGCGCGACCCACGGCGGCCACCACAATGTCCGCCTCACGGACAACCTCGGGAAGGTTGCGGGTGCGGCTGTGCGCGATGGTGACGGTGGCGTTTTTCTCCAGAAGCATCAGTGCCTGAGGTTTACCCACGATATTGGAGCGGCCGATCACCACGGCGTGTTTGCCCTCAATTTCGCAGCCTGCGGATTCGAGCAGCTTCATCACACCGTAGGGTGTGCAGGGGCGGAATCCCGGACGGCCGGTAAGCAGAGCGCCGGCACTGGCGACATGGAAACCGTCCACGTCTTTTTCGGGGGCGATATTCTGAATGATCAGCTCCGAGGAGAGATGCCCGGGCAGCGGCAGCTGCACGAGAATGCCGTCAACTTCGGGATCGTTGTTGAGGCGGTGAACCTCGGCGAGCAGTTTCTCCTGAGAGGTTTCGGCAGGCAGCCGGATTTCAATGGAGCGGATACCGGTGTTTTCACAGGCTTTGATTTTGTTGCGAACATACACCTGGCTGGCGGGATTGTCTCCCACCAGAATTACGGCAAGGCCGGGCTGGTGGCCGTGCTGGCGGCAGATTTCAACACGGTTCTTCAGTTCGCCCTGAAGTTCAGTGGCCAGTTTTTTGCCGTCGATAAGAGTCGTCATGAAATTCTCCCACAGAGAAAGCTGAAAACGAAACGGTCTACACCGTGCGCACTCCTGCACACGGGCAGACCGTTGTCAATACTGAACGGATCCGTCCGGAGGACGTGATTACCGGAGGCTCAAATACCGTCTTTGCCCGGTGTGCGCAGCATGTTCGAATTCATCACTACGCGCATCAGATCGGCAACCGTACCGGAGTTGGTTTTGTCCATGATCGAAGCGCGATGCGCTTCAACGGTCTTGATGGAGATCCCGAGGTCGTCTGCGATCTGTTTGTTCAGACGGCCGTTGATGATACGTTCGAGTACCTGAAGTTCACGCGGCGTCAGTTTGGAGAGCAGCATCTCGTTGATGGTTTCGCTTTCCTTTTTCGCATGACGGTCGCGGGCCTCTTTGAGCATGCGTTCAACAAGCTGCTTGAGAGCGGCCTGTTCAAAGGGCTTCTCAATAAAGTCCACCGCACCGCGCTTGAGGGCGTTGACAGCCATCGATACGTCACCGTGACCGGTAATGAAGATGATCGGCAGATCCGCGTTACGTGCAAGCAGATGTTCCTGAACCTCAAGACCGCTCATGCCGGGCATACGCACGTCGAGCACCAGGACCGCGATCGCGTTGGGATCGTACTTGGCGATGAAACTTTCACCGCTGTCATAGAGCTCCACACGGTAGTCACTGGCTTCGAGCAGCCACTTGAGTGAATCACGGACTGCTTCGTCATCGTCAACAACATAAACGGTACCCAGGTTTTCCGGGTCTTCGTTATCGTACTCATAAGGTAGCATTCGGTCTGATCTCCTGACTTGTCAAGTATTGATATTCTATCAACAGTTTTTTATTTGTTCAGTGTTTTTTGTACCTTCGGACCGGATGGCCCGGCGCTTTGCCGAAGGACTGCCGCCGTACTTGGCGGCGGAGCATATTAAATGAATTCGTCAATCTCTTTTGCCACGGGAATGGTGAAGGTGAATGTGGCACCGCCTCCCGGTGTGTCCGTCACCAGAATACGGCCGTGGTGCACCTCGACAATCGAGCGGCAGATGTTCAGCCCCATCCCCATCCCTTCGGCTTTGGTGGAATAGAAAGCGTCAAAGAGTCTGGCTTTGTTCTCGTCAGAAATGCCGTCACCGTGGTCGGTCACCGTGTACTGGATCATGCTGGCGTCAGCGTTAAGTCCGACGGTGAGTTCAATCGTCGGCGAGGGACAGCCCTGACTGGCCTCCATGGCGTTTTTCAGCAGATTCAGCAGCAGCTGTTCGAGCATCACCGCATCCCCCATCATTGGCGGGAGACTGTCGGCAATCGTCACAACGATGCGGGTTTTGAGTTTATTGGCCTGAATCTGGGCCAGCTCCATGGTTTCAGTCACAATCGTCTCCGGGCGCACCGAGCTCAGCTGCGGGTCGGTTTTCTTTGCAAAGCCCCTGATTCGCTTGATGATCGAGGCGGCACGCTGGGCCTGCTTGTTGATTTTCGAGAGCGCCGTAAGGGTGTCCTCGGACGAGAGTTTCCCCGCCGAGATCATCACGCTCGCGCCGGAGGCGTAGTTCGAGATGGCGGCCAGCGGCTGGTTGAGTTCGTGTGCGAGCGAGCTAGCCATTTCCCCCATTGTTACCAGACGCTGCGTGTTTTCAGCCTGACGGAGCTGGTTTTCAAGGGCAAGTTCCGTTTCGCGCTGCTGGGTGATGTCGGTGGCGATAAGCATCACGGCTTTGATGTCATGCGTCCAGGTCAGTGCCTGCATACGGGCATCAAACCACTTGCCGGTCACCTCATCAAAGACCCCCTGACGGGTGAGCGAGGCCGGCTGGTCGCGCAGCGCGGAGATAAGCCGCTGTGCCCCGGAGGGGCCGCGACCGAAGATGTTCTCATAAGGCGTGTTGCGAAAGAGCAGAATCGAGTCGCTGCTTGTGTCGCTCACCACGCAGATGGCGGAATTCATCGACTGCACCACACGGGTGAAGCGCTCGTGGGCGGCTTTCATCCGTTCGCGGGCGCGCTTTTGTTCCGTGATGTCATAGAGTTCGCCGATCCAGCCGATTGCACTGCCCGTTTCGTTGAGCAGCGGCGAGATGTTCATCTGTCCGTCAAAGAGCGAGCCGTCCTTACGGCGAACGGTGAACTCTCTGGTGCGCGCACGCCGGTCCTCCGGATTGGTCATCGCGGCACGGGCGGCCAGCGTCATATTCTCCTCCCAGTAGGGG
Source organism: uncultured Sutterella sp. (assembly GCA_905194315.1). GTDB lineage: Bacteria > Pseudomonadota > Gammaproteobacteria > Burkholderiales > Burkholderiaceae_F > Sutterella. Next base: position 6,933 of record CAJJRX010000006.1, on the reverse strand, counting down.
TAGGGAAAGCCGGAACCGACCAGATCCGCATTGCCGTAGCCGGTCAGACGCTGAAAGGTGTCGTTGACGTAGAGAATTGTGCCGTTGAGATCTGAAACCCGCACGCCGGCCACAGAGGAATCCGACATGGCTACACGCAGGGCGTATTCCGCGGAGAGCCGGCGGTGTGCACGATGCTGCAGACGCTGGTAGCGCAGCATCAGTGTGAGGGAGAGTCCGAGCAGCGAGGCCAGTCCGAGAATGGTCCAGAGCTTGAGATTGTTGGTGGTAAAGAGCTCATGCTCATAGCTCACGGACTGCAGCACCAGCTCCGGGTCATTAAAGACGGGCAGCGTTGTGGTGTAGGTGACGCTTGCCTCGGGCAGAAATTTCGGTTTGTCCCTGGCGTCATCCTCAACGAGCAGCGATTTTCCGGCGCGCGAGAGTGTGAATGTGTAGCGGTTGTGTCCGAGGATGTCGGCCTCGTCACTGATCAGACGCGAGAGATTCACCCGTGCGAGAAGCGCCTGTCCCGGGGCGGCTGTAGGCACGAGCACATCCGCGTAGACAGCGGAGTTTCTCGAAAGAGTGTAGGGCGCGGAGACCACCGGCGCGTCCTTGAAAAAGACGCTGTCGATGTTTGCACGCAGCGAGGTGTTCTCCACACGGTCGCCGACCTTGTGGAGCAGATCCTCCGAGCGCGCACTCATTGTCCAGGAGCCGAGCACCATGTACTGACGGTTGATGAGTTCGAGCCCGACCACCTCACGTCTGTCCTGCAGAAAGCCGGCTGCGGCCATTTCCGAGCTCATGAGTTTGGCGGAGCTGCCGGGAATCTGAATAAGGCGCAGCCCCGTGCGCTGCAGCAGCTCGGTGCTGCTGAGAATGCGGGTCTCGATGGCCTGCACGAGGCGGTCGGTGGACTGCTGAAGGCGCACGATTTCAGCCTTGCGGTCAGCGTCAATCAGGTACAGCCCGACAAGCAGAAAACAGACCGTCATCAGCAGCAGGGCAATCCAGGAGGCATACACGCCCGTGCGCGAGCTGAGCCGGTCAGCACTGCTGACATTGAGATGTTTCAGGGTTTCGGCGACCTGTGCCGTATCGGTGTTCTCTGACATGAAAAGTCTGTAATGCGCGGTTGAGGAATCTGCCTGCATGCGGCAGGCGGTGTCCCGGAAAAGTGAGACTAGTTTAGTACAAATACCGCTGATATGCGCCGAAGAGTCCTCTCTCAGAAACCCGCAGCACGTTTGCGCGGGACGCCGGCGCTTTGTGAGATAATGAGCGCACTGTCAAATTCATCCAATTTCACGAAGGATTCACATCATGGCTCTCACACAATCCGAACTCAAACGCGAAGTTGCCCGCGCCGCGCTGCGCTTTGTCGAGGCTGGCAAGGTACTTGGCGTAGGGACAGGTTCGACCGTGGACATGTTTATTGATGCGCTCCCGGAAATCCGTGACCGGATTCCCGCCTGCGTTTCCTCGAGTGAACGCTCCACGAAACGGCTGCAGGATCTGGGCTTCAAAGTGCTGGATATGAACGAGGTGGATGCCATCGGTGTGTATGTGGACGGTGCCGACGAGATTTCGCCTGACTTTTCGATGATCAAGGGCGGCGGCGGTGCGCTTACGCGCGAAAAGATTGTTGCCAGCATTTCCGAAACCTTTGTCTGCATTGCTGACCAGTCGAAGGCTGTGGATGTGCTGGGACGTTTCCCGCTGCCTGTGGAGGTGATTCCGATGGCCGCGCGTGCTGTTGAGGCCCGACTCAAGGCGCTTGGCGCAACGGTGAAAAAACGTGATTTTGTGACGGATAACGGCTGCTGGATTCTTGACGCTTCCGATCTTGCCATTACGGATCCTGCGGGACTTGAGGCACAGATCAACGCCTGGCCCGGCGTGGTCACTGTGGGGCTTTTTGCGGCCCGCGGCGCCGATGTGCTGCTGCTCGGCACGCAGGATGGCGTGAAAGAGTCCCGCCGCAAGTAAAACACACAAAAAAAACGCCCCGTCTGTGACGACTGTCAGCAGCGGGGCGGAATTTGTCCGAACGCCTGCCGGATGCGTTTCTTCTCTCTGTGAGAAGGCCTCCTGCAGGCGGTGTTCGTTTATTTTTCGACAGGGCGGTACATCTCCGGCACCTGAACTTCACCGGGATCGCCGAAGAGGAAGCGTTCGCACTGCTTCTGAAGCTGCTGACGGGCAGACAGATCGGCAAGGTTCAGACCGTATTCATTGACCATCATGGTCTGAAGGCGGGTCCATTCGTCCCAGGCTTCTTTGCTGATGTTGAGCCAGATGCGCTTGCCCAGCTCGCCGGGGAACGGCGGGTAGGCAAGGCCTTCAGCTTCTTTCTTGAGTTTGACACAGTGAACCATACGGGCCATTTCGTTGCTCCATTGTTTGGGCCGGGCCACATCCGCTGAGGACAGACCCGGCCGGAAAGGTGTAGAGAAAATAGTTTTCTAAGGATTGTAACGCCACTCAAGGTCTATGCGCTATAGATCGTTAGAGGCGAAGTGCGTCAGCAAAAGGTAGTGTATAAATGTCAGATCGAGCGCTATTTCAGGCGTTTCAGAAAGTCAGAGACAGTGTGGAAACGGTTGTGAGCGCCACACGCGAGAAAGAGGAACAGGCCCGCCGTAAGGAAGAGGCGGAAAAACGCGCCCGCAAATCGCAGAAAGAGGCCCGTGAGAAGAAAGCGCCCCGCACGGACGACAGGATCAGCGCGGCGGCGTTTGCCCCCAAGGGCGGCTTTGGCTCCGCACTAGCGGATGCGGCCGTCAGAAGCGGTGCATCGTTCAGAATGTCCGGCGAGCGCAATACGCAGCCGGAAAAGCCCGGGAAGCCCTCGCATGCGACGCCGCAGCAGCAGACCCGCCGGCATTCGCGCGGTCCTGTGCAGCAGTCCGTGAAAACCGCCCGTTCCCGCCATGAGGCCAGCCCCGGACGCGCAAAAGAGCCGTCTGCCCGTCAGGACAAACCGCGCACGGAGAAAAACCGCCCGCCGCGTCTGAGTTACGAAGAGCGCCGGCATCCGGTGCCGCCCTTTGAGCTCATGCCCGGTCTGCCGGTTTCTGAACACGGCGCCGAGCTTGTTCAGGCGATCCGGGATCACCGGGTGGTGATTGTCTGTGGTGAGACCGGTTCCGGGAAAACCACACAGCTGCCGAAAATCGCCCTGATGGCAGGTCGCGGCGAACACGGCATGATTGCCCATACCCAGCCCAGACGAATCGCGGCGAGCTCCATCGCACAGCGTATCGCCGAAGAGCTTAAAACGCCTGTGGGTGAAGTGGTCGGTTATAAGGTCCGGTTTACTGATAAAACGCATGCCGGCGCCAGCATCAAGCTGATGACTGACGGGATTCTGCTCGCCGAAACCCAGCACGATCCGCTGCTCAAAGCCTATGACACGATCATTATCGACGAGGCCCATGAGAGAAGCATCAATATTGATTTTCTGCTCGGGTATCTCAAACGGCTGCTGAGCCGGCGCAGTGACCTCAAGGTTATTGTCACCTCCGCGACCATTGACGCGGAGCGTTTTGCCGGGCACTTCACCATTGACGGCCGTCCGGCGCCTGTTTTCACGATCTCCGGTCGCACCTATCCGGTGGAGATCCGCTACCGGCCGCTTGAAGACGTGGATGAAGAGGATGACAACACGCTCATGAGCGCGATTGACGACGCGGTGAGCGAGTGTGAAAGCGCCGGGCGCGGCGACGTGCTGGTGTTTCTGCCCGGTGAGCGTGAAATCCGCGAGGCGGCAGAGGTGCTGAGAAAGTCCCGTACGCCGGCAACCGAAATTCTGCCCCTTTATGCCCGGCTGAGTGCAGCCGAGCAGGAGAGGATTTTCCGTCCCTCGGGAGCAAGACGCATTATTCTGGCCACCAACGTTGCCGAAACCTCGATCACAGTGCCGGGAATCCGCTTTGTTGTGGATACGGGGCTGGCTCGCGTCAAGCGTTATTCCTACCGCAGCAAGGTTGAACAGCTTCAGATTGAACCGGTGAGCCAGGCCTCTGCCAACCAGCGTGCCGGCCGTTGCGGCCGTGTCTCGGACGGTATCTGCATCCGGCTCTACAGTGAGGATGATTTCAACCGCCGGGCACCCTTTACGGATCCGGAGATCATGCGCAGCAACCTTGCCGCGGTGATTCTGCGGGCCAAGGCGCTCCGACTCGGTGACATCCGGGATTTCCCCTTTGTGCAGACGCCGCCCAACAAGGCTATCAGCGACGGGTACGCCATTTTGCAGGAACTCGATGCGGTCGATGAGGCCGGTGAGCTCACCCGTGTCGGTCGCGAACTTTCGCGACTGCCCGTTGATCCGAGACTTGCGAGAATGCTGCTTGAGGGACACCGTCAGGGGAGTCTCGACGAGATGCTGATTATCTGCTCAGGGCTCTCGATTCAGGATCCGCGCGAGCGTCCGGTGGACGCCCAGCAGGCAGCCGATGAGGCACACCGCCGGCTCTCTGACGAACGCAGCGATTTCCTCAGCTACGTCAAACTCTGGCAGTGGGTGGCCGGGGCACGTGACAACCGCGAGAGCAACCGCAAGTTTGAAACAGAACTGCGACGCAACTTCCTCTCACCACGCCGTCTGCGTGAGTGGCGTGATGTCGAGCATCAGCTCGACGAGCTCACCGCCGAGCTCGGCTGGCGCCGCAATACGGCACCGGCCACGTACGAACAGGTCCATAAGGCGCTGCTCTCCGGTCTGATCGGTAATATCGGCTCCAAAGCTGTTGAAAGCGACTTCCGTGCACCGCCCTATCTTGGAACACACAGTGTGAAGTTCTGGATCTGGCCGGGCAGTGTGCGGGCGAAAAAAGGCGGCCGCTGGGTGCTCTCTGCCGAGCTGGTGGAAACGAGCAGGCTTTATGCACGCTGCGTGGCCGATGTGGAACCTGAATGGATTGAGGCTGCTGCCGGCTCGCTTATCAAACGCAGCTGGAGTGAGCCGCACTGGGAAAAGAGCCGGGGCGAAGTGCGCGCGTATGAGCGCGGAACGCTCTACGGTCTGACCATTTATCAGCAGCGTTCGGTCTCCTTTGAGCAGCATGATCTGAAGCTCGCCCGTGAAATCTTTATCCGTCAGGCGCTCGTTGAGGCAAACTGGGATGCGCAGGCACCTTTTTATCAGCACAATCAGCGTCTGATTCGCGAAATCGAGGAGCTCGAACACAAAACCCGCCGCCCGGACGTGCTTGTTGACGATGAACTGCAGTTTGCGTTTTATGATGCCGCCATTCCTCAATCGGTCGCCAATACACGGTCGCTGCTCGCCTGGCTCAAGAAAGAGGGCAAACCGGCCGAGGACTCGCTGCGGATGACGCGTGACGCCCTCATGCGTCATGACGCCTCCGGGGTGACCAACCGCTACTACCCGAAAACGCTGGATATGGCCGGTGTCACCATGGCGCTCTCCTACCATTTTGAACCGGGTAATCCGCGTGACGGTCTCACAGTGACAGTGCCGCTCTTTGCGCTCAATCAGCTCGATGCTGTGCAGGCGGAGTGGCTCGTGCCGGGGATGGTCAAAGAAAAGGCGCATCTGCTCATTAAAGGACTGCCACAGAAAATCCGTCGCCATTGTGTGCCGGTGCAGGAATATGCTCAGGGCTTTTTCCTTCGCACGGGCGAGGGCGCTCCCCAGAGCAGGGGCTTTATCGAAACACTTGCTGCCGATATCCGCGAGCAGACCGGTGTACCCTGCCAGCCTTCGGACTTCAAACTCGAGCAGCTGCCTGCGCACCTGATTATGAATTTCAAGGTCGTCGATGAGCACGGCCGACAGCTTGCCATGGGCCGGTCGCTCGCGCAGCTGCGGGCGGAGCTCGGCACGCAGGCTCAGGAAACCTTCAAACAGGTGGCGCAGCAGGATGCGAGCGTTGCCGCCGATCTTGAGGATGTGGTCACGGACTGGACATTCGGTGAGCTGCCGGAGCTGATGGAAATCAACCGCAAGGGACAGACGCTTATCGGTCATCCTGCGCTGGTTGACAAAGGTGAAGCATGCGCGCTCGAGGTTTTTGACGACCCGAATGAGGCCCGCCGCGAACACCGCAAAGGACTCATCCGGCTGTTCCGGCTCGTCCTCAAGGAGCAGGTCCGTTTCGTTGAACGCAGTCTGCGTGAACTCGGTCGTGTGCAGATGCAGGCATCGACCGTGCCCGGACTCGATAAACTTTTTGAGTCGATCGACAATGTGGCCGAAGCGGTGGTCAACTGCGCACTCGAATCAACGGCCCTTGCCGAGCCGCTGCCCGCCAACGAGCAGGAGTTTCAGGCGCGCCGCGAGGATGTCAAGGGACGTCTTGTACTGGTTTCGGGAGAAATAGTCCGGCTATTAACTGCAATCGTCAGTGAGGCCGCACCTATTATGGGGAAATTAAAAAAGCTTTCCGATATTAGAGTGCTCGAGGAAGACGTCACGCAGCAAATGGCATGGTTATTGCGTAAGGGTTTTCTGGAAACGATTCCTTTAACACAATTGCAGCATTATCCGCGTTACCTCAAAGCAATCCAGTACCGTCTTGACCGCTACCGTGATGACCCGATGAGGGACTATTCCCGGCAGCAGGAGATCGCTCAGCTCGAGCAGAAATGGCGCCGCGAGGTTGCTCAGCGTCGTGGTCAGGAGGATCCTCAGCTCACCGATTTCGGCTGGATGCTGCAGGAGCTGCGGGTATCGCTCTTTGTCCAGCAGCTGCGCACACCCATGCCGGTGAGCGTGAAACGTCTGGAAAGAATATGGCAAATGATCGAGCGGCTCTAATAGAAAATCTGTATAGAGGTCGCCTGTTAAATTGTAACAAACATCAACATCTGTTCGCTTTTTAAATAAAAAGGAGGTTTCGGCCTCCTTTTTTGCAAATAAAAAAGAGTCTTCATGCATGTTTGTGGTAACAGCTGAGAAGATACTGCTTTCTTAAATGC
>CAJJRX010000005.1 GCA_905194315.1 uncultured Sutterella sp. | reverse complement strand
CAGCGAGCATAAACTAGCGGAAAACGGTAGGATATGCAAAATTGGTCCAAAAAAAGTCCGCACCTCCTCTAGCCAAAAACCCGGCGCTTCGCTAGCATTGGAGCTAAGAGCAACTCTGAAGCTGATTTCACCATGGATTTCAAACGCCCGCTGATCGCTGTGATCGTCCTCGCCGCCGGTGCTGCAGCAGCTTATTTCCTGCTTGCAAAACAAAGCGTGTCGGATTCAACACCCCGTGCCTGGGGCTTTGTCGACACCCGCAGCGTCAGTCTTGCCTTTGAGAGAAGTGCGCGCATCGTAAAGCTCACACGCGAGGAAGGTGACCGGGTGCATGCAGGGGACGTGCTGGGGCTGCTTGATACCACCGCGCTCACCCTTGAGCAGGACCGGCTCAAAGCCCAGATTGAAGGACTCAAGGCCAACCTCTCGCTTGTGAAGGAAGGTCCCCGCGCAGAGGACATCGCCGCAGCCCGTGCGCAGCTTGCCGCCGCGCGCGCAGAACTTAAACTCGCCGAACTGACTGCAAAGCGTCAGGAGGCACTCTTTAAAGCCAACGCCTCAGCCGCGCAGATGCGCGATCAGGCCCGCCAGACACTTGCTGCCAAAGCTGCTCAGGTCGAGAGTCTCACTGCCAGGCTGAAAAAACTGGAAGCCGGCTCACGCCCCCAGGAGATTGCCGCCGCACAGAGTAACCTTGCCGCGAGCGAGGCACAGCTCGCCACCGTGACCGATGCCATCCTGCGTCAGAGCGTGCTCGTCGCGCCGACAGACGCTGTGGTGCGATCCCGCCTGGCGGAGCCGGGCGACATGGCGGGGCCGGGCAAAACCGTCTACCGTCTCTCGATTGACAACCCGAAATGGGTTCGCGCCTACCTCACCGAGTCGCGCCTCAACGAAATTCACACCGGCGACATCGTCACGGTGAAAAGCGACATCTCGTCTGAGCTCAAGGGGCGGATCTCCTTTATCAGCGACACGGCCGAATTCACCCCCAAGACGGTGCAGACCGAAGAGCTGCGCACTGCGCTTGTCTATGAATTCAAAGTGGAGGTCACCGATCCCGAGGGCGTGCTGCGGCTCGGACAGCCGGTGACCGTGCTGCTGGAGCCGTAAATGGCCACGCTCAGCCTCACAGCGGCCACCAAGCGCTTCAGGGGCCCCGACGGAAAGGAATTCCCTGCGCTTGATGCGCTCACGCTCAGCCTTCCGGAGAGCGCACATCTCGTGGTGATTGCGGGCCCCGACGGCGCCGGCAAAAGCACCCTGCTGCGTGTGCTCGCGGGGCTGATGACACTCAACGAGGGGACTGTGGAGCTCCTGGGCGAAGTGCCCGGCGCAGAGACGCTTGCAAGCCGCGTGGGCTTTATGCCGCAGCGCTTCGGACTCTATGAGGAGCTCTCCGTTCTGGAGAATCTCGAAACGTTTGCCGAACTCAAGGGCGTGCCGCGCAGCGAGGCCCGTGATCTTTTCACCGAACTGCTTACCCTTACCGGACTCGCGGGCTTTGAGGCGCGGCTTGCCGGGGCGCTCTCTGGCGGGATGAAACAGAAACTCGGGCTCTGTGCCGCCCTGCTCTCCACACCTGAGGTGCTCCTTCTCGATGAGCCCACGGTCGGTGTGGATCCGCTCTCGCGTCAGGAGCTGCTTGCCATTTTGCGTAAACGCAGTGCCGCCACCGGTATGCGCTGTGTGATGACCTCCTCCAACCTGCCCGAAGCAGAGGCGGCTGACCTGGTGGTTCTGATGGAAAAGGGGCGGGTACTCTGCGCGGATACGCCTGCCGCCCTCAAAGCGGCGCTGCGCTCACAAACCTTTCATATCGCAGCCTCAGCCGCCCTCCCCTCACGCTCACTCATTCATGCGCTCATTGACGAAGTGACGGCGGAAAAAGGACCGGACGCCCCGTTTCTTGATGTCTGCCCGGCCAATAACGGCGTCAATGTGCTCACACCGGAAGGGGCGAGTCCGGAGAGTGTGGAAAAAACGCTCACCTCGCTGGGCCTCACGGGTCTGACCGTCACGGTGCGCGACCCCGGCATGGAGGACGTCTATCTGAGAGCAACGCTTCGCGGGGACGTTGAAAAGCCCTTCTCGGTTCCGGCCGTTCAGACGGCGGGCGACGCTCCGGTGATTGAAGCCTCGCATATCCGGAAAACCTTCGGGGACTTTACGGCGGTGGCCGACACCAGCTTTGCGGTGAGTGCCGGTGAGATTTTCGGTCTGCTCGGCCCTAACGGCGCCGGCAAAACCACCACCTTCAGAATGCTCTGCGGCCTGACGCCTGCAAGCGCCGGCGAAATCCGGCTCATTGGCACCTCTCTTGCCGACGCAAAAGCGCAGGTGCGCGCCCGCATCGGGTATGTGGCGCAGAAGTTTTCGCTCTACGGCAAACTCACCGTCCGGCAGAACCTGAGCTATTTCGGGCAGAGTTTCGGACTCTCGGGGTCAACACTCAAAGCCCGCATCCGTGAGGCGGAGAACGCATTTGAGCTCACCGCCTACCGGCACGAGCGCGCCGAGCGCCTTCCGCTCGGGGTGGCCCGGGATCTCGCCTTTGCCGTGGCAACGCTGCACCATCCGGATATTCTCTTTCTTGATGAGGCCACGAGCGGCGCGGACGTTGCCTCCCGGCGCGCCTTCTGGCGGCGCATCGTGCGGCTCTCCGCCCTTGGCGTCACCACGGTTGTCACCACGCACTACATGGAGGAGGCACACTACTGTGACCGCTTCCTCATTCAGGACCGCGGTGAGGTGCTCGTCTCGGGGAGCCCCGAATCCGTAAGGCGCAGTGTGATCAGTCCTGAGCACCCCAACCCCTCCATGGAGGAGGCCTTTATTGAAATCGTGAGCCGCGGGAGATCGTAAATGGGCAGTATCCGTCGTATTCTCGCCATGGTGCTCAAGGAATTCACGAGCTTCACCCGTGACCCCTCGATGCTTCTGATCGGTCTGTTTCTCCCGGCCGTCCTTATCATGATTTTCGGGCTCGGACTCTCCATGGACGTGCGGCATGTGCCTGTTGCCGTCGTCAGCCAGAGTGACACGCCGCTGGCACGGCGCATTATCACCCGGCTGGTGGCCTCGGACTATTTCCGTGCCGCAACGGTGAAAACCCGTCAGGAGGCCGAGGCGCAGTTTCACCGGCACGAGGTCAGTGCCATCGTGCATATTCCGCCCGACTTTGATGAGCAAAACACCGCAGGCGAAGGGAAAATCGCCATCACCGTGCATGCCGTCGATGCCAATCAGGCCACGATGATCCGCACCTATGTCAATGCGCTGATCGGCACCGAGCTCACCGCGCTCAACCGGGAAGGGCGCACGCCGTATCTGTTCCCTGACCTCGCCCTCAAGCGCCAGGCCGCCGACACGCCGACGCTCATGCTCCGGAGCCGCGCCTGGTTTAATGAGGCCAACGACAGCAGCTGGTATCTGGTGCCCGGGCTTCTGGTGATCACCATGACGCTCGTTGGGAGTTTTCTCACCTCGCTTGTGGTTGCCCGCGAATGGGAGCGCGGCACCGTGGAGTCGCTGTTCTCCACACCGCTCACGCCGCTCGAGCTTTTTCTGGGCAAACTCATCCCGAATCTCATTGTCGCCCTGATCGGCACCATTCTGGCGCTGATCGTGGCAGTGCTCCTTTTCAGTCTGCCTGTGCGGGGCTCGATCGGGTGGCTTGCGCTCAACATCACGCTCTTTCAGACACTCGCCTGCATTTTCGGACTATTTCTCTCGGCGCACTTCAAGCGGCAGTTCCTGGCGATGCAGTTTGCCATCATCGGCAGCTTCCTCCCCTCGATCATGCTCTCGGGCTTTCTCTTTGACCTCAGAAGCGTCCCCGCCTGGATTTCCGTGATCGGCCATCTGCTCCCGCCCACCTATGCCATCACGTCGCTCAAAATCTGTTTTCTCTCGGGCGGCACAGAGGATATCCTCGCCACCAACCTCGCCGTCATTGCCGGCTGGACACTCTTTTTCAGTGTGATTGCGGTGCGCAGTCTCAAAAAAACGCTAGACGGAGGTCTCCATGCCTGAACGTCTTTACCGGAGTATTCTGCGCATCTGGGCGATGCTCAAAAAGGAGCTGATCACACTGCTGCTTGACCCGAGCACCCGCACGATTCTGATCGTGCCGGTGCTTGTGCAGTCGATTCTTTTCGGCTACGGCGCAACGTTCAACCTTGAGCGGGTGCCCTGGACCTATTTCGATGCCTCACGCTCTGCACTCTCCTCGGAGCTTATCCACGCCATCAGTGAGAACGGCACCTTTGCCCTTCACACCCCCGCCATGAGCTATGAGGCGCTTGAGCGGGCGGTGGACCACGGTGATGTGCTCACCGCGGTGTATCTCGGACCCGACTTTGAGAAAACCGGTGACGTGCTGGTGATCACAGATGCAAGAAACAGCACCTCGGCCAATGTCGCCACAGGCTACATCAGTCTCATTGTGGCAGCACTCAACCGTGATCACGGCAACGCGCCGCCCGTGGAACTCATTGAACGGTTCCGCTTTAATGAAAACACGCTCACCCGCTGGAATGTCATGCCGGGGCTGATTCTCACGCTCTCGCTGCTGCAGGTGCTGCTGCTCTCGAGTCTGACCGTTTCGCGCGAGCGCGAGGAAGGCAGCTTTGACATGATGCTCATGACGCCGGCATCGAGCTTGGAGATCTATCTCGGCAAAGGCATACCGGCAGTTGCAGTGGCCCTTATTCAGGCGCTGGTGATTTACAGCGTCTGCCGCTTCTGGTTCACAATCCCCTTTGCGGGCTCCTTTGTGCTGCTCCTTGGCGTGATCGTTATTTTCTCCATCTCCGCGGTCGGGCTGGGGCTCGCCATCAGTGCCGTGGCCGGCACGATTCAGCAGTCACTCGTCATCTCTTTTCTGATTGTGCTCCCGATGATCATTCTCTCGGGACTGATGACACCGGTGGGCGCCATGCCCGAATGGCTTCAGACACTCACCATCCTCAATCCGCTTCGCTATGCGATTGAAGCCGTGAAACGGATCTACTTTGAGGGCGCCGGCTTCCTGGATATCGCCCCTCTGCTCTGGCCCATTGTGCTGCTCTGGGCGGTCTCCACACCGCTTGCCCTCAGACTCTTCCGGCAGAAACTCGCGTAAAGAAAAGGTGCTTACGGTTTCGTCTGTCTGGTCTGCTCTTTAATAGCACGGGCTATAAACTGCTCAAGCGCTGTGCTTTTTGAAAAGTCAATGCACTGCATGGTCACGAGTCCGGGCGGCGTTTTCTCACCTGTGACCGGTTTGGCGCGGTAGCGTGTGCCGAGCGCCTCTTTAACGAGCGCATCCGCCGCCTCAAAGGTTTCCACCGGCAGGCGGCTAAACTCAAAGTAGCCTGCGGCCGAGGCGGATGCGTCACGCTTTGCCGCCTCGTCTGTAAGGCCCGCAGAGAGGCACCGTGCGAGCACCCACCGCTCAAGGATCTCAGCTTCGGTGAGCACTGGAGCTGCCGCTGCTGAGAAAGCACTCAGAGAGCCGGTGAGAACCATCAGGCCGGTGACGGCGTTTTTGAATCGCACTGCCATGGCCGGGACCTTATTTCACCAGTCCGAACGGCCAGTCGAGCACGCCGCCAATGTTGGCGACATGGCGGTAGCCCTGTGCGGCGAGCACTTCGGCAGCCGTGGCCGAGCGCTTGCCGGAGCGGCAGTAGACAAAAAGAGGGGTGTCACGCTCTTCGGGCAGTCCTTCGGTGCTGCCCTGGAGGATTTCCCCCAGCGGCAGCAGCATTGCGCCGCGAATATATCCCTGCAGAAATTCATCAGGTTCGCGCACATCCACAAGGCAGATGCCGCTGTTCGCCTCGAGAAGCGCATGGGCGTTCTCGGGACTCATATCAAATGCCCCGGCGGGCAGATTATCAAGCGTGTATTCAGTCATGCCGGCAACCTTTATCAAGAATATTGAGAACAGTCTCTTTAATGGCGTCAAGTTTTTCAAAGCGTCTGCGGTACTGTGCGCGCTTGTTGGCTTTCACCTCGTCGAGTGCCTTGCGGGGTTCTTCAACGGGGATGAGGTAAAAGCGCGGATCCGCCTCATCCAACTGTCCCTCACATTCACGCCAGAAGACACTGAAGTCGGTCTTTAATTTACGGTCCAGCCGCAGATGGTTCATCGCATAGTAGCCCTCGTTGGTGACTGCACGGATGCGCACGGCACCGAGCTTTTGCGCGAGCAGCCGCACCATGTAGAACATCAGATTCTTGGGACGGTACCCTTCATAGGTTTTGGTGAGTTTTTTCACACTCTCAGCGCTGTGCGTATGCCCCTGCAGCGCCCCGATCACGCATTCGGTTTCACCCGAAGAGGTACGGTTAAACCAGAGAAAGACCTGAAAGAGGTACACGTCCTCAAAGTGCATCATCAGCGTGAGGCCCCCCTCTTTACGCTGCCCCGCATGAAAGGAGAGCCGTACCGAAAGCGGTTCCCCGTCAATATCGTCCGAGAAGAGCGTCTCGCCGCGCGTATAGAGCGAGCGGATAAAGTCCTCTGTGAAATGCTCTTCGAGCACCGTCACATGATTTTTGACAATCGCCGTGCGCTCGGCCCAGGTCGATCCTTTGTAGAAAAAACTGCGGGTGGTCTGCTCGAGGAAGCTCGGCACCAGCGAGAGAAGCTCCTCTCTGAAGGGGGTGGCGGAGAAAAAAGCGAGCAGATCATCCACCTCGCGACTTCTCAGCGCGCAGCGCGCCCGGAAAATCAGATACCGGCGGTATTCTTTCAGATCTTTTTTGTAGAGGGCATGACCTGCCGCTTTAAGCGTATCCGATTTCACGAGCATAAATAATTCACAATCGCCATAGTGCGCAAAGCCCGGGCAACCTGAGGCGCCGGGCTGTGCTGTAAAAACAAAATCAGTCTCAGTTGAGGAGGTATTTTAACCCGATCAGTCGTCCGAGGCCGCCTCTTTACTCTTTTGTGCGGTACTCGCGTCCGAGAGACGGTTCAGATACGCCTCGTCGATATCCCCCGTGATGTAGTCCCCGTCAAAGCAGGAGCAGTCAAAACGCGAGATCGAGGGGTTCATATCCCTGAGCGCCTGTTTGAGATCGTCGAGCGTCTGGTAGATCACCGCGTCCGCACCGAGAATCTTCGCGACCTCTTCGGCACTCTTGCCGTCGCCGCAGATAAGCTCGGCCTTGGTGGGCATATCGATACCGTAAACGTTCGGGAACATCACACGCGGAGCGGCCGAGGCCACGTAGACCTTTTTCGCGCCGGCATCACGCGCCATCTGCACAATCTCCTTCATCGTCGTGCCGCGCACAATCGAATCGTCCACGAGGAGCACGTTCTTGCCCTCAAACTCGATAGGCATCGGGTTGAGCTTCTGCCGCACGCTCTTGCGGCGCACCGACTGGCCGGGCATGATGAAGGTGCGGCCCACGTAGCGGTTCTTGATAAAGCCTTCGCGGTACGGGATGTGCAGCTTCTGTGCGAGCTGCTGAGCGGAGGGACGGGCGCTGTCGGGAATCGGCATCACCACGTCAATGTCCTCACGCGCAATCTTCTTCACAATCGTGTCGGCAAGGTACTCACCGAGGCGAAGACGCGCCCCGTAGACGCTGATCCCGTCGATCATGGAGTCGGGACGGGCAAAGTAGACAAATTCGAAGGCACACGGCGAGAGCAGCGCATGGTCGGCCGTCTGGCAGAACGTCACATTGCCTTCAAGGTCCACCCACATCGCCTCACCGGGCTTGAGATCGCGCTCGACCTTGAAGCCCATACCGATGAGCGCCACGGATTCGCTGCTCACCATGATGTCGCGTCCGCCGTCGGGCCGCTCCATCGTGCCGTAGCAGATCGGACGGATACCGTAGGGGTCGCGGAATGCGAGCATGCCCTTACCGGCGATGATCGCCACACAGGCGTAGGAGCCGCGGATGCGGCGGTGCACACGGCGCATGGCCGTGAAGACACCCTCGGTGGTGAGCTTGACGCCGTTTTGCGTCACGGCGGAGATTTCCGTGGCGAGCACGTTAAGGAGCACCTCGGAGTCGCTCGTCGTGTTGACGTGGCGGCGGTCCGTGTCGTAGAGCTCCTGCCGGAGTGCATTGGCGTTGGTCAGATTACCGTTGTGTGCGAGCGCAATGCCGAAGGGCGCATTCACATAAAAAGGCTGGCACTCTTCGGCCGAGGTGGCGCAGCCCTGCGTCGGGTAGCGCACATGACCGATACCGATGTTGCCGAGCAGGTTGCGCATGTTGCGCGTGCGAAATACATCGCGCACCATACCCATGCCCTTGAAGATGTTGAACTGCAGACCGTTAAGGGTGGCGATCCCGGCTGCGTCCTGGCCGCGGTGCTGCACGAGGTGCAATGCATCATAGACCCGCTGGTTGACTGCCTCATTGGACATGAGAGCAACAATACCGCACATAATTTCTGTTCCTTGTGTAGCGACAGCAGAGCGCCCCGGGGCGGTTCACTGTCAGAGATAGGGAAAAATTCACAAAAAGGCTTGCTGCACAGTGGCGTCTCGGCCCGGCGGTCTTACGCGGCGACCTCGCGCGGCTGCCCCGGGTGTGCGGACGGCACTGTGCGGATACATTCACATTCTTCAAAGCGCAAAAAAACCTCTTTTCAGCGCCTGCGACCGGCACCGGTGATAAAGCACGGTGCAGGTATCGTATCGGTGAAAAGAGGCTCTGAGCGGCATGACACTTCCTCAGGATCGCTTCGCTGACGGGCCGCGCAGATCCTGCACCCACAGAGGCAGATACGGCATTGACCAGTCAATGAGCGTTTCCGCGGGCCCGATGAGCGAGGACTGCCGCCACAGATCGCTTGCCGTGAGCTGGGTGGAGAGACCGAAAACAAACACACAGACACAGGTCACCACCACACCGCGCACAAAACCGAAAACGGCACCGAGCACGCGGTCCTCAAAGCTGAGCGCCGCGACTTCCATGATCTTTCTGAGCAGCGTCCCGAAAAGACTCACCGCCACGAGCGAGAGCACCACGATCACGACCGCGGCAACGATCGTGCGGGCGATAACCCCAGCCTGCGGCAGCGGGATATGATCGGCGAGATCCCCGGCATAGCGCAGCGCAAGCATCGCCCCGACAATCCAGCCCACAATGGCAAAGGATTCCCGAACCATACCGCGCATGACGCCCACCACTGTCGAAACAAACAGCAGGGCGAGGATTAACCAGTCAATCTCGTTCATCTGAGTCTACTATTCACCAACAAAAATTTTTGCGCAGATTCTAACCGAAATCGTGCGGCATTACTGCTGTTCGGGGCTCAGTTTCTGATGGTATCCCATAAGAGCGAGCCGTCCGATGGCGCTCACGGCCTGTTCACGGCTCTTGAAGACACCCACGCGCACACGCCAGAGATTGCGACCCTTGACTTTCATCGTATAGGCGGGAAGATCACTGGCGCGGATACGCTTGACCACCTCATTGGCCTTGGCCTCACTGCCGAAGGCACCCACCTGCACAAAGAAGCCCTTGCCGGTCGGCGCGGCGGGTGCAGCGCTCTCAGCTTTGGCTTTTGCCTCCTGAGCGGCTTTTTCAGCTTTGGCCTTTGCTGCAGCGGCAGCACGTGCCTCTTCGGCAGCCTTTTCCGCTTTGGCCTTCTGCGCCGTCATGGCGGCCTCCACGTTGGCCGCCTCGGTGCGGGCAGCCTGTGCGGCGCTCTGCGGCGTCACAGCCGTATCGACTCTGGCCACGGCGCCCGTGTCAGTTGCCGGGTTGGCACTTTCTTCGGCCTGTGCCACTTCGCGTTTGGTGGGCACGGTCGGGGCCTCGATCGGCACCTCGACGCGCTGCGCCTCCGTCACCGGCGGCACGGTGGTGGAGACTTTAGGTTCCTCCAGGGCTTTTTCACTGTCAAGAAAGAGCGGTGCGACAACGACAGCTGCCATCAGCAGAGCGGCCGCGCCAACCATGCGGTTGCGGGTTTTCTGCCGTGCAAGCAGCTCCTGGTCGCTCGGAATGCGGGCGGAAGCGGTCTCTGCGCCCTCGCCGTCCTGCGCCTTGCGACCGAATGGCCAGAGGCGGCGGGCGGCAGATTTTTCAGGCTTATTCGCTTTATCCGCCTTATCAGCCTTATCTGTATCCTCCTGAGCGGCATGCTCGCCGCCGGCTTTCACTCCGGTGGTGCCGCCCGGGGCGGCAGGCTCGGCGGCCTCCTTCGCGGCAAAATTCGGCTCTCTCGTTTCATTGATCGAGGGGACTTCCGGCACGCTCTGCGCGCCCTGTCCCGCCGGGTTCATCCAGGGACTGTCATCGGCAGCGGCAGCCTCAGGCGCACCGCCTCCCAGACTCGGTTCAACCCGAGGCTCCTGCGACGGCGCTGCACCTGCAGCGGGTTCACGTTTAAAGGGATTAGGAAAAGCCATAACACACTCTCTCTGAATGATTACCACGCTCTGTGAGCGAAAGTGACAGTGCCGCCCACTTTAACTCACAGTGCTCTGAATATCGTCATATGCTGAACCGTTTTCTCCTGCTTCACATAAGGATTTACCTCGGGTTACGCTTAACCTCAAATAGCAATACCTTCTGCGCGGAAAATTTCAGCTGCGGCAGTAACGGTGACAAATGATCCGAATACGATAATTCTAACAGGCTCATCGCTTTGCATCTCCACCGGAGAGGTCACCAGCATGAGCGCATCCTCGCGTGCGGCACAAAGCGCACTTCTCACATCAGGCCAGCTGCGGATATGCCGGGGATCAATACCGGCGGCGAGCATCGCCTCCCGGAGCTGCTCCGCCGTGGCGGCACGCGGCCCGGTGAGCGAGGCGATATACCACTCGTCAAAACTCGATCTCAGAATCGAGGCCACCCCCTGCATGTCCTTGTCGGCGAGCATGCCGAATACGGCAAATGTGCGCTCACCCGGGCGCTTTGTTGCAGCAATGTTGCGCGCGAGCACCTCTGCGGCCTGCGGGTTGTGTCCCACGTCAATCACCACGGGCACCGGCGTGCGGAGCACGGTTTCAAAGCGTCCTGCGAGACGCACATCGGTGAGCCCGGTTTCAATCGCCGCACGGCTCACGGGAAGCCGCGCCATGAGGGCCGTCACGGTGGCGAGAACCCCGGCGGCGTTGGCATACTGATTGAGCCCCTCCAGACCCGGACGGGGAAGCCCCTTGTAGACAGTGTCTCCCACCGTCAGATTCCAGGTGCCGTCAGCGAGAACGGTTTTTTCAAAATCCTCACCCGCAAACAGCCGCTTCGCGCCGGTTTTTTCCACGTACGCGCGCACGCTCTGCGGCACATCCTCGCCGGAGAAAACCGCCGGGCAGCCGCTGCGGTAGATGCAGGCCTTCTCGGCGCCGATCGCCTCACGGGTGTTGCCGAGATACGCACAGTGATCAAGCCCCACCGTGGCGATCACAGCCGCATTGGAGTCGATCGTGTTGATCGCGTCAAGCCGCCCGCCAAGGCCGATCTCAAGAATCACCACATCGAGCCCGGCCGCCTGAAAAATCTTCAGAAACGCGAGCGCCGTATATTCGAAGTACGAAAGCGTCATCTCGCCACGGGCCGTCTCCACCTCCCGGAAGGCCGCCATCAGCGTCTCGTCGCTCACCTCCTCGCCGTTGACAACACAGCGCTCGTTAATGCGAAGCAGGTGCGGCGAGGTGTGCATACCGGTTGTGTAGCCCGCCGCACGGTAGATGCGCTCGAGCATCGCACAGGTCGAGCCTTTGCCGTTGGTGCCCCCGACGGTGATGACGGTTTTGCCCGCAAAGCTGATCCCCATACGGCGGATCATTTCCACCATCCGTTCAAGCCCCATATCAATCGGCTTGGAATGCAGGGCTTCAATATGTTCAAGCCAGCCCGAAAGCGTGTTTTCCACTTTTTTCTCCACCCGGACGGCCCGCTCGCACAGTGTGCGCCAGCTGCCCGGCAATGACTCTTTATTTGCAGTTTAAAACGCGAAAGCCGCACGACACATTCGCGGTGCGGCCTTCAGTTTGCAGACGGAATCAGCTCCCGACCACCGGCGGTTTTTTCATCAGCATCTGCGTGAGCATGGAAATCTGCGCACGCATGTCGCGGCGGTCGACGATCATGTCGATCTGTCCCTTTTCGAGCAGGAATTCCGAGCGCTGGAACCCTTCGGGGAGTTTCTCGTGCACGGTCTGCTCAATCACGCGCGGGCCGGCGAAACCCACCAGCGCATTAGGCTCGGCAATCACAATGTCCCCCATAAAGGCAAACGAGGCGGAAACCCCGCCCATTGTCGGGTCGGTGAGCACCGAGATAAAGGGGAGCTTCGCGTCGGAGAGCTTCGTGAGCGCGGCACAGGTCTTGGCCATCTGCATGAGCGAGAAAAGCCCCTCCTGCATACGCGCGCCGCCCGAGGCGGCAAAGCAGACAAAGGGACACTTGCGCTCGATCGCCTTTTCCACCCCGAGGCGGAACCGCTCACCCACGGCGCTGCCCATCGAGCCGCCCATAAAGCCGAACTCAAAGGCGCCCGCCACCATGGGCTGCTGGCGCAGATAGCCCGACATCACGAGAAGCGCTTCCGTCTCACCCGTCTTAGAGACGCTGTCGGCAATACGCTTGGGATAGGGCTTGGAGTCGACAAACTTGAGCGGATCCTCGCTCACCACGTCTGCCCCGATTTCTTCACGCCCGTCCTGATCAAGGAACGCAAAGAGTCGCGCACGCGCACCGATTCTGTGGTGATACCCGCACTTGGGGCAGACCTGCAGACTCATGCGCAGCTCCTCCTGAAAGAGCGGCTGCTCGCAGCCCGGGCACTTCGTCCACACCCCTTCAGGGATGGGACTCGGTTTGGTTTCGGTACCCTGTTCGCGTTTGATTTTCGGCAAGATTCGTGTTAACCAACTCATAGGCTTTATGCGCTGCAGCGCCACTGTCGGGACGCCGCCTGCTCACTCCATAGTAATGTTCTGTGTCTTCTCTGCGTGCGCTTTTCCCGCCGCACAGTGGCGGAGCCGGAAAAGGACGGCAGACTGAAAAATTCTATTCTCCGGGCCAGCCAAAAGGGCTCGCCCCGGCTGAGGGGACCGGATCCCCCTCATAGCGCACACCGGTCAGATACAGTCCCGACGGGCTGAAGGTGGGCGCCGCCGCACTTCTTGTGCGCGCCTCGAGCACCTCCCTGACCCAGTCCGGTTTCTCCCGGCCGGTGCCGACATAAATCAGTGTCCCCACGATGTTTCGCACCATGTGCTGCAAAAAGGCATTGGCACTGATGCGGATCCCCACCAGGCGACCCTGACGAATAATATCAAGATTGGTGACTTCTCTCACAGGGGTGGCGGCCTGACATTCGGCCGCACGAAAACTGCTGAAGTCGTGCTCGCCGATCAGATGCCGGGCCCCTGCCCGCATGCGCTCCACCTCCAGCGGGCGAAACACCCAGCCCGTGCGACGCTCAAGCACCGGACTTCTCACCGCATCGTTGAGAATCCAGTACTCGTAGGTGCGCGAGCGTGCGCTGTAGCGGGCGTGAAAGTCCTCAGGCACCGCGCGCGCCCAGCGCACGGCAACCGAGGCGGGCAGGAACGTGTTGAGCGCCCTCACCCAGCTCTCCATCGGACGCGATACGGGCGCATCAAGGCTTACCACCTGATGGGTGGCATGCACGCCCGTGTCGGTGCGCCCGGCGCAGATCGTCGGCACCCTCTGGCAGACAAACCGCTCAATCGCCGCCTCGAGCGTGGCCTGCACGCTCGGGCAGTCCGGCTGAACCTGCCAGCCGTTGTACGGACTGCCGTCGTACTCAATACCTAATGCGATTTTCACCGTCGGCCCTTACTTGCGTCGAGGCTGCACGGGAATCGTGGCAGCGAGCTCGGCCGCACGGGCTTTGAGCTCGGGATTGCCGCGCTGACGGACCTCTTCGAGCAGCTCCAGCGCCTCGTTGAGCGCGCCCATCGTCACAAACGATTTCGCGAGATTGTACTTCGCTTCCAGGGCGGCCTGCAGTGCCTGCTCCTTGTTGTTCACAGCAGCAATGACCTGCGGTTTGGCGGGTTTGGGCGCCGCTTTGGCGTCTTTCGCGTCTTTTTCGCCGTCTTCGAGATTAAGCGACACGCCGCTGATGAGTTCACCCGTGCGCGCCGTCTGCGCCTTGAGTTCCTCTTCGCTCAGTGTTGCCTCCGGATCCACCGGCGGCATTTCCTCATCGCCTTCGAGCCAGGGCTGCGTGGAGGCGTGACGCCCGGCAGCGGGCGAGAGTTTACCGCCAGCGGTCTGCGCGGCGGCGCTCCCCTCTGCGGCGAGCTCCTTTTGCAGCTCTTCGGAATAGGCCATGCTGCCGACGCCCATGGCGCCGGCGGTAGTGCCGTTTTTCACCGCCTCGTCAACCGTCTTTTCAACGGCCTTGAGCTGAGCGGGCGTCGAGGGCTTGACATCCTTCTGCAGGACGACACCCTTTTTCGCTTCCCCCTCTTCCGGGGCCTCTTCGCGGTGGCGGGTCTTGAAGAACCAGCCGGCAAGGAAAATCAGCACGAGAACAATCGCACCCCACCAGGCGGGCGAGAGGCTTTCAGGTTCGGCGGCCTTCTGCGGGGCGGCACGCTTTGCGTCAGACATCCCGGCGCCGGCCTTCGCATCAGCAGCCGCTCCCAGAGCGTCTGCGGCCTTCTCTGCGCCATCCTGCGCCTCAAGCGCCTTCATGTCGCTCTTCATGCCGGCCACGGCGGCCCGGGCCTTCTCTTCGTCGCTCGGCATTTGGGCGCCGGCGGCCTTGTCAGCCGCCTCAACGCTCAGCGTTTCCGCGCGCTTCATCGCTTCAGCCGTGGGTTCGGCCGGAGCGGCCTCTTTTTCCGCGGCAGCCACCACCTCATTGAGGTTTCCGGCCTTCTGAGCGGCTTCTGTGAGCGCTTCGACAGCGCTCAGTTTGCCCGCTTCAGCCTGCGGGGTTTCCACGGCGGGTTTTTCTGCACTGAGAGGCTTGGCCTCAGCCGCCTCCTGAGCGAGGCTCTTGGCCTCCTCCACACTCTTACCCTGCGCAATCTGGCCGGTCATGGCGTCGGCGGCGTCATCATGCGCCACCCCGTCGCCGAGATCGTCCCGGCCGGGGGTCTGTGCGGCGGCGGGTTTCTCTTTGTCAGAAGCCTCATCCTCCGGCGTCTTGCCCGGAGCGGGTTCGGTAACCTTATCCATCGTTTCCGCGGACTCGGCCATCAGCGTTTTGCCCGACTCGAGTGTCTCGCGGCCTGCGCGTTCAATATCCTTTTCACCGTGCCCGGCACTGCGTTCACGGTCCTGTGCGTCAGCCACCGAACCGGCCAGCGCATTCGAGATCTTCTGCGCGTCAATAAGGTTCTGAGTGGGCGGCGGCACAGCCGTGCGCTCTCCGTGAATTTCACGGAATGCCGTCATGGCATCAATCGCAAACACGTCCTCTTCGCCCGGCGGCACAAGGGTGCTGCCGGTGAGCAGCACATCCGGGTCGCCCTTTTCAAAGGCGGCCGGGTTGCGGTTGCGGAATGCCACCAGCAGCTGCTCGAGCGTGGAGCCGCGGTAACTGGGCCAGTAGAGTTTCGCGACCGACCAGAGCGTCATATGGTGCTGCACACGGAAGGGCTCGGTGGCATCAAAGCCGTTGAGCGCCACGTATTCGCGCACGATTTCAGGCGCACGGTGCTTGCGGGCGGCAGCCTTGCCGGCCTGCTTGGCGGCAGAGGCTTTTTCCACGGTCTTCTCGACTGCGGTTTCAGCCGCCTTCTGAGCGGCGCTCTCTGTCACGGCGGCTGCACGGGCCGCAGCCTTTTCCATCTTTTCAGGCGTCTGAACTTTTTCAGCTTTTTCAACTTTTCCGGCGGACTTGACTGTCTTTTCTGACGCCGGGGCCGTCTGCGCCTTTGCGCCGCTCTGAGCCTTTGCGGTCTTTGTCTCTGCAGCCGCAGGCATGCCGGAGGTCATCCGGGCGGCATCCGCTTTCTGCGCGAGCGCACCCGTGGGGCTGGGGGCCACCGTGCCTTCGAGCACTTCAAAGCGGTCCTTCATGGCCACGATCTGATAGTTGCGCACCGAGACCTTGCCGCCCGCATTGAGTTCAATCAGAAGCGGGAAGGACTGGAACTTCATCGGCTCGTCGCTCACCAGACGCACGCGGACGCTGGCGCTTGATTTGTCACGTTCGAGATGAAGGGTCTGAACTTCCTGCGGCCAGGCAATCCCGGCACGCAGATAGCTTGAGGGCGGTGCAACACGCACGAGCAGCGGAGAAATCGAAAGGTCCAAATCCTCGATTTGGAGGGTGGCTTCCATGGGCTCGCCCGGGCGGCTCTGAACCGCCAGATCACCCAGAGAAACAGCACCGGTCACAGTACTCATCGCAGCAAGTGCAAAAGCCACAGCACGATTTACGATCTTTTTCGACAGCATCGGTCAATCCTAAGAGCAGACTAGATATCCGACTTCATTATTTTGTGTTTTGCCGGATTTGAGAGTTTTGCTCATCATAGCGCAAGGCGGGTTGCTTTTTCACGCCAAGCGGCCAATTAGGTCACAAAAACCATCACCGCTATAGGCTAATCCACGGCAGAAAACCTTCTGCAAAACGCCCGAAAACCGCCCGTTTGCACGGCGGCGGTACAAAAAAAGGACAGTTTTGCGCCAGAGTCTCAGGCGAAAAACTGTCCACAGCAGAAAAACCACATTCTCCGGGATAAGCGCCGCTGACGTGCCGTCCCCTTCAGGTAGAACGGCTTCGTCAGCCGGCGCTTATGAGCGGGGGAAGGTCAACCATTCAATCAGGCACTGGCTGCTTCGCGTTCGCGGGCCTGCTCAAGCGCCCAGACCTTGCGGTCTCTGGCGTTTTTGAGCTGCAGCAGCGCGGAGACCGCCAGCGCGAGCACCATCATGCCGGCAAACAGATGCAGCGTCGTGGTGTAGCCGCCGGTGTTTTCCTTAAGGATGGCAAGGATCACCGGACCTGCAATACCGGCAATACCCCAGGCGGTGAGAATCGAGCCGTGGATGGCCGCGAGGCTCTTGACGCCGAAGATGTCGGTAATGTAGGCGGGCATGCAGGCAAAACCGCCGCCGTAGGTCGAGATGATGGCGAGCACGAGGAACTGGAACATGAAGCTGTCGGTGGTAACCGAAAGCTGCCAGAACGCCCAGACTTCAAGGGCGAAAAAGACCATGTACGTGATGCCGCGGCCGAGCCAGTCCGAGACGGTCGACCAGACGATACGGCCTGCGCCGTTGATGATGCCGATAATACCCACGAGCGAGGCGGCCTGTGCCGGGGTCATGCCGATGACGTCCTGCGCCATGGGCGAGGCGACAGCAAGCAGACCGATACCGCAGGTGATGTTTGTAAAGAAGATCCACCAGAGCGCATACCACTTCCAGGTGCGCATGGCCTGACCGCGCGTGAGCGACGGCGCCATCAGCTTGCGGCGCTTGACCTGAGTGGTCTTCGCACGCGCAATCACATCCTCGAGCAGCACCGGAATCTCACCGCGCACCGGCGCACGCAGATAAAGCGCCGAGAGCGTGATCACCACAAAGTAGGCAACACCGAGGATGAAGAAATTCTCCTGCAAACCGTAGGCGTCAACCAGATAACGCATCAGCGGACCGGCGATGAGCGAGGCGAAGCCGAAACCCATAATGGCAAGCCCGGTGGCGAAACCGCGGTGCTCAGGGAACCATTTGACAAGGGTGGAGACCGGGGTGATGTAACCGATACCGAGACCGATACCGCCGATCACACCGTAGAAGAGATAGAGCAGCGGCGCAGACTGCAGATGCACCGCCAGACCGGTGCCAAGAAGCCCGGTGCAGAAAAAGACAGCGGAGAGAACGCCGGAGCGCGCCGGCCCCATACGTTCGACAATGCCGCCCAGAAAACCGGCGGACATCCCCAGAAACAGAATGGCAATCGAGAAGGCCCAGGTGGTCTCACTCAGGGTGAGCCCGAGGGCGGCCATCACAGGTTTGGTCAGCACACTCCATGCGTAAACGCTGCCAATACATATGTGAATACCCACTGCGGCAAGTGCCGTACACCAACGATTTCTTTTCATGCTGATTCTCCAAAGCAAACTTTTGATTGTTTCTCGTGAAGGGAGCCGCCCTCAAAGACGACAAAACCGCCTGAGAAGGTCCCCCTTGCCCAGACGGTCGGCATGAAAACGTCTACGGTCCACGTGGTCAATTCCACATTTTATCCGTCAGTCCCGTAGATTCTGTGAAGAGATAGTAGCATACGCGCGCAGCGCCTGCCATGGCAGCCCTTAAGAAATCTCACCTAGACGGCGTGCCGTGGCGCAAGCCGGCAGTAAAAACCACAGAAAAAGCGCCACCGGCGTGCCGGCAGCGCTTCTGAGACGCGAGATTTACTTTGCGGCGTTTTCCGCGCGCTTTTCTGCGAGCAGCGCGGGCTCGTCGAGTGGCACACCGGCGAGGTCATACTCTTCGCTCGCGGTGATTTCAACGCTGACAATGTCGCCGGGCCGGTAGGTGTTGAGCGTCTCGACATACACCTTGCCGTCAATCTCAGGCGCATCGGCCTTTGTACGGCCGATGGCAAGCCCGGCCTCCTCATCAAACTCGTCGATGAGCACCTCCTGCACGCTGCCCACCTTCTGCGCGAGCTTTTCGGCGGAGATTTCAGCCTGCAGCGCCATCAGGCGGTCACGGCGCTCGTTGCGGACCTCATCGGGGAGCTGCCCTTCGAGCTCGTTGGCCTGTGCGCCTTCGACAGGCGAATACGCAAAGCAGCCCACCCGGTCAAGACGCGCCTCACGAAGGAAGTCGAGCAGATACTCGAACTCGGCCTCGGTCTCCCCGGGGAAGCCCGCGATAAAGGTCGAGCGGATCGTGATGTCCGGGCAGACGGCGCGCCAGGCGGCAATACGCTCGAGATTCTTCTCGGCGCTCGCCGGACGCTTCATCGCCTTGAGCACGCGCGGGTGCGCATGCTGGAAGGGCACATCAAGGTAGGGCAGAATGAGCCCTTCGGCCATCAGCGGCACAATCTCATCGACGTGCGGATACGGGTAGACATAGTGCAGACGCGTCCAGAGACCGAGGCGGCCGAGCTCCTGACACAGATCGAGCATGCGCGTGCGCACCGGACGGCCGTTGGCAAAGGCGAACTTATATTTGGCATCCACACCGTAGGCGGCCGTGTCCTGACTGATCACGAGCAGCTCTTTGACGCCTGCGCTCTTGAGGCTTTCCGCCTCGCGGATAATGTCACCCATCGGGCGGGAGAGAAGCCGGCCGCGAAGGTTCGGAATAATGCAGAACGAGCAGTGATGGTTACACCCCTCACTGATCTTGAGATAGGCATAGTGCTTGGGCGTCATGCGAACGCCCCCGGGCGGCACCAGCTCGTCCCAGGGCTCGTGCGGGCGCGGCAGATGCGCCTCGACCATGGCGAGCACATCATCAACACTGTCCGGCCCCGTCACACCGAGCACCTTGGACATCTGATTGAGCACGAAATTGCTGCCGTCGGCCTCATGCCGGCCGCCGAGACAGCCGCAGACAATCACGCGGCCGTTTTCTTCGAGCGCCTCGGCAATCGCCTGCAGACTTTCCTGAATGGCCTCGTTGACAAAGCCGCAGGTGTTGACGATCACCAGATCGGCATCACGGTAGCTCTGCCCGATACGGTAGCCGCGGGCGCGCAGTTCGGTGACGATGCGTTCGGTGTCCACCAGCGCCTTGGGACAGCCCAGAGAGACAAAACCAACAACAGGAATCGTAGCCATACAATATTTACTCACAAAAGTTTGTTAAATCAGTCTTTTTTCGGTTTAATCCAGATAAGCGCCGCATGACGGCCGGACTTCTCCCCGTCACGGCGGTAGCTGTAAAAGCGCAGCGGTTCGGCGTAGGTGCTCAGACCGCAGTCGGCGATGTTCTTCTCGTCAAGACCGGCCCCGAGCAGCGCCATTTTCGCGAGTGCCGCCAGATCTGCCGTATACCGGTCAGTGCCGTCCTTGTGGCGGAAGGCCTTGCCCGCCTCGGGCATCGTGGCGAGCATCGCCTCGAGCACCTCTTCGCCCACTTCAAAATCCTCAGCACCGATACGCGGCGCAAGCCAGGCGGTGAGCAGAAGCGGACGGCCCGCCTCGGCGGCCATGCGCGCAATCGTGCGCTGAATCAGTCCGGCTGCAAGGCTGCGCCAGCCGGCATGCACGGCGCCCACGATCGTGCCTTCCGTATCCGCGAGCAGCACCGGCAGGCAGTCGGCAACCATAATGGCGCAGACCACACCGGGCGTCATTGTGAAGACCGCATCGGCTTCAGTCTCGGGCGTCACATCGTCGGCACGCACAATCGTCGTGCCGTGCACCTGGCGGAGCCACTTCGGATCCTCGGGCACGAGCTGCGCGACGATATTGCGGTTCATGCGCACGCAGCTCGGCACATCCCCGACATGGTCCCCGACGTTAAGCCCCATCAGACCGTCCGCGCCGCCCCAGGGGCCGCTCGAGACGCCGCCGTTGCGGCAGGTAAAGAGCATGTCCACGCCTCTCGGTGTGGCACCCTTCCACTCAGGCTGAAGAATATCGAGTCCCGGTTTGCTTAATTCACCCATCATTTTTTACACCAGATCCTTTTCAAACACATCCGTGGGCTGATTCCACGGATAAAAGCCCAGCTGATCCATCAGGTCAATCATATCCTCGGGCGGCTGGACAAACCACTCCATGTATTCGCCCGTCACCGGGTGCAGCAGCCCGAGCCGCGAGGCGTGCAGCGCCTGACGGTGAAAGTCGAGCTCGTTTTCCGCCTTCACCATAAAGCCCGGCGCACGGCCGCGGTAGACCTGATCCCCGATAAGCGGGAGGTCCTCGCCCGTGAGATGCACACGGATCTGATGCGTGCGGCCGGTTTCCAGACGGCAGGCCACCCAGGAGACGGGCAGACCGTCAAGCTCACCCCAGCGCACCGCGCGCACACGGGTTTTCGCAGGTTTGGCCTTCACGCCGACGCTCCCCGGGAAGCCCTTGAAGCGGGTGCGGCTGTGCGGATCGCGACCGATCGGAATATCCACGGTGAAGTCCGGCGCGGCGCTCCCGAGCGTGATCGCCCAGTATTCGCGCTTGACAGTGCGCTCCTGGAGCTGACGAACGAGCAGGTTCTGCGCAGCGAGAGTGCGTGCCACGACCATCAGGCCGCTGGTGTCGCGGTCAAGACGGTGCACAATCCCGGCGCGCGGCACCTCTCTGAGTTCAGGGTAGAGATAGAGCAGCCCGTTCATCACCGTCCCGTCAGGGTTACCCGCCCCGGGGTGCACCACCTGGCCGGGCGCCTTGTTGATGACGATAATCGCCTCATCCTCGTACACGACGTCAAGCGGCACGTCCTGAGGCTCGGCGTCAAGCATATCATCGATGTGCGGCGCCTCCAGGAGCTCGATTTCGTCCCCGTCGGCCACCTTCTGGCGAACTTTTGTAACGATTTCGCCGTTGAGCTTTACGCTGCCCTCCTCGATGAGCTTCTGCAGACGGGCACGCGAAATTTCAGGCATCAGCGACGATAAAACCTTATCTAAACGCTCACCCCAGACCCCTTCAACGCGGAAACTTGGTAAAGTGTCATCACTATCTCCATACTCATCGTCGGAGAGGTCGTTATAATCAGCTAAATTCTTTTCGGTATTGCTCGTCATGAATTTCAAATTTCCTTTTAAGCGCTTTATCGCTCGAAGCCTTGCGGTGACTGCCATTACGCTGGCGACGGCCTCCTGCTCGTGGCTTGACTCGCTCGACAAAGACCCGACCATCGACTGGTCGGCTGATAAATTGTATACGGAAGCCCGCTCGAACCTCGATGACGGTAACTGGACTCAGGCCAAAGAGTACTACACCAAGCTCGAAGCCCGCTATCCGTTCGGCCGCTATGCCCAGCAGGCTCAGATCGAACTGATCTACGCTTACTGGAAGGACGGCGATGCCGCCTCCGCCATTCAGGCTGCCGACCGCTATCTGCAGTCCTACCCCAACGATGACAACAGTGCCTATGTGATGTACATGAAGGCACTCGCCACGCTCAACGAGACTGACGGCTGGTTCTCCTGGCTCACCAACGAGGATGTGGCCGACCGCGATGCGAACGCCGCCCGCGAAGCTTTTGACATCTTCAAGGAACTGCTTCTGCGCTTCCCTGACAGCCAGTACGCGCCCGAGGCACGCCGCCGCATGCAGCAGCTTGTCATCGCGCAGGCCCAGCATGAGCTCTCCACCGCGAAGTACTACTTTGTGCGTCACGCCTACGTGGCCGCCATTGACCGTGCGCAGCGTGTGGTGCGTGAATTCCAGAACACCCCGCAGCGCGACGAGGCGCTCGAACTCATCGCCAAGAGCTACGACGCACTGCAGCTCAACGATCTGGCAACCGACACGCGCCGCATTATCGAGCTCAACAAGCCGAACTGACAGACGGCGTTTTACTGAAAAACTCAAAAAGGTCACTAGCGTCTCACACGTTAGTGACCTTTTTTGCGTCCTGAGCATGTTGTGCGGCCATTATAGGCGAAGGCAGAGGAAAAAGTCTCTCCCGCACAGAAACTTCTTTCGGCCGCCGCCAGCCTCACTTTTACGCCAAACGCCTCTGCTAAGCGCCTTTGCCAGCGGCACTTGACTCGTGTCAAAGGCCGCGGACACGCCGGGCGCTCCCGAGAAAAACCCTGAATATAATCAGCAGTAGGCTTCTTTTCCGCCACGGCAGGCGGAGTGTACCGCTTTAAACCCACCAAAAAAGAATCTGAGCTATGTCGCTTGCTTTCCTCTACTCTCTTCTGGTCATTCACCTCGTGGCGCTGATGACGCCGGGACCCGACTTTTTCTTCGTCACGCAGACGGCCATGAGCCGCTCTCGCACCGAAGCGCTGTTCGGCGTCACCGGTATTACGCTCGGTGTGATGTTCTGGGCCGGACTCTCGCTCATCGGTCTGGAGGTCGTGTTCCGTCAGTTCGCCTGGCTGCACAAGGGGATTCTGATTGCGGGCGGCCTCTATCTGCTCTGGATGGCCTACAACCTCCTCAGAAGCGCGCTCAAAAAGCCTGAGCCCACTGCCGGTCAGAGCAAACCCGCCGAGCTGCCCGTCTCGAAGGTCCGTGCCTTCACGATGGGACTGCTCACGAATCTGGCCAACCCCAAAGCGGTGATCTATTTCAGCAGTATTTTCTCCATGCTGCTCACGCCCGATATGACCGCTGCAACCCGCTGGACGATTTTCTCGATCGTAATCGCGGAAACCTTCCTCTGGTTTACCGTTGTGGCTTTCTTCTTCAGCATGCCCGCCATGCGCCGCGGCTATATGCGCGTCTCTCGCTGGATTGACGGCACGGCCGGTGTGTTCTTCGGCGTGTTCGGCTGCCTCCTGCTCTGGGAGGCCCGCCGCTGAGAGGGCGTCTACTGCAGAAGCGAAAAAAGGAGCGTCAGCAGGCGCTCCTTTTTTTGCAGCTCACGCCAGTCAGAACGTGAGACGGAACCAGTCGGACTCACGGACAACGAGCCACTCGAGGGCACGGCGGCGGGCTTCGACGATGCTGCTCACGCCAAGTCCCTGCGCTGCATAGAGCCGGTAAAGGTCAAGGAGCGTGAGCACCTCTTC
The DNA here is from genome assembly GCA_905194315.1 of uncultured Sutterella sp. Classification (GTDB taxonomy): domain Bacteria; phylum Pseudomonadota; class Gammaproteobacteria; order Burkholderiales; family Burkholderiaceae_F; genus Sutterella. Next base: position 65,454 of record CAJJRX010000005.1, on the reverse strand, counting down.
GGCGGTTGCCAGACGGGCAATCTCGATAAAGTGCTGAATATTGTGCCCCTCATCAATCACGGCGCGTTTGAGCACACCGTCCGCCATGGCCTTCGCGGGATCGACCGGCATCTGAGCGCCGCCCGTCATCCAGACCAGCACGCCGAGCGTCTCCCCGGAGCCGGTGATGTTTCTCAGATCGCGCGAGGAGATGTTCCCGTAGAGCATCGCTGTCTCGCGCGGCGTCATGTCATAGTCCACCCCGTAGGTTTTGGCGGCTTCTCTGACGGCGGTGCGCGCCTCGCTGTCCCACTCGTCAGCGCTGAGTGCACGGGCGAGCTCCAGCGCGAAGTACCCCGAGCAGACACGGCGGGAAACCACACTGATGCCTTTGACGGAATCCTCAGAGAGTACTGTGAGAGGCAGCGCGGCAGCAGCCTCCTCCGTCAGACCGTAGGGTTTTCCGAGTTCAAGCGCCTTTGCGCGTCGTGCGAGAGCGAGATCCTGCATATAAGTCCATGTACCTGAAGTGAGAGTAAGCGCAGTCACGTGTCTGCGCGGCCTTCCTAATTGTGCCACGCCTTGGCGCACTGCGCGATCAGCCGTTAGTCGGGCGTGCCGCGGCGGGTGGCACTCCTCCCGACCTAGGCTTTTGAGCCAGTCGGCTCCGCGGCGGCGTTGCCCGAGGCAGCCCGTCCGCGCTCAATGTTGATTGTTTTCAGGACAATAAGCCCCGCGATGAAAAAGAGTCCCGTGACAAGAATCGCCAGCCGGTGGTTATTGTCAAAGACCGCCGTCATCACCCCGTAGGTGAGCGGGCCGACGATGGCCGAGAGCCACAGCATCATGTTCCAGAAACTGTAGAACTCCGCCAGACGCTTTTGCGGCGCAAAGAGCGCCACCATGGCGCGACCGGCCGACTGGCTCGAGCCCATGGCAATACCGGCAAGATTGGCGGCGACCCAGAAAAGGGCGGTGGTGGTGGCAAACGAGGCGGTCACCACCATCAGAAGCCACACGCACAGCGTGATCGCCAGCGCGGGCTTGTGGCCGATTCTGTCCTGAATGTAGCCGAAGGCGAAGGCGCCAACAGCTGCTGTCACATTCACGGCGCAGACCATAATGAGGCTGTCCTCGGTCGTAAAGTGCATCACCGCGGTGGCGTAGACCGCCGAGAGGGTAATCACCACAGAGACCCCGGCCTGATAGAAAAAGCCGCAGAGCGCAAGACGCGCAAAGTCACGGTAATCCTTAAGGCTGCCGAGCGTGCGGCGCAGCTCCCGGAACGAGTCGTTAAACACTTCCCGGGCGCCGGCCCGGGTGTTCGAGAGACGCGGCTGCGAGCGCTCGCGCAGGAAAAGGAAAATCGGGGCGGCCGCCAGCGCGTACACAAGCGCCGTGATAAAGAGCGTGCCGTCAACAACAATGCCCGTATCAGCGCCCTGCGCCGTGCAGTACTGCACCCAGGCGATCGCGAGACCGAGCGTGACAATCCCGCCCATATACCCGAGACTCCACCCCCAGCCCGAGACCTTGCCCACACTTTCCTCGCGGGCGATTTCCGGGAGAAACGCCGAGCAGAGCGACTCGCCGACGTTGTAGCCGAGGTTACTCACAATAATCATCACCCCGGCAAGCAGGAGCGTGCCCTCAGCCGTCAGCATCAGGCCGAGCGTGCCGAGAATACAGAGCACGGTTGCCACGAGCAGGTAGCGCTTTTTCTGCGCCCGCGCGTCAGCGAGCAGACCGATCACCGGCATGAGTGTCATGCTCACGACGTTCGAGACGGCAATCACCACCGTCCACCAGAGCGTTGCGTAGGGCGAGCCTGCCCCGATGACGCTCACAAAGTAGGCGTTGAAAACCGCGGTCAGCACCACGGTGGTGTAACCGGAGTTGGCAAAATCGTAGAGCGCCCATGACCAGAGTTCACGGCGCGCGACACCGTCTTTCAAATGTTCTTTCAAACTTCACTCCCGGTGCTCTCCTGAGAGAGTCCCATCAGGGTTGCAATATGACTCACCACACTGCGGCTTAACGCGCGCAGGTTGTAGCCGCCCTCGAGCACGCTCACAAGACGTCCGCCGCAGCAGACCTCTGCGGCATCCATCAGACGGCGGGTGATGTAGGCAAAGTCGGATTCATCCACTTTGAGCTGCGCCATGGCGTCCTCAAGATGCGCATCAAATCCCGAGGAGAGAATGATGAGCTCGGGCGAAAACCGCTCAAGCCCCGGAAGCCACACGGTCTCGATTGTCTGCCGCAGTTCGCGTCCGCCCGAGCCGGCCGGCAGCGGTGTACGGGTGACATTCTCCGGCGTGGACTCAGGGAGCCGGCTCGGATAGAGCGGCCACTGAAAAAGCGAGAAATAGCGGAAAGCAGGATTGCCGCCCAGAATATCCTCAGTACCGTCGCCGTGGTGCACATCAAAGTCGAGCACGGCAATGCGGCTCAGTCCCCAGTTCTTCTGCGCATAAAGCGCCCCGACGGCCGCATTGTTGAAGTAGCAGAACCCTCCGCCCGAGCGTCGTCCGGCATGGTGTCCGGGCGGGCGGACCGCGCAGAACGCGTTGCTCACCTCGCCGCGCATCACGGCGTCCACCGCCGAGACGACCGCCCCGACACTTTTGAGCGCGGCGCGGTACGAGAGCGGCGTCACCGGGGTGTCGGCCTCACTCCAGGCGCGGATCGCCTCCTCATTGCCGGCGCTCGCCAGTGCGAGCCGCTCGACATAGTCCCGGTCATGCGCAAGGCACACCGTTTCCATGGACGCCTCACGGGCGCTGTAGTGTTTGAGATGCTCACCCATACCCATGGCCATCATCATGAGCTCGATCGAGGAGAGACGGTCAGGATTTTCCGGCGCATTTTCAATAGGGTTGCTTAGCGCGGCAAGATCGTGTGTGAAATAACCGGTTGCCTTGGCGGGGCTGTCTGTCACAGGGAATCCTTTATTGCACGGCGCCCGGAGGGACGCCGGCCGGTACTGGGCTTGGTTATAAATAAGCGCCGGTGAGATTGCGCTCTCACGCCCGACGCTGTACGTAAAGCCTATTGTAGGGCAAATTGCGCGGCACTTTCACCGGCCACCGCTGCGGCACGGCGGTCACGTGCTCCTGCGGCACTGCGCCTCTGACGCAGGGATCGCCCTGAAACGCCCGCGCTGCGGGCAGGCGGAATTAAACGTTGTGTTGCGTTTTCTTGCAAAACAAAACCTCTAGAGCGTCCCGCGCATGCGGGATCAGTGTTTTTGCGCCTGCTACAATGAAACGGAACTCTTTTTTATTTTTCGCAGTGCCGGAGCAAGAAAATGCCGCAATTCTCCCGTCGTCAACTCTGTAGCTATGCCGCGCTTCTCGGCGCCGGTCTGTGGAGTGATGTGCGGCTCGGCAGTGTGCTCGCCGCTGCGCCGCCCACCGGGCTCAACTACAACGAACGTCCCGAAATCATCGCGTTTCTCAAAGAGGTCTCCCGGGAAAAAGGCATTCCGATGGAATGGCTTGAAACGGAGATCGCACTGGCGCGCTACTCGCCGCTTGCCGAGCGCTACATGACGCCAAAACCCAAACAGGGGCCGGCGACCACGCCCGACAGAAACTTCCGACTCTATCACCGTAACATGGTCAATTTCGAGCGCGTCAACAAGGGGGTCGATTTTCTCAACCGCCATGCGAGCCTCTTTGCTCAGCTCGAAGAGGACACCGGTGTCTCGCGCTATGCCATCACCGCGATTATCGGCATTGAGACGATCTACGGCAAGAACATGGGTAACTTCCGGGTGCTCGATGTGCTCACGACGCTTGCCTTTGACTACACGCGCCGCGAGAAGTTCTACCGCAAGGAGCTCGCCGAGTTTTTCGATTTCTGCTGGCGTGACAAACTCCCGACCGTTTCGGTCACCGGCAGCTATGCCGGCGCGATCGGTCTCGGACAGTTCATGCCCAGTTCACTCAACCGCTTCGGCACTGACGGGGACGATGACGGCTTTATCGACATTGTCAACAACGAGGCCGATGGTATCGCCTCGGTGGCAGCCTACCTCAAAGAGCACGGCTGGAAGGCCGGTCTCAAGCCGCTGTACGCGGTCAAACAGAAAATCCGCGACACCTCGGCCGAGCCCTCCACCGGCATCCGGCCCGACAAGACGGTGAGCGAACTCTTCGAGCACGGCATCGAACCGGTGGGCTTTATGAACCTCTCGCTTGACCATCCGGTGCTCCTCGTGGAGCTGCCCTGGCAGGAGGCGGGCGGAGCGATGGAAAAACGCCTCTACATCGGCACGCAGAACTTTTCTGCGTTCCTCTACTACAACCGCAGCTACTTCTATGCGGCAGCGGTCTCGATGCTCGCCGCCGCGCTCGAGAGCGCCGTGACGAATCACGCGGACACACCGGCCTCGTAAGGGGAAACACAAAAAAAGCGCCTGTGATTCAGGCGCTTTTTTGTGGGTGGCTGCTCACCTGCAGAGTGTGGTGACCATTAAACAATACGCACTTTGAGCGCGCCCACGCCGTTCACACCGGCGTCGATCAGGTCACCGCGCGCGAGCGTCCCTGCGCCGCCCGGGGTACCCGTGAAGATAATGTCCCCGGGGGTGAGCGTCCAGTAGCGCGAGAGCTCAACAATCTGCTCATACACGGAGCGGATCAGCCCGGTGGTGCTGCCTGCCTGACGTTTCTGGTTATTGACATACAGCCACAGATCCACGGGCTGCGGGAGCGGCGCACGGTAGGCCGGACGGACATAGGACACGGGCGCCGAGCGTTCAAAGGACTTGCCGATCGTCAGGTCACGTCCGCCCGAGGGCAGTGCCACGTCAGCGAGCGTGAAGTCAATGCCCGCGCACCAGCCCCAGACGGCAGCCTCGGCCTCTTCGAGCGTCATGTTGCGTCCGCCGCGGCCCAGGCAGGCGACGAGCTCGACCTCGTGACGCAGATCGCGACTGAAATCCGGATGCGGCACATCCGCCACCGTGCCTTCGGCAACGGGCAGCACGCAGTCGGCAGACTTCATAAAGTAAAACGGTTCAGGGGTTTTTGCGGCACCGGGCTCGTTGTAGTTTCTGGCAATACCAAAAACCCGATTGACAGGGAAAAACTCATAACGTTCGTCTAACACAGGAATCGCCGCCTGCTGCGGGGGCGCAAAAACGAAAGGCATTCAGGGACCTCTACAAAGATTTCTTACAAACTCTGACCGTACGACGTATTCCACCGCAGACGGTCAGGCGTTAATAATTCTAACGAACTCTACCCAGTGCGTATGACTTTTGTCGTGCTTTGACCCGTCCTCTTTGCCTAATGCGGTCAAGGCGGGTAGAATGTCAGCTTCTTTGGTTGTTTGCCTCAGCACCTGAGGCTAATCACGTTTAGTGGACCCGATAAATGACAGTAACGCCTCCCAATCAGCGGGAAAGCCTGACTGCTATCAGCCAGCGCCGAATTCAAGCCGTGAAGTCAAAGAGTATCTATGTGCTGCCCAATGCTTTTACGGCCGCCGCCCTCTTTGCCGCCTTCTACGGCATCATCGCCGCGATGAACGGTGACTTCTTGTCTGCCGCCATTGCCGTTTTCTTTTCCATGCTTTTTGACGGCATGGACGGTCGTGTCGCCCGACTCACTCACACGCAGTCCGAGTTCGGGGTGCAGATGGACTCGCTCGCCGACGCGGTGAGCTTCGGTATCGCCCCGGGTCTGATCGCCTACGAATTCACGCTCAACAATCTGGGCAAGCTCGGCTGGGCGATCGCGTTTGTGTACGCGCTCTGCGCCCTGCTGCGTCTGGCCCGCTTTAACTGCAATGTGGGCGTGGTGAGCAAGAACTACTTCCAGGGGCTTCCCTCACCGGCCGCCGCGGCGCTCGTGTGCGGCTTTGTGTGGCTCTGTGTGGAAGGTCACATCCCTGACTTTGCCGTCGATGCCATTCCGCAGATCTGTGCTGTGGTGACGCTCTACGCCGGGCTCACCATGGTTTCGAATGCGCCGTTTTTCTCCGGCAAGAGCTATGCGGTGGTGAAGACCATCCCCTTCTGGGTGATCGTCGTGGGTGCGCTTCTGTTCCTCGCGATCTCCTCGAACACCTCGCTCTCGATCTTTATCCTCTTCTGCATTTATGCGCTCTCGGGCTATGCCTACGGGTTCTACTGCTACTGGACGGGCAAACCCAATCCGATTCAGGCCGACATTGCCCGGTCGATTGCCGCCATGCAGGCTCAGGGCAAAGAGGAAGAAAAAGCCCAGCAGCACTAAGGCACAACGCCCGCAGAGCCTTCCGGCAGACCGTCTGCGGGTGAAACGCTTAAAACCGCCGGAGTTCCTGCCGTCAGCGCACCGGAACTCCGGTTTTCTTTTTTTCAAACTTTTGCCCCGCGCCCGCAGTTTTGCTATATGATGAGCGCAACCATTCATTAGTTCATTTTTGGAATTCTGACTGTGAACACCAAACTCTATCCTCATCCCTTCTTTGCCAAGGAAGGGCGCCCCATTATTCTGGGCGGTCTGATCGTCACGATCATTCTTTATCTGCTTGACTGGGACTTTTTTGCGGCCATTGCCGCGCTCTTTACCGTCTTCAGCCTGCAGTTCTTCCGCGACCCCGCCCGCGAGCTGCCTAACGACCCACGCGCCGTGGTGAGCCCGGTCGACGGCCGTGTGTGCAAGGTGCAGATGGCTGATGACCCGCTCACGGGCGAAAAGGCCCAGATGGTCTCGATCTTTATGAACGTCTTCAACGTGCACAGCCAGAAGGCGCCTGTCACCGGTGTGGTTCAGGAGATCCGCTACACACCCGGGCTCTTTCTGAGCGCCGACCTCGACAAGGCCTCCACTGACAATGAACGCAACGCCGTGCGTGTGATCACGCCCGAAGGCCGCAGCGTGACGTTTGTGCAGGTTGCCGGTCTCGTTGCCCGCCGCATTCTCTGCTACACCAACGTGGGTGACACGCTCGAGCGCGGTCAGCGCTACGGCTTTATCCGCTTTGGCTCCCGTGTGGATCTGTACCTGCCGCTTGATGCCGAGATCACCGTCTCGATTGGCGACAAGGTCACCGGCGTGATGAGCACGGTTGCCCGTCTCTGATCCTTCGGAAAAGAAAAAAAGCCGCGTTTTTCCTGAGAAAAGCGCGGCTTTTTCTGTTTTTGCGGTTCTACTTTGCCGGCATGATGAGCGCTTCGGCATTCACATGCAGTTCAACCTCGGAGGTGCCGCCCTCGACCTGCGGCGCAAGCCGTGCAGCGGCATTCGCCGCTGCTGTCTTTGCCATGGCAAAGTAGCGCGGTGCGCTTGTCTGATGCATCACCGTGAGCTTGGTCATTTTCACCTCCCGCTCGGTGAGCCCCATCGTCTTTGAGATGGCATTGAGTTTGGCCACCGCGTTGAGGGTCGCCCGGTTCAGGAGCTCGGCCTCTGCAGCCTGACGGGCTTTTCTCGAGACACGGAAACTCACGCCGTCGTAATCCATGGACTCGCCGGCGAGTGCCATAATCTCACCGGTCTTCTCCACATCGCGCACCACAACGCGCAGCTGCACGGCCGCCTCCCAGCCGTCAATTCTCGCGGCAGCCTTCTCGCTGCTCTGCGTGTAGCGAGGGTTCACTGAAAAGCCTGCCGTCTGCATGGATTCCAGCGACGCGGCAAGCGGGCTCTTTTTCAGGGCACTGAGTGCGGCATTGCTGCGGGCAATGGCTTTTTCAGAAGCGCTTTTCGCATCCCGTCCCTCTTCGATCACGGAAAAGCTGAGCACCGCCTCGTCATTGGGCACACTCAAGGCGGCGCTCCCCGACACCTGAACCTCCATGCCTTTGTCAGCGGGTGCGGGCACCGCACCTGCCGCACCGGCCCCGAGAAGTGCCGCACCGAGTGCGGCACAGAGAATCGTTTGTTTGAGCATCAGTCACCATCCTCAGAGAAAAATTCCGTTTTGGCTGTGCCTTGCCTCTGCAGGCCGGACACAGCCTCTCTACGACAATACACCTATCCGTTTATTCCGACGTCTAACGTCAACTCAATATTTGGTTGGCTTTTGTATAGCGGCCGATTTCACCGCTAGAATGGAAGATACTCCGGAAGACTCTGAAAACACTTTTGCTGCAGGGGCTGCGGGGCGCGGGGTGTGCCAGAGCGGTGCAGTCTGCGGGACAAATACAATTACACTTCAAAGAAAAAACTGCCATGTCAACAAACTCGCAATGGAGTTCACGGCTCGGATTCATTCTGGCCAGTGCAGGCTCGGCCATCGGTCTGGGCGCCATCTGGAAATTTCCTTTCTGGGCGGGCGCCAACGGCGGAGCAGCTTTCATCATTCCCTACATCGTTTTCACCATTACAATCGGCGTGACGCTCGTGATGGCGGAGGTGGCCATCGGACGCAGGGGCCGCGGCTCTGTGGTGGCCGCCATGCGCCGCGTGGGCGGGCGCTGGTTCTCGCTCGTGGGCGCCATGGGCGTACTCACCTCGTTTCTGATTCTCTCCTACTACTCGGTGGTGGGCGGCTGGTGTGCAGCCTATCTATGGGATGCGCTCTCGGGCAACATTATCATCAACGATGCGGCACTGCTCAAAGCGCACTTCGGCGATCTGGTGAGCACCCCCGAGCGTAACGTGTTCTGGCACTCGGTCTTTCTCACCCTCACCTGCGGCACGGTCGCGCTCGGTGTGGAGGGCGGCATCGAGCGGCTTGCCAAATACCTCATGCCGACGCTCTTTGTGCTGATGATCGCACTGATTGTGCGTGCACTCACGCTCGACGGCGCCTGGGCCGGGGTGGTCTATCTGTTTGACTTTGATCTCGACCGCGTCACAGGCTCGGCCATTCTCAACGCGATGGGCTTTACCTTCTTCTCGCTCTCGCTCGGCGCCGGGATTCTGGTGACCTACGGCTCGTACCTCTCGGATAAAACCGACATTCCCAACGCCAGTCTCTGGGTGGCGCTGCTTGCCATTCAGGCCGCCATTCTTGCCGGTCTGATGATCATGCCCGCCGTCTTTGCCTTCGGGCTTGAGCCCAACGGCGGTCCGGGACTCGTGTTCATCACCATTCCGATTATTTTCTCGCACGTGCATTTCGGCTACCTCTTTGCCGTGCTCTTTTACATCTGCCTGATGGTCGCCGCCCTCACCTCCGCAGTCTCCTGCCTTGAGGTCGTCACCGCCTATCTGCAGAACGAGTGGCACCTCTCGCGCAAAAAAGCCACCCTCATCAACTGGGTTGCTCTGCTGCTGCTCGGCAGCGCCTGTGCTCTGTCGTTTGGCCCCTGGGGCAGCTACACGTTCTTCGGCCGTACGCTCTTTGATTTCCTCGACTACGTCTGCTCGAACTACCTCATGCCGCTCGGCGGTCTGGCGGTCGCGCTGCTTGCGGGCTGGCTTGCCTGGCCCACGATGCGTGAGCAGATCTGTGCGGTGAAAGTCTACAGCCCGAAGGCGCTCTCGCTGCTTCGCTTCTCGATTGCCGTGCTCGCACCGGTACTCGTGGCCGTGGCGATCTATCAGGGCCTTTTTGACTGATCAGCCCGACTGGCTCCATCATCTCCCGCTCGCGCCCGACGGCGAGCGGGATTTTTTTTGGGCGCCTCTGAGACGTGGTTTTCCACTAGAGAATTTCGCCTAGCATTTCTGCGTCTGCCGTGCTAGCATGCGTAAAGCCTGTGCTCACGGCTTGACGTAATGCGTTAAGCGCCTTAGCATGGGCATTACACCGTTGAAGCGGAAGTAAAGGCGAACGAAGACTTCTGAGAGAGCCCGAGTAAGGTGAGAGTCGGGTAAGACACTGGTCGTCAAATGGGCCGCTGAGGGCGCAGTCAAAAGCAGGGAACTGCCTAGTATTCTGCGACGCGAGAACCTGCGTGAGTGGTTTAGGGAGTGTCTGCTCCCGTATTGAGCGCACGGCTCCCGGGCGGACCGTGAACATAAGGTGGCACCGCGGGTGAAAAACACTCGTCCTTATGGATTCGACAGCGACAGGCGCTGTCGCAGGAGTGTGCCTTTGTATTTTGCAGATTTGTCACGAACTCCTCGACAGTAACCCTGCCGGTGGAGTTTTTTCGTCTGTAGCGGACTTGTTTTCCGTCCTTCCGGGCTCTGCCCCGACCGGGGACAAAGCCGCAGCACTATAAAGACTGACATCATGCCTAATACACAAAGAAAATCCTGGACCAGCCGGATCGGCTTTATTCTCGCGAGCGTCGGCGCCGCCGTCGGTCTGGGGGCAATCTGGAAATTCCCCTACATGGCGGGTTCCAACGGTGGAAGCGCCTTTCTGTTCCCCTACATTGTGCTCACCCTTACCGTGGGGCTCACCCTGCTGATTGCAGAAATCACGCTCGGTCACCTCGGCCGCGGCGGGATTGTGACCACCTACCGCAAAATCGCCGGCAGCAAATGGGTGCCGGTGGGCTATCTGGGGGTGATCACGGGCTTTCTCGTGATGACCTTCTACTCGGCCATCGGCGGCTGGACGCTTGCGTACTTCTGTGAAGCACTCACGGGCTCGGGCCTCATCACCGATCAGGCGCAGCTCGGTGCGCATTTCGGTGAGCTCACCTCCAACCCCATCATGGCGCTCGGCTATCAGTGGCTCTTTCTGCTGCTCAACGGTCTGATCGTCGCCTTTGACGTCACCCGCGGGATCGAACGCGTGAGCAAGGTCCTCATGCCGCTGCTCTTTGTGATGATGCTCGTGCTCATCGGCCGCGGTCTCACGCTTCCCGGTTCCTGGGCCGGTGTGGAATACCTCTTCAAGTTTGACCCGTCGGCCTTTACGCTGAGCGGACTGCTCCAGGCCATGGGCTTTGTGTTCTTCTCGCTGTGTGTGGGCTGCGGCTGCATGCTCACCTACGGCTCGTATCTGAAGGAGAACTCCAACGTGGTCAACGGCTGCGTCTGGATCACGGTGCTCACCCTGATCTCCTCGCTGCTCGGCGGTCTGATGATCATGCCGGCGGTGTTCGCCTTCGGGCTTGACCCGAGCGCGGGCCCCGGCCTCACGTTCATCACAATGCCGGCCGTGTTTGCACAGCTCCCGTTCGGTCAGCTCTTTGCAGTGATGTTCTATCTGTGCATTGCCGTGGCGGCCATCACCAGCTCGATTTCGCTTATCGAAATTCTTGTTGCGTTCCTTGTTGACGAGTACAGCATGAGCCGTGCCAAAGCGGCCGTACTCTCGACCGTGGCGCTTGCTGTAGTGGGCGTGCTCCCGTGCCTGTCGTTCGGCATCCTCTCGGACGTGACTTTCTTCGGCGGCAAGACCTTCTTTGATATCTTTGACTTCTTCACGAGCAACCTGTCGCTGCCCGTCGGCGGTCTGGTGATTCTGCTGCTCGCGAGTGTCGTCTGCTGGCCGCAGGTGAGATCAACCCTCAAAAATCCTGACGCCACAGGCTTATCTGAGGCAAAATTAGGTCTGCTACGCCTGATGATGACAACAGTTGCCCCGATTCTGGTGCTTGTTGTGCTGATTTCTGGTCTAATGTAACCTGTTAGCGGAAACCTCCCGGTGCACGACGCACCGGGAGGCTTCCATTTTCGTTTTCAATGCAAAACGCCGGGCCCGCGCCCAGCGTTTTTTTCAATCTACTGACACACCGGATATCGATGACTGAACGCTCGCAGTGGGGCTCTCGCCTCGGGTTTATTTTGGCTAGCGCCGGCAGTGCCGTCGGCCTCGGCGCTATTTGGAAATTTCCCTACATGGCCGGCACCAACGGCGGTTCCATCTTCATGCTCCCGTATATCTTCTTTACTGTCACGATCGGCCTTGTGCTGCTCATGGGGGAGATGTGCATGGGCAGAAGCGCCCGTGCAGGGGCGGCAGGCGCCTTCCGGCGCTGGGGCGGTTCGACCTTTGCATGGATCGGCAAACTCTCGGTGCTCACCGGCTATCTGGTGCTTGCCTTTTACTCCGTCGTGGGCGGCTGGTGTGTCTACTACATGGGGCAGGCCCTCATCGGCAACGGGATCATCAATGACCCGGCACTGATGCGAAGCGAATTTGACAGCTTCGCGAGCGGCGCCTTCGCCCCGGTTATCTCGCACCTGATCTTTCTCGCCTCCACCGGGCTCGTTGTACTCTTCGGGGTGGAAAAAGGCATTGAGCGCCTCTCCAAAGTGCTCATGCCGCTGCTCTTTGTGATGATGCTTGTGCTCATCGGCCGCGGTCTCACCCTTCCGGGTGCCTGGGAGGGGGTGCGTTTTCTCTTCGAGCCCGACTGGAACCAGTTCACGGCGCAGAGCCTTCTCAACGCCATGGGCTTTGCCTTTTTCTCGCTCTCGGTGGGCTCCGCCTCACAGATGAACTACGGGAGCTATCTGAGCAAAAAAGTCAATCTGCCCGGATCTGTCACCTGGATCGTGTTTCTGGCGATCATCGCCTCGCTTCTGGGCGGGCTGATGATCATGCCCGCAGTGTTTGCCTTCGGGCTCAGTCCCGATGCGGGCCCCGGACTCACTTTCGCGACGATGCCCGCTGTTTTCGCGCAGCTCCCCTTCGGACACTTCTTTGCGATCACGTTTTACGTGTGCCTGTATGTGGCTGCACTCACGAGCGCGATCAGCATTTTCGAGATGTCCGTGCAGTATCTCAATGACGAGTGGAAAATGCCGCGTCCGGTGGCCGTGCTGCTGATCTTTCTCACGCTGGCAATGCTCGGCATCCTGTGTGCGCTCAGTTTCGGTCCGCTTGCCAATGTGAAGATTGCCGGGATGAGTTTTTTCAATTTCTTTGACTATCTCACCAGCAATATCGGTATGCCGATCGGTGCGCTCGGGATCGGGATTGTGGTGGCCTGGCTCGCCCGTCCGATGGCTGAGGCGCAGCTCCAGCTCGTGCACCCCTATCCGAAGAACTTTCTGCGGCTGTTTCACCTCATTGCCGGCGTTCTTGCCCCGGTGCTGATCATTGTGGTGATGCTGCACGGCATTGGTATCATCGATTTCGGTAATTAAACTACAATACGGAGACGGTTACTGAAATGTAACCGCCTCACCACCAATCAAAAGACACAATAAGGACTCAAGCTATGTCTACCTCATCGGGCTGGGGCTCGAGAATCGGCTTCATTCTTGCCAGCGCCGGCAGCGCAGTCGGACTCGGGGCAATCTGGAAATTCCCGTATATGGCCGGCACCAACGGCGGCTCTATTTTCATGCTGCCCTATATTTTCTTTACCCTCACCGTCGGGGTGTCACTGCTTATTGCCGAATTTGCCATGGGCCGCGCCGGGCGAGCCGGTCCGGTGGAAAGTCTGCGCCGCGTGTGCGGCCGCGGCTGGGGCTTTTTCGGCGCCGTCGGGGTGTTCACCGTCTTTCTGATTCTCTCCTTTTATGCCTGTGTGGGCGGCTGGACCATCAAGTACCTCATCGATGCGATCACCGGTGACGGACTCATCAGCAACCCCGAACTGCTCGGGCAGTTCTTCGGCGGCTTTGTCTCTGACGGCACGGTGAGCTACTGCTACCTGCTCGCCTTTCTTGCCGTGACCGCCGTTGTGGTGCTCGGCGGTATCGAGTCAGGCATTGAGAATGTGGCCAAATTCCTCATGCCCGCGCTCTTTATCCTGATGCTCATTCTGATTGTGCGCGGCGTCACGCTCCCGGGTGCCATGAAGGGGGTGGAATTCCTCTTCCTGCCGCGCTGGTCCGACTTTAACGCCTCGGCGCTTTTCAATGCGATGGGTTTCTGCTTTTTCTCGCTCTCGCTGGGGGCGGGCACTATGATCACCTACGGCTCCTACCTCGACCCGAAGGCGGACCTGCCGAACTCGGTTTTCTGGGTGGCGCTGCTTGCCATTATGGCAGCCATTCTCGGCGGCCTGATGATCATGCCGGCCGTGTTTGCGTTCGGCGTTGACCCGAGCGCCGGACCGGGGCTTACCTTTGTGACGATGCCTGCAATTTTTGCGCAAATGCCTTTCGGTCACGGATTCGCTGTGATCTTTTACGCTTGTCTGGTGGTGGCAGCGCTCACAAGCTCCATGTCCATGCTCGAAGCCTGCGTGGCGATGATCACCCGTCAGTTCAATATCGGCCGCACCGTGGCGATCGTGCTTGTGATCACGGGCTGCGCCATTGTCGGTCTGTGTGCCAACCTCTCCTTTGGCGCCTGGGCTGATGTGAAGTTCTTCGGCAAGACCGTGTTTGACTGCCTTGACTACGTCACCAGTAACGTCGGTATGCCGCTGTCGACTTTCGGCATAGCCATTGCGGCGGCCTGGGTTGCCTGGCCGGCCACCCGTCAGGAGCTGCTCACCGGCCGGAACATGACCGAATCCCGTCTGCGGCTCATCCGCATCATGCTCGGTGTGGTCAGTCCCCTCTTTGTGGTGGCTGTCGCGCTCGGCAGTCTCTAAACCGGACAGCGCAAAACCGTCAGCAGGCATTCTGCTGACGGTTTTTCCTCATGGCATGAAGAAACTTCCTGAAGACCTTTTCACTGAAACACTCGCCTACGAATGGCGGGCGCATGCCGGTGTATGGACCGGCGCAGCGGCTGCGGTTATGCTCGTTGCCGCACTCTTCGGGCTGTTCTCCGAAGGGGGCGGGACGCTTACCGCGCTGCTTAGCTACCTGCTGCCGGCCGCCGCTTTTATCCTGGTGCTCGCCGCACTGGGCATCGCTCTCATCGCGTTCACGCTCTTCAGAGCGTTTCCGAAGAGTGCACCGCTTCGCCGGCGCATTTTTCTCACACTGGCTGCACCCGTGGCCGGCGCGGTGGCGCTCATCGCCACTCGCGTTCTGTACCTGTCCTGACCTTCCCGGCACACCTTAAGACATGCCCGGTCTGTCGTCCGAGCTGAACGCATGGCGCCACTGCGAGGGGGATACCCCGAACTCCGCCTTGAAGCGCTGACGGAAAGTGATCGGAGAGGCAAAACCGCAGAGCTCTGCAATACGCTCAATCGAAAGCGACTGAGTTTCCAGGAGGTCCTGAGAGTGTTTGAGCCTCAGTCGCATCAGCCAGCGTGATGGCGTCAGGCCGGTTGCCTTTTCAAACACACGGTAAAACGTGCGGGTGCTCATTCCGAGTCGCTCCGGAAGGCCTGCAAACGGATCCTGCTGAGCGAAATTTCTGCTCACCTCATCGAGTGCCTCATTGATGCGCTGATCCCGGGTGGTAAGCGGCACAGTCGTGCTCACAAACTGCGCCTGCCCGCCGTCACGAAAAGGCGGCGCCACCATAAGACGGGCAACTTCGTTGGCCACATGCGCCCCGGCGCGGGAGCGCAGCACATGCAGGCAGCAGTCCATTCCGGCGGCAATACCGGCCGAGGTGGTAATCAGTCCGTCAGTAACATAAAGATGGCTGGGCTCAAGATGCACCTGAGGAAAGGTTTTCTGGAAAAACTCCGCATCCATCCAGTGAGCGGTCGCTCGCTTACCGTCAAGCAGCCCGGCATAGGCAATGGCAAAAGCGCCACGGCACAGTCCGACAATCGGCGTCAGACGGGCGTAGGCCTCTCTCAGAGCCCGGCTGAGCGCTTCGCTCGGCGGCTCGACGATATCGTGCCAGTGCGGCACGATCACCATATCCGCCTCTTCAAACGCGCTGAAATCCGCTTCAGCCTGCGCATACAGCCCGCCTTCAAAAAGCACCTCGCCCGGTTTTTCCGCACAGAGTATCGGTCTCAAGCGGTGCTGCGGCTGCGGAAGATCACAGAGAATCATCCGCGGAACGGCGAGAAGAAAAGGACTGATCTGCGGCGTCAGAACGATTGCAACACTGGGGGTGGTATTGGACATCGGAAAAACGAGGTAAAAAGTTGGCAAAAATTCATCGATATATGTCAATTTTACCTCTCACGGCAGGTTTTGTGCACTCCCTACAATGACACCATCACAACAGATTTTGAGGTTTAAAAAAAATGAATACGACCCGTCGTCGTTTGTTTGAAGCCATGATCGGTGCCGGTGCCATGATGAGCGTGCCCGGTGCTTTTGCCAAAAATGCCATGGTTCCTGCGCTGCCTGAAAAAGGCACGTCCGTCCAGCTTATCCGCAGCGCCACCCTGCGTGTGCGCATTGCCGGCACGACCTTCCTTGTGGACCCGATGCTCTCCAAGAAGGATGCCTGGCCCGGATTTGAAGGAACGGTGAACAGCCAGACGCGCAATCCGATGCGTGAGCTGCCGTTTAGCGCAGAAAAAGTTCTCGAAGGCGTCTCTGCCGTGCTGCTCACGCACACGCATGAAGACCACTGGGACGAAGCCGCCCGCCGTCTGATTGACAAGTCCATGCCGATTTTCGTCAATGACGACCTCGCCAAAAAGGTTGTTTCCGAAGCCGGCTTCAAGAACGTGACCGTTCTCGATAAGCCCATGATGTTCAAGGGTGTCAAGCTCTCCCCGATGAAGAGCCAGCACGGCACGGAGGAACTGCTCAAGGCCGTTCCGCTTCTCGGCACCACCATGGGCATTCTGCTGCAGGCTCAGGGCGAGCGTTCCGTGTATGTGGTCGGTGACACGATCTGGAAGGACTTCGTGAGCGAACAGCTTCGCGAACACAAGCCTGATGTGGTGGTGCTCAACACCGGCAACGCCATGATGACGGCCTTCCCCGAATCCATCATCATGGGCAGCCAGGACTTCCTGCGCGCCTATCAGGAAGCCCCCCAGGCCAAGATCATCGCAGTGCATATGGATGCCATTAACCACTGCGTGCTCAAGCGTGCCGATCTTCGCTGGCTTGCCAAGGCAAGCAAGCTCGATCCCGCCCGCGCACTGATTCCTGAAGACGGCGAAGTGATTACCGCCTGATATCTTCAGTGTCGAAACCAGTTTCAACGGTGTCAGGCTTTCACCGGTGAAAAGCCGGCAGAACACGGAAAAATCCTCAAAGCCAGCAGTGCCTGAGGATGCTGAAGTGCTCACCGCCGGTTAAAAAAAGAAGCTAATTGGGTAAAGCTGGGCAGCCGTAATGTCTCGTACATTGCGGCTGCCTTTTTTTGTTTAAAATTTCTTTATGAGAAATTAAATTTTTAGGCTTTTCTACTGTCTTTCACTGCAAAATAGGTTAAGTCAGCCATTTCATTTTATTTTTATTTCACGTCATATTTCAGTTACACTCAATAAAGGCAATTCTCATAAACATTGAGATGTGATTTCTATTACTTTTTATACTTTGAAAAAAATGAGTACCATTGATGAAATAAAAAGAGGCTTGCACGAGTATCAGGCTGAGAGAATGTCTTACAGACTGTGGGGACTTGAGATATTGCTCATTTGCCTTATAACTGGGGCGTCCTATGGCTTTATCTGGGGCGTTGTGACATTCATCGTACTGGGAATCCTGATGATGCTCCCATACGTACGAGGTCTTTTTGCTATTTTCTTTACAGCCGCCTGGACTTTCCTGGCCTGGGGTGTATCAAAAGAAAATGTTGAAGACTGGACAACTGCCTTAGGTATTACTATTCTCGTTTTTGTGTTTATAGGCGGGTTGCATTTAGCAGGTATGCGCGGTAACAGAAATTAGTTCTCCCTAATTTATTTGTACCAGACAATACGATTTTTCAAAAAAACTGTCCTTCCAACATTTTGTGTGCACATCAGACACTATCAGCAGGTTGTACAGGTACAATAAATGCCATTTCCTCCTTTTTCGCAGCAGACTAATGGCAGACTCCCTTACAAACGAAGTTTCTGATGTGACCCGGTTCACCCCTGACGGCATTGGTGCCGCCGGGGAGAACGGTAGCGCATTGTGTATTCTCGGCGCCGTGCCCGGTGACCGGGTGCGTATTGCCCCGGCACAGAAAAAGCACCACGCAAGACTGCTCGAGATCCTCACCCCTTCAGTACTGCGGCGCGAAACGCACTGCCCCTATCTGCTGCCGGAAGAAAACCGGGAAATCTGCGGGGGCTGCCCCTGGGGCATGCTCAACGCTGAGGCGCAGGAGGAACTGAAAAGAGCCCTGCTCACCGATGCGCTTGCCGCTTACGGTCTGAGTGTTCCTGCTTTTGAACATGTCCGTGCGGACACCCTTACACACTACCGCTCCAAAGCGGCGTTTTATCCGCTCAACACTGACGGGCACTGGCAGTGGGCACTTTATGCGGCAGGCTCGCACAGCAAGGTCGCCATCACTGCCTGCCAGGCGCTGCCCGAATGGATGAACGAAGCAGCGGGACGGATTGCCGCCTTTCTCGAGACAACAGATCTGAGTGCCTATGACGAACTCACTCACAGCGGACTCGTACGCAGCCTCGTGATGCGTGAGGGGCTCACCCCTGACGGCAGGCACTGTCTGGTCACGCTCTCGCTCAACGCGCCGGCTGCTCAGTACACCGAAATCTTCCGGCCGCTCACCGGCATGCTCGCCCCTCTGGGCGTTGAGGTTGTCACTCTCAACGAACATACCGCCCGCGGTAATGCGCTCCTCGGAGAGCGGGAAATCTCTCTTACCCCGGCGGCGAGAATTGAAACCGAAATCGGCGGGAGCATTTTTGAGGTTGGTGCCACCACTTTCCTGCAGATTCACCGCGAGCAGATGCTAAAGCTCTACGGGTATGCCGTCTCGCTGGCAGAGATCGGCAGGGACGACACCGTGCTCGATCTCTACTGCGGGATCGGCACCATGACGCTGATGAGTGCACGATCCGCCAGGAGAGCGGTCGGAATCGATATTGTCGGGGCAAGTATAGATGCCGCAGAAAGCAATGCTGCACGTAACGGTGTCACTAATACGGATTTTTATGCCGGTCCTGTCGAAAATGTTCTCCCGTCACTGCTCGTGCGCGGGCTGCGGTGTGAAAAAGTGATTGTCGATCCGGCCTATAAGGGAATGCACGAAAGTGTGCCGGCAATGCTCAGCGCGCTCAAGCCGTCCAGGCTGGTTTACGTGAGCTGCAACCCGAAAACGTTTGCCAGGGACGCAAAAGCGCTCACCGGCCTCGGGTTTCAGCTGTCCTCAGTGAGAACCTTTGACCTCTTCCCGGACACTGCTCATGTGGAAACGGTCGGTCTCTTTCTGAAACAGGCCTAACGGAGCGAAAACGCCCGCAACTTTGCCGCTGCGATAGAAAATGCCGACGCAACAAGGTATATTGGTTATATCTCCGGTGAACACTGTCCGCACGATCCTGTCTGCGGGCAGCTTCACGAACACAGATACAGACGAGGTGTATTTTGCCGACAGAAGCCAATGACCAGTTTAAGTGGGAAGGTTTTTTCAGAGAGTTCGCAGAAAAACTGCTGCACTACAGAGACAAACGCCCGGAACTGATTGCAAAAATACGTGGCATCTACCAGGAAACAGATATCGATCTGCCGACTCTTGACCGCGGTAATCAGCTCACCGATATAGATCCGTTTACGGTATTGGCTCTGTTCAACAAAACCTCACTTAAAGAGATTAACCGCCGAAAGCTTCTTTCTGTAGCCACAAAGGCTTTTACCCTTTCTACGCCTGTTCCGGACTCATTTGACGGTGTTCCTTTCGTCAACAACCTGAATGCGACTTTCTACAGTTTTACGGGAGAACGCAAAAACGGTGATATCGATGAGCTGTGGTCGCTGCTTGAGGCAGCTCTGGCCTTTGCTGGCAACGCAACAGACCAAAACCGCAAAACACTGAGCGAGCTCTTCGATCTGGCCATCAACAAAAAATGGAATGGCAACAGCAAAATCACGATGGCACTCTACTGGGTGGCACCTGAGACGTTCCTCAGCCTGGATCAGCGCAGCGTCTGGTACATCTACGAGTCCGGGCAGCTTCCCGAGGAGTTCACCGACACCTTGCCGAAGGTAAAAAACAAAATACACTCCTCCCTGTATTTTGAGATTATTGAGAAACTGCGCGCTTACCTGCACAGCCGCACCACTCCGCCGAACAGTTTCAAAACGCTTTGTGCTGAAGCATTACGCTATTCGGAGAAGATAAATCAGGAACTCCGGTCGCAGGAATCTCAACAGGCGAAAAATACTGCGCTTGCCGATGAGGATGTCAATGCCCCCCACTACTGGCTTTACTCTCCCGGCAATCAGGCGGCGATTTGGGATGAGTGCTGTGAGAACGGCATCATTGCCATTGCCTGGGACCCGATCGGAGATCTTCGCCAATACAGCAGCAAAGGCGCAATGAAACAGGCAATGAAAAAATTGATTGACCCTTCCGGGTCTTTTAAAAACGGTGCACATGCGACCTGGCAATTCGCCAACGAAATGAAACCCGGTGATATTGTGTTTGCGAAAAAAGGAAAGCACCTTATCATCGGACGTGGTGTGGTGGAGTCTGATTACAGGTTCGACCCAGAACGGCAGGAATATCAGAATGTCAGAACAGTAAACTGGACTGATAAAGGCGAGTGGGAACACCCCGGACAGGCAGTCATGAAAACGCTGACGGATATCACTGCCTATACCGATTATGTTGAAAAGCTCAACGCCCTGTTTGAAAGTGACGCTGTTGAAGACGCTGATGATCCGGACATTCAATATCCTCCCTACTGTGAGGAGGATTTTCTCAGCGACGTGTTTATGTCCGTGGGCAGTTACCATACACTGGTCTCACTCGTCCGGAGAAAAAGGAATGTCATTCTTCAGGGTGCGCCGGGGGTCGGCAAGACCTTTGTCGCCAAACGTCTGGCGTATTCCATGATGGGGGTAAAAGATCCCAACCGTGTCAAAATGGTACAGTTCCACCAGAGTTACTCGTACGAGGACTTTGTCATGGGTTTTCGACCGTCGGCAAGCGGTTTTGAGCTTCGACACGGCGTTTTCTACAACTTCTGCAAAGCCGCAGAGATCGACAGCGACAACGAGTATTTCTTTATCATCGACGAAATTAACCGCGGCAACCTGAGCAAAATCTTCGGTGAGCTCTTCATGCTGATTGAAAACGACAAACGCGGTGCAGAACTTCAGTTGCTTTACTCCGGCGAAAAGTTTTCTGTTCCTGAAAATGTGCACCTCATTGGCATGATGAATACTGCAGACCGCAGCCTGGCAATGCTTGACTACGCTCTGCGCAGACGTTTTGCCTTCTATGAGCTAAAGCCCGGTTTTGAGTCTGATGGCTTTAAGGCCTATCAGGCACAGCTTGAGAGCGCACAATTCAACCGGCTCATTGACGTTGTAAAAACTCTCAATGAGGCCATTGCAACCGACGACTCACTCGGAGACGGATTCTGTATCGGCCACAGCTTCTTCTGCAACCTCGAGGATGCAAAAAAGGAGACCCTCTCCAATATCGTGGAATTTGAACTCATCCCGCTGCTGAAGGAATACTGGTTCGACGAACCGGACCGCGTCAGGGACTGGTCTGACAAACTGAGGCTGACCATCAAGTGATACCGGTTCAGAATATCTATTACATGCTCGCCTATGCCTTTAAGGCACTCGATGTGAAGGACTTCAGACATCTTGCGACTGAGCAGTTCGATAATGTCGCTGATCTGTGCGCCGCAATTCTGATCACCGGTATTTCCGGTCAGCTTAAGCGCGGTCTGCATCACGACTATATTGAGCGCACTGAAGCGCTCTCCTCACCGCGCGGCCGTCTGCATCTCTCGGACTCGATCAAAACCGGCAGTCTGCCTAAAAAGCAGCTTGTCTGTTCGTTTGACGAATTCTCCGTTGATTCCTACACCAACAGGATTCTGAAAACGGCCATGACACAGCTGCTTGCTACGGATATTGCAAGGTCCCGAAAAAAGGCAATACGGAAACTGCTGATGTTTTTCGGCGACGTTCAGCTGCTCAAACCGAGCCGCATTCGCTGGAATCTGCGGTACAACCGTAACAACCAGACCTACCGCCTGCTCATCGCTGTCTGCTACCTTGTCCTCAACAGTCTTCTCCAGACTCAGATGGACGGTTCGAAACGGCTCATGGATTTTTTCGACGAGCAGAACATGTCCCGGCTCTACGAAAAATTTATCCTGGAGTACTTCCGCAGAGAGTTTCCGCACCTCAATGCCCGAGCCTCACAGATTTCCTGGGCGCTTGATAACGACAGCAGCGAGATGCTTCCGATTATGCAAACCGACGTCACGCTCTCCCTGGCTGACAGAATCCTGATTATCGATGCCAAGTACTACTCGCATACCATGCAGGAGCGGTGGGGGAAGCACACACTGCACTCGGGAAATCTCTATCAGATTTTCACCTATGTGAAAAACAAAGCGGCATGTGACAGCACCGCTAAGATTGACGGCATGCTGCTTTACGCCAGAACCACAGAGGATCAGCAGCCAGACCAGAAATATTCGATGAGCGGTAACACGATCAGTGTGAGGACACTGGATCTGAACTGCAGCTTTCCTAAGATCGCTGCCGGACTTGACCGGATTGCAGAGGAGTACTTCGGAAGCGCGCTAGCCGCGTAAAAAAAGGTGTGCCGCAAGGCACACCGCTCCGGTCAGGATAACGCTCCTACGGTTTTTCCCGCAGCAGCACCAGGAGTTGTCTGAGCCACTTCAAAGCTGACGAGAGTGTCACCAGTCCGAGAATGGCCGCCACCAGACTAACCGTCATTCCTGCGCCCTGAGCACTGAAATGAAACATGGTGAGCAGAATGCCGGAAAAAATATACAGACACCCGAGGCTCGTTGAGGCGGCGGTACGGCCGGCCGCCTCGGCAAGCGTCTTACCGGCCTGTGCCGCATCAATGCCGCGGGCCTCTTTTCTGGCAGGAAAGATCAGCGTAAGGCATATCACTGCCGCCGCACCGAGCAGCCACAGGATCGTGTTAACAAAGTGGCTGTGCCAGTCGCCCGGAAACATAAACAGGCCGTTACCGGCCAGCGGCAGATAAGCCATAAGCAGCGTGTGTGCCGAAGCGGCAACAAAATTCACCAGTGCAGAGGCACTCAGAAAGAGAGTCGGTCGGGTCATGGCACATTTCCTCAGGAGAGTCAGAAGCGGCTCTCCTGCTTCTCAATACGGTTCACAAAACTGAAAAACAATAAGGCGTATCTTAACGCATCCGCTGCAGTCATCCGATGCCGCGCACTGATGCCTTGCCGGGTAATACTCAGATTTTTATACCATGTTTTAAAAATCAGCGATTTCTGTCACTTGTCGCTTTATCAATACTGCAAATATATTTTGAAAGTGACAAATGTCATTATTTGCTATAAACGGTCATATTAGAAATTCGTCATTCACCGATCAAACGGCAATGTCTTCTCCGAAAAAAAGACCCCGCTGCCAAAACGGCAGAGAGGTCTTTATTATTGCTTCGGCACTGACCGCTCAGGCGGCCCGGCGGGACCTGGCAAACTCAAGAAATGCCTTGAGCATCAGTTTGCCGTCCTTCGTGAGAATCGATTCCGGGTGAAACTGCACCCCGAAAACCGGCAGATGCCGGTGTTCGACTGCCATCACTTCACCGTCAGCAGTCACTGCCGTGACCTTGAGCACCTCAGGGATGGTGGCGGGATCGGCCGCAAGCGAGTGGTAGCGCGCCACCTCGCCCTCACCGGGCGGCAGACGGCTGAAAATCACACTCTCTCTGTCGTAGTTCACGCGGCTCGATTTACCGTGCATGAGCGTTGAAGCGTAGGTGACCGTGGCGCCGAACGCACTGCAGATTGCCTGATGTCCCAGGCAGACACCGAACACCGGAATCTCAGCGCCGAGCGTTTTCACCACGTCAATAATCACCCCGGCATCCTCGGGCCGTCCGGGCCCCGGAGAGAGCACAATCGCCTCCGGATTAAGGGCGCGGATCTCTTCCACACTCATCTCATCGTTGCGGATTACGCGGATATCAGGCTCAATCTCGCCCAGATACTGATAGAGGTTGTAGACAAAGCTGTCATAGCTGTCGATGAGCAAAATCATAAATCCTCCTCCTGAGCCTGCTCGAGGGCGCGCACCACGGCTTTTGCCTTGTTGACGCATTCCGTATATTCATTTTCGGGCACCGAATCCGCCACAATACCGGCACCGCTGCGCACATAAACGCGACCGTTCTTGCGGTAGGCGATGCGGATTGCAATGCATGTGTCCATATTGCCGTCAAACCCGATGTAGCCGATTGCGCCCCCGTAGATGCCGCGTTTATTGCCTTCGAGTTCGCTGATGAGCTGACAGGCACGGATTTTGGGCGCCCCGGAGAGGGTTCCCGCCGGCAGCACGGCATTGATGGCATCGAGCGCATCGCAGTCCTCGCGGATTTCCCCGCGCACGGTCGAGCCGATATGCATCACGTGCGAGAAGCGCTCGATCACACGGAGTTTCTCCACCTTCACACTGCTGAAGCGACTGATCTTTCCGAGGTCATTGCGGCCGAGATCCACCAGCATGTTGTGTTCGGCAAGCTCTTTCTCGTCGCTGAGCAGTTCCGCCTCAAGCCGGCGGTCCTCTTCGGGCGTCTTCCCGCGGGGGCGGGTGCCCGCGAGCGGGAACGTGTGCAACACACCGTCTTCGAGTTTTACCAGTGTCTCGGGCGAGGCACCGGCAACCTCCACATCCGTGCCGGAGAGATAAAAGAGGTACGGAGACGGGTTGATGGTTCTCAGAAGCCGGTAGGTGTTGAACAGACTGCCTTCATAGGGTGCCGAGAAACGGTTGGAGAGCACAATCTGGAAGATATCCCCTTCGAAGATGCTCCGCTTGGCGCGTTCGACCATTTCACAGAAGCGCGTTTTTTCAAAAAGCGGCTCGATCGGTCCGAGCAGTCTTCCCGCCGGCGGCGTGAAGCGGTCCTGCCGGCGCAGCAGATTGCGCATCTCAAGGATGTCACGCTCAGCCTGCGCATAACTCTGCTCGACATCGTCCGTATCGACATTGGCAATCAGAAGGATTT
The DNA here is from genome assembly GCA_905194315.1 of uncultured Sutterella sp. Lineage (GTDB taxonomy): Bacteria > Pseudomonadota > Gammaproteobacteria > Burkholderiales > Burkholderiaceae_F > Sutterella. Next base: position 40,731 of record CAJJRX010000005.1, on the reverse strand, counting down.
TCTGGCGCAGATGATCAAAGGCGATCAGCCGGTCAAACATCATCAGGTCGAGATCCTGAAAACCTTCCGCATCCTCCTGCGGAAACCGGATCGTCGGCTCACTGTAGCCAAGGTAGTCAAAGGCAAAATACCCCACAAAGCCGCCCGTGAAGGAAGGCAGTCCCGGCACACGGGCGCTCTTGTGCTCCGAGAGCAGTTTACGGAGATAGGTGTTCGGATTGTGTTCCCCCGTCGCCTTTTCACCATTGAGATAGAGCTCGCCCGCACGGGCGGTCACGCAGAGCCGGGGGCGAAAACCCAGAAAGCTGTAGCGGCCCCAGTGCTCCTTGTCCTCCACGCTCTCAAAGAGAAACACATGCTCCGAGACCAGGCGCAGAATACGCACAATATCGATCGGCGTGAGCAGATCGGAGAGCATTTCGCCCGCCACAGGAACAAGCCGCGCATTCTGCTCGCGGCCGGTACGTCTGACATCATCCAGAGAAAGATTAAGCTGCATAGACTTCTTTTCCGCAATAAAAAAACTCCGCCGGCAGCACTGACCGGGGAGCTCTATTGCGCAGGCGGCAAACATCCCGGCAGCGCTGCTGCCTGATGTAAGGACGAGTGAAAGAGTCCACCCGCGGTGCCACCTTACTTTCACGGACCGGAGGTCCATGCGCTTTTTTTCCGGGTACCATCATACCCTGAACCACAATACGCAGGTTCGCGCGTCGCAGAATACTAGGCAGGCTCACCTGCTTTTGACTGCGCCCTCAGCGGCCCATTTGACGACCAGTGTCTTACCCGACTCTCACCTTACTCGGGCTCTCTCAGAAGTCTTCGTTCGCCGTTACTTCCGCTTCAACGGTGTACATTCAATCCTAGGGAAGTTGCACGGCCGCGTCAATATCTCGGTGCAGTGCCGAAGCGAAAACTCACCATCGCTTCGGGTTCTCACAACTTTTCTGAGCACTTTCCACTAGAGACGGAAGCGGCGGGAAAAACGCCTGCCAGAGTCAAGAAAACCATTCCACAAAACACCGCCGGAATGAAATCTGTCACCTGTTGCTTAGCATTATGGATAGTGAAACACAGTAAGTGACAAATGTCAGAGTTATGCTTTTACGGACAGATAAAAAACTTCGTTTTTCTCACCCTTCTGACCTTTACTGCCGGTAAAGCCCCTCTTTGAATTTTTCCGGCGCAAGGAAGAACTGCAGCGCCTTTTCCTCACGGCGGGTGCGATAGAAGTCGGGCAGATTTTTCAGCACAATCGAGCCGTAGGGCTTGTCGACCACACGGGTGTCGCAGAGCACCACCATACCGCGGTCGGTCTCACTCCGGATAAGCCGTCCCACCCCCTGCTTGAGCGCAATAATCGCCTCAGGCAGGGTGTAGGCCGCAAACGGATGACCGCCCGCCTCCCGGATCTGCCGGCAGCGGGCTTCGGTCACCGGATCGTCAGGCGGAGAGAACGGCAGCTTGTCGATCACGACGAGCGAGAGAGCATCCCCCTGCACGTCAACGCCCTCCCAGAACCCCATACTGCCCACGAGCACCGCATGCCCGTGCTCACGGAAAGCCCTCACGAGCGCGCCCTTCGGGGCACTGCCCTGAACGAGCAGTTTATAGTCGAGACCGTTGGCACTGAGCCGCTCCTCAAGACGCTGCGCGGCAATGTCAACGGCCGCGAGCGAGGTGCAGAGCACAAATGTGCGGCCCCGGGCCGCCACGATGAGCGGCCAGACGGCATCGATCACATTTTCGGTGTGCACCGCGGTGTTGTTCGCCGGGGCGGGAATCTTCGGAATATAAAGACAGCCCTGCTCCCAGTAGTTGAACGGACTCTCCCAGGAGCGCTCCACAGCCTCCCCGATTCCGAGCTCGCTCTTGAAGTGGGTGAAGTTGCCGGAGTTTGAGAGCGTTGCCGAGGTAAACACCCAGGCGCCGCCCATCTCCTCGCGCATTTTGCGAAAGTCCGCTGAGAAATTGAGCGGCGTGTTGTTAAAGCGCGCATACTGCTTGCCGGCCTCAATCCAGAGCACACTCGAGGCACGGCGCGATGTCGCGGAAGACGCCGCCCGGGGGCCCTCTTGAGCAGCTGCCTGCGTCTCACCCTCGCCCTCAGTATCCGTACCGGGTACGGCGGGTTCAAGCCCCGGCACATCAAGCGGCTCTCCGCGGACAATAGCCCGCCAGGAATTCACTTCAAACTGCAGCCCGGCAAACCATTCGCTCAGCGTATCGAGCTCATCATCACGGCCTGCATTGGCTTTAAAAACCTCTGCGTACCGGTAGCAGACCTCACTGAGCGCATCAAACGGCTCGATGAGCGTCTCGGGCTTTTCAATCTTGTCAAAGGCGAGCTTCTCCCCTTCAGCGAGGCCGCTCTCGTTCACCGCTTTGATCAGCATACGCAGCGCCTGCTGCATGCTGCTTCTGAGCGCCATCCAGTTCTGCTGATCGCCCACCGTGGCCCGTGCACTCAGCACCGCTCCTTCGTCAGCCGTCTTTTCAAGCTCTCTGGTGGAAAAACCACGACCGAAAAAGTCCGATGCAATACCCGGGAGCTGGTGCGCCTCATCAATCACGGTGAGCGCCGCATCGGGGAGCAGACCGTCGATCATGTTGTTGCTCTGGTTTCTGAGCGCAAGCGAGCTCAGATACAGATGGTGGTTCACCACGATCACATCGCTTTCGAGTGCACGCTCGCGTGCCTTTCTGACAAAGCACTCATCCCAGTGCGGGCAGCGATCGCGCCCGAGGCAGTTCTCGCGGGTGCTTGTCACCATCGGCCAGAGAGGATCATCCTCGGGCACTGCGCTCAGCTCACCCTTGTCACCGGTCTCGCTCACGGCGGCAAAACGGCTGATCATACGCAGCTTGGCCCCGGAATCCTGCTCTGGCAGAAAGCTTTCACTGTTGGCAAGCTCAAGCCGGTAGTGACAGATGTAGTTCGCGCGCCCCTTGAGCACACTCGTTTTGACCCCGATACCGAGCAGTGAACGGATTGCCGGAAGGTCTTTTGTCGAGAGCTGATCCTGCAGGGATTTTCCTGCGGTCGAGACAATGGTTTTGCAGCCCGCGGCAATGGCAGGCACCAGATAGGCAAAGGTTTTCCCGGTCCCCGTGCCGGCCTCGGCAATGAGCGTGCTCTTCTCACCGATGAGCTTTGAGACCTCCACAGCAAAAGCCTTCTGCCCTTCACGAGGGTGAAAACCTTTGATTTTCTTTGCCATCAGGCCGTCTTTTGCGTACAGCGACGCCATACGGTCGGGAAAGTCCAGTCCGGGATCGAGCCAGGTTGCGGGAGATGTCATCGGGAAGTGCTCTTTGTGAAGTCGTGTTTTCAGAGTATCAGAGAATTATAGGACCGCGAACCGCACGCGTGAAGGCTCTTCACAGGATCACGTCAGAGGATCAGACAGCAAAGGCCGCACAGACGGCGGCCTTTGGCAGGAATAAAGAGATATCAGAAATATTTCGAGAGCGAGGAGCGGTTCTGGTTCTGCTGCTCCTGATAGCGCTTTTGCGCCTGCTCACGCTCAAGGCGGGATTTCTCGAAGCTCTCCTGCTGCGCCTCGCGTTCTTTGCGGCGCTCTTCGGCCTTTTCACGGGCGGCCTTCATACGTTCGGCCGCCTCGCGCTGCTTGGCTTCGTACGCTGCCACATTGTCCGCCTCAAGCGCACGTTTCTCTGCAGCCTCGGCGTTCTTTTCCCTGACGCGCTCGGCAGCCGTGTTGTCAATCACCATCGGTTCACTGGCTGCGCGGGGCTTTTTCGGGGTAAGCGGCGTCACGTCCCGGGCCTCACGCGGCGTTCTGGCCTCCGGCGTTGCAGGGGCGGGTTTTGCACTGCCCGCAGCACGCGGCTTCATCGGCGGCTCCTTGACCTCTGCGGCCGAGCGGGCACGGCGTTCCTGAATCTCACGCGTTTTGTCGGCACGGATGATCGCATCGGCCTGATTACGGACCTTGCGGATTTCACGGTCGCGCACAAAGGAGAGCTTGCGGGCATCCTCAATGCAGCTGTTGACGAAGAACCTGCCGTAGCAGACCTTCTTCATGTCACCGAGCGCCTCTTCGATGCGGGCGAGTTCGCGATCGCCCTGCTCTTTGACCTTTTCAGCCTCCGCCACGCTCGTGATCGCACCGGGCTGCGACCAGCGGCGGAAATAGCTGTCATCGTTGAGCACAGTCTGTGCCTGTTCTTCCGTCATTGCCGAGTGTGCCGGCACCAGGGCCGAAGCAAGGCTCATAACAGTGATCAGTTTTGCCCAGAGGCGCATATTTGACTCCATTGGTATTTTTTTCGAGTGCTGACAGTCTAGCAAAGCCGGTGTCTGCCGCCGGTGAGATTTTATCCGGAAGTCGTTTCAAACTCCTGATTCTCGTGACAAAAAAACTCCCGGTTGCGTAAAACCGGGAGTTCAGATTTGTGTCAGCGCACAGCACCGGAGCGCTTAAAGCACCGTCACCACATCAGAGAGCGCGAGACGGGACTTCGGACGGGTGGCGTTGCCGTCGTTGTGAGCACGGTGGCCGAAACTCACAGCCACAGCCGTGCGCAGACCCTTGCCCTTGAGACCGAGCGCCTCATCGACCTTGTCGTAGTCGAGCCCTTCAAGGCAGGTGGAGTCAATACCCATGCTGGCAGCCGCGTAAAGCACAAAGCCGAGCGCAATATAGGTCTGACGCGAGGCCCAGGCGTGGAGCTCCTCAGGGCTCCCGGAGTGCAGACCGACAAAGTAGCGGCGGCCCTGATCCTGCTGTGCGGCCATTTCGGCATTGGGATAACGCCCGTCAGCGGTTTCCTTCTCAAGCACCCTGGCGAAATCCGCATCCGTGTATTCATCCTTGGCAGCCATCACCACCACAAAGTCGGCATCCATCACACGGTTCTGATTGAAGTCGAGCACGCCGGGCAGAAGCTTCTTCTTGGCTTCTTCGGAGCGGGCCACAAAGAAATGCCAGGGCTGGGAGTTCACCGAACTCGGCGACAGACGCAGCACTTCGAGCAGTGTGTTGAATTCCTCGTCCGTCAGAGGCTTGCTCGGATCATAGTGTTTTGTGGTATAGCGCTCGCGGACAACTTCTAATGGGGACATGTAACACCTCTAAAAAAGGAAAAAACAGCGGTTCGGAACGTAATCGTTTCGATGATTCTGGAAATTTGCAGATAGTTTACTCAAAAAGCCGAGTTTTGTAGTCGGGATTTTTACAAATGCACAAAATTTTCCACCCATCGGCGCGTTTTGCTAAACTCTGTACGCATTATCAATACGGAAGCAGCAAGCCCGGCTGCCCGCACAGCACCAGCCCTGTCACCTTGCGCACAACGCAGAACGTGCGGATCGGCCTGAACCTCTTTTCCGGCATTGAAAATACATCAGCCCGCCGCCGTGACGCCGGCAAGGTGAGCGCCTCTGCAGGTCGGGCAAACACAAAGTGAGACACAAAAATGAAAACTCCCGTCCGTGTTGCTGTGACCGGGCCCGCCGGCCAGATCGGTTACTCCCTTTTGTTCCGTATCGCGTCCGGCGCCATGCTCGGCCCCGATCAGCCTGTCATCCTCTCGCTGCTTGAGAGAAACAACTCCCAGAGCCAGGGTGCGCTCAAAGGGGTGATGATGGAACTTGAAGACTGTGCGTTCCCGCTGCTCGCCGGTATGCAGGCGAGTGCGGATCCGCTCTTGGCGTTCCGCGACGCAGACTATGCGCTGCTCGTCGGTGCACGTCCGCGCGGCCCCGGCATGGAGCGCAGTGATCTGCTCGAAGCCAATGCACAGATTTTCCAGGCGCAGGGCCGTGCGCTCGATGAGGCTGCAAGCCGCGACGTCAAGGTGCTGGTGGTGGGTAACCCCTGCAACACCAATGCCTATATCGCCGCCCGCAACGCCCCGGGACTTGACCCGAAATGCTTCACGGCGATGCTGCGTCTCGACCAGAACCGTGCGATGAATCAGCTTGCTGTGCGCACCGGCGCCCATGTCACCGATGTGCATCATGTCGCTGTCTGGGGCAATCACTCCCCGACGATGTACCCGGATCTCACCCGCGCCACAGTGCGCGGCGAAAATGCGCTCTCGCTTGTGAACGAGGAGTGGATCAGCAATGAGTTCATTCCCACGGTCGCCAAGCGCGGTTCGGCCATTATCGCCGCCCGCGGTGCCAGTTCGGCTGCCAGTGCCGCCGCAGCCGCCATCGATCACATGCGCGACTGGGCACTGGGTTCGAACGGTGAATGGGTCACCATGGGTGTGCCGAGCGACGGCAGCTACGGTATTCCCGAAGGGCTTGTCTTCGGTTTCCCCTGCCTCACTGACGGCAAGGGCAACTACGAAATCGTGCGCGATCTCGCGATGACCGAAGCTCAGCAGGAGCGTCTCGCCAGAACCTGCCGCGAGCTGCTCGACGAGCGTGAAGCTGTGGCGGCGTTCCTTCCCTGAGAACCAGAGCCACCCATTCCCAGAGAGGTCCGGCCGCTACTGCCGGACCTCTTTTGTTGAAAGTAAGTACACACTAACATTTCTTCCCATGTCTCTTTCCGACGCCGTTACCGGTGCCATTGCCCGTCTTGAAGAGGCGGCTGTCTGCGCTCAGAACGCTCATACCGGACTCCCTGTTGTGCTCGACACCAATGTGCTCCTCGATCTCTACTACTGGAACGATCCGCGCAGCAGCGCACTGCTGCCGCTGATTGCCGCAGGCCGGGTCCGTGTGCTGCGCACGGCGCAAACCATGACTGAGCTTGCCGATGTGCTCTCGCGCGAGGCTTTCTGCGGGAGTGTGGCCGCCGCCATGCCGCTTCTCGAGCGGGCTTATGCACAGAGTGTGCCCTTTGCCGGAGAGCCTGCCACCGCACCGGTGCTCTGCCGGGATCCCGACGATCAGAAGTTTCTCGACCTTGCCCACACGGCCGGTGCCGCCTGGCTGGTGAGCCGTGACCGGCTTGTGCTCAAGGCCGCACGCAAACTCAGACGGCACGGCATCGAGAGCGGCACACCCGAGGTGTTTCTCGGGGTGCTCACGCGCGAAGACAGTCAAAAAAGTCTGAACCTCTAGTAACATTTCTCTATTTCAGGTGACAGACCACAAACGAGCGTCAGGTTTGCTCAAAGTATCAGCGGGTGTCGTGCCCTGATAAAAACGGAAAATTTATACTATCCATGGCGCTGACGTACGGGCGTTTTTTCCGGATTTCCGTACGCTCTGCTGTCCACTGCACAAGACCCATGGCTCCATGTGGTTCTAGCAGCGAAACCCTTCTGACGGCTTCTGTCACCGTGCTGCGGCCGGCATCCGTTTTTTCGCGAGTCCGTCCGCCGGAAAGGTTTCGGCTCTTGTGGTGTGTGTCCTTTTTCAAGGATTTGAAGAACTATTTGGAGAACCCCTCGTGGATCAAATCACTGTTATTGTTCAAAGCATCAACAGTATGCTCTGGGGCGTGTACTGCCTGATTCCCCTGCTCGTGGGGACGGGTATCTACTTCACGCTGAAGCTGCGCTTTGTCCAGGTTAAGCGACTTGGTCAGGCGTTTCGCCAGGTTTTTGGCGACTTTTCGATTTTCGGCAAGTCAGCCGGCAAGGACGGTATGTCCTCGTTTCAGGCCCTCGCCACGGCCATCTCCGCTCAGGTAGGCACAGGTAACCTCGCCGGTGTGGCAACCGCACTGGCAATGGGCGGTCCGGGTGCCATTTTCTGGATGTGGATTGCCGCTTTCTTCGGCATGGCCACCATCTTTGCTGAAGCGGTTCTCGCTCAGCTCTACCGCTCCCGTGACGCCAAGGGTCACATCACCGGCGGTCCGGCCTTCTACATCAGCGAAGGTCTCGGCAGCAAGGCGCTCGCCTCCTTCTTCTCCGTCACCATCATCATCGCCCTTGGTTTCGTGGGCAATATGGTGCAGGCCAACTCGATCGCCGATGCGTTCAACACGGCTTTCGACATCCCGACCTGGCTCACCGGTATTGTGATCATCGCACTGGCCGGTTTCATCTTCATCGGCGGCATCAAGCGTATCGCCAGCTTTGCCGAAAAGATGATCCCCGCAATGGCGCTTGTGTACATTATCGGTTCGCTCACCATCATCCTCGGTCACTTCACCGAAATCTTCAAAGTGTTTGAAATGATTTTCGTCGGTGCCTTCGATCCGGCTGCCGCCACCGGCGGTGTGATCGGTGCCGGCATCCGTGAAGCGATCCGCTACGGTGTAGCCCGCGGTCTTTTCTCCAACGAGGCCGGTATGGGGTCGACCCCGCATGCGCATGCCGTGGCGAAAGTCAAGCACCCTGTGCAGCAGGGTCTCTTCGCCGTGGTGGGGCTTTTCTTTGACACGTTCGTGATCGTCAACATGACCGCATTTGTGATTCTCTCCACGGGTGCGCTTGACGGCACGCTCACGGGCTCGGCACTCACGCAGCGCGCCTTCACGCTCGGGCTCGGCCCGATCGGTAACGGCTTTGTGGCGGTCTGCCTGCTCTTTTTCGCCTTTACCACCATCATCGGCTGGTACTTCTTTGCCGAACAGAACGTGAAGTATCTGCTCGGACTGCGCTGGGTTTCCGCCTACCGCGTCATGGTGCTCTGCTTCCTGATGCTCGGCTCGTTCCTGCACGTCACGCTCGTCTGGGAACTCGCCGACCTCTTTAACGGTCTGATGGTGATTCCGAACGTCATCGCCCTGATCGGTCTGAGTAAGCTTGTGGAGAAAGCCCTCGCGGACTACGACACCTTCTCCTCGGGCGGTGTGCCGCTCTTCGGTGCGAAGGCGCCCGACGGCGGAAAGGCCAATATCCCGATGCGCATGCACGTGAGTGCCGATCAGCCGTTTGAAACCGAAGACGATGAGAGCGAAGTGCGCACCCGCGGCATCCGTGCACGCCGCCGCGCCCGTCTAATGAGTCTGCGTCAGCATCTGCGCCGCCGCAACCCGCCGAAGAAGTAACGCCAGGCAGGCGGCACTTCCAGCGGCAAAAGGAAAAAGGTCAGCTCAGGCTGACCTTTTTCTATGCGCTCTGCGGATTCCGCAGGCACCTCACTCAGGAGACTGTTGCGCCGTCAGCCGATCCGGTTTCATCCGTGGCCGCCGGCAGCGGGCTCGCCGAGGCCGCCTGCTCCTCCTCGAGGCTGATCGCCGGTATGCTCGCCTCAATATTGGCCATCGTCTTTTGCATGGCGTTCTGCCGGGTCTGCATGGCCGCAAGGCTTGACTGTGCCTCATTGAACTTTTTCTGCACCTTGGCAAAGCTTTCGCCAAAGCGGATGAATTCCCCCTTCACCTCGCCGAGCACCTTCCAGACTTCGCTCGAGCGCTCCTGCAGCGCCAGCGTCACAAACCCCATCTGCAGACTGTTGATCAGGGCGGCTATAACGGTGGGCCCCGCCGGGGTGATCCGGTAGTCTCGCTGGAGCCGGTCAAAGAGCCCCGGGATACGCAGCACCTCCGCATACAGCCCTTCGCTCGGCAGGAACATCACCCCGAACTCTGTTGTATAGGGCGGGCGGATATATTTCTCGCGAATCGATTTGGCCTGCGTGAGGATGGTTCTCTCGAGCGCCTTTCTCGCCTCCTGCTCCTGCGCGCGATCCCCGGCCTGCATGGCCGCGGTGAGCCGCTCGAAATCCTCCACAGGGAATTTGGAATCGATCGGCAGCCAGCAGGGTTCCTCCCCGCTTCTGCCGGGCAGCCGGATGGCAAAGTCCACCGTCGCGCTGCTGCCGGGGATCAGCTGAAACTGCTCCTCGTACTGCGCGCCGGTGAGCAGATCGGCAAGCAGATTCGAGAGCTGCGTCTCGCCAAAGGTGCCGCGCAGCTTCACGTTAGTGAGTACTCCCTTCAGATCGCGCACACTCGCCGCCATGGAGCGCATCTCGCCGAGACTGTTCTGCACGAGACCGAGTTTTTCATCCACCGTTCTGAAGCTTGCCGTGAGGCGCTCGTTGAGCGTGCGGTCGAGTTTTTCCTGAACCGTTGCCCGCATCTCCTCGAGTTTTCGCTCGTTGAGCGTACGGATTTTCTCCAGATTGGTGTCAAGCTCCGTACGCATCTCATTGATTTTGAGCTGCATCTGCTCCTGGAGCTGCCGCTCGGCAGTGGCATGACTCTGCGTGACGCGCTGGAAGCGCTCGTCAACCATCGCCTGCAGCTCGAGCAGACGCTTGTGCAGCACTGAATTGAGCTCTCCGAGGCTCTGCTGTGCGACGTCGGTGAGGGACTTCACCTGCTGGGCGTTCTTGCCCTGCTGATCGCTCACAAACGCCATCAGATTTGTAAAGGACTGACGGTGATTGCGGTCAACGTTGAGCACCTGCTCCTGCAGTTCGTAGCGCTCCGAGCGCTGTCCGGAAAGAATCGCGTCAATAATCTCATCAGCCTTGAGTTCTAGGTTCTCTCCGGCGGCACGCTCCTGATCGAGCAGTCTCCGGTACACGAGCGTCACCATGACAATCAGGGCAAGAAGGAGAACGGCCAGCAAAAGAAGCGCTATTTCAACTGTCATGCTAATTTCCTGTGCGGCGGAATCTGCCGCCGAGCGATTTCACCCAGGTGCCTGCACTGTGTGCGGTGCTGCCGGCTGCGGCCGAGAGCTTCTCCGAAGCGAGTCCCGTCCAGCCGAGAAGCCGGCCCAGGCGCCCGGGCTGTGCCTCGTCGTCAGCCTCATCACCGGCGGGCGGCGGAGTCACGTCCTCCGGATCGGGCTCGGGAGCACGCTGCTGTGTCTCCGGACGCGAAAAAGCGCGCACGAGCTCGCCGAGCAGCGCCATCAGCATCGCCTCGTTGTTCGTGAGAATGTGCGTATTGGTGTCTCTGGTCCAGTTATCGGGCAGATCATCATCGGGCACACGCACCAGCACGGGAATGTCCGGGCGCAGCTGCCGCACGTACTTGATCACCTGGCGGTTGAGAATGGTATCTTTCAACGGTAGCACAACATAGGCGGCCGAGGTGATGCGCGCCTTCACGAGAATCATCGGATCCTTGGCCTCACCCATGATCATGGTGGGCGCAAAATCGCCTTCAGGGCGCGGATCGATCTCTTTTTCAGGGGCGTTGGTGACGCAGATCACCGGAATTTTCTGCTGCTGGAGTTTATCCAGAAGCAGACGCGCCACCGTGTTGTAGCCCACCACAATCACGTGCCCCTTCTGAGGCACGGCTGCCGCCTTCGGGGCGGCGGGCATCTTCACGGGCACCTCGCGCATGGCGGCCGCACGGAAAAACGCATAGCGTGTGACCAGACGGTGACGCAGTTTCGGGGTGACGGCAAAAAGCAGCGGGTTGAGCGCAATCGAGACAATCGAAGCGGCCACAATCAGACTCATGGTCGATTCGTCGGCAAGTCCCAGACTCATCCCCTGCCCGCAGAGAATAAAGGAGAATTCACCGATCTGCGCCACACTCGCGCCGAGCGTGAGTGCCGAATCGAGCGGCCACTTGAGCAGCAGCACGAGCAGTGTGGAAATCACCGAGGTGACAAACAGAATCACCAGCAGGATGGAGAAAATCGTAAAGGGCTGGTCAATGAACACGTGCCAGTCAAGCAGGAGACCGACCGAGACGAAAAAGAGCACGGCAAAAGCGTCCTGCAGGGGCAGAGAATTCTGTGCGGCACGGTGCGCGAGACTGCTCTCACGCATCACCATACCGGCAAAGAACGCGCCGAGCGCGTAACTCACATTAAAGAGCGCCCCGGCACCGTAGGCAATCCCGATGGCGAGCGCTAGCACACACAGCGTAAAGAGCTCCCGGCTGCCGAGGTCGGCCACTTTCTGCAGAATCCAGGGCAGTACGCGACGGCCGACAATCAGCATGGCAATCACAAAAACCGCCACACTCAGAAAGGTCTTGGAGAGTTCCTGGACAATCTCGCGGTTGCTCAGCTCGGCGCCGCCGTGGGTGACCTGCGCGAGCAGAGGCAGGCACACCATGATGAACACCGTCACCAGGTCCTGCACCACCAGCCAGCCGATGACCACCTGCCCGTTGATCATGGTGGTGAGATGCCGCAGCTCGAGCGCCTTCATCACCACCACGGTGGAGGCGCACGAGAGCGTGAGCCCGAACACGATCGCCTGAGAGACGGGCCAGTGCCAGGCGAGCATTGCAAGCAGACAGCCCGCGAATGTCGAAACCGTCATCTGAATAAGCGCACCGGTACCCGAGACGGCTTTCACGCGCAGCAGGTCGTTGAGCGAGAAATGCAGCCCCACACCGAACATCAGCAGCATCACGCCGATCTCGGCAAACTGCTCGGTGACCGTGCGATCCACCGCAGGCAGCCCCGGTATCAGCGAGACAGCCACACCGGAGATGATATAGCCCACAAGCGCAGGCGTTTTCAGAAACCGCTCGGCAATATAGCCAAAAACCAGCGCCAGCCCGAAGGCGGTAACCAGCGTAGTGATAAGTACAAAATGATCTGTCATGACGTCTTTGCTGCGGTTTCCTGCCGGAGACTCTCAGAAAAAAGAGTAGAAAAACAACTTATTAATTTTGCCACTTTTTACCGTGGCAGCGCTCGAAATTATCCTGTTCTTCTCGCGCTGCGGCATGCGCCGGAAACATTTGCTTGTGAGCTTGAAGAAGAAATTACACTTTCCATCACGCTCCAGAAAAAACGCCGTCCGGAAAAGGCGACTTCCCGGACGGCGTGCTCACTCATATGTTAGTGAGTATTTACTTCTGTGTCGGCACCTTGGCAGCAACACCTTCAACGAAGTACATCATGTTCTGCAGGTCCGCATCCGATGCGGTCTTGCCGGCAGGAATCATTTCCTTGCCCTCGTTGGAGACCACGGGACCGTCAAACGGACGGAACTCACCTCTGGCCATACGGTCATAGGCGGCCTTGATATCATCAACGACCGCTTTAGGCGTATCGGCAGCGATATCAGCGAGCTCATCCATGTGTTCCTTCACACCGCCCCAGACAGGCGTGTTATCCCACTTGCCGTCGAGAACCTTCTGCACTTCCCCGGTGTAGTACTCTTCCCAGCGGTGAACCACGGCACCCTTGAGCATCGTGGGCGCAGCCTTGTGCATAGCGGAGTGATACGAGATCACCGGAACCTTGGCCTCTTCAGCGGTACTGGCAACCGCGGTGGAGTTGGTGTGGTGCGTGATCACGTCAGCGCCCTGACCGATGAGCGACTTCGTCGCGTCGGCTTCCTTGCCCGGGTCATACCAGGCGTTGGTCCAGACCACGCGGACGGTGGCCTTCGGGTTGACCGTGCGTGCGCCGAGCGTAAAGGCGTTGATGCCCTGGATCACTTCAGGAATAGGCACAGCGGCAACATAGCCAAGCACATTGGACTTGGTCGTAGCACCGGCGAGCTTGCCGGCGAGGTAGCGAGCCTCGTAGAAGCGGGCCGTGTAGTTCTTCACGTTATCGGCGGTCTTGTAGCCGGTGGCGTGTTCAAACTTCACATCCGGAAAGTCCTTGGCAACTTTGAGCACGGAGTTCATATAGCCGAAGCTCGTTGCAAAAATCAGCTTGTTACCCTGCGTGGCGAGATCGCGGATCACACGTTCCGCGTCAGCGTTTTCAGGGATGTTGTCAAGCATCGTCACCTTGATTTTGTCACCGAACTGCTTTTCGATGTGCTGGCGGCCGAGGTCATGCTGGCTCGACCAGCCTTCCTCGTTGGCGGGGCTCACGTACACGAAGGCGACTTTGAGCGGTTCCTTCGCGGCAGCAGGCGCTGCGCTCGTCTGAGCGGGCTTTTCAGCGGCAGGCGTCGGCTTGGGCTCATCCTTTCCGCAGGCGCTGAGCATCATCGCGGCAGCAGCTGCAACGCAGATTTTCAAGGTAAAACGTTTATTCATGGAAGTGCTCTCCAAAAAGTGAATAACAATTAACAAACTAAAGAAACTTTTTTCTCGCGGCAACCCGAAGCGCACGACAAAATCTTTTCAGTCAGTCACCGGCACTAGCGCGTCGAATGGAAAGGCTTGCCGAGCGAGGCAGGCACATTCAGACGGATCCAGGTGGGATTGCGGCTGATGAGCACGAGCACCAGAATCGTGGCCAGATAGGGCGTCATCGACATGAGCTGCGGAGCAATATCAAAACCCATCCCCTGCACCGCAAACTGCAGCATGGTCACACCGCCGAAAAGGTACGCACCGAAAAGCACGCGCGCAGGACGCCAGGTTGCAAAGGTCACCAGGGCAAGCGAAATCCATCCGCGTCCGGCAACCATCCCCTCCACCCAGAGCGGAGTGTAGACAAGCGAGAGGAAACCGCCGGCAAGACCGGCCATCGCACTGCCAAAGAGCACGGCAGCCAGCCGGATTCTGCCGACCGGGTAGCCGAGGGCATACGCCGACTCAGGCGCCTCGCCAACCGAGCGCAGGATCAGTCCCCAGCGCGATCTGAAGAGGAAATACCAGACGGCAAAAAGCAGAACGAGCGCCGCATACACCAGCCAGTGCTGGGAGAAAAACGCCTCGCCCACGAACCCGAGATCCTCCAGCACAGGAATACCCAGAGAGGCTCGCACCGGCAGGGCGGCACCCTGCATGGGCTGACCGATAAAGGCAGAGAGACCGGCACCGAAAAGCGTCATGGCAAGGCCGGCCGCATACTGGTTGGCCCGGATGCCGATCACGAAAAAGCCAAACAGCAGTCCGAGGAGCAGACCGACACCGATTGCGCCGAGAAATCCGAGCGCAAAGCTGCCGGTTGTGAGCGTGACGCCGAACCCGGTCACGGCGCCCATGAGCATGATGCCCTCGATACCGAGGTTGAGCACTCCGGACTTCTCATGAATCAGAATCCCGACTGCCGCAAGCAGCAGCGGCGTTCCCGCGTTTAACGTCGAGGAGATAATGGAAGCGGCTAGACTCATTGGTTACCTCCGCGTGTCAGTCCGATCCAGCGAACGCGGTAGGTAATGAGCGTATCGCAGGCAAGAATGTAAAAGAGCAGCAGCCCCTGATAAACCCCTGTGATGGAGTTGGGCAGCCCCAGACGGCTCTGTGCGAGCTCGCCGCCGAGGTAAAAGAGCGCCATCACAAACGCGGCAGGAATACAGCCAAGCGGCGAAAGCCGTCCGACAAACACCACGATAATGGCGGCAAAACCGTAGCCCGGACTGATGGTCGGCGTGAGCTGCCCGAGCGGACCGGCGGCTTCAATACCGCCGGCAAGACCGGCAAGCGCGCCGCTGATGAGCATCGACACCCAGATCAGATGACCGGGCTGATACCCGGCATAACGGGCCGCCAGCGGTGCCATCCCGGAGATTTTGAATTCCATCCCGAGCGCCATCCGGTCCATGAGCACCCAGATACCCAGTGCGCTCAGCAGCGCAAGGATAAAACCGAAATGCAGACGCGTGCCCGAAAGCAGCACACCGAGCGTGGCAGAGGAGTCAAACAGTTCTGTCTGCGGAAAACCGAACCCCATCGGATCGCGCATCGGACCCTGCACGGCCCACTGCAGGAAAAACTGCGCCACGTAGACGAGCATCAGGGAAACCAGGATCTCGTTGGCATGGAAGCGGTGGCGCAAAAGCGCTGTCACCGCGCCCCAGAGCGCCCCGCCGAGCGCAGAGGCGGCAAGCACGGCAATCACCCACCAGTCCCCTGTCTGAGGACCGGCCATCAGCGCTACCGCCCCGCCGGCAATCGCACCGACGACGAGCTGCCCTTCCGCACCGATATTCCAGACATTGGCCCGGTAGCACACCACCAGCCCTGCCGAACACAGCAGCAGAGGCGTCATCTTGACCGCAATTTCGGTCCAGGCGCGCACAGACTCGATCGGTGCCACGAAAAAGGTATAAAGCGCAAGCAGAGGATCCTTGCCAAGAGCAAGGAAAATCAGACCGCTCGTCAGAACGGTCAGAGCCAGTGCCGCAAAGGGCGATACCCAGCGCAGAGCGCGGGCCGCCTCCATTCTGGGCTCAAGCGAAACCGGACACTGCAGAGTCATCACGCCACCTCCTTGCTCACAGCCTGACCGGCCGGACCGTCAGGCCAGAGGCCTGACATCCACTGACCGACTTTTTCCACGCTCATCGCGGATTTGTCTTCCGCCGGTGACAGATGACCGCGGTACATCACCGCAATACGGTCACTGATTTCAAAGAGCTCATCGATTTCCTCTGAGACAACCACAATCGCCGCGCCGTCGTCACGAAGGCGCATCAGGGAGCGGCGGATATCCGAGGCGGCGCCGACGTCAACACCCCAGGTGGGCTGATTGACCAGCAGGACCTTGGGATTCTGAAGAATCTCACGACCCATGATGAATTTCTGAAGATTGCCCCCGGACAGACTCGAGGCGAGTTTCTGCGAGGACGGGGTTTTCACATGGAAGCGTTCAATCACGAGTTCAGCAAACCGGCGGGCTTTATCGGCCAGAATAAATCCGTTTTTCACAAACTGATCCCCGGTGAGATAGGTGTTGGTCTGCAGCGTGACTTCGGGCACTGCCGCATGTCCTAGGCGCTGTTCAGGCACATAGCGCAGACCGCGCAGGCGGCGCAGTTTTGTGTACAAATGCCCGACCGCTTCCCCAAAAAGCGTCACCTTCCCGGGGGCTGTGAGCGTCTCACCGCTGGCCACCGCCATCAGTCTCGCCTGTCCGTTGCCGCTGATACCGGCAATGCCGACAATCTCGCCGGCACGCACATCAAGCGAGACATTTTCAATACCGCACAGACGCAGGCTGCCGGGAACGGAAACATTATTGAGCGAAAAAACAACCTCTCCGGGCTCTCTGGTGGCCACACGCATCTTCGGCGGCTCGGCGCCGATCATCAGCTGTGCGAGCGAGGCCGCCGTCTGTTCTTTGGGGTTGACACTGGTGATGATTTCGCCGTGGCGCAGCACGACACAGCGGTCTGCGAGTTCACGGATTTCATCAAGTTTGTGGGAGATAAAGAGAATGGAGACACCCTCATCGGAGAGCTTGTGCAGTGTTTTGAAAAGTTTCTGCACGGCCTGAGGCACGAGAACCGAGGTTGGTTCGTCAAGAATGAGCAGTTTCGGACGGGTCATCAGGGAGCGGATAATCTCAACGCGCTGACGCTCACCCATACTGAGTTCGTAGACCACCGCTGAAGGGTCCACCTCAAGGCCGTATCGCTCACCGAGCTCGCGAACCTCTGCCGCAATACTCGCGATACTGCGCGGCTCGGAGAGTCCGAGCGCCACATTTTCAGCAACGGTTAGCGTATCAAAGAGAGCGAAGTGCTGATGCACCATGGCAATCCCTTTTGCACGCGCTTCGGAGGGGCTGCTGAGTTCAATAGACTCACCATCGAACTCGACGGTGCCTTCATCCGGACGCACTGCACCGTAGATGATTTTCATCAGGGTGGATTTGCCCGCGCCGTTCTCGCCCAGAATGGCCAGTATCTCACCGGGGTTGACATCCAGAGAAATATTGCTGTTGGCCACTATGTTCGGATAGCGCTTGGTTATGTTTTTTAAACTGAGACGTGGATTCATTGGTTTAGCCATGCCACCGTCGCGGCAGGCGGAAAGCAAAAACAGAAAACCTGTGTCTGGCGAAGGAACCGGTAAAACGAATTCGACCGCTGCAGGACAAACCCGCCTGCAGATCTGTCTGGCGGGAACTCCAGTTCTCCGGCCTCAGCCACTCAAGCGATGTGCTCTGGCTGTGCAAAACGCTGTAATTAGCCCGCATTTTAACGATCTTTACATCTGCATGCCTGCCCTGCGTCTTTATTTTGCTCACCTCTAGGTAATATCACCTAAATTCCACAGAACCGGCTCCTGCCAGAGAGCTGAAAAAATCCCAATTTTTAGGTATCCGGACTGATTTTTTGCTTTTTGCTTTTAAACGTGCTATTCTTTCGTTCTCATCAGTTTTTGGCTGATGACCGATCGGCGGAGAGGTGGCAGAGTGGTCGAATGCACACCCCTGCTAAGGGTGCAGGTCTGAATAAGGGCCTCGGGGGTTCGAATCCCCCCCTCTCCGCCAGTCAATTCAAAGGAATACTGCCTCTCGGCAGTATTTTTTTTGTCTGCACATTTTGAGCGCATAAAAAAATCCTGCAGCAACCCGAAGTCGCGTGCAGGATCTTTTCGATTTCCAGATGGTCAGCGGAGCGGATATGTTCATTGGAAAGGTGATTACCGAGCAAAACCGCAAACGCGGCGAATGGTATGTGCGATTCGGCCTCACACATGAATTCCTCGGCCGTCAGAAGCTTTCTGTTAACGGGACGGATTTCAACGAAAAACTCACCGGTACCGGCGTCTACTACGGTTTCGGCATGGACTGGCTTGTGAGTCCGAATCTGCGTCTTTACGCCGGTCTTGAGCGCGCCAACGGCAAGCACTACACCAAGGACTACGACATCCGGGCCGGTCTTAAGTGGCTCTTCTAGAGCGGCATAGCGCTCTTTTTTAGCAGCGGGCGGCAGCCTCGCGCTGCCCCCGTGACCTGTTTTGTGCGGACACAAAAAATCCCGAAGCACAAATCACTCCGGGACAGACAATACGCAGCAGCACTGTGTGCGTGGAGCGGGTGAAGGGAGTCGAACCCTCGTCTCTAGCTTGGAAGGCTAGGGTAATAGCCGTTATACGACACCCGCGGAAATTTGGAAGAAAGATAATACCACACTCACCGTGTTTTTGCCAAAAGCGGCACAGTCCGTGCATGCCTGCGTTAACAGGTTTTACCGTCTGCGGCGGCACTGCGTCTGTCACTGAGCACTTTTGCGAGCCAGAAGATGCCGCAGAGCGTTTTCACATCGGTGATGCGTCCGTCGTAGCACATGGCCAGAGCCTCCTCAAAAGGCACTCTGTAGAGCTCAAGATACTCGCCCGGGTCAAGATGCTGCTCGCCGATGCTGAGGTCTTCAGCGAGAAAGATCGTGATGTGCTCATCACTGTAGCCGATGGCATTATTGATCACACCGAGTTCGGTCCACTGCCGGGCACGGATACCGCATTCCTCAATAAGTTCACGCTGTGCGCAGACAAGCTCTGACTCATCAGGGTCGATTTTGCCTGCCGGAATTTCCCAGAAGGCACGCCGCAGCGGATGACGCCACTGACGCTCAAGAACAATGCACCCCTGCTCATCGAGCGGAATCATTGCACAGGCACCGCGGTGCGGGAGAATAAACCGGTTGCCCTGCTCGCCGCCGGGCAGTGTGACGCTTTCGCGGACAAGCCGCAGAAAGCGGTTTTCATAAATAAGCTCCGTGCCGGTGGTTGTTTCCGTCAGAGGATCATTTTCGCGCTGTGCGCAGGGCGCCGGAACCGGCATGGGACGGATGGATGAAACCGGTGTCGGGGAATTTTTCTTTTCAGTCATGACTGCTTTCTTGTGCCTGAGTTTTCGTGTTTTTCTATTGTACGCCATGCACAGGGCATGCGGGCGGCAGCCGTGATTCGCCGTCCGGAGCGATTTTCTATACAATGGAAGGGCTTTTTCTTTTTTTCAAACCAGATCATGCAGGCTTTAGTTGTCGGGGCTGGTCTAACCGGACTTATGACCGCCTACGCCCTTTTTTCCAAAGGCATCCGGGTGAGCATCCTTGAAGGACGCTCCTCACCCTGTCAGGGAGCCAGTTACAGCTGCTCCGGACTGCTCGGGGAATCGCAGCCGATGCTGCTGAGCACACCCGAGGCTTCTCTTCTGCGCTCGGAGACGGGCGTGGTCTACGGACCGGGACTGATTTTCCATCACCCCAGATTCGCACGACTGCTGCAGAAAAGCCGTGCGCCGGAGAATTTCAGGGCGCTGAGTGATCTGGCCAAAGCCCTCTCCAGTGCCTCGTTTGAATGGTATCTTCAGGTCGAAAAAGACAACATCTTCACCCTGCAGTCAAGTGAAGGCACACTCGAGGAGCTGCCTGAAACCGACACCGCCACCCCGGCGCTTGACGGATGGCTCATGATGGAGCCCTCGCTTTATGCGCTGCCGCAGACAACGCGTTTTCACCTTGACAACTCCCTGTCCTGGTCCATCAGCTACTTTGCCAAACAGCTCAAAGAGTGGCTCATCGAACAGGGTGTCCCGATTCACAACAGCACTGCGGTAACCGGTTTTATCCGGGAGGGCGGCCGCATCACAGGCGTGCAGACCGCCACGGGGGAAATCCGCACAGATCATGTTGTTATCTGTGCCGGCAGCGGCGCACTGAATCTGCTCAAGCTCGCAAAACTCAAGCTCCCCGTGCTGCCCCTCACACGCTGTGTGCTCAACACCACGCTTTTCAGCGATGCCATGCGCATCACGCATGCCATTGTGGATGAAAAAGGATTCCTGCTCAGTCCGCTCGACGACTTCCTGCGCGTGCAGGGTCGCTGGTATATCGGCGCAGAGGAGGATTTCGACAGAGATGCCGAATATCGTGCGCTCTGGGAGACCGGTATGCGGTTTTTCCCGGACATCGGTGACTGGAAAAATGCCCGCTACTTTGCGCAGACTGTCCTCACCGCACCGGATTCGCTCGCCATTGTCGGCGAGTCTGCTGTGCCCGGCTTGTGGCTCAACATAGCGGGCGGCCTGCACGGTGCCGACTTTGCTCCGAGCTACGCCGAGTGTCTGGCGCAGGCCATGCTCGGGGAGCCCTCCCCGCAGGCGCAGGCACTGAGCCCGGCACGTTTTGACTGAGCCGCATTACGACCTCCGCCCGGAGAGAGAAAAAAAACATACACTGCAAAAAAATCTTGATAAGGACGAACCTGATGAGTTTGACTATTCTGAACGCTGATGAGCTGGAGGCGCTTGAGCATCGCGCTGCCAATCAGCTCGGTGAAGATACGCTGATGCTGCGCGCCGGTCAGGCCGCACTCAGACTGATTGAAGAACGTCTGCCGGAGAATGCCTCCGTCAGTATTCTGGCCGGTCCGGGCAATAACGGCGGGGATGCGATTGCACTTGCCTGCGAGCTCAAGGCCAAAGCACGGGACGTGGTCCTCATTCTTCCGGGCGGCAAGCGCCCGAACAGCAGCCTTGCTCTCGCGCAGCTCAAACGCTGGGAGGCGCTCGGCGGGGAAATCGAAGAGGATCCGTACATGGCCCGCAAGGCCGACTGTGTTGTCGACGGCCTTTTCGGCATCGGTCTCACCAAGCCCATCACGGGCGAATACCTCGATGCCGTCCTCTGGTTCAACGAACGTCAGGCGCTCAAGATCTCTCTGGATGTCCCGAGCGGTCTGAATCACCTTACCGGACGCTGGATTGCAAGCTACCCCGGATGCCACGCCGACATCACCCTGAGCTTCCTCTCGGCCAAAGCCGGGCTTTACATGAACGAGGGGGCTGATGCCGCCGGTGAGATCGTGGTTGACAATCTCGGCGTCTCCATTCCGCTCTCGAACCTTACTGTGGTCAGTCCCGACGAGCTCCAGCATGTGCTTCGTCCGCGCAGCCGCAATTCACACAAGGGCAGCTACGGTCATGTGGCTGTTGTGGGAGGGGCCGACGGCATGATCGGGGCAGCCCTGCTCGCCGCACGTGCCGCGCTGGTGAGCGGTGCCGGGCGCGTCACGCTCTACCCGCTCTCTGAGCATGCCCCCGCGGTGGATATGCTCTACCCCGAGCTGATGATGGGCACGGATCCCGAGGGGTTCACCTCGGCGGGCGTGATTGTTATGGGATGCGGGATGGGTCAGTCCGAGCGCGCCAAAGCCCTTGTCCGGACCGCCCTGCTCTCTGACAGGCCGCTTGTGCTCGACGCGGATGCGCTCAATATCATCGCTGCCGACATCAAACTGCAGGATATCCTGCTCGCCCGTCAGGCACCGAGTGTGCTCACCCCGCACCCGGGTGAGGCCGCCCGTCTGCTTCGCAGAGATACCGCCGGTGTGACGGTGGACCGTGTGGCCGCCGCACGCGAACTTGCCGTTCAGAGCGGCGCCATTGTTGTCCTGAAGGGTGCCGGCAGTGTCATTTCGCTGCGCTCGGCGCGCGCCTGGGTCAACCCCACCGGCACACCTGCCCTTGCCACAGCAGGCAGCGGCGACGTGCTCGCCGGGATGATCGGCGCCATGTTTGCTCAGGGCTATGATATGGTCGAATGCGTCCTCGCAGCCGTCTACCTGCACGGTCTGGCCTCTGAAGACGTTGAGGCCGGCATGACGGCCGGTGATATCGCCCCCGCGGCCATGAACATCCTGCAGGATGCCCGTGCCGACGGCCATCTTCTCAACCGGGACGCCTGCTTTATCTGATTGCACTGAGCGATACCGGGAAAAAAAGAGCCTTGCCGGCGGCAAGGCTCTTTTTATGTTCTCAGCAGGCGCTCAGTCCTCCTGAAACGCCTCTTCACGTCCTTTTCTTACCGCCGGCAGCAGCACCATCAGCAGAAGAACGGCCGAAAGGGCAAGCAGACCGCCGGAGATCGGGCTGGTGATGAATGTCGTCAGATCACCGCGCGAGAGCAGCAGCGCCCGGCGCATGTTCTCCTCCATCATCGGCCCGAGAATAAAGCCGAGAATGAGCGGTGCGGCCTCACAGTCAAGCTTGTAGAAGATATACCCGATGAGCCCGAACCCGATCGTCATCCAGATATGGAAAACGTTATTGCTGATGGAGAACACCCCGATGCAGCAGAAGCAGAGAATCGCCGGATAAAGCCAGTGGTAGGGCACTTTGAGGAGCTGAATCCACACACCGATGAGCGGCAGATTCAGAACAATAAGAAAGAGGTTGCCGATCCACATCGACACGATCAGCCCCCAGAACAGCCCCGGGTTGCTGGTCATCACCTGCGGGCCGGGCGTGATGTCATGAATCATCATTGCGCCGATCATCAGCGCCATCACGGCGTTCGAGGGAATACCGAGCGTGAGCATCGGAATGAAACTCGTCTGCGCGCCGGCGTTGTTCGCGGACTCCGGTCCGGCCACACCGCGAATGTTGCCTAAGCCGAAAGCCGGTGAGGCAGAGGCGCCGGCGAGCTTTTTCTCCAGCGTATACGAGGCAAAGCTCGAGAGCAGCGCGCCGCCACCGGGCAGAATCCCGAGGAAGCTGCCGAGCAGCGTGCCGCGGGCAATCGGTCCGGCGCTTGCTTTGAGATCGTCTTTTGTCGGCAGAACGCGGCCCACTTTTTCAGGCACAAGCGAGCGCGAGGCGCTGATTTCGAGATTGCGCATAATTTCGGCAAAGCCGTAAATACCCATGGAGATCGCCACAAAATCAAGCCCTTCCATGAGTTCTCCCACCCCGAAGGTGTAGCGCAGAGCACCCGAATTAATGTCCGTACCGACCAGACCGAGCAGCAGGCCGAGAATAATCATGGCGATGGCCTTAAGCAGGTCACCGTTGGCAAGAACCACGGCACCGACAAGACCGAGAACCATCAGAGAGAAATATTCCGCCGGGCCGAACTCAAACGCGAGTGCGGTGAGCGGAGGCGCAAAAGCGGCAATCAGAACGGTGGCGAAGCACCCGGCGATAAAACTGCCGATGGCGGCAATACCCAGTGCGGCACCGGCACGACCTGCGCGCGCCATCTTGTGCCCGTCAATACAGGTCACCACCGCAGCCGCCTCCCCGGGGATGTTGACCAGCACAGCCGTCGTCGAGCCGCCGTACTGCGCACCGTAATAAATCCCGGCGAGCATGATGAGCGCCGCCGACGGATCAAGCGAATAGGTAATCGGCAGCAGCATTGCCACCGTCGCCACGGGACCCATCCCGGGCAGAACACCGATAAGGGTACCGACACTTACCCCGACAAAACAGTAGAGCAGGTTTTGCAAAGTCACTGCTTGCTCGAAACCGAGCAAGAGATTAGCCACTAAATCCATTGCTACTGCCCTTTAGAGAAAACTTGGCCACACAGGCACCTGAAAACCCAAACCATAAACGAAAACGCCCCAGCATACCGCACAGAGCACCACAATCAGTATTCCGACTTCACGGCGACGCGCCAGAGGAGAGGCCAGAGAGGCCACAGCGATCATCAGTGCCATGGCAATCATGAGTCCGAGACTCAGAAGCGCCAGAGCAAAACAGGCCACACCGCCGAGGATAAAGAATAATACCCCCCAGTGTACAGGTTCAATGCGGCTGCCGGCAGGATCTGCGGGTTTCAAAAAAATCGCTTTAAGAGCGATGACTGTCCCGAGAATAATCAGCGCCGTGCCGAGAATGGTCGGGAAGTAGGCCGGGCCCATGCGCGAGAGCGTGCCCAGCGGATTTTCCTGGGCGACCACGACGGCGAGCAGCCCCGTTAGGATAAACAGCACGCCGGCCCAAAAATCTTTCTGACGTTTAATCCACATACTTGTCCAGCTCGAAAGGACAGCGGGGCAGTACCTGTCAAGCAGGCGCCGCCCCGACTAAAAAACGCTTTGCACGTCCCCTGACTCAGAAACAGGCCCCGTCACCGGGGCCTGCAGCTGCTGAGAACCGTGCTCTTTAGTCAACTTTAGCGCCCGAAATCTTAACAAGCCGGGCGTACTTTTCGCTCTCGGATTTCACCAGAGCGCCAAACTCCTCAGGGGTGGTCGGGCTGACCAGACCGCCGAGCTTGGCTAGGCGGGTCTTGAGTTCCTGAGAGTTCAAAGCCTTGACGATGACTTTGTTCATGCCGGCAACCACATCATCGGGCGTGGCTGCAGGCACAAAGAGACCGTACCAGGTGGAGATATCAAAGCCTTTGACCCCCGCCTCGCCCATGGTGGGCACATCAGGGAGCGCCGGCGTACGAACCGAGGTGGTCACAGCAAGCGCAACCAGCTTGCCCGCTTCAATGTTGGGCAGGCAGCTTGCGAGGTTGTCAAAAATCAGATCCGTCTGACCGGCAAGGACGCTCATACGGGCCGGTGCAGCCCCGTTAAAGGGCACATGCACCATGTCAATACCCTCGGCATTCTTGAGCCATTCGCCGGCCATATGGCCTGCGGAGCCGTTGCCGCCGGAGGCGTAATTGAGCTCGCCCTTGTGGGCTTTGGCGTATTTGACGAGATCGGCTACCGATTTCACGCCCGTTTTTTCAATGAAGGTCGGTGTGACGACCAGCACATTGGGCACGTGAGCGATCAGGCTCAGCGGTTTGAAGTCCTTCACCGGATCGTAGGGAATCGAGGAGTACAGATGCGGATTGATGGCATGGGTGGCCACAGCTCCCACCACCATGGTGTAGCCGTCACCGGGCTGTCGCGCAGCATAGCCCATCCCGACACCGCCGCCGGCACCCGGGCGGTTGTCAACGACAACCGTACCGAGTTCGTCTTTGACCGCATCGGCAATCGCACGGGCGGACACATCAAGCGGACCTCCCGGCGGGTAGGGGACAACCAGATGAATCGGATGTGCACCTTCGCCCTTGGGCATCGCAGCAAAACTGACGCTCGAAAAGCCTGACAGTCCGAGTAGTGAGACCAAACCCATCGCTTCGAGCAGCTGACGTCGTTGAATCATGATGTGTCCTTTGATGAAAAGTTTCACAGTAAAAGAGCCGGTGCACAACCCCCGTATCAGTCACACACAAAGTGTCTGCACCAGCCGGTTATGCGCTATTTCAACACAGCCAAAAGAAGAATGCAAAATAAGGCAAACACCTTATACGTTTAAAAAACGACGCCAGAACAATGACCTAAGCCGCACCTAACTACTTTCCCCTAAGGGGAAATTTTATCCTGAGCTGTGGTTTTTCACCGACCTGAGAGCTTTCGTCCTAGAATGGTTCTCGCATCGTTAACACCTCCAGTAAAGAGAACACAACCTATGTCTATGCTTGAATGGCCATTCAGGAAAATCGTTGCTCATCGCGGGGCCGGCACCATGGCACCGGAAAACACGATGGCAGGCTTTCGTGTTGGACTTGAACACGGCTACACGGCCTTTGAAACCGATGCCATGCTCAGTAAGGACGGCGTGGCCGTGCTGATGCACGACCCGAAGTTCGGACGAACCATCCGGGACACGCGCAGCGTGCCTGAACTGACCGCGGCTCAGATCCGCGAACTCGATGCCGGCAGCTGGTACAGCCCTTTTTATGCGGGTGAACCGCCGGCGGGATTTGAACAGGCGGTGCGCTGGTGCCGCCGCAACGGCGTCTGGCTCAACATCGAAATCAAGCCCGCGCCGGGATTTGAAAAAGTCACCGGTGAGACGGTCGGCCGCCTCACCACGGAACTCTACCGTGACATTATCCGTGAGGGCGGTGCGCGTGCCGACGGTATTGTGCCGGCTGTGCCGCTTTTCTCCTCCTTCAAGCCCGATGCACTTCGTGCGGCGAAGTTGACGGCGCCTGACATTCCGCGCGGCCTTCTGATCGATGAGATTCCGCCAAACTGGCGTGAACTGCTCGAGGAAATCGACTGTGTGGCGCTGCACTGCAACCACAAGCGGCTCACCAGAGAGATGCTCGATGAGGTGCACGCCATGGGTCGCTGGGTGTTCTGCTACACCGTCAACGATCCGCGCCGGGTTGCCGAACTCCTGCACATGGGGGTGGACGCACTCTGCACAGACCGTCTGGATCTGGTGCACCCGATCGGCTGAGTCGGAAAGCACCTGACAGAAAAAGCCCGGTTCAGACCGGGCTTTTCTGTGATCAGCCGAGCAGATGCTCGATAACAGCCACCTGCATTTCTGTTCCGGCCGCAAGACACCTGTCAGACGGCAGGAACTTCGGATGATGGTTGGCGTAAGGACTCTCACCACCGCCGAGCGTGAAATACATGCACGAGGCAACCGCCTCGTTGTATTCGCTGAAATCCTCGCTGAACGTCTGTCCGCGTCCGCTCACCACACGCTCCGGGCCGAACTTTGCCAGCGCCATGGCTTTAATGTCTGCCACAAGCGCCAGATCCTGCCTGACACCTTTGGCGCCGTCCTCCCAGCGCAGCTCGGCCGAGCAGAGGAAGTCCGAGGCGATACCGCGGCAGAGTGCACTGACGCGCTCGAGTATCAGCGCGCGGTCAGCTTCGTCTTTGGTGCGCACATTCACCGTCAGCTCAGCCGAGTCCGGAATGATATTTTCCGCCGTACCGGCGTCAACGACGTTCGGAGAAACCACGGCAAAATGCTCCGGCGAAATGTTTCTCGAGACGATCGTATGCAGTCCGAGCACCATGTGCGCCACAGCAAGCACGGGATCCGCACCGAGGTGCGGCCGCGAGCTGTGCGAGCCTTTGCCTGTCACACGGATGCGTGCCGTGTCGCAGGTGGTGGTGACCATCGGATCCTCAAGAATCCGGATCAGTCCGACAGGATCGTTCACGACATGCATACCGATGCAGCAGTCAACACCGTCAAGCACACCGGCCCGGACGAGTTCAGCCGCGCCGCCGGGCGGCACCTCCTCGGCGTGCTGGAAGATAAACTTCACTTTGCCGCGAAGCCGCTCCCGGATGCCGCTCAGTGCGAGCGCCGTGCCCATCAGCATGGCGGCATGCGTATCGTGTCCGCACATATGTCCGAAACCGGGCCGCTGCGAGCAGAACGGCGCACCGGTGGTTTCCTTCACCGGAAGCGCATCGATATCCGCGCGAAGCGCCACAGTTTTCCCCGCGCCGGCTCCGCCCGTGAGCGTAGCCACCACACTGGTCGGCGTCGGCCGTTCAATGACCAGTCCGGGGAGCGCTTTGAGCGCCTGCTCAATATAGGCGGCGGTTTCGTACTCCTGCCAGGCGGGTTCGGGATTGCGGTGAATGTGGTGCCGCCAGGCGATGATCTGCGCCTCGTTAATCACAGCTTCACTCATGACCGTCTCCGCCAAGCAGATGCAGCACGATAGCGACCTCCATGCGTGTGCCGGTCGCCAGACTTGCATCCTGCGGGAGGAACTTCGGATGGTGATTCGTGTACTCGCTCTCACCGCCGCCGAGCGTGAAGAACATGCACGAGGGAACAACCTCGTTATAGGCACTGAAATCCTCGCTGCCCGTCAGCGCTCTGAGAGAGGCGACGTTTTGCGCGCCGAAGGTTTTCACCGCGAGCGCCTTGATCTCGCGCACAAGCTCAAGATCCTGCGCAATGCCTTTCGGGCCTTCGTCCCAGGTGATTTCGACACTCGCGCCGTTGTTCTGTGCAATGCCGGTCACCAGTGTTTTCACCCGTTCGATAATAAGTTTGCGGTCCTCCTCGCTGCGCGTCCGGATATTGACCGCAAGCTCGGCCGTATCCGGAATAACGTTGGCGGCCCTGCCGCCGTGAAACACGTTCGGGGAAACCACGGCAAAGTGTTCGGGCGAAATGTTGCGGGGAACAATGGTGTGCAGCGCCACAATCATCTCGGCGCCGATGAGCACCGGATCGTGGGAGAGATGCGGCATGGAGCTGTGCGAGCCTTTGCCGGAAATCCGGATGAAGGCGGTATCGTAGGCCGAGGTGACCACCTCGTCCTCAAGAATACCGATCTGCCCGACCGGCCCGTTCATGATATGCAGTCCGATGCAGTGATCCACACCGTTGAGCACGCCTTTGTCCACCAGATCGTAGGCGCCACCCGGTGAGCGTTCCTCGGCATGCTGGAATATAAATTTCACACTCCCGTGAAGTCTGTCGCGCATGGGCGCAAGCACATGCACCGCACCCATGAGCATTGCCGCATGCGTGTCGTGCCCGCACATATGCCCCACACCGGCGTTGACTGAGCAGAACTCGACGTCATTCTCCTCGGTTACCGGCAGTGCATCAATATCGGCACGAAGCGCAATGGTTTTTCCGGGGCCTGCGGTCCCGGTAATGGTGGCTACCACACTGGTGGGAGTCGGCTGCTCGATGCTGACGCCCTCAAGCGTGCTGAGCATCTCGACGATATACCCGGCTGTCTGATGTTCTTCGTAGCCGAGCTCGGGATGACGGTGAATATGATGCCGCCACCGGATAATGTCTGATTCGGGAATCTGAATGTCTGGCATAGTGTGTTCTCTCAAAAAAAGGGGGGATATTTTGAGTGTTCCAGCAGTTAATCTTATGCCAGAACAGCGGCGGTTCGCGCCTTTTCCGGCACTCTGCTGCGCTTCTTTTAAGCCCGCTCAGCCGCACTACAAAGGATGCCGTAGTGTGTCCTGCGTAGACGCGACTCTGCGGCATCCCAGACGTTGTTTTCGTGAGCATCGTCGCACCGGTGCCATCCGACTGCGAACCGATCAGCAGCTGACGGCAGCAAAGACGCTAAAGCTAAAAACCTTGCCGGCGCATGGCTTAGAGAAGTCATTTCGAGAAAATTCGTATTAATTTGTTTACCGCCTATGCTCTGCAGGACACATGTTTGTACAATAGGTTCACTTTTTGAGTACCTCAGCCGGACTCCCTCTACTGGCGGCAGTCCGGACTGAGCACATGATTGATACAGTTTTCAGGAGTGAATATGCAGAATCTGACAAGCACCTTCCGCCTTGCCAACGGCTATGAAATTCCGTGTGTCGGTTTCGGCACGTGGCAGACACCTGACGGCGATACGGCCGTCAATGCCGTGATGCAGGCCCTGCGCGCCGGCTACCGTCATATTGACACGGCTGCCGTGTACGGCAACGAACGCAGCGTCGGCGCCGCCATCGCCGCCTCGCGCGTCAAGCGTGAAGACCTGTTCGTCACGAGCAAGGTCTGGAATGCCAACCGCGGCTACAAGACCACGCTGGCCGCTTTTGAGCAGACGCTCAAGGATCTCGGCCTTGACTATCTTGATCTCTATCTGATCCACTGGCCCGCCGCTTCGAGCCGCTTTGACGACTGGGAAACGATTAACCGCGACACCTGGAAGGCGATGATGGAGCTCTACGAAGCCGGTCGCATCAAGTCGATCGGCGTGTCCAACTTCAAGCCGCATCATCTTGCTGCGCTGATGGACTCCGGCATTGTGCCGATGGTCAATCAGATCGAATTCCATCCCGGTTTCATGCAGCCCGAGACGGTGGCTTTCTGCAAGGCGCACAACATTCTGGTTGAAGCCTGGAGCCCGCTCGGCAACGGCAAGCTGCTGAGCGATCCGAAGCTCGCCGAAATCGCCGCGCGCTACAACAAGTCCACCGCGCAGCTCGCCATCCGCTGGTGCCTGCAGCACGACGTGCTCCCGCTGCCGAAGTCCGTCACGGAAAGCCGCATCATCGCCAACACCGAAGTCTTTGACTTTGAAATCAGCGAAGCGGACATGGCTGCTATTGACGCCCTGCCCGAGACCGCATTCTCCGGTCTGGATCCGGACAAGAACACGTTCTGATCCGTCTCTTAGGCGCTGAAACGCTTGCATTAAAAAAGGCCTCACCGGACAGCGTCCGGCGAGGCCTTTCTTTCTGTATGGTTCAGCTGACGGCAGTTCCCGCCCGCTTTTGCACAGATGTTCAGAACGTGAGGAAGGTGTGCACTTTGAGACCGTTTTTCTCGAGCAACGACACGCCATGCAGATCCTCAAGGCCGATAATAGCCGAGACCTCCACAATATGGCCGCCAAGGCGACGCACGAGCTTTGAGGTGGCAAGGATGGTGCCGCCCGTGGCGATCAGATCGTCGACAACCAGCACCCGCTGACCGTGACCGACCGCATCCTCATGCAGCTCCACACAGGCTGTACCGTATTCGAGAGTGTAGTTCTCCCCGATCGTGTTGTAGGGGAGCTTGCCCTTTTTGCGGGCCGGCACAAAACCGACACCAAGCGCATAGGCGAGCGCGCTGCCCAGAATAAAACCGCGGGCATCAATCCCGACAATCACATCAATCTGAGACTCCCTGTAACGCTCGGCGAACAGATCGATCAGAAGGCGGAAAGTTTCTGCATTCTGAAGCACGGGGGTGATATCACGGAACTCCACGCCTTTCTGGGGCCAGTCGTGGATGGTGCGCAAAGTCTGTTTGATGCGCTCAAGAGCGTTATTCGGAAGCATATCTCGACAGAAGTAACAGGAAGTTTCAACAAAAAAGCGCTATTGTACTCGCCTTCGGGCGCATGCGGTACAAAACCTGTCCGTAAAAAAATGCCCGCACCGGGTCTCCGGGCCGGAGACACAGGCGGGCATCAGGTTGGATCAGGAGCACATCAGGCGTGATCAGCCTTCACTGTCATCGCCCTGCGCATTGCCGCGAACGATGGAAACGTTCTTCCGGGCGGCATCATACGGGCGGTGCTCGTCGCCGGGCTGACGGTACGGCACCACGGAGATCTGCTTGGCGAAACTGCCCTTTTCCATCGGATTGGAGCGGTCAAGATTGACAGCGGAGACGATGGCGCGCAGCCCTTCCGGATCAAAGATTCTCACATGCTTCTGATTGACCTCGATCAGTCCGTCGTGCGAGAAACGCGAGAGCACACGGCTGACGGTTTCAAGCTTGAGTCCCAGATAGGAACCGATTTCAGCGCGGGTCATACGCAGCACGAATTCGCTGCGCGAGTAGCCGCGGTTTTCAAAGCGCTGGGAAAGCGAAAGCAGAAACGCCGCAAGACGCTCTTCAGCGTGCATACTCCCGAGCAGCAGCATCACGCCGTGCTGACGGACAATTTCGCGCGAGAGCATCTTCTGGAAATGCACCCCCATGGCACGCATCGTGGTCGTGGCCTCCTCCATCTGGCTGTAGGGGATCACGCACACCTCCGTGTCCTCAAGCGCAACCACGTCGCAGGAATACACGCCGCTCGAAATGCCGTCAATCCCGATCATTTCACCGGCCATGTAAAAGTTGGTCACCTGCTCACGCCCGTCAGAGCTCATCACCGTGCTTTTGAGAAAGCCCAGCCTCACGGCATAGAGGTTCTCAAAATGGTCACCAGCGCGGTAGAGCACATCACCGCGACGGATTCGACGCCGGGAGGCCACCAGTTCCTCGAGTTTTTCCACCTCTCGAAGAGTCAGGCCCATAGGAAGGCAAACTTCACGCAGATTGCAGTTGGAGCAAGCTACCCTGGGTGTTGCCATATTTATCATGCTTTTCATTCTCCCATATCGACAATTTCTGCCTCATCACCGCCGCAGCCCGTGCCGGCCCGAACCGGTGCGGCGCCGTGACGCCAGCCTGAAGCTGTCCGCCGTACAAGATTTGCGCAACCTTATACGGTGTTTCCAAAGCCGGATCCGGAGCACTTTTTCCGGATCCACTCAAACAGTTCTCCGTCCGGAGGACTCGCCGTCACCAGCGGAAAAATCCTCTGAAATCAACAGCATTCGGGGTCAGACAACCATAAAACTACTACCTAGGGAAACCCCTATCTCTTAAAATCCTCTCCCAAGGGCTTAATAATGTTGCAGTAATATGGAGACTCTAAAATCTATTCTGTCTTAATAAGATGTCTGTTGAGAAAACCGTCAAACTGTTTCGTTAGTTTAGCTAACAAAAAATGTTTTGACTAGTATCAATAAACCATTATTTTGTGGAATGCAATTCCCGCAAAGTTTAATCTAAGTCACAAGCCAAGGAATGATCAGATGACTAATCCCGCAACCAGTGGTGTTGAACTCCCCGACATGGAGCTTCTTCGCAAGTTCGATGTGCCCGCACCCCGCTATACGTCCTACCCGACGGCAGACCGCTTCCACACTGAGTTTGGCGTTGACGACTACGTCAAAGCGCTGGCTCTGCGTGAACAGGCAAAATTCCCTGCACCGCTTTCGCTGTACGTGCATGTGCCGTTTTGCAATGACATCTGTTACTACTGCGGCTGCAACAAGATCATCACCCGTGACCACTCCCGCAGTGCCGAGTACATTGACGTGCTCGCACAGGAGGCGCAGATGGTCAAAGACAAACTCACCGGTTCGACCGAACTCGAACAGCTGCACTTCGGCGGCGGCACGCCCACGTATCTCGCCGAGGATGAAATGGCCCGTCTGATGGAAGAGCTCACCAGCCGCTTCCCGCTCGCCAAAGACGGTGAGTTCTCGATCGAGGTTGACCCCCGCACCTGTGACCCCGCCAAGGTGGCCAACCTCAAGCGCCTCGGTCTGAACCGCATGTCGCTCGGCGTGCAGGACTTCAATCCTGATGTGCAGAAGGCGGTCAACCGCATTCAGCCCTTTGAAATGACGAAGGCCACGATTGATGCCGCCCGTGAAAACGGTTTCGAATCGGTCAACATCGACCTGATCTACGGCCTGCCCAAGCAGAACCGCAAGACCTTTGAAAAGACGATCGATCAGGTGCTTGAACTCTCGCCCGACCGCATCGCGCTCTACCACTATGCGCATCTGCCGAACCACTTCAAGAGCCAGCGCCGCATCCTGCCTGCGGACCTGCCCGATACCGTTGAAAAGGTCAACATCATGTTCGACGCCATCACCCGTCTGACGGCCAACGGCTACCGCTACATCGGGATGGACCATTTCGCCAAGGAGGACGACGAGCTCTCCATCGCACAGCGTGAAGGCACCCTGCAGCGCAACTTCCAGGGCTACTCCACCCGTGCCGAATGTGACATGGTGGCGCTCGGCGTCTCGGCCATCAGCAAGATCGACAATGCCTACGCCTGCAATCCGCGCGAAATCGACGATTACTATGCGGCGATCCGCGCCGGTCATCTGGCCACGAACCGCGGTTACTGGCTCACGGAAGATGATGAGCTGCGCCGTTATGTGATCATGACCATCATGTGCAACTTCGAGCTGAAAAAGCGTGACGTCGAAGAGCGCTTCAACATCAACTTTGACGAAACCTTTGCCTATGAATGGTCCAAGATGAAGCCCTACGTCAAGCACGAACTCGTCGAGCTCTACGATGACCGTCTGGTGGTCTCTGCCAAGGGCAAGATTTTCGTGCGTGCGGTGGCCATGCAGTTTGACCGCTATCTGCGTGAATCCACCCGCGCGGGCGGCTATTCGCGTATCGCCTGATACCGGATCCGGTTTCCTTTCCCCTCCCCTGTACCCGCTCCCCGGGTGCAGGGGAGTTTTTTTCGTGCCGCCCGGCCAGGGGCCCGACTCACCCCGGGGCGACGCTCGTCGCGCAAATTTTGTACATCCGAGCCTACAATTTGTCGACAAACAGGAAGTTAGCAGTAAAATAAGGCTTTTCGCCTGAAAGGCGTGCACACTTCGGGTGCCCTTTCAAGAACAGAATTCCAACGTCTCGGGAACCAGAGAACGGCAGGCTCTGCCGCCGGTTCAGAGACAACACTAACAGTAAGTAAATATCATGAAAGTCGCAGACATTCGTCGAACCTATCTGAAGTTCTTCGAAAGCAAGGGTCATACGATTGTTTCCTCGAGCCCGGTGGTTCCCGGAAACGACCCGACCCTGCTCTTTACCAACGCCGGCATGAATCAGTTCAAGGACGTGTTCCTGGGCTTTGACAAGCGCCCCTACAGCCGTGCCACCACCAGTCAGAAGTGCATCCGCGCCGGCGGCAAGCACAACGACCTTGACAATGTGGGCTACACCGCACGTCATCACACCTTCTTTGAAATGCTCGGCAACTTCTCGTTTGGCGACTATTTCAAGCATGATGCGATCAATTTCGCCTGGGAACTGCTCACGAAGCACTTCATGCTCCCGGCGGAAAAGCTCTGGGTGACGGTCTACGCCGAGGACGATGAGGCCTACAACATCTGGAACAAAGAGGTCGGTGTGCCGGCCGAACGTATTGTGCGTATCGGCGACAACAAAGGCGCCCGCTACATGTCCGACAACTTCTGGATGATGGGCGATACGGGTCCGTGCGGTCCGTGCTCGGAAATCTTCTACGACCACGGCGAGGAAGTCCAGGGCGGCCCTCCGGGCAGCCCCGATGAAGACGGTGACCGCTACATTGAAATCTGGAACCTCGTGTTCATGCAGTTCAACCGCGACGAGCGCGGCGTGATGCATCCGCTGCCCAAGCCCAGCGTTGACACGGGTATGGGTCTGGAACGTATTGCCGCTGTGCTCCAGGGCGTGCACAACAACTACGACATCGACCTCTTCAAGAATCTGCTCGCTGCCGCCAAGGCTGCCGTGGACCGTGTGAGCGAAACGCCGGCCGACATCAGCTCGCCCTCTCTGAAGGTGATTGCCGACCATATCCGCTCCTGCGCCTTCTCCGTGGCCGACGGCATTGTGCCGGGCAACGAGGGCCGCTCCTACGTGCTGCGCCGCATCTGCCGCCGCGCCATCCGTCACGGCTACAAACTCGGTGCGCGCTCGCCGTTCTTCTACACGCTTGTTGATGCGCTGCGTGCCGAAATGGGTGAGGCCTATCCCGAGCTCAACAACCCGCGCATTGCCGAAGTGATCAAAGAGGAAGAGGAACGCTTCTTCCTGACGATCTCCAAGGGGATGGAAATTCTCGAAGACGCCATTGCGCACTGCAGCAACGGCATTCTCGACGGTGAGGTCCTCTTCAAGCTGCACGACACGTACGGCTTCCCGGCCGACCTGACCGGTGACGTCTGCCGTGAGCGCGGCCTCAAGGTTGACATCGCCGGCTTTGACGCCGCCATGCAGCGTCAGCGTGACGCCGCCCGTGCCAGCGCCAAGTTCAAGATGGCTCAGGGCCTTGAATACAACGGTGCCGATACGGTCTTCACGGGCTATGAAACGCTCGAGGAAAAAGGCGCCCGCGTGCTCGCCCTCTACCGTGACGGTGAAGCTGTCAAGACCGTGGACGCCGGCGACGATGCCGTCGTGGTCTTTGACCGTACCCCGTTCTACGCCGAACAGGGCGGTCAGGTCGGTGACCGCGGCCGCTGCGTCAACGACACCTCCATTCTGGACGTGCTCGACACGTTCCGTGTCAAGGGCAAGGTGACCGGTCAGCATATCCATGTTGTCGAAGGTCATGTGAGCGTCGGTGAAACCTTCACGCTTCTCGTCAACGAAGAGCTCCGTGCCGCCACGGTTCGCAACCACTCCGCCACTCACCTGCTGCAGAAGGCTCTTCGCAAGGTGCTCGGCGAGCACGTTCAGCAGAAGGGCTCTCTGGTGAGCCCCGATGTGCTGCGATTTGACTTCTCGCACAACAAGCCCATGACCGATGAGCAGATCCGTGCCGTCGAAGATATGGTCAATGGTGAAATCCTGGCTAACACGCCGACTCAGGCCCGTGTGATGCCGATTGATCAGGCCAAGGAAACCGGCGCCCTGATGCTCTTCGGGGAAAAGTACGACGACATCGTGCGCGTGATGAACATCGGCTCCTCGATCGAATTCTGCGGCGGCTGCCACGTTGAACGCACCGGCGATATCGGCTCGTTCAAGATCATCTCCGAGGCGGGGGTGGCTGCCGGCGTTCGCCGTATTGAAGCCCAGACCGGTCTCAATGCACTGCGTGTGGCGCAGCACAACGCTGACGTGCTCAGCGGTGTTATCCGCCGCCTCAATGTGAAGACCGACGAGCTGCCCGGCAAGATCGACTCGATGCTCGAGGATATGAAGACGCTTGAAAAGGCGCTCGATCAGCTCAAGAGCAAGATGGCCTCCCGCGTGGGTGACACCCTGATTGAAAACGCCGTTGACGTCAAGGGCATCAAGGTTCTCACCGCCCGTCTTGACGGCGTGGATGTCAAGGCGCTGCGTGAAACGATGGACAAAGTCAAGGACAAGCTCGGCACCGTCGCTGCGGTGCTCGCCACGGTCTCTGCGGACGGCAAGGTTCAGCTCGCCGCCGGCGTCTCCCGTGATCTCACCGGCCGCATCAAGGCCGGCGAGCTCGTCAATGTCGTGGCCGTGCCGCTCGGCGGCAAGGGCGGCGGCAAGCCCGATATGGCTATGGCCGGCGCACAGAGCGCTGAAGGCCTTGACGAGGCGCTCAAGAGCGTTTACGCCTGGATTGAGGCCAAGCTCTAAGCGTATTCGAGAAGGCGTCTGAACGCCTTTGAGACCTGCTTCAGACATCAAGGAGGCTGCCGGGCACCGTACCGGCGCCTCCTTTTTCACATGCCTGCAGGCACTACGGTGCCCGCAGGACGGAAAAAAGGACATTTATGATGCAAACGCTGCCTGTTACCGAACTCTGCCTGCCCGGCGAGGCCTGCCCCATTCCGGTGCTTAAAACCAAAAAGGCACTCGCCAGGATGAACCCCGGGGAGCTGATCCGTGTCATCAGCACCGATCCGCACAGCATCCCCGACCTCAAGCAGTTCTGCACTCAGACCGGTCACCGCTTCGTGAGCGGGGAGACGCTCGAGGCTGAGGGCACCCCTCAGTACGTCTCGGTCATTGAACACAAACCGTAGAAAATGCACCGCGTGACGGCGTATCCGGACAGAAGATCCCATTTTTTTGGTATTTTCTCCCCTACCCTTGTCAACCGCGAGAAAAGTGTGTAATATACGGGTTCTGCGCTTTTGCGGCTGTAGCTCAGTTGGATAGAGTATCTGGCTACGAACCAGAGGGTCGTGGGTTCGAATCCTGCCAGCCGCGCCACCAATTCCGAGCGCTGTTTCCTGTGAAGAGAAACAGCGCTCTTTTCGTTTGTCCGGCTCCAAAATCCCCCTGCCGCAGCTTACGTCTTTCTGCCGGGAAACAGGCTTGAGGATCATCCCGGAACAGTCCCGCAGTTGCCTAAAAAATAGGCAAACCCCTAAGTCTTTGATAATTAAGCAATACGCCGGAAAAAAGGTCCGGTTTTCCAGAGTTACACACAGAAACTGTGGACAACTTTTTCTCCGGCGTGTGTATAAGTCAGGGGTACATACACCCAAAACGCTAGTCTGTCAAGGGCTGTAATAAAAATAACCGGCTGCCTAAAAAATAGGCAACCGGTTATTTATCCACAGGGAAAATTTTTCAGCGCCGGTGATATTCCCGGAAGCTGACCTCAAAAGGACGCTCCTGCGTCGGCGGTAAAACGGAAACAACCGTCTCCTTCCAGAGTAAAGGATCAATTTCGGGGAAGGTCGTATCCCCCTCGAAATTCTGACCCACAACCGTCACCCAGATGTGGTCGGCTTTGGGCATTGCCTGACGGTAGATTTCTCCGCCGCCGATCACAAAAACGCGCTCCTGATCTTTGAGCATATCGAGGGCTGCATCGAGCGAGCTGACGACGTCCGCCCCCTCCGCCTGATACCCTGTCTGACGGGTGATAACAACATTTTTGCGTCCGGGAAGGGGACGACCGATCGACTCCCAGGTCTTCCGGCCCATGATGACGGCGTGACCCATCGTAACCCGTTTGAAGTGGGCAAAGTCCTCCGGAATTCTCCAGAGCAGCCGGTTATCCGCGCCGATGACCCGGTTGCTCGCACAGGCGACAATCATATCGACAATCATGCTGCCTCCGGATCAGACCGCCACAGGCGCCTTGATATGGGGATGGGGATCGTAACCCACGATCTCAAAGTCCTCATAGCGGTAGTCAAAGAGCGAATCCGGACGGCGGTGGATGACAAGCTTCGGATACGGACGCGGTTCACGCGAGAGCTGCAGGGCGACCTGTTCCATGTGGTTGTCATAGAGGTGGCAGTCCCCGCCGGTCCAGACAAATTCACCGGGCTCAAGATCGCACTGCTGGGCAAACATATGCGTGAGCAGGGAGTAGCTTGCGATATTGAACGGCACGCCGAGGAAAATATCGCAGGAGCGCTGGTAGAGCTGGCAGCTGAGTTTTCCGTCGGCAACATAAAACTGAAAGAGGCAGTGGCACGGCGGCAGCGCCATCTGGTCAATGACGCCGGGATTCCAGGCGCAGACGATCATGCGGCGGCTGTCCGGGGTTTCTCTGATCTGCTTGAGCACATTACTGATCTGATCGATATGACGGCCGTCAGGGGCAGGCCAGCTGCGCCACTGCACGCCGTAGACAGGACCGAGATCACCGTTCTC
This sequence comes from uncultured Sutterella sp., assembly GCA_905194315.1. Taxonomy (GTDB): domain Bacteria; phylum Pseudomonadota; class Gammaproteobacteria; order Burkholderiales; family Burkholderiaceae_F; genus Sutterella. The sequence goes on along the minus strand of CAJJRX010000005.1, from coordinate 2,127 downwards.
GTCGGCCCATTCATCCCAGATGCTCACGCCGTTTTCCTTGAGGTAACGGATGTTGGAGTCACCGTTGAGAAACCACAGCAGCTCATGAATAATCGAGCGCAGATGCAGTTTTTTAGTCGTCACTAAAGGGAAGCCTTCCTGAAGGTCAAAACGCATTTGGTATCCAAACACGGATCTGGTTCCCGTTCCGGTGCGGTCTGATTTATGCGTGCCGTGCTCGTACACGTAACGCATCAGGGTTTCATATTGATTACTTGGCATATACCTTCAGTCCTTTGTGAATACAGTTTCAGCCCGCCGGACCGGACAGGTCCGGCAGGCTGTCTTCCAATCTTACCTGAGCAGACGCAGAGCGCGTTAGCTGATCACCGCTTTTGAAACAAGAAAATCCGCCGGCAGTGTGAGCGTAGCGCTTTCTGCAGCAAGAAACGCCGCCCAGCCGGCGACAAATTCACGGAACTCCTCTATCGGCGGCAGCTGAGCGGTTTTCGTCTGCCCGGAGCATGGTTCGAGATAGACCACCAGGTCATCAAGATAACGGTTGAGCGCCTGCCGGATGACAGACTCTTCAGAACTGCCAACAAGGCCGAGTCCGACACACAGATGGGCGGCAAGCGCCTCCCCTGTAACAGCCGGGCGAACTGTGCCGGGCACAGTCGCACCGCAGAGCAGTGCCACTGCTGTTTCAAACACCGTCTGTGCGCGGCGGTGCGTATGCTGGCTCTCCGGGCGGTGCGGAAAATGTTTCTGCAGCCAGACATTCTCAAGATGGCAGGCAGCAAGCTCTTCAAGCAATTCGAGCAGATCCTGCCTGGACCGTTTTCCGGTGCTTCTCCCGTTCTCCAGTGGGCTGTTTTTAAGTTCAGTCATCTGGCGGCTCCGATCAAGCTATATTGCTGTGAATAAACTGAGCAAAGAGATGCCGAAAACACCGGCACATCCTGCCCGCTTTCGATTTTCTCACAAGGCATTTGCGCTGCGCTAGCGACCGTTGGGCCTAGTACAGACGGCTCAAGCCGCAAGACCTAATACCGATCCGCTCCCAAACCATCCCATATTTTTAGGATGGCCTGAATAGCCAGTTGGCAATCCGGCCAAATTTGTGTATACTTCCACTTCTCAGTTAACAGAGGCATCATGCTGACATACCACAGCGCCTCGGTTGTGCATCTTGGAAGGATGGCAGAGTGGTTGATTGTACCGCCCTGGAAAGGCGGCATACGGAAATTCCGTATCGAGGGTTCGAATCCCTCTCCTTCCGCCAAATACCTCTTCTCTTTTCTCTCCCGCATCCGGCTCTTTCAAGCCAGACTAAGCCAAAACAGAATTAATTGAACAGACGGCCGTTATTGTGCTGTTGGTGTTTCAGGCGTACACTGGTTTTACTTACTGACCTTCCTATCGCTGGTTTATTCGAGCTCTTCCAGCTCGAGCCAAATCGCTCCGGCATATGACCTCACATATGACCAGCTGGCGGCTGAATTAACGCCAACGGAATACAGATCAGAATCTTTTTGGAGAGAATTATGGAGACGGACAATAAGGAACAGGAATCCGGACAGAAGCCGCAGCAGGTGCAGAAACCGGCGACCAGTCCACGTTTCTGGAGCACGGAGAAAGGACTGAAGGCACTCGGTAATCTGTTCTCAGACGAGCCTCTGACCGAGGAGAACAGAGAGGCGATTCGCCAGGCGGCAGAGCAGGGAAAGCCGCAAAAATAACGCCGTTTATCACCATATAAACAAGCCGCCGGAAGCTGATGCTCAAGGCGGCCGGTCAGGCCGTTAACTCAGTGATAACCGGCCTGAAAATATTGACAAGGCTTACAGAAAAGAGAGTCGGGATCCGGGTGATAAGCGGGTTGGTAAGGATTTCCCGCCCTCTACTAATGCAGACCCTCACACACCTGGTTCTACAAAAGTTGCCGGCTCCCTGTCTCCTAGGACTGAGAACCAATGCCATACCTTAGCAGCGGACAAGTCCGCTGGGCTGGGGAGAGGCCTCTCCAGAGAGAGTATTTCCATTTTAAATCCGGAAACTGTTTGCATCAAGCGTTTCGTGCCTGTCAAGCGCAATGTTAGTTTGACCCACTTGGCGCAATCTTCTTCTGTGCCACTTACCTCCAAA
>CAJJRX010000004.1 GCA_905194315.1 uncultured Sutterella sp. | reverse complement strand
TGTTCGCCATTTAAAGAGGTACGTGAGCTGGGTTTAAAACGTCGTGAGACAGTTTTGTCCCTATCTGCCGTGGGCGCTGGAAGATTGACGGGGGCTGCTCCTAGTACGAGAGGACCGGAGTGGACTCACCTCTGGTGTACCGGTTGTCACGCCAGTGGCATCGCCGGGTAGCTATGTGGGGAAAGGATAACCGCTGAAAGCATCTAAGTGGGAAACCTGCCTGAAGATAAGTCTTCCTGGAGGCTAGACCTCCCTGAAGAGTCGTTCGAGACCAGGACGTTGATAGGTTGGGTGTGTAAGCGCTGTGAGGCGTTAAGCTAACCAATACTAATTGCTCGTGCAGCTTGATCCTATAACCGTGAAGCTCTTTGATCTGAAGTCAGAGTTTTAGAGAACGTTAAAAGTGATCGTGGTGCACATAACCGCGACTTCGTTTCTTTACCAAACAAGCAAAGAATTCAAGCCTTTGCCTGGTGACCATAGCGTGGTGGTACCACTCCTTCCCATTCCGAACAGGACAGTGAAACACCTCAGCGCCGATGATAGTTGGTTGTATTTCCAGTGAAAGTAGGACATTGCCAGGCTCCACATAAAAGAGAACCCCGTTGCCGAAAGGCAGCGGGGTTTTCGCTATTTGAACCCCCGCATTTCACCAGAAGCGGCAATATTGCTACAATAGTCAGATCCGGGTATCGATTTGATCCTCTTTTGTTATGTCCGATTCTTTATTTGATGATGCAGCACTTACAACGGAACCTGCGGTAAAAACCAAGGCTCCAGTACCAGTTACGCCGGTATTGCAGCCTCTGGCAGAGCGTATGCGACCGCAGACCCTCGATGAGGTCATCGGCCAGACCCACCTGCTCGGGCCGGGGGCGCCTCTGCGTGTTGCCTTTGAAAATCACCGTCCGCATTCCATGATTCTGTGGGGGCCGCCCGGTGTCGGCAAAACCACGCTGGCCCGTCTGATGGCGACAGCTTTTGATATGCCGTTTGTGGCGATCTCTGCAGTGCTCTGCGGTGTGAAGGACATCCGCGATGCGGTGGAACAGGCTCAGCACACTATGCAGCTCACAGGAAAGTCCACGCTGCTTTTTGTCGATGAGGTGCACCGTTTCAATAAGAGCCAGCAGGATGCCTTTCTGCCGCACGTGGAGTCCGGTCTTTTTATTTTTGTCGGTGCAACCACCGAGAACCCCTCCTTTGAGTGCGTCAGTGCTCTGCTCAGTCGTGCGACGGTTTATCAGCTCACGAGTCTTAATGAGGCCGAGTCGCTGAAACTGCTTGACCGCACGCTTGAAAAAGTCTTCAGCGGACTTAACTTTACCGACGAGGCAAAAGGAATTGTGGTGCAGCTTGCCGACGGCGATGCCAGACGGCTGCTGAACGCCCTTGATGTAACCTGCACAATGGCGCAGGAGCGCAAGGTGGAAATCGTTGATGCCGCCTTCCTGCGCAAAACCACTCCGGCAACGCTGCGGCGCTTCGACAAGGGCGGTGACAATTTCTATGATCAGATCAGCGCTATGCACAAGTCTGTTCGCGGGTCCGATCCTGATGCGGCACTCTACTGGATGTGCAGAATGCTCGACGGCGGTGCTGATCCGCTCTATATTGCGCGGCGTCTGCAGCGTATGGCTATTGAGGATATCGGTCTGGCGGATCCGCGTGCTCTGCAGATTACGGTGGATGCCGCGACCGTTTTTGAAAGACTTGGCTCGCCTGAGGGGGAACTCGCCCTTGCCAACGCTGTGGTTTATCTGGCCTGTGCAGCCAAGAGTAATGCGGTCTACAACGCCTATAACGAGCTGAGGAGCTTTGTGAAGAAGGACATTTCCCGTCCGGTGCCCATGCATCTGAGGAATGCCCCGACGAAGCTGATGAAGGATCTCGGTTATCATGCCGGATACCGTTATGCCCATGATGAGCCGGGGGCGTTTGCCGCCGGGGAGATCTATCTTCCTGAAGGTCTGGAAGGTAAAAAGTGGTATCACCCGACGGATCGCGGACTTGAGACGAAGATTGCTGAAAAGCTCGATTACCTTCAGGGTCTCAATGAAGAGGCACACAGACAGGGTAAAGGGCGTAAACGCGGACAGGGCAATCCTGTTTAGTGAATAGCTCAGGTTGTTATAATATTTAACAATATCGCCATTACTCCGGCTGTCCGATCAGCACCAGACAGAGATTTCTGTACTGAAGCGATCCGCTGCCACTGTACCGGTTACTGGAGAGAGTCAGTGACTCTCTCCAAACTGTTTGTTTATAAATTGCTGCGGTTCTTTAGTACCTGCAGCTAAAAAAGAGGTTTCTATGCTCGACCAAAATTTGCTGAGAAAGCAGCTCCCTGAAGTGGTGGCCCGTCTTGCCACCCGTGGTTTTGTTTTCCCCGAAGAAGAATTCAACAGCCTTGAAGCGGCCCGTAAAGCTGTTCAGGTGAAAACTGAAGAACTGCAGGCCCGCCGCAATGCGCTTTCCAAGCAGATTGGCATGGCTAAGAAAAACGGTGAAGATGCTACCGCTCTGATGCAGGAAGCCGCCACCCTGCCGGAAACACTTGCCGGTCTGGAAACCGAGCTCAACGAAATCCTCACCAAGCTCAACAACCTCATGCTTCGTGTGCCGAACCTGCCGCACGAGAGCGTGCCTGTCGGCAAGGATGAAACGGAAAATGTTGAAGTCCGTCGCTGGGGTACCCCGCGCAGCTTCGACTTTGAAGTGAAGGACCACGTCGATGTCGGTGCTCCGCTCGGTATGGACTTTGATACGGCCGCCAAGGAATCCGGTTCGCGCTTTTGCTTTATGCGCGGCCAGATTGCCCGTCTGCACCGTGCTCTTGCCCAGTTCATGCTTTACACGCACACCCATGAACACGGTTATATCGAATGCTATACCCCGTATATTGTGACTGCGTCCACGATGCAGGGTACGGGTCAGCTCCCCAAGTTTGAAGAAGACCTCTTTGCCGCCAAGAAGGGTGGTGCCACGGGTGAGGGCGAACAGATGTACCTCGTGCCGACTGCTGAAGTCACCCTGACCAATCAGGTTGCCGGCATGATGCTCAAGGCCAAGGATCTCCCTCTGCATGTTACCGCTCATACGCCCTGCTTCCGCTCGGAAGCCGGTGCCTACGGCCGTGATACCCGCGGCATGATCCGTCAGCACCAGTTCGACAAAGTTGAAATGGTTCGTATCACGCGTCCTGAAGATTCCTACCGTGAACTCGAAGAGATGACGCACAATGCGGAAATGATTCTGCAGAAGCTCGGCCTGCCGTACCGTGTGATTACGCTGTGCACCGGTGACATGGGCTTCGGGGCGACGAAGACCTATGACCTTGAAGTCTGGCTGCCTGCCCAGAACACCTACCGTGAAATCTCCTCGTGCTCGAACTGTGAAGACTTCCAGGCCCGTCGCATGGGTACCCGCTTCAAGGATGAAAACGGCAAGACCCAGTATGTGCACACCCTCAACGGTTCCGGCCTTGCTGTCGGCCGCACGCTCGTGGCGGTGCTCGAAAACTATCAGAATGCTGACGGCTCCGTGACGGTGCCTGAAGCGCTGCGTCCGTTCATGGACGGTGTGGAAAAGCTCGTTCCTTGTGAAGACGGACTTTTTGCTCACTGATAACCATTTTGAGTGAGGAGAAATCTCTCCGGCTGTTTGACAAAAGTCATTCCGTTCTGTAAGATTTCTCCTCTATGCTCAAAGCCGGAAGGATGGCAGAGAGGTCGAATGCGCCGGACTCGAAATCCGGTATACGGTTATACCGTATCGTGGGTTCAAATCCCACTCCTTCCGCCAGGCACCTCATCTCACAGCTTCTCACAGCTTCTCGCTTCTTCTCACCTTCTACTTACTCCCACAGGCCTTTCAGGGAAAATTGCCTTTGCATAAATCTCAGGAAAGTGTACCGCTGATTAGTACACAGGACAGTACACGGAACAGTAAGCAAAATCCGTATTGATCTCTGCCTGAGCGCAGCTGCAGGATGTTTTTAGCGGCAGATGCCGCAGCGCGCTGTGCGACACCTGCCTGATGATCCGGTCAGAGCGCCCGGATACGGTCAATCTGCTCGCCGGGATCGACCACAATGGCTTTAAGTCCCCGGTTTTCAATGGCTTTACGTCCGCGTTCAGTGCAGATGACTGTCGCTTTGTGCCCGAGCACCTTGCCGTCCCAGAGAACCCGTTTACCGGCTACGAAACTGGCTACGGGTTTCTGTGTGGCATAGTCGTAGACTGTGATATCGGCATCCGCGCCGGGAGTGAAATGTCCTTTCTGTGTCAGCCTGAGCATACGTGCGGGATTGAGAGAGGTCTTCTGAGCAAACTCCGGCAGTGTCAGCACATCCAGCTTCACCAGTGAAAGTCCCTGTGAAAGGATGACATTTCTCGGGATGCAGCCGCCGTCAGTGGAGATGGCGTCGACCACAAAAGCGCCGTCGTCACGCCTGGCCTGAGAGAGCAGAATACGCGGAATAGGCGGATTGATGTTGAAGCTGCCGCCAACATCAGTATTACTGGCCTCCCAGTATCTGACAGCCTCTTCGCCGGTCATCAGATCCGAGTACCCGCCCGCATCGTACACGGCAAAAGCCTTGCGGGCCAGAAGTGCCGCACGGATGCCTGCCTTGTCCTCACTGAAGCCGAAATGCCGCAGACAGTTTCCTGTCACTTTGGACTGGACCTGTCCGTTTTCGTCACAGGTCAGCCGTGTCCCGTTTTTCGGCGAAACATAGCTCTCAGAGAAGATGTTCGGATTTTTCTTCAGCAGTTCAATCGCAGTGCGTGCCTCATCAATGCTGTCATGGACGGCACCGCGGCAGTAGGCGTTAATGTGTGCGAGGTGGAGTGGATGTCCGTTTGCCATTTCCACCGCCTCCATCATGCCTTCAATGTTCGAGCCGTGCTCACTGGTTCCGGCGTGCCAGGCGACATAGGCCCGGCGTTCAAGAGCGGTTTCGACAAGCGTGGCTGATACGGCGGGCGTGAGCGGATAGTGTCCGCCGAGCAGCTTGACTCCCAGAGCGCCTTCGTCGAGCGAGCGGTCGATCAGATCGATCATTTCGGCTTTTCCGGGCGTGTTGTTGCGGAAGGTAAAAGGCGGAGAGGCAAACTGCAGAATGGCCATGTTGATGCCGGCACCATACTGCGGTGTGTTGTCGAGAATATCCTCGAGCGGTCCGGCCATATCCAGTGCAGTGGTAACGCCGGCCATGGCCAGCATTCTGGGCCCGAACGGCGATCCCCACATGCTGCCCAGATGGACATGACTGTCGATGATGCCAGGCTGCGCCACCAGACCGGTGAGATTGATGGTTTCCTTTGCCGCGGCGGAAATGTCAGGTTCCACGGCGGCAATGCTGCCGTTTTCGATGGCGATATCGCAGATGCGGTTGATGCCGTTGAGCGGGTCAACGACATGCGCTCCTTTCAGAATAAGGTCGTACATACTGTCTCCTCAGTGGTCAGTGTCAGGATGGAATGGTCCGTACGGAAAAGTATAGTTAATCCGGAAGGAGGCATTTTTGATTCCGGTTTGGTTTTGAGCGCAGACAAAACGCCGGACGCCTTGCATCGGCCGTGCTACTGTGAGAGAATGCACGCTCCTTTCCGAACTGAGCGGATACATCAGCTCCGGTGAAATCTGGCAGATACTGCTGTCTGCTGAACCGAAAACACAGTCCCGGCTGCGGAACATTTGTACAATATCGCTAAAGCGAAATTGTCCATCCAATACGAGAATCCTCCCAAGATGCCCGAGCTTACTCCTCAACTGGTTTTAGAGGCCGCTCTGCTGAGTGCCAAAAAGCCGTTGTCTGTGCGCGAACTGCGGCGGCTCTTTGATGACCGCTACAGTGCCAAGACGATCAAAGAGCATCTTCACGCCCTGCAGCAGGACTGGTCCGAACGCGGACTCAGACTTGTCGAGCTGGGGAACGGATGGCGGTTTCAGACCATTGATGAGGTGTCGCGGTTTATTCTCCGCCTTGAGGAGGAGCGCCCGGCACGATATTCCCGCGCTGCACTCGAAGTGCTTGCCATCATTGCCTATAAGCAGCCTGTGACGCGTGGTGACATTGAAGAAATCCGCGGCGTCAGCGTCAATGCCAATGTACTGCGCCAGTTCGAAGAAAGAGGGTGGGTGGAGACGCTCGGGTACCGTGAAACCCCGGGACGTCCGGCCCTGCTGGGCACAACCCGCCAGTTTTTGAATGACCTTGGGTTAAAGAGTCTGTCGGAACTCCCTGCTATTGAAAATAACCCAGAGCCAGAATTTCCCCTGGGGCTCCCGAATCTTTTTGATGAGGAAGCCGACACGCCGGAGGAGGACGGTGAGTCCTCCGTGGCGGCCCCTGACGATATAGTGAATCTCCCGAAGGAGACAGAAGTTGAAAACAAGTAATCGTGGTCCTCAGCGCTCTCGTCGTGATGACCGATATTCGGCTGAGAAAAAACGTACCCCGTTCCGCCGCCCGCAAAAGCGCACGGACAGCCAGAGCCGTGAAGAACGTGCCCGGTTGAGCACGCCGCGCGACGCTTTTGCCGATATGGCTGATGATGATCTTTACGGCGGTTTCGCCGAGCGTCCTCTTGCGCTTGATATCATCGACCGTGCCCGTGCGGCTGTTCAGGGCGACCTGCCGACAGAAAAACTGCAGAAGGTGCTTGCTGATGCAGGTCTGGGTTCGCGTCGTGCGATGGAAGCTCTGATTGAGACGGGCACCGTCACGATCAACGGGAAGACCGCCACGCTGGGCGACCGCGTCAATCCGCAGGATATGATCCGCGTTGACGGCCGTCTGGTGCGCCGCCGTGCGGAAACGGAACCTACACCCCGTGTGATCATGTACCACAAACCGGCCGGGGAAATCGTCTCGCGTGACGACCCCGAAGGCCGTCCGAGCGTGTTCAATGCGCTGCCGCGTGTCAGCGGCGCCCGCTGGGTGGCCGTTGGCCGTCTGGACTTTAACACGGAAGGTCTGCTGCTCTTTACGACGTCGGGTGCGCTTGCCAACCGGCTGATGCATCCGCGCTACGAAATCGAGCGCGAGTACGCAGTGCGAATTGTCGGTGAGCTTGAAGCCGAAGAGCTGCTCAAACTGCAGAACGGTGTCGAACTCGAAGACGGTATGGCGAAGTTTGACCTGATTACTGATGAGGGCGGCACCGGCATGAACCACTGGTATCGTGTCCAGATCAAGGAAGGCCGCAACCGCGAAGTGCGTCGTATCTTCGAGGCAGCGAACAAGACCGTGTCCCGTCTGATCCGTATCCGCTACGGCGCCGTGTCGCTGCCGAAATCGCTGCCGCGCGGCCGCCGCATGGAGCTCACCCCTGAACAGGTTCGCGCATGGATGCTCGAGCTGAAAGCGCAGGAAAAGACGCTTCAACCCATGGCGGCTGAGAAGGCTGAGGAAAAGAAGGCTGAAAAGGCCCAGGCCCGTCAGCGTGCCCGTGTGATGCGTGAGACAACGTATGGACACGGACGGACGGAAGAGGGGGCTGAGCGTACTCAGCGCAAGGGTCGACGCTTTACTCAGGGGCAGTCTGACCGCACCGGTGTGCCGATGTGGGAGGCCCGTGATATGAGTGACCGTCCCACCCAGCGCAAGCGCCCCGGGCGCAAACATCAATAAGCCGGAAACTTATTGAAAATGCAGAAAAAAGCGTCTGAGCGCTTGCACTCAGGCGCTTTTTTTCATAAAATCACGCCATTCCTCGTCATCCTGGGTAGTCCCTCCTGGTGTGGGATTATGCTTTTACTGTGTGTGGCAAACCGCAGTGAGAGTATGTCAAGGAATGAAGTTCAGGCAGCGGGTGCTGCTGGTGTTTTCACCGGCCGGCTCTGCTGTTACCCTGTCGGTGTGAAGTGTGCTCTTTGATAGCGTGTCTGTGACACGTTGTGCAGAGCACCTTGAATTGCTGACGTGAAAGGGTCTATGAATGGGCGTTTGCCCATTTTTTTTTGGTTCTGCTCCGCTTTTTTGTGCAGATTGCACAGAAAAGGGCGGCCGGACCGATGAAGAAAGTAAACCCTCAATTCGACATCACAATTTCTTCGATATAAGGAACCTTGCTCAATGTCTTATGCTGGAGCCTTAAATGAGCTCGTCGAGTCCACCGTAACCGGTATGGGCTATGACTTTGTTGACTGTGAACGCCTGGCCCGCGGCCTTGTGCGCGTCACGATCGACACGCTGGCCGAAGGTGGCATTTCGCTTGATGACTGCGAACGCGTCAGTGATCAGCTCTCCCACGTTTTTACCGTGGAAGGGGTTGATTATGAACGTCTGGAGGTCTCCTCTCCGGGTGTGGAACGTCCGCTCAAGCGGGTGCAGGACTGGAAGCGCTTCACGGGTGAGCTCACCCATGTGGAACTTTATGCTCCCATCCATGCGGAAGGTTTCCCTGAAGCAGGCCGCCGCAAACTCGACGGCCGGATTGTGGGAATTGAAGGTGAGCCCGGTGAGGAGCAGATCACATTTGACTATTTTGAAGTCAATGTGGCCCGCACGCCGGGGGTGGCAGCACTACGTAACCGCAAGAAAAAAGTGGTTGCTGCAGATCCGATTCGAGTGACGTTCGCACTCAGTGCTGTCGACCATGCGAATCTTATTGCTGAATTGAATTTTAAGGGGTGACCCAGAGATGAATAGTCGTGAGATGCTTGAGCTCGTGGAAGTGTTGGCGAGCGAAAAGAACGTTGAAAAGGACATCGTTTTCGGTGTTCTGGAACAGGCCCTGGCCAGTGCTCTGAAAAAGAGTCAGTTCCCGGGTGAGGATGCCGATGTCGTGGTTCATGTTGACCGCGTCACCGGTGAATTCAAGGCTCAGCGCCGCTGGCTCGTCGTTCCCGATGAGCAGGGGCTGCAGGAGCCTGACCGTCAGGAAATGTACTCGGATGTTGTCGATGACAACCCCGGTATCGAGCCCGGTGACTACATCGAACGCGAAATTGAAGTGATCGATGTGGACACGACCGGCCGCCGTTTTGCTCAGGATGCCAAGCAGGTGATTCTGCAGCGTCTGCGTGATGCCGAACGTGAACAGATTCTGAAGGAATTCCTGGCCCGCAACGAAAGCATCGTCACGGGTTCCATCAAACGCATCGATAAAAACGAAGCGATTGTGGAAATCGGCCGCCTTGAGGCCCGTCTGCCCCGTTCACAGATGATCCCGCGCGAAAATCTTCGCACCGGCGACCGTGTTCGTGCCTATGTTGACCATGTGGCTGAACTCAACAAGGGTCGTCAGGTCATTCTTTCCCGTACTTCGCCCGAATTCCTCAAGAAGCTCTTTGAACTGGAAGTGCCGGAAATTGAAGAAGGTCTGCTTGAGATCAAGTCTGCCGCCCGCGATCCCGGCATGCGTGCCAAGATCGCTGTGCATGCGAAGGACCGCCGTATTGATCCGATCGGTACCTGTGTCGGTATGCGCGGCTCGCGTGTGAACGCTGTCACGAACGAACTCGCCGGCGAACGTGTGGACATTGTGCCCTGGAATGAGGATCCCGCCCAGTTTGTGGTCGGTGCTCTCGAACCGGCCAAGGTGCAGTCCATTGTCATGATTGAAGAACAGCACACGATGGAAGTCGTGGTTGCCGAGGATAACCTGGCTGTGGCCATCGGTCGCGGCGGTCAGAACGTGCGCCTTGCAAGCGAACTGACCGGCTGGCAGATCTACATCATGACGGAAGCGGAAGCCACCGAAAAGCGTGATGAGGAAATTGCCAAACTTCGCGTTGAATTCATGGACAGCCTTGATATTGATGAAGCCGCCGCAGACGTGCTCATCAATGAAGGCTTCTCGAGCGTTGAAGAAATTGCCTACGTGCCTGAAAAGGAACTCTATGCCATCGAAGCCTTTGACAAGGAAACGATCGATGAGCTCCGTCAGCGTGCCCGTAACAAGCTTCTCTCGGATGCCATTACCCGCGAAGAAAATCTGCGCAAGGCTGACGAACCTCTTCTGACCATGGAAGGCATGGATAACGATCTGGCTAGTAAGCTGGTGAGCCACGGCATCAAGACGCTTGATGACCTGGCTGAATTGGCCACGGATGACTTGGTGGAAATGACAGGCATTGAGGCTGATCGTGCATCCAAACTGATTATGGTGGCCCGTGAGCACTGGTTTGAATAACCGTGAGACTCACAATGGATTCTGAGCGGTGTGAAGGAGCAATCCTCCCGCTCAGCCCCTTAATCCGGCCGGCCCTCGGGCCGTTTCCGGGACAAGGCTCTTTCTGATTGAGTCGTAGGCTGAAAGAGCTTTTCCACGTGATGCCCGACGGCGGCGTAAGCACCGGTGGTGCTGTTGAGTGAAGTACGGCGTTAGCAGCAGACTTCAGACTCCGGCAGCGGTGCAAAGGAGATAAGAATATATGGCTAGCAAAACAGTAAGTGAATTTGCACAGGAACTCAAAGTGGCGGCTAAAACGCTGCTTGCCCAGCTCAAGGCTGCCGGCGTTGCGAAAAAAAGTGAATCCGATGAACTGAGTGAAAGCGATAAAACCCGCCTTCTCAACAGCCTTCGTCAGGAGCGCACAAGCCAGCCGCAGCGCAAGATTCTGGTGACGCGCAAAGAAAATACTGTTGTCAAGCAGCAGGATGGTCAGGGCCGTGCCCGCGCCATTCCTGTTGAAGTTCGACGTACGCGTGTTTTTGTCAAGAACCCTCAGGTAATGGCTGAAGAAGCGGCAAAACTGCAGGCCGAAGCGCGTGCAGCCGCAGAAGAGGCCGCACGCCGGGAGGCAGCAGAACGTGAGGCCCGTGAGGCAGCCGAGAAGGCCGCCCGTGAAGAGGCCGAACGTCGTGCTGCCGAAGAAGCTCGCGCCCGTGAGGAAGCCGAACGTGTTGCCGCTCAGCAGCGTGCTGAAGCTGCAAAGCGTGAGGCTGAAGCAGCTCACGCCCGTGAACAAGCCCTGAAACAAGAAGCCTCGGATAATGAAGCAGCTGTCAAGGCGGCGCGTCGTGAAACCGAGAAAGCAAAACTCGAAGCGGAGGTGGCCGCCGCAAAGGCCAAACGTATGCAAGATCAAGCTCAAGCAGAAGCGGACGCAGAGGCTCAACGTCGTGAAGATGCGCGCCGCCAGGCTGAAGAAGAAGCGCGTAACATTCGTGAAATGATGACGCGCCGCTCCGGTGTTATGACGGCTAAGAAAGCTAAGCCGTCTGCCCAGGAATCCAAGAAAGACGCTAACGGCTCGTCCGAGCATAACGGCAAGGACAGCCGTCGCGATCACCGCGACGCTCGCAAGGCCGATAATGCCGGCCGTAACGAAGCCCGTGGCGACAAGCGCAACAGCAGCGAGTCCCGCAAAGCCCGTAACGACGGCAACGCGCAGCACACGGAGCGTAAGGAACGTCCCGCAGGCCGTACCCGCCCGGCCGGTTTTGATGCGGCCGATGAAGGTGTGCACACCGAAAAGAAGAGCCATCCTTCCGATAAGAAGAAGGGCGGCAACCGCGACCGCTGGGGTGAAGAAGGGCAGCATCGCCGCACCATCAAGACCCGCGGCGAGGATGACAGCGGCGAAAATGTGTGGCGTACCGCCCGCGGCCGCCGCAGTCAGGATCGCAACCGCCGTCACGAACCCGCCCAGCCGCAGGTTCAGGAACCGGTGGTGCGCGATGTGGAAGTGCCTGAAAGCATCAGCGTGGCGGATCTTTCCCACAGAATGTCCATCAAGGCCACTGAAGTCATCAAGACCCTCATGAAGATGGGTCAGATGGTGACGATCAATCAGATGCTTGATCAGGACACCGCGATGCTGATCGTGGAGGAAATGGGTCACAACGCCATCGCTGCCAAGCCGGATGATCCTGAAGCGATCCTCGGCGAACTGCAGAACAACAATGACTACGAAGCGCTGCCGCGTCCGCCTGTGGTGACCATCATGGGTCACGTTGACCACGGCAAGACCTCGCTGCTTGACTACATCCGCCGTGCCAAGGTTGCCGCGGGTGAAGCCGGCGGCATTACGCAGCACATCGGTGCCTATCACGTCAAGACCCCGCGCGGTATTGTGACGTTCCTGGACACCCCGGGTCATGAGGCCTTTACGGCTATGCGTGCCCGCGGTGCTCAGTCCACCGACATCGTGATTCTGGTTGTGGCCGCCGACGACGGTGTGATGCCGCAGACCAAGGAGGCTATTGCTCACGCCCGTGCCGCCAATGTGCCGCTCGTGGTTGCGATCAACAAGATCGACAAGCCCGAAGCTAATCCCGATCGTGTCAAGCAGGAACTCGTTGCCAACAACGTGATGCCTGAAGACTGGGGCGGAGACGTTCCGTTCTGTCCGGTGTCCGCCAAGACCGGTCAGGGTATTGACGAGCTGCTCGAAAACGTTCTGCTTCAGGCCGAAATGCTTGAACTCAAGGCGCCCAAGGAAGGTCCCGCACGCGGTATCGTGATTGAATCGCGTCTGGACAAGGGTCGCGGTCCTGTCGCCTCTCTGCTCGTTCAGTCCGGCACGCTGCACCGCGGTGACATTGTTCTCGTGGGCAATGAATTCGGCCGTGTGCGTGCAATGATTAACGAAATCGGCCGTGCCGTGCAGTCCGCCGGTCCGTCGATTCCTGTGGAAATTCAGGGTCTCTCGGGTGTGCCTGATGCCGGTGAGGAAATGTTCGTGCTTGACGATGAACGCAAAGCACGTGAAATTTCGCTCTTCCGTCAGGGCAAGTCCCGTGATCAGAAGCTCGCCAAGCAGCATGCCCAGAACCTCGCCAACCTCTTCAACGACAAGAAGGAAGGCGAAGTGAAGACGCTCTCCCTGATTATCAAGGCTGACGTTCAGGGCTCTCAGGAAGCGCTCATCCATGCGCTTACCCAGCTGAGCAATGATGAAGTCCGCGTTCAGGTGGTGCATGCCGCTGTGGGCGGTATTTCCGAGTCTGACGTCAACCTCGCCACCGCTTCCGGCGGTGTGATCATCGGGTTTAACGTCCGTGCTGACGCCCAGGCCCGCAAGGTTGCTGAAACGGCCGGTATTGATATCCGCTACTACAACATCATCTACGATGCTGTCGATGACGTTAAGGCTGCTCTGAGCGGCATGCTCAAGCCCGAGTTGCGCGAAACCAATCTCGGTCTGGTGGAAATCCGTCAGATCATCCGCGTGCCTAAGGTCGGCAACATTGCCGGCTGCCGTGTGCTCGACGGTGTGGTCCGCCGCAACGCCTCCGTGCGTCTGCTGCGTGACAACGTGGTGATCTGGACAGGGGAACTGGCAAGTCTGAAGCACTTCAAGGACGACGTCCGCGAAGTCAAGGCCGGCCAGGAATGCGGTCTCTCGCTCAAGGGCTACGATGATATCCGTGAAAACGATCAGCTCGAAGTCTTCGAAGTGACCGAAGTGGCCCGTACGCTTGACTGATTTCCCTTGAACTGCCGGGACGGCAGACGGTCTGCGGACTGAGTTCCGCCACCCGGGTCGTCCCGCGCAGCAGTGAGAAATGAAGGAGGCGCCTCAAATGGCACCGAAAAAACCCGGCCGCTCCCTGAGAGTGGCTGATCAGATTGCAAAGGATCTCGCCATGCTCATTCCCAGAGAAGTGCGCGATCCGCGTGTCGGTCTGGTCACAATCACAGGGTGTGAAATCACACCCGATTATGCTCATGCACGTGTGTTTTTCACCGTGCTCGGCGCAGACAGTGAAAAGTGCACGCAGGGGCTCAATGCCGCAGCCGGCATGCTGAGAAACCATCTCTTCAGGCACTATACGATTCACACTGTGCCTACTCTGCACTTTGTGCACGATGACAGCGTGCAGCGGGGCTTTGAAATGGATAAGCTCATCCGCAAAGCCATGGCTGACACGCCTGAGGAGCGCTAAGCGTGGCCAGGCGTGGTGAGAATATCGATGGCGTTTTGCTGCTCGACAAACCGCAGGGGATGAGTTCCAATGCCGCACTGCAGCGCGCCCGCCGTCTGGTCAATGCTCAGAAGGCCGGACACACGGGTACGCTCGATCCGATGGCAACGGGGCTTCTCCCTTTGTGTTTTGGAAACGCAACAAAATTCTCCGCTGACCTGCTTGATGCGGACAAGGCCTATGAGGCCCGTGTCAGGCTGGGTGTGACGACAGATACGGGCGATGCGGAAGGGAAAATCCTTCAGGAGCGTCCGGTGACTGTCAGTGCAGAGGATGTCGAACGCGTTGCCGCCCGGTTTACGGGCGTCATCAGTCAGATTCCGCCGATGTACTCCGCCCTGAAAAGGAATGGTGAGGCACTCTATGAGATTGCCCGCCGCGGAGAGGTGGTGGAACGTGAAGCGCGTCAGGTGACCATTCACTCGATTGAAGTGAAGGACTTTGACGGCACGCACTTCACGATGCTCACCCGGGTGAGTAAAGGAACATACATCCGTGTGCTTGCCGAGGATATCGGCGAGGCGCTCGGATGCGGAGCGCATCTGGTGGCGCTGCGCCGGACAATGGTTGGGGAGTTGACCATTGACCGTGCAGTGACGCTTGAGGCGCTTGAAGCGTGCGGCAGCGCTGAGCTGGCACGCGAAAAACTGGAACCTGCAGATGCGCTGTTGCAGTCGCTGCCTGCCGTCGGACTGACGTCCGAGGGGGAGAAGCGGTTTATGCAAGGGCAGCGTCTTGCACTGGGATTGTCCGTGCGCGGTCGTGTTCGCGTGTATGGCCCAGAGAAAAATCTGTTGGGAACTGCCCGGGTCCAGGACCGGGGCGTTCTTCATCCTGAAAGACTTATTGCATTTAACCGAGAAAATTCATGACTCGAGCGATTCGTAACATTGCCATTATTGCCCACGTTGACCATGGTAAAACCACAATGGTCGACCGTCTGCTCCAGAGCGCGGGGACCTTTCGCGAAAATCAGCAGGTTGCTGAACGCGTGATGGACTCCAATGATCTGGAACGTGAACGCGGCATTACCATTTTGTCCAAGAACTGTGCTGTTCAGTACCAGGGTACGCACATCAACATCATCGACACCCCGGGTCACGCCGACTTCGGCGGTGAGGTTGAGCGTGTGCTCTCTATGGTCGATGGCGTGTTGCTGCTGGTTGACGCTGTTGAAGGTCCTATGCCGCAGACGCGCTTTGTGACGCGTAAAGCGCTTGCACAGGGCCTCAAGCCTATTGTTGTGGTTAACAAGATTGACCGCCCCGGTGCCCGCCCTGACTGGGTGGTGAACCAGACGTTCGACCTCTTTGACAAGCTCGGCGCCACGGAGGATCAGCTTGACTTCCCCGTGATCTACGCCTCTGCTCTGAACGGTTTTGCCGGCTACACCACCGATGTTGAGGAACTCAAGAAGATCGGTGACATGCGTGCCGTGTTTGACACCGTGATCAAATACGTTCCGGTGCGTGATGATGATCCGGATGCGCCGCTGCAGCTGCAGATCTGCTCGCTCGACTACTCGAGCTACGTCGGCAAGATCGGTATCGGCCGTGTGCACCGCGGCCGCGTGCATCCCAATCAGGAAGTGGCCATCATGAACGGCCCCGAGGACACGCCCAAGCGCGTCAAGATCAACCAGATTCTGACCTTCGAAGGGCTTGACCGCAAGCTCGTCGATGAAGCTGAAGCCGGTGACATCGTGCTCGTCAACGGTATTGAAGAGCTTGCCATCGGTACCACCATCACTGATATTGCCCAGCCTGAAGCGCTGCCGATGCTCAAGGTTGACGAACCGACGCTTACGATGAACTTCCAGGTTAACTCCTCGCCGCTCGCCGGCCGTGAAGGCAAGTTTGTGACGAGCCGTCAGATCCGCGAACGTCTCGAGCGTGAACTCAAGTCGAACGTGGCCATGCGTGTGCGTCCCACCAGCGACGAAACCGTCTGGGAAGTTGCCGGCCGCGGTGAACTGCACCTGACGATTCTGCTTGAAAATATGCGCCGTGAAGGCTATGAACTGGCTGTGTCCCGTCCGCGCGTGCTCCTCAAGGAGATCAACGGCGTGAAGATGGAACCGTATGAACTGCTGACGGTCGACGTCGAAGAGGAACACCAGGGTGGCGTGATGGAAGAACTCGGCCGCCGCAAGGGTGAACTGCAGGATATGCAGCCTGACGGCAAGGGTCGTGTGCGTCTTGAATACCGTATTCCGGCCCGCGGCCTGATCGGTTTCCAGAGCATGTTCCTGACGATGTGCCGCGGCACAGGCATTATGAGCCACGTGTTTGACGATTACGGCCCCATCAGCCGCGGTGATGTCGGCGAACGCCGCAGCGGCGTGATTATCTCCCAGGACGACGGTGAGGCTGTGGCCTACGCGCTCTGGAAGATTCAGGAACGCGGCCGTCTGTTCGTCTCCCCGGGTGACAAACTCTATGAGGGGATGATTATCGGTGAACACTCCCGTGACAATGACATCGTTGTGAATCCGATCCGCGGCAAGCAGCTCACCAACATCCGTGCTTCGGGTACCGACGAAGCCATCCGTCTGGTGCCGCCGGTCAAGCTCACGCTTGAAAGCGCCGTGGAATTCATCAACGACGACGAACTGGTGGAAATCACCCCGCAATCGATCCGCCTGCGCAAGCGCTACCTCAAGGAGCACGAACGCAAGCGTGCCGCCCGCGCCGAACAGAACGAGTTCGGTGAAAGCGGTGAATAATGGCTAAAGCTGCAAAAGCGCCGCTCACTGCAGGGCCCTGCCCCTGCGGGAGCGGACTGCCGTACAAATCGTGCTGCGCGCCGCTGCATCAGGGCGCGCCGGCACCTTCGGCAGAGGCTCTGATGCGCTCGCGATACAGTGCCTATGCGCTCGGTCTGGATGAGTACGTTCTGAAGACCTGGGCGGCACAGACACGACCTGAGCAGCTCTTTGAGCCCGGGGAGCCGCGTCCGAAGTGGATTTCGCTTACCGTGCACGAGAGTTCAGAGTCCGGTGACAGTGCCACTGTGACTTTTACTGCAAAGGCGCGGACCTCCCGCGGCGCCATCGTCATGAAAGAGCGCAGCCGTTTCTCCCGGGCGGGTGACACCTGGGTATATGTAGACGGAGATCAGCTTGCCTGAACGTTTTTTAGCCGGCCGTACCAACACAAAGCGACCGGCTTTTTTGTGTAACCACTACCGATAACTGCTACTGAGATGTCTTCAGAGAAAAAGGATTTTTTATTCTGTGTTGCACCGATGCTTGACTGGACAGACCGGCACTGCCGCGTGTTTCACAGAACACTCAGCAGACGTGCGCGCCTGTACTCCGAGATGGTCACAACCGGGGCGATCCTGCATGGAGACCGGGATAAACTGCTCGGATTCTCTGAGTGCGAGCATCCTGTGGCTCTGCAGCTCGGGGGCTCTGATCCGGCCGATCTGAACGCCTCTGTACGGATTGCCGAGGCGTACGGTTACGACGAGTACAACCTCAACTGCGGCTGTCCGTCTGAGCGCGTGCAGAAGGGCAGCTTTGGCGCGTGTCTGATGCTTGAGCCGCAGACAGTGGCTGCCGCATGGCGGGCAATGCGCGATGCGACCGACAAACCGGTCACGGTCAAGCACCGTATCGGTGTAGATGACCGCTCGGACTTTGCCTTTGTGGAGGATTTTGTCGGTACGGTTTACGCTGCCGGCTGCCGGCACTTTATTGTGCATACACGCTCGGCCTGGCTCAAAGGTCTCTCGCCCAAGCAGAACCGTGAGGTGCCTCCGCTGCGGCGCGAGTTCGCGTATGAACTGAAAAAAGCCTTCCCTGATGCGGTTTTTGTGATCAACGGAGGGATTGACTCTCTCTCACTGAGTTCGGAACTGATCGAAGCGGGGATGGACGGTGTGATGCTCGGACGTGCCGCGTATCACAACCCCTGGCTGCTTTCGCAGGTGGATACCGCACTCTGCGGTGAGACTGAGCCAGCGGTGCACTCCCAGTTTGAAGCCGTTGAAAAGATGACGGGGTATCTCAGAGAAAACTGTGCCGATGATGTCATGGCGATCCGGGCGGTTGCACGGCATATGATCGGACTGATGCAGGGACTGCCGGGCGCACGTCAGTGGCGGCGGATTCTCTCAGATCCGAAGCTGCTCGCCGCTGAGGGCACGGGTATTCTGATGTATGCCTGGCAGGAGACGTTCGGAGAACGGATCTGAAAGGCCATCAAATAAAACACCCCGGTCATTCTGTGTGAGTGACCGGGGTGAATTTTTCAGTGTGTCACCGGAAGGTGATTACTTTTTCTTTGCGCGCTGCTTTTTCACAGCTTTTTTGACGGCGGAGCGGGACTTTTTGGCCTTGCTCGGCAGCGTCTTGACGACCTTGGGAGCGTTGGCTGCATCGATCGCACGGGCACGGCGGATCACGTCGTTCTCGTTGGCAGCCTCCCATTTGGCGCGCAGGGGCTGAGCTTCATTGAGGGCGGCCTCAAGCGTCTTTGCCGCAACATCATTAAAGCGGAACTGGCTGTCACGCACGGGCGCACCCTTGTGCCAGACATAGACCGGCACCACACGGGTACTCTGCTGACGACCTTCGGAGACTTTCATTTCCGCCACACCGGTGCCGAGATGGCGGCGGTTGGTTTCAGTCATCCCGAAGCTGGCGGCGGGTACGTTGCCCGGGAAGTCAAACTCGAGCACGCGGGTACCGTTGATACTGCCGAGTGTCCATTTGGCATCGGCGAGTTCCTCGTTACGTTCGCGACCGCAGAAAACCGTGTTCTTTTTGGCTGCGTAAAGCTGGACACGACCGTCCTGATCCTCTTCAACCGTCTTGCCTTTGACCTTGCTCACCTTGTGGGTAATGGGATCCTTGAAGGCCATGGCCATCGGCTGGACCACATTGCCGGGTAAAAAGCGCAGGCAGTAGGGGGTGTTGGCGGAGAAACGTCTGGAGAAGTCGGCAATGGAGTCAGTGCCGGTGAAGCCTTTCAGGTTCGGCACCAGCACCTCATCCTTATCCACCCAGAGTGTCATGGCGTAGGCAATCGAGCCTTTCGGGAATTTGAGCTGAGGATTGATGAAGGAGGCCGAGAGCGTGGGCTGATTGCCGCGGGTGCGCAGGAAGTCACGAACCATGAGACCTTCGACGTTATAGGCTTCGATCTTGACATTGATCTTCATGTCGGCGTGATCGCCGTAGCTCACCACAAGGTGTCCGTCGCGGGCAGTCTGTGCGTAAAGAATATTCTCGGGTTTGACGGCAACACCTTCATAAAGAAGCGCTTCAGCACCGTTGCCCCAGGGAAGGCCGTGAGGCACGCCGTCAGCGAAGCTTTCCTTGACGAGGTACTGGTCGCGGCTGGCCTTGTCTTCAACCACATACAGGCGTGCCGCCTTGTTGTCGTCAAAATAGAAAATACCCTGTCCGCTGAGCGCCTGAATTGCCGGCATGTCAATACGGGCGGCGGAGGGCAGGGCAAGAGGCGCGCTGGCGCCGACATTGGTGAATCCGCTGGCGTTGGCAAAGCCGCCGAAACCGTTTGTACTGCACCCTGCAACGAGGGTCAGACTGGCGACTGCCATGGTTCCCAGGAGGGCTTTCCTGGTGAGCTGTCGATACATAGTGAAAATCCTTTCCGCAAAAAATGAGCAGACTTGCCGGGCGCGGTATCCGCGCCGGTACGGCAGAACGTACAACAGAACTTTTTACACGACTTTTCTGTGTCTGTGCAAGACAAATGTGTCAGCTGAAACTGCTCTTTTCAAACTTTTTGAACAGGCAACAAAAAGTCGCTTCCAAGAAAAAATGCCCGCCTGAAACCGGACCGGTTTCAGACGAGCAGAAACAATCGGGAGAGGAACCGGAAGATTACTTCAGGGCCTCAAACACACGGGCCGTGATGGCATCAATGGCGCCGAGTCCGGAGATGGACACATACTTCGGTGCGCTCTTGTCGCCGCTCGCGGCGAGGTCACGGTAGAACCCGACGAGTGCTTCGGTCTGATCATGGTAGACCTTCAGGCGGTTGAGAACCACTTCTTCGCGGTCGTCATCACGCTGAATGAGCGGATCACCCGTCACGTCGTCCTTACCTTCCACTTTGGGCGGATTGTATTTGATGTGATAGGTGCGGCCGGAGACCGGATCAACACGGCGGCCGGACATGCGTTCAACGATTTCCTCGTCAGGCACCTGAATCTCAAGGACGTAGTCGATCGGGATACCGGCTTCCTGCAGAGCCTGAGCCTGCGGAATGGTGCGGGGGAAACCGTCGAAGAGGGCGCCGTTGGCAGCATCAGGCTGCGTCAGACGGTCCTTGACCAGACCGATGATGATGTCGTCGCTGACGAGCTGACCCTTTTCCATAATGGCTTTGGCGGCAAGACCGAGCGGTGTGCCGGCTTTGACAGCGGCACGCAGCATGTCACCGGTGGAAATCTGGGGAATACCGAATTTTTCACAGATGAATTTGGCCTGAGTACCTTTGCCTGCACCGGGAGGCCCAATCAGAATAAGACGCATAGTAATAGCTCCATGACTTGAATTTCAGTGGTTGACAGGGGACGCTTTGATCCGGGGATAACCTCCGGGACCGCCCGGTCTGTACTCAACAGATCCGCAGGTGAATCAAGCGTCCGGTGCGTGATTGTGACAAGCAGATTCACGCATAGACTGCCACATTTTAGCGTCATTTCGCCCAAATGCCTAGAAAAAAAGTAGAAAAGGCGGACCGCAGTCCGCCTTTCTGATTATCGGTGAGCGATTTTCGTGAGCCGGTTACTGCCGGCAGAAGTGCGCGCGCACGCGCTCAAGATCCTCGGGCGTGTCAACGCCGGCAGGGAGATCCTCGTTGAGAACCTTCACGACAATCCTCTCCCCGTAGAAAAGGGCACGGAGCTGTTCGAGGCTTTCATAGCGCTCAAGCGGAGGCTGTTCAAGCGTGGGGAAACGCTTGAGGAATTTGACCCGGTAGGCATAGATCCCGAGATGATGATAGGCCGGCAGATCCGCAGGCAGCCCGGGTTTCTGATCCCGGAAATGATCGCGCGGGTAGGGCAGCGGCGCTCTGGAGAAGGTGAGCGCATAGCTTTCGCTGTCAAGTGCCACTTTCACAACATTGGGATTCATAAAAGCTTCGATATCCGTAATGGGATGCGCAGCGGTGGCAATGGCACAGTCCCGCTCAGCGAGCAGACCGGCAACAGAGCGGATCACCTCCACAGGCATGAGCGGTTCATCGCCCTGAACATTGACAACGATCTCATCATCGTGCAGACCGAGCTTGCTGACCGCTTCCGAGAGGCGGTCGGTACCGGTCAGATGATCCGGTCTGGTCATGATGGTTTCAATGCCGTGCACGCGGCAGGCCGCCTCCACTGAGGCGTCATCAAGAGCAACCACCACACGTGAGGCGCCGGCGGCAAGGGCACGTTCGGCAACGCGGACAACCATCGGCTTGCCGGCGATATCGGCAAGGGGTTTGCCCGGAAGACGGGTGGACTTCAGACGGGCGGGAATCAGAACGGTAAAGGCGGACATGTTGATCAAACCTTATTGCTGGACAACTTTTGTGCTGCTTTCACGCCACTGTTCAACCTCTTCAGCACTCAGAGGACGGGCACGGTCTTTGATCATAACAGCGATATCGTTGCGGATTTCGAAGGCGAGCGCACAGCGGTGGCAGATCAGTTCCTCGCGTCCCGCGGTGCTCTTGTGCAGGTTTCCTTTGCAGACCGGGCAGACCAGTGCATCAATAATGGTGGGTTTCATAGACGTCAGTGAGCCTGCCGTCGTCGCCGGCAGGCAGCAAAAAATCAAGAAATATTGTCAATACAGCAGCAGGAAACGGATGCTCTGCCGGCTGTCTGTCCGGCAATACCGGCGCAGTGGGCAGAAAATATTTGCATCAAAGTGTTTCTCTGTGAATGAGCCAAAGTATAGCGGAATCGCCTCAGCTGTGAGGATAACCGCCTTTTTGAATTTCTGTGTGAGAAATCCGCCTATCGTCCTGTTTTACAGGAAATTTACGCAACCGACCAGATGGTCTGTTAAATTTGGCGCGAATGCAGCCACGCAGGATAAACTGCGGTGCGCCAACTTCAGTTGAGCCGGCCGGCGTGGTGCAGTTTTTGTATCAGCCGGAAAACATCATGCCGTATAATCAGTTGTCAGTGAGACCGTTTTCGTATCTGTTCAATATCGGGATGCCGTTTGTCTGTCTTGTGCTGCTGCTCATATTCCCGCCGCACGGACTCGACCTGCAGGTGAGTCAGCTCTTCTGGCTCAACGGTGAGTGGGTCGGTCAGGGACATCCTGTGCTGGAATTTTTCGGGCATGAACTCATCAAGGCATTTCCTGCCGTTATCGCATTCTTTTACCTGTTTCTGGTATTCCGGGCTGTGCGCGCGGGTAACTCACTTGAGGTGCACAGGAGTGCCTTTGTGATCACCGGTCTGCTGGTGACGCTTTTTGCCGTCTGGTGGCTCAAACGTACCACAGGCGTATTCTGTCCCTGGTCTACAACGCCTTTTGGCGGTGAGCAGCCGATACTCGATCCTGTTCTGCACTTTACCCGGGTCCGGGGCAACTGCTGGCCTGCAGGTCATGCCGGCACCGGGTTCGGTCTCTTTGTGCTTTATTTCGCCTGGCGTGATGTCTCACGCCAAAAAGCGTTATTCTGGCTGGGAACAGCTTTACTGATCGGTATTTTCTGCTCAATACTGAGAGTTTCTCAGGGCGCTCACTTTTTGTCACATACCATTGCGAGTTTCCTGATCGACTGGACGCTGGCTGCTTTACTATATGCGCTCTGGCTCCGTCCGAAGGAAATCAGAACGCGGGCAGCCGGGCGGCTGTAGTGCCCGGTTGCGCTTTTTCTCTGCGCGTTACGTTAAACAAACGGAAAAACTCATGAAAAAGTACCTGCTGTTTACAGCACTCTGGTGGACTATTGTTTTTGACTGGCCTCTCTGGCAGAGTGCCGCCGCTTTTTATAACGGCAACTTCAAGTGGTCGTTCTTTCTTGCGCTCGGCACTGTCTTTGTGCTGCTGGCGGTGGCATTTGTCAGGCTGCTGGCATTTCTGCCGCACAGGGTGTTCCAGCTTCTGATGATTGTTCTGACCCTCGCCGGTGCGGGTGCCTACTGCGGCGCACTGCTCTACGGGGTGCCGGTAACGGCGGACATGATGCGTAATGTCATTGCCACCGATGTGCGTGAGGCAACAGGGTATCTGTCGTTCAAAACTGTTTCGCTCTTTCTGGCTGTTTCCCTGCCGCCTGTTGCGGCGACGGTTATGCTTCGCAAACCCGACAGGACTGTGCGCTGGCGGTTTCTCAAGGGTGTTGCGGTTGTACTGGGGGCAGTCGGGATCGCTGTTGCGCTTGTGGCGGCAACCTTTCAGGATTCGGCAGGTCTTTTCCGCGGCAACCGTGCGCTTCGCTACTATATCGCTCCCTTTAATGTGATCTACTCCTCGATCCGTACCATGGTCAAGGATGAAGCGCCTGGAGACAGAAAGGTGCGCGAGGTCATTGATGAGAAGCCAGAAATGACCGTGCACCCTGACTCGCCGACCCTGTTTGTGGTCGTTGTGGGTGAGACCACCCGCTCGGCGAACTGGGCACTGAACGGCTACACTAAGGATACGAATCCGCAGCTGAGCAAGATTCCGGATCTGATCAATTTCACGGATGCCCACGCCTGTGGAACGAGTACGGATGTGTCCGTCCCCTGCATGTTCAGCAGGTCGGGGCGCCGCAGCTATGACCGCGACCAGATTCTGCGCGAGGAGCCGCTTCCGGTGGTTCTTCAGAGGGCGGGGTTCAAAGTTGAATGGATTGATAACCAGTCCGGCAGCAAAGGCGCGGCCTACCAGGTGCCTGAGCGCAAGGTGAACAAAGTTGATAAATACTGCCCGGGCGGTGACTGTTTTGATGACGCGTTCTTTGCCGAGGTTGACAACGCCATTACGCATCTGACAACAGACAGGCCGACTGTGCTGTTCCTGCACATGATGGCTGCGCACGGCCCCGCCTACTATCTGCGCTCGGGTCCTGAGGACAAGCTCTATCAGCCTGAGTGCCGTGATGCCGACCTGAGCAGCTGCTCACGCGAAAGTATTGTGGCTGCCTACGACAACAGTGTGCGTAACACCGACCGTGTGCTTGCCGGCCTGATTGAACGCCTGCGGGCGGCCAAGGGCTACAATACGGCGCTTTACTATGTCTCTGACCACGGGGAGAGTCTTGGCGAGGACGGTTTGTTCCTGCATGGCGCTCCGTACTGGATGGCGCCTGATGAGCAGACTGAGGTGCCGATGGTAATGTGGTTCTCCGGAGACTTTATCCGCAACTACGGCGTCAATGTCGAGCAGCTCAGAAGCATTGCCGGCAAAGAGAAGGTCACACACGACAACCTCTACCACACGGTGATGGGGCTGCTCAAGGTCAAAGGCTCCTCCTACGAAAAGGCCTATGACCTTAACGCGGCGCGCCAGGAGCACTGACAGCAGAAAGAAAACGCCGGTCTTCTCAGGAAGGCCGGCGTTTTTTCTCAGGCGAGCTTCGGATGTATCGGGCGGGGATGATTGCGCACCTCACGGATGGTTTCCTCGATGGAGTCGATCAGATAGCTGTCGAGATGCATATCGAGTTCAATAACCCAGAGCCGCTCGTCTTTGCTCAGCTCAGGGTGGGTGCGGCATTTCACGGCATCCTTGCCGGTGATGAGGATGATGTCCTCGTCGCGTCCGGCGAAGGGGTTGCTCGAGAAATCAAAGTGGTCACCGAGCTCGAGTGTGGCACCATCGATGTCATGAGCGCGGACCATGGCGAAGAAACGGCCCGGTGCGGCAATGCCTGCAGCCGAGAGCACCTTGAGGTTTTCCGCGGCGATGCGTCCTGAGAGTTCATCAATGCTGCAGGTACGGCCGGTGGCGAGCTGACGGCAGGCGCCGAACGTACTCGAGGCGGCATATCGCGGGGTGCGGCTCTTGACGATCACTTCGCTGCTGGTGTTAAGCACGATGGCATCCACACGGTCAAGCCTGGAGGGCGGCTCTCTGAGCGGACCCGCCGGCAGCACAAGACCGTTACCGAGGCCGCGCGTGCCGACAACAGCAATTTCAAAGTCACGGGCGAGTGCCGTGTGCTGCAGTCCGTCATCGCTCACAATGACGTCAATGTCGGGATGGGCGGCAAGCAGCGCTTTGCCGGCTTCATAACGGCGGCGTCCGACAGCAACCGGCACGCCGGTTTCCTGATAAATCAGAAGCGGTTCGTCGCCGACCTCAGCAGCTGTGCTGGTGCCGGTAACCAGTTCAACGGAGCCTGACTGACGGCCGAAGCCGCGCGAGATGATACCCGGATGCCAGCCCCGTTTTTTCAGTTCACGCACAATCGTAATCGTGACAGGCGTTTTGCCTGTACCGCCGACATAGATATTACCGACGACAACCACGGGCACAGGCAGCCTCTGAGGCAGCATGCGGTGAGCACGGGAGCGGGAAATGCCGTAAAAAAGCAGAGACAGGGGACTCAGCAGAGCGGCCGTGAGACCGAAGTGATCCCACTGGCGGTGAATCCAGTTCTCAAGTCGGGACTGTGTACTCATAGCCGTACCTCCCGGCGGAGCGCAACGGTATGAGCGGGAAGTGTGAAAAGGCACTCGGTCGAGTGCACAGGTCGTGGTGGTTTGTCTGACATATTCCGTGAAAAAAGAACTAACCGGTCTCAGTGTCCGAGCACTGACTATTAATGATAGCGATATTTTGCGCACGGTGAAACATGGCGGGCGATGCTTTTTTGGAAGTCCGCGGTGCCGGAAGGTTGTCCACGCGAAGTCACTCAGGCTGTGAATAACTTCGTGGATAACTTTCTCCTCTATAGCTCTCACAGGCGTTTAGCGCTGATTGAGCGTCTTTTGGAAATCTTTTGAAGTATTCTCTGAAACGCTTGCGGCACTAGGGCTACAGCGAATTCAGAGAACGTATTCTGATCCCGTTTGTGTGGAAAACTTTACAAATCGGTGATTTTACGAAGGTTGTGGATAAATTAGACGCTTTTATGTGATAGGTCTTGACAAACGGGGAAAAATATGTATTTGAGAAAGCCCGACGGAGGAGAGGCTGTAAGGAATTTCCCCAATTTGTGTGGGTATACTTGTGGATAAGTATGGGAAAAACAGAGTAAGTCTTTCAAAAATCAAAAAAATCTTTTTTCTGCCTATTTTTTAGGCAATCTGTGCCGTGCCGGGGATAATTTCGCCGGGAAATCGGAAAAACCGCTTTTTTGCGCTGTCCGGGCGTTCTCCGCCGCGGTGACTCAGCCTGTGGATAAGTCGGAGGAAAGTTATCCACCGCCAGAGGAGGGAGCTGAAAATCGGAAAACACTATATGTGTGACTTCCTTTGCCTGTTTTACATATATCTTGTAAATAATGTTTTTCTCAGTTTCTGCGCAACGGACGGGCTGCGCTGAGCGGCCGCCCGTGCTAGCATTTTCAGATCAACTCCTACTGAAGCACCTGATATGTCTGAATCGCCCAATCTCTTTGATGACATTCCCATGATGGATATCGATGAAGCCATCGCGGGCGGTTTTATCCCCGGCGTCACACGCTCTGTCGAACCGCGTCCGCTCACGGCTTTTTCGGCGCAGACACGCCGGCCCGAGCCTGCGTACAGGGAACGCAGCACGACGGTGGCACCGGATCGCCCTGCCGCCAATGTGCTCAGCGTTGCCGCGGCGCTCGAACGGCTCCAGCGTGCGGTCCAAGGGCAGATGACCGGCTGGTGGATTTCCGGCGAGGTGAGCAACTGCTCGCGCGCGTATGCGTCCGGGCACGTGTATTTCACGCTCAAGGACGGCGCGGCACAGGTGCGCTGCGTTTATTTTGCCGGTGCCCAGCGGCGCAATCCACCCTCGTTCCGTGACGGTGACCGCATTGAGATTCTCGGCGAGTCGGATGTGTACATCAGAGGCGGCGATCTGCAGATCCGCCTCTCCAACTGGCGTCCTGCCGGTCTGGGTGCTCTGTATGAGGCATATCTTCAGCTCAAGAACAGGCTCCGCCAGGAGGGACTGTTTGAGAGTGCACGCAAAAAAACGCTTCCCGCCTTTATCCGCCGGATTGCCGTAGTGACAAGCGCTCAGGCGGCTGCCTATCAGGACGTCAGGCGCACGATGGCACGCCGTATGCCGTGGGTTCGGATGACGCTCGTGGAGACGCCGGTGCAGGGGCAGGAGGCTCCGGCGGGGATTGTCCGCGCGCTCAGACGTGCCGATGAGCTTGGCGCCGACGCGGTGCTGCTGGTTCGCGGCGGCGGTTCGTTTGAGGATCTGTTCTGCTTCAGTGACGAACGCGTTGTGCGGGCTGTGGCGGCTATGCGTACACCGGTGGTGACAGGGATCGGACACGAGACGGATGAGACGCTCGCACAGCTCGCTGCGGATATCGGAGCCTCCACGCCGACAGCAGCCGCCGAGCAGCTCGGTCACGACGGGCGGTTCTGGGAAAAACGGCTCGATGAGTTTTCGCGCTCGCTCGGCAGTGAGCTCCAGCGCATTTTCGACGAAGCGGAAATGACCCTCGACTATCAGGAGCGGCAGCTAGTGCAGATTGAAAACCGGCTAGTTATCTCTGCCGGTCAGCTCGAGGGGGCGGAAAGCCGCCTGCGCAGAAGTGCGGAAACAGCACTCGAAAGTATCGGCAATCGTTTTGAGCGCTCGGCAAAACTCTTTGCCAGTCCAGAGACGTACCTCCTGATGAAAACCCGTGAGCTTACCGCCCAGGCCTCCCGTCTTGAGGCCATCTATCCGCGCGTTATCGGGATGAAGGCGCAGCGGCTCGACGCCGGCATCAATGCACTGCGCCTTTTGACGGCCGGCGGACTCGAACACCGTGAGAGTGTTCTTGCAGCGTATGCACAGCGTCTGCAGCGGCCCGAAAAAACGGTGGCGGCAGCTGAGCAGCAGCTCAGACGGCTCTCGGCCTCGCTCGGCACGCAGGTGCCCAGAGTGCTCGCGCACAGTGAAAGCCGTCTTAATGCACTCTGCAATGCGCTGTGTGCGTATGATCCGGACAAAGTGCTTCTGCGCGGCTTCAGTCTTGTGAATAAAGGTGACAGGGTTGTGGAGAGTATCGGTGATGTCAGCCGTGGTGACACGCTCACGATCCGGCTCTCGGACGGGGATATTGCAGCAGAGGTCACCGGCACCACTTCCAAAAAGGTAGTTAAAACGTAGGATTACAGATAGTTATTTTAGGTAAAGACAATGGCAAAGTTGACTGTGATACAATATATCAATCAATAAAATTTTTTGGAGATAAGCACGATGTCCCAATTTACTTTGCCCCAGCTTCCCTTCGGCCTGGACGATCTTGCCCCCGCTATGAGCCGTGAAACGCTCGAATATCACTGGGGTAAGCACCATCAGACCTACGTCAACAATCTCAACAACCTGATTGCCGGCACGGAATTTGAAGGCAAGAGCCTTGAAGAAATCATCAAGACCGCCAAGGGTGGTGTGTTCAACAACGCCGCTCAGGTCTTCAACCACAGCTTCTTCTGGCAGTGCCTTACCCCCAACGGCGGCGGTGAACCCTGCTGCGATGCGCTCAAAGCCGCCATCGATGCCAAGTGGGGCTCCTTTGCCGAATTCCGCAAGGCCTTTACGGCAAGTGCTGCCGGTAACTTCGGTTCCGGCTGGACCTGGCTGGTGAAAAAGGCTGACGGTACGCTCGATATCGTCAACACGAGCAATGCCGCCACGCCGCTTACCGACGGTCTCAAGCCGCTGCTCACGATCGACGTGTGGGAACATGCCTACTATGTCGACTACCGCAACGCCCGTCCGAAGTTCATCGAAGCGTTCTTTGACAAGCTCGTGAACTGGAAGTTCGTTGCTGCCCAGTTTGCCGCCTGATCAGGCTGCTGACAGAACATCGGGAGAGGCTCTCTAAAGCCGCTCTCCCGTCCTGAAAAGTCCCTGACGCGCTCAGTACGCCGCAGGGACTTTTTTTGCAATCGCCTGCCGGCACAAGCGTGTAGACTTATAGCTGAAGTTGAAAAACAACCGTTTGCGTTAAGAGGATCAGATGGGAACAGGCTCTCAAAAGAGTACCGGCTCGCGAAAGGCGGAGCTGCAGCTTGAAAGACCGGCCACTAAATGGCTGGTACTGCTCATTAATGATGATGTCACGCCGTTTGACTGGGTGGAGGCGCTGCTCATACGCGTTTTCGGCCACAGCTCGGAAAAAGCGAAGGAAATCACCCTGAATGTGCACCTCAAAGGTGTCGGCCTCGCCGGACAGTATGACACTCAGGAGGAGGCGCAGATGCGCGCACAGATGACGGTTCAGCTTTCCCGGAGTGCGGGTTTCCCTCTGCAGTGCAGAGTTGCTGAAGGCGTGCCTCAGGAACGGTGATTAGGATTGAGTATGGAAAAAGACTACTATATTGAACAGGATCTGGATGCTGTATTTGCCAGAATGGCGTATCTGAACACGCAACTTCCGCCGGAAGTGCCGCGCTTTCCGCTGTTCATTGATTTGCTGATCACCAGAGTGGAGTATTTGTTCCTCTGTGTTCAGGATGCTATTGACACTCGCGCCTGGAGTGTGGAAATTGAGACGTATCTGAGAAGCTGTGGCGCGCAGATTGTTTTCCGGAGCGGAGAATGCAAGTCCGACTACACGGCTGATGATCTTGATCCGTTTACACGGTTTTTTTATTTGAAAACAGTTCTCAGTGCTTTCAGAAACCGTGCACTGACACAAGAGGGCAAGATCTACATTTCCGCCATGCACGTTCTCGACACCACCCTCCCGGGGCTTGCCGATCTGGCCGGTGCGGATAAGGATTTCACGGCAGCGGTTCTCGGCGCAATGGACAGAATCTGGGATCAGTTCTATCTTCTGTTTTCCCGCGACAGCATGACGGAGTTGACCCAGTTCATCCTCACCCAGCACTGGCAGCCTCACAGGATAGAAGAAGACACCCTCGAGGAGAAGATTGAAGCGCTCCGGCAGCAGATCTGCAGCGATATGAGCTGGGCTCATTCTGAGGCGCTGGCTGTCGCTCTGCCTCTGGAGAGACTGAAAAAGGCGAAAATCGACCCTCCGGATGAAAACGCTCCCGAGATGGTAAATGTCAACGAAGAGGAGATCGACAAGCTTGTTTCCGATCTGGGAAGCAAGCTCGGAATTCTTATCACCAGTGTGCGCAGTGTCTCCGACCATCCAGACGTGGATGTGAACAAATTCCTTAAAAATTCTGAGCAGTCCCCGGACAGTGATGCTAGGCAGAACGGTCTGCCGGAGATTCTCGTTGAGACCACCACCGATCTGACCAGTCTCGCTGAGCGCGGAATGATGGATCCGCTTGTGGGTCGTGAGGACGAAATCGAACAGATGTTCTTTATTCTGTCGTGCCGCCGCAAGAACAAGGTGCTTGTGCTCGGGGATCCCGGTTCCGGTAAGTCCGCGCTGATCGGCGGCCTTGCAACGAGGATTCAGAAGGGCGAAGCGCCGGCGTTTCTCAAGGGCTGCCGTGTGCTCAGACTGCGTGTTGAAACCCTTATTTCGCGCTACCGCGGGGCATTTGCTGAAAAATTTGCCTCGATTATTGCCGCACTGCATCAGACTTCGCACGTACTGCTCGTTCTGGATAATGTCCACACGATGCTCGAAGGCAACGAGGAAAACAGTGCCGAGCAGCTCAATGCGCTGAGCCGTCTGCTTGAAGACGCTCAGATCCCGGTGGTGATTTCCACCACGCATAAGATGTGGCGCCAGCGGCTTTCCGATGCGATGAAGCATTACGTGCAGAGTGTCGAGCTCAAACCGCTCTCCGAAGAGGAGGCCGTGAAGGTCATCGAAGGGCTCAAGGGCAGGTATGAGGAGTTCCATCGTGTGCATTACGGTGAGGGCGTTGTCAGAGAGGCAGTAAAGCTTGCGACGCGTTTTATCGTTGACCGCAGCATGCCTGATGTGGCCGTGGACGTGATCGATCAGCTGGCTGCACGGGAACGTCTTGAACATGAAAAGGAGGGAAAGTCCTCCGAGAGCGAAGAGCTCCTTGAGGTCGGCACCGCCGGTCTGCCGGCGGTCGTGGCCAACATTGCCCGTCTGCCGGTTGATCAGGTTTATATTGCCGAGGAAAGCGGAATTGAAAATCTCGACCGGGAACTGCGTGCACGTGTTTTCGGGCAGGATACAGCGATTGATGCGCTTGTGAGCGCCATCAAGGTTTCCCGCTCCGGACTTGTGAGCGGGGAGCGTCCGATGGGCTCATTCCTCTTTACCGGTCCGACCGGGGTCGGCAAGACCGAGGTGGCCCGTCAGCTGGCGAAATCGCTTAATGTGCCGCTGCTTCGCTTTGATATGTCTGAATTTTCAGAATCCTTCACCGTGAGCCGTCTCATCGGTTCGCCTGCAGGGTATGTAGGCTACGGAGAGGGCGGACAGCTGACGGAACAGGTGACCAAA
This sequence comes from uncultured Sutterella sp., assembly GCA_905194315.1. Classification (GTDB taxonomy): domain Bacteria; phylum Pseudomonadota; class Gammaproteobacteria; order Burkholderiales; family Burkholderiaceae_F; genus Sutterella. The sequence continues at coordinate 71,969 of CAJJRX010000004.1, read as the reverse complement.
AACCCGTATTCGGTGGTCCTGCTCGATGAGATTGAAAAAGCCCATCCGACGCTCTTTAACCTGCTGCTGCAGGTAATGGACCACGGCAAGCTGACAGACGGTGCGGGACGCGAGGCGGATTTCCGCAACGTGATTCTGATCATGACGAGCAATGTGGGGGCCAGAGAAAGCGAGCGTCTGAGCATCGGGTTCGGTGCAATGAACACCGCCGGGGATTTCAACGCCGCTCTCAAGCAGGTGTTCACCCCCGAGTTCCGCAACCGCTTTGACCGCATAGTGCAGTTCTCGCCGCTCTCCGCGGCTACCATCCGCCTTGTCATTGACAAGTTCCTTGACGAGCTCACGCAGCAGCTCAAGGCACGTAACGTGACTGTCTCCTACAGCGAGGAACTCAAAGCGTTCCTGCAGACAAAGGGGTTTGAACCGAGTATGGGCGCGCGCCCGATGCGCCGGCTTATCGACGGGAAGATCCGCCAGGGGCTTGCTGATGCGCTGCTTTTCGGCGAGCTGAAAAACGGCGGACATGTGGATATTGATTACGCTGATGAGGAGGTTAAATTCAGCTTTTCTTCAAACTGACCGGATGACCGGCCGGCCTCAGATTAACTTAAATTGAATCTCCTTTTTTGCCCCGGAACGGCATGCCGCAGTTCCGGGGCTGACTTTTTGTTTCAAAAACGACTAAATATCATATAGTTGTCACGAGCCTCCGGCATACTTTTTTAAGATAGCCTTAAACTTACGTAGTTATGCTTAGAGAAGGTAAAAATTTTTCCAGCCGCTGAAAAATACTTAAAAGCCTTGTGGCACAGGGATTTTTGCGTGTGTCTTGATACCGGGGCAGTCTGTCTGTATACAGATTTCCTGTTTTTTGCACTCTAAAGACGGCTTTTGAGCCCAAAGACGTAAAAAATCACTACAAAGCAGAAGCGAAAATGGCGGCTTCGCGTTGTGCAAGCCGATTGACGGTTTCTCTCAGGGAATACGCAACCTGTTGAAATAGCAGGAGAAAAAGTGATATTTCCGGCATTTATCGGATGACTTTCTGCCGGTATGTAAAAACACTTACCTCTTAGGCTTTAGATCGACAAAACTACAGACAGATCAAAACCCGAGTGCTAGACTCTGAATTAAATTAAACTTACTATCACACGATAGAAGTTAATAGGATGGTTCAATAATCCGGTGCTGATGAATAGCTCACGACAAAAATCAGTACCTGTACGTATAAAAGTGAAGGAGTTAGAGATGAATCTCATCGACAAGAAATACGGCCTTTTCATTAACGGCGAATGGGTTGATGCCGAAGGCGGCAAGACCTTTGAGACGTTCAACCCCGCTACCGGAGAAAAGCTTGCCGATTGTGCCGATGCTTCCGCTGCTGACGTTGAACGTGCCGTTCAGGCCGCCCGCGCCGCCTTCCCCGCATGGAGCCAGACGAGTGTTCAGGATCGAGCCAATCTGCTGCTCAAGATTGCCGATCTGATTGAAGCCAATCTCGACCGCCTCGCCCGTATCGAAACGATGGACAACGGCAAGCCCCTGCGTGAAACCACGCTCGTCGACCTGCCGCTGACGGTTGACCACTTCCGTTACTTCGCCGGCGCCATCCGTGCCGAAGAAGGTACCGCCACGATGATCGACAAGAACACGATGAGCATCGTGCTCCATGAACCGATTGGTGTTGTGGGCCAGATTATTCCCTGGAACTTCCCGATTCTGATGGCTGCCTGGAAGCTCGCACCTGCACTCGCTGCCGGTAACACGGTCGTGATCAAGAGCTCCTCGGCCACCCCGCTGAGCCTCAATGAAATGGTCAAGCTGATGGCTCAGGTGCTTCCGAAGGGTGTTGTCAATGTCATTACCGGCCGCGGTTCGCAGTCCGGTCAGGCCATGCTCGATAACCCGGGCTTTGACAAACTCGCCTTCACGGGTTCGACCGAAATCGGTTACAACGTTGCCGAAGCCGCTGCCAAGCGTCTGATCCCGGCCACGCTCGAACTCGGTGGCAAGTCTGCCAACATCATCTTTGATGATGCTCAGATGGACAAGGCCATTGAAGGTGCCCAGATCGGCATCCTCTTCAACCAGGGTCAGGTCTGCTGCGCCGGTTCCCGCATCTTCGTGCAGGAAGGCATCTATGACGAATTCGTCAGCAAGCTCGGCGAAGCCTTCTCGAAGGTCAAAGTCGGCGATCCGCTCGACATGTCCACGCAGGTCGGTGCCCAGGTCAATGTCCGCCAGCTCAACAAGATCATGAGCTATGTGGAACTCGCCCAGAAGGAAGGCTTCAAGGTTATCGCCGGCGGCAAGCCCGCCTCCGACAAGGGTGCCTTCATGCAGCCGACGCTGATCGCCGCTGACAACGATGCGACGGTTGCCCGTGAGGAAATCTTCGGGCCGGTGGCTGTGGTGATCAAGTTCAAGACCGAAGAAGACGTCATCAAGATGGCCAACGACTCCGAATACGGTCTCGGCGGCGCTGTCTGGACGCGTGACATCAACCGTGCACTGCGTGTTGCCAACGCTGTCCGTACGGGTCGTATGTGGGTCAACACCTACAACGAACTGCCGGCTCATGCCCCGTTCGGCGGCTACAAGAAGTCCGGTATCGGTCGTGAAACCCACAAGATGATGCTTGCGCACTACTCTCAGGCGAAGAACATCTACATTTCGCTCTCTGAAGAAAAGCGCGGCTTCTTCTGATCCTGAGACCGACTCTCCCGTCCGGAGCGGACCGCAGTGTCCGCTTTCGCGGGAAGCGGAAAATGGAGGTCCTCCGGGACCTCCTTTTTTTGTCGCTGTGCGGCACGTCTGAGATGTTTTCAGACGACAAAGCCCGCCAAAACGCCGGTTGCACCTATAATCAGTAAATGGGCTCCGCAACGGGTGAGCCTTTCTTCCACACTGGAGAAGACATCCCATGACAGATACTGCTGAACTTTGCCGTGATATTCAGATGAAACTGCCCGACAGCATCTGGATGCTGGATCCGCTTGAGCGCTACCGGCATGGTGCCCGGTTCACAGAGGATTTTGCCAGTATGGACGGCAGCTACTACGTGTTCGGTGTGATCGAGGTGCCTCTCTCATACACTGACGGCGGCTTCACCTGGGGCTGCTGGGTGGAGGTGAGCCGTGCGGTACATGATGCCTACCTTGAGGCTTTTCAGACCCCCGATGCCGACCGCCTGAGCGGCGCCGGTCTGCTTGCCAACAGCATTCCGTTTTATGAGGATGCGGATAAATGCAAGGTGAAGATCACGTTCTTCTCCGACCGCCGTCCGGTCTTTATGCTCGAACCCGGAAACAGTCTTGCTGATGACCAGCGTGACGGTCTGAGCGAAGAGGACCATCAGGAGCTCGATGAGGTGCTCTTCGGTGATGATGAGGACGATGAGCTCTACGAAGAGGATTTCGAAGGCGAGCGCTGATTGCTCTGCAGAAGTGAAAACGACTGCCCGCAGCCTGTCAGAAGACGGACTGCGGGCATTTTTCTCAGGCGTGCTGCCGAAATGCGAGAGCGGCTCTCTGCGGTGAGCTTACTGTTTGCCGGTCGAGCCGAACCCGCCCGTTCCGCGTTCCGAGACGTCAAACGCTTCGACGACATTGAACTCGGCCTGCATCACGGGAATGATGACAAGCTGGGCAAGGCGTTCAAAGGGTTCAAGCACAAAGGGCTCGCTGCCGCGGTTCCAGGTCGAGATCATCAGCTCGCCCTGATAGTCGGAGTCAATCAGACCGACGAGATTGCCGAGAACGATTCCCTTTTTGTGTCCGAGACCGGAACGGGGAAGAATGACAGCGGCGTAGCGGGGATCAGCCACATGAATGGCAATACCGGTGTGAATCAGCACGGTCTCGCCCGGGTTGATGGTGACCGGTTCATCGAGCAGCGCACGCAGATCCATCCCGGCGGAGCCGGCAGTCGCATGCTTCGGAAGATGTTCGCGGATACGCTCATCGAGCACTTTCAAATCGATTTTCAGGGGCATCATTTGCTCGCTAAAAGGTGAGCCGCTTTCTCGAGAATTGCGCGGGCAATACTGTTTTTCTCACTCAGAGCAATGCTCTCAGTGTGTTCCGGCTCTACTAAAAGGACACTATTATAGTCACTGCCCAGTGCATGTCTGGCTTCGTTGGCGACAACAAATGCACAGCCTTTTCTGAGGCATTTCTCACGGGCATAGCGCTCGATATCGGCAGCTTCCGCTGCAAACCCGACAATGAGCGGGGCGTCCGGGCGCGCGGCAACCGTGCTGAGGATATCCGGATTCTCCACCAGGCTGAGCTGCGGGAGAGCTCCGTTTTTCTTGATTTTCCCCTCTACGGCGTTTTCCACCCGCCAGTCCGCCACGGCAGCCACACCGATGAACACGTCGGCCGGATCGGTGTCAAGCACACCGGTGACGGCCGCAAGCATGTCACGTGCACTCTGCACGTCAATGCGTTTTGCACCGTAAGGTGTGGAAAGTGCCACGGGCCCGGAGATGAGTGTCACACGGGCGCCGCGGGCAAGTGCTTCGCGGGCCAGGGCATAACCCTGTTTGCCAGAGCTGCGGTTGGTAATGCCGCGCACATCGTCGATGGGCTCGTAGGTGGGACCGGCGGTGATGAGAATATGGCGCCCCTCGAGTGATTTTGGCGTGCCGAAGGTGCGGATTTTCTCCAGAATCGCCTCCACAGGGATCATCCGGCCGTAGCCGGTGTCCCCGCAGGCCTGTTCCCCTTCATCGGGGCCGGCAAACACAATGCCGTCGCTTTTGAGCAGAGCGACATTGCGCTGAGTGGCGGGATTGGCCCACATATACCGGTTCATGGCAGGCACGATCATCACCGGGGAGCGGTGCGCAAGAATCAGGGTGGAGACCAGGTCGTCGGCGATGCCGCGGGCCGCCTTGGCAATGATATTGGCCGTGGCGGGCATCACGACAAGCAGGTCGGTCTGCTGGTTGATGTCGATATGCGGCATGCCGCCATGACCGTCATGATGCCATTCGGTGAGGGCGACCGGATTGCCCGAAAGCGTCTCAAAGGTGAGTGCGCTGACAAACTCGGTCGCATGAGCGGTCATCGCAACGTGCACGTCATAGCCCTCGTGTTTGAGAGCACGCACCACTTCGCAGGCCTTGTAAAGGGCGATGCCGCCCGTGAGGGTGAGTGTGATGCGTTTGAGGTGATTTTCTGACATAGCTCTGCAGCGTCCCGCCCGGAAGGGCAGGACACTTTATTCGGTTAACGTTAAGGCTGAGTATAGCGGTTTTGCCACCGGGCGTCCCACCGGCAGCACGGAATACCTCCCGCAGGAAACCGCATTACTCTGCGGCATCGGCCTGTTTGAGAACCTTGCCGATCGGTTTGCCTGCCGGCTTGCCGTGTCTGAGTGCATAACGCACAGCGTCAGCCGTTGCCAGCATTGCCGCCTCACGGGCATTGATAAAGGAGAGGTTGGGCTGCTGAGGCAGCTCCTCCCACAAGGCGGGATCCTTGCCGACGACTGTGATCGGCAGATCCCGGTTGAGTGTATGCGTAATTTCCACCACGCGCAGCGCCTCGGTTGTGTTGCCAAAGAGAATGAGCTGCCGGGCATGGAGCACCCGTGCATTCATCAGTGTCTGCGGGTCGGTGGCCGAGCCGACAATCACACTGAAATCCTCCGCGTCGAGCTGATCGGCAATGTCCTGATGCGGCACAACCGCCACGACCGGCACACCACCCGTGGCGAGTGTGCGCACGAGAAAGAGACAGGAGCGGCTGTCTCCGATGACCACAACCGGTTCGGCACTTTTGCTATGCGCCTCTTCGGTGAGCACCTTGAAGGGACCCTCGCGACGGCTCGCCTCCTGTACCCAGCTCCAGCGCTTTATCATCGCTTCCTTGATCTTCGGAATGAGGTAGAAGACCACCGGGTTGAGGGCAATCGAGAGAATGGCGGCACCCACAATGAGGTTAAGCACATAGTCATCAGCAAGATTGAGTGTCTGCGCCTGCACGACCAGAATAAAGGAGAATTCCCCGATCTGGGCAAGCGCGGCGCTCACAGTAAGTGACGTGTGCAGAGGGTACTTCATCAGGTGCACGAGCGAGAAGGCCACCGCGGATTTGCCGAGCAGAATAATGAGCAGAACGGTGAGCACATGCAGCGGCGCCTCGATGAGGATGTGCCAGTCAAAGAGCATGCCCACACCGACGAAAAACAGCACCGAAAAGGCATCCTGAAACGGCAGTGTCTCGGTGGCTGCGCGGTGTGAGAAACTCGATTCGCGCATCACGGCTCCGGCGAAGAACGCGCCGAGTGCGAAGCTGACGTGAAAAATCTCCGATGCACCGTAGGCAACACCCACAGCAATCGCCAGAATGAACAGCGTGAAGAGTTCGCGCGAGCCTGTTCTGGCAATTTCACGCAGTGCCCACGGCAGGACACGCTTGCCGGCGACAAGCATGGTGGCAACAAAGGCGCTCACATTGAAAATGGTGAGCCCGATCTGCCAGAGCACATCACGTGCGGTGACAACCGTGCCGGGTTCGGCACGGGTGAGTCCGGCGATCACCGGCAGCAGCACCAGGATGAGCACGGTGGCAATATCCTCGACAACCAGCCAGCCAACGGCAATCTGCCCGTCCATCGAGTTGAGAATACCGCGCACCTCCAGCGCCTTGATCAGCACGACGGTGGAAGCGCACGAGAGACACAGACCGAGAACGAGCGCCCGCCCCCAGTTCCAGTCCCAGAAAAAGTGTGCAGCCAGTCCGCCGAGCAGGGTGGCGAAAAACATCTGCAGAACGGCTCCTGACACTGCAATGCCTTTGACTTTGAGCAGATCCTTGAAAGAGAAATGCAGCCCGACACCGAACATCAGAAGCATGACGCCGATTTCAGAGAGCTGGCTCGCAAGCGCCGGATCCGCATACACGCCGGGCGTGTATTTCCCGGCGGCAATACCGGCAAGCAGATAGCCGACAAGCGGGGGAGAACGGAAAAAACGTTCGGCGATAAAACCGAAGATCAGGGCGAGGGTAAAGGCGATGACCAGCGTTGAAATAAGCGGCAGAGAGTGTTCCATAGGTGGTGGGGCTTCCTTTTTTTTGAGTTTGTCGAGGCCCACTCCGTGGATTTAGCGTTGCGCTACTGAGGAGCGGTGAATGATTCGTATTATTGTAAAGATATCGATAGATTATCTCAATTCATTACATTTATAAAAATGTTGCAAAATGCCACGCAAACGCTTTAGCTCCATGGTGCAGGCAAAAAAACCGCCCCGGCTGAGAAGCCGGAGCGGTTTGAAAATCACTTGTCTGCGTTATTTTCGGCGGTTGCGCAGCCCGAGCACCTCATCAAGGATCAGCAGTCCGGCTCCCGCACAGATGGCAATGTCGGCCACGTTAAACGCGGGCCAGTGATAGCCGTTCCAGTAGAAGTCGAGAAAGTCGATCACATAGCCGCGCATCATACGGTCCACAAGGTTTCCCAGCGCACCCGAGATAATCGAGGCCAGAGAAAGCCCGAAGAGCGTATATGCGCTGTGGCGCCAGAGCAGGCGCAAGAGCACCACGATCACAGCGATTGCGATCAGGCTGAACAGCCAGCGCTGCCATCCGCCCGCCTGCGAGAGAAACGAAAAGGCCGCTCCCCGGTTGATGGCCAGAACAAGGTTGAAACCGGGGAAGACGGGAGACACCTGGCCCCATTCAAACGCATGGGCAAAGAAGTACTTCGTCCACTGATCCAGACCGAAAACGAGGCCGGCATAGACCATGAAGAGTGCAAACTTGCCACGGTTGACAGCACTGCGGTTGTTTGAGGCCATAAAGTGTGTTTCTCCCAGTAAGAGCGGTTACGCAAAGAGACGCTTTTCGCCGGCACCGAAGAGGTTGCTCACGCAGCGCGGGCACAGCGTCGGGTGTTCGGCATTGCTGCCAACACCGGGCACATAATGCCAGCAGCGTGCGCACTTCTGTTCGCCCGAGACCGTCACGCAGAGGTGCGTCTGATCATCAGCGCTTCTGACGAGTTCCACAGCACTGACGATCATCACAAAGCGCAGCTCATCGCCGAGGCTTGCGAGATCGTTGTACAGATCCTGCGGCACTTCAATGCGGGCGTTCGCCTGCAGGGAGGAGCCCAGAGCGTTCTGTTCGCGCTGCTCTTCGATGGCCTTCTGCAGGTCGGAGCGCACGGCACGGATGCGGGCCCACTTGGCGAGCAGTTCTTCAGCGTTGTCGACTGCGGGCAGCGGCTCGAATTTTTCTGCGAAGATCGAACCGATCTCGTTGAGCGAGAAGATGGCAAAGGCCTCTTCAGCGGTAAACGAGAGGATCGGGGCGATCAGACGCAGGAACGTCTTCGTGATCAGATACAGAGCCGTCTGAGCCGAGCGGCGGGCCTTGCTGTCAGGGGCTGTCGTGTACAGACGGTCCTTGAGCACATCAAGGTAGAAGCCGCCGAGGTCCGTTGAGGCAAAGGTCTGAAGCAGGTTCGAGACATTGTGGAAACGGAACTCCTTGTATTCGGCGAGCACCTGCTGCTGGAACTGTTCGGTATAAGCGACTGCCCAGCGGTCAAGTTCGGCAAGCTCGGCAATGGGGAGCATATCTTTGGCCGGATCGAAGTCAGACGTGTTGGCGAGCAGGAACCGGAGCGTGTTACGCAGACGGCGGTAGCTTTCCACCACGCGCTTGAGAATCGTCTGACCCAGACGCAGTTCGCCCGAGTAGTCGGTTGAGCCCACCCAGAGACGGAGAATTTCAGCGCCGAATTTTTCGCTGATTTCCTGCGGACGCACGATGTTGCCCTTGGACTTGGACATCTTTTCACCCTTTTCGTCCACGACGAAACCGTGGGTGAGCAGCATGTCATAAGGCGGACGGCCGTCGAGCATCACGCTCGTGAGCAGCGAGGAGTGGAACCAGCCGCGGTGCTGGTCGGAGCCTTCAAGATAGAGGTCAGCCGGGAAGGCAAGCTCATCCTTGTGACTGCCGCGAAGCACCGTCCAGTGGGTCGTACCGGAGTCAAACCACACGTCGAGAATGTCCGTCGAGCGCACGTAGTCTTTTGCCTCTTCACCGAGGAAATCCTCAGGCTTGGCGCGGGCCCAGGCTTCGATACCTTCCTTCTCGACCATTTCGATCACACGATCCATGATCTTGAGGGTGTCCGGATGGAGTTCGCCCGTGACCTTGTGCATAAAGAAGGGCAGCGGCACACCCCAGTTGCGCTGACGCGAGATGCACCAGTCGGGGCGGTTTTCAATCATCGAATAAAGACGGTTGATACCCCAGGCCGGGAAGAACTTCGTGTTCTTGACGCCTTCGAGGGCCTTCTCACGCAGGGTGTATTCGTTGAAGTCCGTCGGAATCACGCTTCTGGTATCGGCATCAGGCGCATCCATGCGAACAAACCACTGATTCGTTGCACGGTAGATGAGCGGCGTCTTGTGGCGCCAGCAGTGCATGTAGCTGTGGTTCATCTTGCCCTGGCTGAGCAGGTTGCCTGCGAGATTGAGTGCTTCGCAGATCTTGGGCTGGGCGGCCCAGATGTTCATGCCGCCGAAAAGGGGCAGATCCGCCGAGTACGTCCCGTCACCCGTTACCGGGGTGAGGATGTCGTCGTTGGTAAAGCCGTTGTTCTTGCAGGAGATGAAGTCGTCCATACCGTAGGCGGGTGCGGAGTGCACAATGCCCGTACCGGCGCTTGCGTCCACATACTCGGCGAGGAACACCGGGGAGAGACGGCGGTAGCCGGCTTCAAGGTTGTAGAGCGGATGGTGGAACTTCACATGATCAAGGTTCACACCGGCGGTGGTGCCAACCACGCTGCCGGTCTTGCCGAAGCGCTTGAGTGACTCTTCAACCAGACTTGCAGCCAGAATCACCAGACGGTCACCGATGTCAACGAGGGCGTATTCAAGTTCGGGATGAACGTTGAGAGCCTGGTTGGACGGGATCGTCCAGGGCGTTGTTGTCCAGATCACCACGTAGATGGGCTTGGTGAGTTCGGCACCGAAGGCCTTGCTCACACGGTCCCTGTCGCTGTCATCGAGTTCAAAGGCCACGTCGATCGTGTAGCTGTCAACGTCCTTATATTCCACTTCAGCTTCAGCAAGGGCGGACTGGCAGTCAAAACACCAGTTCACCGGTTTGAGACCGCGGTACACGAAGCCTTTTTCCATGATGCGCTTGAGCACACGGATTTCTTCAGCCTCGTTGACATAGCGCATCGTGCGGTAGGGATTGTTCCAGAAACCGAGCACGCCCAGACGTTTGAAGTCAGCCAGCTGCAGCAGGCTCTGCTCCATGGCGTATTCGCGGGCAAGGTGCTGCGTCTGGTCAACAGGGAGGTTCTTGCCGTGCAGCTTTTCGATCTGCACTTCAATCGGCATCCCGTGGCAGTCCCAGCCCGGAACGTAAGGTGCGTTAAATCCTTCAAGGAGTTTTTCCTTGGCGATCATGTCCTTGAGAATCTTGTTCACGGCGTGGCCGACGTGAATGGCGCCGTTGGCATACGGAGGACCGTCATGAAGGACAAACTTCTTGAGGTCGCGGCGGGCTTCAATAATTCGTTCGTACAGATGCGATTCCTCCCAGGCTTTAATCCAGGCAGGTTCGCGCTGAGCGAGGTTACCGCGCATGGGAAAAGGGGTATCCGGCAGATTAAGGGGATACTTCTTGGAATCGGCGTTGTCCGCCGCGGTGGCATCTTTTGCCATAGGAATCTCCTGGCCCCCTCGGGCTCTTCAGTTGATTAATCAGCGTGCTCTGCGTAAAGCCGTACACCGGCTTACTGTGGCGTCTCCGGCAGGGGACAGCCAAGAATCCGGCGGGCACGATTTGCGTCGGATTCAATTGCGGCCCGAAGTTCTTCGAGCCCGGAAAACTTTTTCTCGCCGCGAAGGCGTTCTACAAATTCCACCTCTATGAGGCGCCCGTAAGCATCCCCTTTCCAGTCAAAGACATGGGTCTCGAGCAGATAGCGCCCGTCAGCGGCCACCGTGGGCTTGACCCCGATACTGGCAACAGCGTTGAGCGGCGCGCTCGAGAGCCCTCGCACGCGCACGGCAAAAATGCCGTCGACGGCAGGGTGCGCATGAGATCCCGGCGGAATAGGGGCCATGTTAAGGGTGGGAAAACCCAGTGTGCGACCGAGTTCCGCCCCGTGAATCACGCGGCCGGTCATCGAGTAGGGGCGTCCCAGCATCTGATGTGCCTCGAACAGATCCCCCGCTTTGAGTGCCTCGCGCACACGCGTGGAGCTGATGCGGCTGTCGGCATGGAAAACCAGCGGCTGCACGTAGAGCTCGAAGGGATGCGTCTTGCTCATCTGCTCGAGTGTTTCCACGGAACCCGACCGGTCGCTGCCGAAGCGGAAGTTCTCTCCGACGGTTACCCAGTAGGCCTCAAGTCCCTGAATGAGAACTCTGGTGACGAAATCCTGTGCACTCAGACTCGCAAGCGAGTGATTGAAAGGGAGGATGTAGACACGTTCGATCCCTGTTTCGAGAATGCGCAGCACCTTGTCGTAAAGCGTGGAGATGCGGGCGATCGAGCTGCCGTGTCCGAAGTAGTCTTTGGGGTGAGGTTCAAAGGTCACGACGCTGGGCACAAGACCTCTCTCGTGAGCAGCTTTGCAGACCGTCTCCAGCAGACTCTGGTGTCCCAGGTGTACGCCGTCAAAGTTGCCGATGGCAACAGCCGAAGGGCGTCTCAGCAGGGGATTGGGCAAACCACGGAAAACTCGCATTGCTTCAAGGACAGTTAAGGTAAAAAAAGAAACTGATTTTTGATTATACGGAATTTCTGAGAGAAAACCCGCGGTCTAGGTGAAATACACGATACAATGAGCGCGACAATTCCACCTTGGGCGTCGCCGGCTGCGCCCGGAGCGGCACTTTGCAGTGCCCGCACGGCAAAGCCGGCAGGAATGCCCGCCAGAAACTCTTCACGACAAAGCACAGGAGGCTTTGTGAAAAACATCGTTATCTTGATCTCGGGCCGCGGCAGCAATTTTGAAGCGATTCTGCGCACGTCCCGCGAGGAAAATTGGCCGGAAACCTCCGGAGCGCGGATTGCCGCAGTGATCAGCAACCGCCCCGAAGCGGCCGGACTTGAGACTGCCCGTGCGAATCAGATTGAGGCGGTGGCGATTGATCACAAGGCTTTTGCCTCCCGTGAGGCTTTTGATGAGGCGCTCGCTGAGCGTGTCGCGTCGTATAACCCCGATGTGGTGGTTCTGGCCGGTTTCATGCGTATTCTGACGGAGAAGTTTGTCCGCCGTTTCGAAGGGCGCATCCTCAATATTCATCCGGCCATCCTTCCGCTGTTTCCCGGACTCGATACCCATGCGCGTGCCATTGCCGCGGGCTGCCGTGTACACGGTTCGACCGTGCACTTTGTGAGCCCCGTGCTTGATGGCGGCGCCATCATCGGACAGGCTATCGTGCCGGTGCTGCCCTCGGATGATCCCGATACGCTGGCGCATCGCGGGCTGGCCCTTGAACACAAACTGTATCCGCGTTGTGTGAAGGCTCTTGTCGAAGGACGCATCCGCCTTGAGGACGGCCGCTGCGTGTGCGACGATGAAACCGCACGCGAACTCACCATCCTCGGAAACTGATAACCCGGAGTGAACCGGCTGTCAGCGGAAAGGTCCGCCCGGTCATCACTCCCCTGAAATAGAGAAAAGAAAACTATGGCTGAAAATGCTTTCCCGAAACGTCATGTCTTCGGACGCCCCAAAACGCGTCGCACCGAACGTGATGACAGCAACCGTACGGAGCGTCAGCGCGCCGCAAGCAAGCGTCAGCGCGAGGCTGCCCGTCAGGGTTTTGCCAAAGGCAGAACGACGCCTGAAAAGCGTATGGCTCCGCTCAACCCCGGTCAGGTTCGCATCACGAGTCTGATCGTTGATGAACTGACGCGTGCCCTCACGGTGATTCTCAAGCTCGACGGTCCTGCCGATGTGCTCATGAAACTCTTTTTCAAGAGCAATCCCCAGCTTGGCATGCGTGACCGCGGTCTGATTGCCGAGGGTATCTACTACGCTCTGCGCCACTATGCCTCGATCCGCTGGGCGATGCGTCCGGTGCGCCCTGATCGTGCGCCGCGTCTTGCCGCGCTTGTCACCCTTGCGCGTCAGCACGGCATTGAGGCGCTTCCTGAAAACGCGATCGGTCAGGAGGCCGGCCCGCTGAAGAATATTCTTGAAGCGAAGATCGAAGAGGCTCCCGCGCATGTCCGTGCAGAGCTGCCGCAGTGGCTCTACGACCTGCTCGAGCAGCAGTACGACGATACGGCAGTGCTCTACCCGGCGATGCTCGAAGGCGCGCCGCTTGATCTGCGAGTGAATCTGTTGAAGGCCAGCCGTGAGGATGTGCTCGCCGAGCTCGCCCGTAACGGTGTGCAGGCTTTTGCCACCCCGTACAGCCCGGACGGCATCCGTCTGCCGACCAAGCCGGGACTGACCCAGTGGCCGGTCTACAAAGACGGTCTGGTGGATGTGCAGGATGAGGGCAGTCAGCTGATCGCCCGTCTGATGCAGCCCCGCCGTCGTGAAATGATCTGTGACTTCTGCGCCGGTGCCGGCGGCAAGACGCTTGCCATGGGGGCGCTCATGCGCTCGACGGGGCGTCTGTATGCGTTCGATGTCAATGAAAAGCGCCTCAACGGCATGATGCCGCGCATGCGCCGTGCGGGACTCTCGAATGTCCATCCGGTGGCCATCCGCAATGAAAGGGATAATCGCGTCAAGCGCCTGCACGGCAAATTTGACCGTGTGCTCGTTGACGCCCCCTGCACCGGGACGGGCACCTTCCGCCGCAATCCTGACCTCAAGTGGCGTCTTTCGCCCGAGGAGCTTGACCGGATCAATGACATTCAGAAGAATGTGCTTGAGGAGGCCTCCAAGCTGGTGAAGTCGGGCGGACGTCTCGTTTATGCCACCTGCTCGATGCTCAAGCGCGAGAATACAGACGTGGTGGAGGCGTTCCTCGCCGCACATCCGGACTGGCATGTGGTGCCGGCTCTGGAAGTGCTCGCGCAGCAGGGCATCGTCTTTGATCCCGAGGCTGCCGGACGTTTTGGAGACTATTTCCAGATGCTCCCGCATGTGCACAACACTGACGGCTTCTTTGCCGCCGTGCTGATGAAAGACTGATACAGGTTTTGAGTCCTGAAAAAAAGCCGTCCGCGGTCTCACACCGCTGACGGCTTTTTTGATGCCGGTGCTGTTTCACTACACGGAAAAACAGCCACCCGAAAAAGCAAAAAGCCCGGTCAGAAACCGAGCTTTTTCGCATGAAATCCAAGTCTCGAATTACTTGAGCTTGGTTTCCTTGTAAACCACATGCTTACGGGCCACGGGGTCGAACTTGGAGATTTCCATCTTGCCAGAGGAATTCTTCTTGTTCTTCGTCGTGGTGTAGAAGTGACCGGTACCGGCCGTGGATTCGAGCTTAATCTTCTCGCGTGCGCCTTTTGCCATGGTGAACTCCTATTAGATTTCGCCGCGGGCGCGAAGGTCCGCCAGAACAGCATCAATACCAATCTTATCAACCGTGCGAAGGCCAGCCGTCGTCAAACGCAGACGAACCCAACGGTTTTCACTTTCAACCCAGAAACGGCGATACTGCAGATTGGGCATGAAGCGACGCTTTGTTTTATTGTTCGCGTGCGAGACGTGATGGCCGACCATCGGCGCCTTACCGGTGACTTGACACACTCGTGCCATCTCTAACTCCAGTCAAAATTTGAAATAAAAACATCTCGCAGGCTCAAACCTCAAACGCATTTAAGGAAGCCACGCGAGCGCAGAAAGAATGAGATTATACGCCAGAATGATCATCGTCTGCCACCTGAATGACGAATTAATTGCCAAACAGGCTCGATTGCCCCACAGTGTCAGTACAGGGAATCAGGTCAGCCGAAAATTTCAAGCGTGAGGCGCATTCTACCGATTTTTTTCCCGCTTGTGTGCTTTCAGACGGAATTTTTTTCACATTTGTCTTGTTTTCTCCGTTGTTTTGGGCCTCCTGTCGGGCCGCCTGTGCCCGTCAGAAAGCCCCCCGGAACGCCCTGCGCAATGCAGACAGGAAACCGGGGACCGGTTTTTTCACTTTTTCCCGGCTGCTGACTTAGGTACAATCAGAAGAACTGATTTTCCGCGCAGAGAATCTGCCGTTTCTCTGAGCGCGTCTGATGAATGCTATTTTTCTCCGGGTCTGATTCCGGAGTAACCCGGAGAGAACCGCTTATGAAAATTCTCCTTGCCCAGCCCCGCGGCTTCTGTGCAGGTGTCACCCGTGCCATTGCCATCGTTGAACGTGCACTTGCCATTTACGGTGCCCCGATTTATGTCCGCCACGAGATTGTGCACAACCGCTCCGTGGTCAACAATCTGCGCGAACGGGGCGCCGTGTTTGTCGACAACCTTTCTGAGGTGCCTGCGGGTGCAACGGTTGTGTTTTCCGCGCACGGCGTGCCGCGTGCCGTCAGTGAGGAGGCTGCACGGCGCGGACTGCGTGTGTTTGATGCCACCTGCCCGCTCGTGACAAAGGTTCACCGTGAGGTGGGCCGCATGCGTGAGGACGGCCGTCATATTCTCATGATCGGTCATGCCGGCCATCCGGAAGTGGAAGGAACCATGGGACAGGTCAAGGACGGGATCGAGCTTATTGAAACGGTCGAGGATATCAACAGACTCCCATACGATGACAAGGACAGTCTGGCTTACGTGACGCAAACGACGATCAGTGCCGATGACAGTCATGACATGATTCAGGCGCTCAGAAAGCGTTTTCCGCTCATCCACGAGCCCAAACAGCAGGACATCTGCTATGCCACCCAGAACCGTCAGGAGGCAGTCAAGCAGCTCGTGCGCTCCGGGGTGGATCTGGTGCTGGTGATCGGCTCGGCGACGTCTTCGAATTCAAACCGCCTGCGTGAAGTTGCCGAACGTGAAGGCACACGCGCCTATCTGGTGGATACCGCCGAGCATGTGGATCCGGCCTGGTTTGAGGGAGTCTCGAGCGTCGGGGTGACTGCCGGTGCTTCCGCCCCTGAAGAGCTTGTGCAGGGCGTGGTGAACTACCTGATCGAGAAGTGCGGTGCCGAACCGGCGGTGGCACTCGAGGGGGTTGAGGAGAATGTTGCCTTCCCGCTGCCGAAAGGACTCTGGGAAAGTGATCTCGAGCAGAGTCAGAGCAGCTGACTGTGCTGCCGGAACGGACGTTTTTTTTGCGCTAGCGCAAACATCCGGGCCGGAATCGCTGTCTGAAGGCTGTCTCAGGTGCACAATGTCGCCATTGCAAAAAACTGACAGTGAAGAAAAGGAAAAATGGCAAAAGAAAAACATCAGAGTGTGACGCCGGCCACCCAGTGGCTCAAACAGCACAAGATTCCGTTTGAGGAACGCTCCTATGAATACGAGGAGCACGGCGGAGCGCTTCAGGCGGCACGCGAGTGCGGCATTGACCCGCATCATGTTGTCAAGACACTCATCATGGAGGATGAACACGGCAAGCCGCTCGTCATCCTGATGCACGGCGACAATGACGTTTCCACCAAGAATCTGGCCCGTCAGATCGGTGTCAAGAGTGTCAGCCCCTGCAAGCCTGATCAGGCTCAGCGCAACTCGGGCTATATGGTCGGCGGGACCAGTCCGTTCGGCACGCGCAAGACGATGCCGGTTTATGTTGAGAGCACGATTCTTGAAATGGACCGTATCTTCATCAACGGCGGACGCCGCGGCTATCAGGTCGGGATCGATCCGGCCGTTCTCAGAGACGTGCTCGGAGCGAAGCCGGTTCAGTGCGCCATTGAAAAGGCCTGACAGGATAAGCTTTCGGTCTGAAAACACAAAAAAGGATCTGCGTGTCAGATCCTTTTTTTGCGTCCGGTGTGTTTAATGTTCGGCGGTTTTTTCAAAATGCGGCATGGGGTTGAGTTTATGCAGATTGGCCGCATGCAGCCGGTCGATTTTTGCCTTGACAGCAGGGTCGGGGCAGACGCCTGTCTCAAGATACTCGTCGAGCATGGCGTAGGTAAAGCCGAGCTTCGCCTCGTCCGAGAGACCGCTCAGACCGTCTGAAGGGGTTTTGTAGACGAGCCGTTCGGGCAGACCGAGCGCAATGCCGAGCTCGCGTACTTCGGAGACTCTGATCTGCGCGAGCGGACTCAGATCGCCCGCCGCATCACCGAATTTGGTCGAGTAGCCCACCCAGTCCTCCGAGAGGTTGCAGGTGTTGAGCACAAGACCGCCCGCGGGCAGCGACTGTGCCACGGCGTAGAGGGTGGTCATACGGAGTCTGGCCGGAAAATTCACGGCAGCCTCGCCCTCAAGCGCGCTGCGACCGGTTACCTCGGCAAAACCCTCTGCCGCGGGAAGCGTGCCGGCGAAGGCACGGGAGAAGGGCGAGATATCCACGCAGATCGAACGGATACCGAGATGCTCTACAACCGCTCTGCTGTCGGCGATATCCTTCTGCTCACCGTCGGGCATCAGTACGCCGATCACGCGCTCTTTACCCAGCGCTTTCACACAGAGTGCGGCGACAACAGCACTGTCTTTGCCGCCCGAAATGCCGATCACGGCACTTGCCCCGGGCAGGGACTGATCGAAGTAGCTGCGAATCCAGCGGGCAATGGCGTCGGCTGTGTAATGCGGATCACGGAGCATAAGAGCAACTCCTGCAAAAAAAGAAAATGTGACTCGACAATAATACAAAAGAAAAGGAGACTCACGGCTTGCCGCAGAGTCTCCCGGCGCTTTAAAGCGATTCGAGCGCCCAGCGGGGACGCACTTCAAAAGAGCGGTTCCTGAGCAGGGCGT
The DNA here is from genome assembly GCA_905194315.1 of uncultured Sutterella sp. Taxonomy (GTDB): domain Bacteria; phylum Pseudomonadota; class Gammaproteobacteria; order Burkholderiales; family Burkholderiaceae_F; genus Sutterella. The sequence goes on along the minus strand of CAJJRX010000004.1, from coordinate 54,149 downwards.
CTCGCTCTGCCTGACTCATTGCCTCGAGACGGGCAAGACCGGCTGCGGCGATCATCGCACCGTTGTCGGTGCACAGGCGCATCGGCGGGAAAAAGATTTTCCCGCGCCGGCGTTCAATCTCTTCGGTGAGCCGGGCGCGAAGCTGTTTGTTGGCGGATACGCCGCCCGCGACGACCACGTTCTTGAGCCGTGTCTGCTTCATGGCGCTGACCATCTTCGTTGAGAGTACATCCACCACCGCATCGACAAAGCCGCGGGCGAGGTCCCGGCGGAACTGTTCATCAGCCGGATCGGCTGCCTGCTGCACCGCAGTGAGCACGCTGGTTTTGAGGCCCGAGAAGCTCATGTCAAGGTTGTGCGAGTGAATCATCGGACGTGCCAGCTCAATCACACCGGGCCGTCCCTCTTCAGCAAGCGCCGAAACAGCGGGACCGCCGGGGTAGGGCAGACCGAGCAGCTGCGCGGTTTTGTCAAAAGCCTCGCCGGCTGCGTCGTCAAGTGTCTGTCCGAGAATTTCATAGGTTCCGAATTTCTCGACCCGCATGAACTGGGTGTGTCCGCCTGAGACCAGAACCGCCAGGAAAGGGAATTCCGGAGCCGGAGTGGCCAGACGGGCGGCAAGCAGATGTCCTTCGAGGTGATGCACCCCGAGCACGGGTTTGTCGAGTGCCCAGCCGATGGCGTGAGCGACACAGTTACCGACAAGCAGCGCGCCGGCAAGACCGGGACCTTCAGTGACGGCGATCGCATCAATGTCCGAGCGTACTTTGCCGGCTTTGGCAAGGACCTCATCGATAAGCACGATGGCGCGCCGGATATGGTCGCGGCTGGCAAGCTCAGGGACCACACCGCCGTAGGCTTTGTGCATGTCGATCTGAGAATGCAGGGCGTCTGCGAGCAGCCCCTCTCCGGAAATCAGGGCGGCACCGGTTTCGTCGCAGGAGGATTCAATACCTAAAACGAGCATATGAGTAATCTGCAGAGATGCTCCGCTGCGGCCTTCGGGCACAGTGAGCATGCAGCAGGAGAAGGTGAGGAAAAATTACTATTTTAGCACTGAGCAGAGCCGCAGAGACCTGCAAAAGCGGAGAATCTCCGGAACACGACTCACCGCGGCAGGACGGCCGGAACAAAAAAAATTCCCTTTAGTGTTGCCTCAGGGAGCAGTTTTGTGAGAAAATCCCGTTTTTACGTGTTCTCGTACTGTACCTTCAGACATGCGTTTCTTGAAAGTACCTCTGCCTGAACCGCTTTCTCTATGGTCTTGTCCCGGAACCAGACCGAGAAAGTCTGTCAGTTTTCCGGGTCATCACATGTTTTTACTGAGGTTAGGTGCCTAATGCCTACTATTCGCGTTAAAGAAAACGAACCGTTTGAAGTTGCCCTCCGCCGCTTCAAGCGCACCATCGAAAAGTCCGGTCTTCTTACTGAACTGCGTGCCCGTGAGTTTTACGAAAAGCCCACCGCTGAACGCAAGCGCAAGAAGGCTGCTGCTGTCAAGCGCCACTACAAGCGCCTTCGCAGCATGATGCTCCCCAAGAAGCTCTACTGATTCAGTGGCAGATGCTTCCTCGCCGGGTGCGAGGGGGAGAGGAGTGCCGTTTGAGCGCACTCACTTATTTCTGACAGTGCGATGCACTGCCGGGAAATGATTTAAAGACTATTTACCCTCACGAAGGATGGTGATGATTAAGGACAGAATCCGCGAAGATATGAAGACTGCCATGCGTGCGCATGATGCGGCTGGTCTGAGCACGATTCGTTTGCTCCTTGCCGCGATTAAGCAGCGTGAGGTCGACGAACAGATTGACGCCGACGATGCTATCGTGCTGCAAGTGATTGCCAAAATGGTTAAGCAGCGTCGTGACTCTGTTGAGCAGTATGTGGCCGGGGGCCGTCAGGACCTCGCCGACAAGGAAGCTGCAGAAATCAGAGTGCTGGAAGCTTATCTTCCGAAGGCTCTGAGTGATGACGAGGTGATGGCTGTCATTGATGAAGCGATCGCCGAAGTCGGACAGACAGGGATGGCCGCTATGGGCAAAGTCATGGGTCTGGTCAAAGCCAAGGTCGCCGGTCGTGCGGATCTCGGCAAGGTCAGTGCTCTGGTGAAAGCCCGTTTGAGCGCCTGATGTTCAGTCTGCGCGCGACGCACTTATCGCTCGCGGGTGTCGTCTGTAACGACACAAATTAACGCAGAAAAGCCGCCTGAAGGAAAATCTCCTCGGGCGGCTTTTTTTCGCCTGTGTTTGCACAGTGGCGAGCTCAAAAAGTGTGTCCGCGTATTAATTTGTCGCCGCGGGCGTTAAAATAGATTGTCTGTGTCCTGCCTCAACGGGCTGGTCAGTTGTTAACGGGATTTCTCAGAGCCGGAGCGGATATGATTCCAGAGGGATTTATTACGAATTTGCTTGATCGAGCGGATATCGCCGATGTTGTCGGGCGATATGTCCGCCTGAAGAAGGCAGGTCGTAATCTCACCGCCTGCTGCCCGTTTCACAAGGAGAAAACCCCCTCGTTTTCCGTGAGCCCCACCAAACAGATCTACAAATGTTTCGGCTGTGGTGCCTCGGGTAATGCCATCGGTTTTCTGATGGCCTATGAGGGGCTGGAGTTCCCTGATGCGGTGAGAAAACTCGCCGGCTTCTACGGCATGGTGGTTCCCGAGGACCGTTCGCCTGCCAGAGCCAGGGTCCTGGAGCGCAGCCGCACCCTCACGGATTACATGAGCGAAGCGGCCGCGTTTTACACCTCGGAGCTGAGTCGCAGCAGCCGGGCTATCGAATACCTCAAAAACCGTGCAATTCTCTCCGAGACCGCCCGGCGTTTTGCGCTCGGGTATTCCCCCGATGAGTGGCATTCGCTCAAAGGTCTTTTCGGCGCCCGTTACGAGGCAAAGGAACTCGTTGATGTGGGACTGGTGAATGTGAAAAACGACCGCCGCTATGACGCGTTCCGCGGCCGCATCATGTTCCCCATCCGCAACCCTCGCGGACAGGTGATCGGGTTCGGTGCCCGTACCATGAACGGTGACGAGCAGCCGAAGTATCTCAACAGTCCCGAAACCCCGATTTATCACAAGGGCAGTGAACTCTACGGGCTCTATGAGGCTCGTGAGGCCATTCATCAGAAAGGACGCGCGATCGTCTGCGAAGGCTATATGGATGTGATCCAGCTCTCGCAGGCCGGGTTTACCGAGGCGGTGGCCGCCCTGGGAACCTCGATTACGAGCGAGCACGTTCATAAGCTTTTCAAAATCGCCGATACCGTGTATTTCTCCTTTGACGGAGATGCTGCCGGGCGCAAGGCGGCCCGCCGTGCACTCGAAGCGACGCTGCCAGTGATCACGGACATGCAGAAGGCAGGTTTTATCATCCTGCCGCCCGAGCACGATCCGGACAGCCTGATCAAAGCTGAGGGTCCTCAGGCGTATGAAGCGCAGATTGAGAAGGCCTATACGCTGTCGCAGTTTCTCAAACACATCCTTGTTGAAGGCAAGGAGCTGCAGTATGCCGATGACCGTGCCAAGGTTGTCGCCGAAGCCAGGCCTCTGGTGCTCTCCATGCTGAAGGCGCCGATTCTACAGCTTGCCGTGATCAAGGAAATCGCCGGCGTGACACGTCTCACCTCTGATGAGATTCAGCGCCAGTACGGACTCGTCAAACCGGTTCCCGCTCCTGTGCGTACTCAGAGCGGCTGGAGCCGCAATTCCCGCTGGCGTTCGGGTTTCCCGGAGAGAACGCCTGTTGTGGCGCGCGCCCGCGTGAAGGATATCCGCGAGCGGATGCTGCAGTGTTTTCTCGCTTATCCGGTGCTGCTCAACCGGTTCAGTCATGAGATTGAAGAGGAGTTTGTCGGAGCCGATCAGGGAATAGCCCAGCGTATTGTGGAGGTCTGGCAGGCGTCCACCGACGAGAACGGCGGAACGATTCACTCCTGCGCTCCGCTCCTGCAGCAGCTCGAACACAGTGCCTCCTATCCCTACTACATGCAGCTGCTCAACGAGGAGCTCTCTATTGACACGCCCCGTGAAACCGCCACCCGGGAAATCCGGCGTGCGTTTATCGAGCTTGAGCTCGAGCGCATCAAGGTGAGAATTGATGCGGCTGTGGAGGAGGGCAATTTCAGCGAAGAGGTGGCCCGTCCGCTCATCACGCGCCGCGCCGAGTTGCGTAAGGCTCTCGAAGAGGTGATGGCCGATGAGCGCGAGTACCGCCGCAGAATTGATATGCAGGCGCGCTCACAGATCCAGGAGAAAGCGACCGGTGCCCAGAAACAGGGTGCAGGACTGGTGCTTTCGGACAATCCGCTGGTGCGAAGTCTGCAGGAGCATCTCTTCGGTTCGGCAGCTGCTGCCGAAGAGGAGCCGCCGCAGTCAGTGCGCAAGCCTGCGCCAAAGCAGAGTGCGCCCGGAGAGGTCTCCCCGGCGCCGGTGTCGCCGGCCTCTGAGCAGACCACCCGCGACTTCAGGACGGCACTGAGTGCTAAACCGGTCGGTGCACCACCCTCGATTGCGAATCTCGCGCCTGCGGCTGCCGCCGCAGGCACGGCAGCCTCCGTGCAAAAGAGCGCCTGGGAGCCGCTCGAGGATACGCCTGTGCCGGAGAATCCGTGGGCAGACCGCAGCAGTGCAGACAACCCCTGGGCAGACATGGGATCTGAAGATACAGAGGCGGCCGGCCCGCTGCCTGAGGATGATATTCCGTGGGCTGATCCGGACATGGCTGATACGGACCCGGATGAGGACGGCAGCTGGAATGCCGCAGCCGATATTGACTGGCCTGACGATACTGAGCAGCACTGACCTTTTTTGCTAGTCCGTATTGCGCAGAGAGGCTAAGTCATCAGATCAGTGTGTCCAAATTCCTCGCCGATGCAGGTAGAATCACTTAGACGGTGAGAAAAAAACACCCTCGGCGTCGGCAGACTGCGGGTCTGCAAATGATTGACTTAAAAACTGTAGATTAGATTTGGAGACTACTCGGATGAGTTTGACAAAAACCTTCGCAGGAGCCCTTCTGGGCGCTCTTTCTTTGATGGCACTCGATGCACAGGCACAGGCGTTGCGTATCGGCGCACTGCCCGCAGCCGACTCGATCGTGCTGTACACAGCTCAGGAACAGGGACTCTTCAAGAAGGCCGGACTCGATGTTGAAATCGTGCCGTTCAAGTCGGCGCTCGAAATCGGTGCTGCCATGCGTGCCGGCAAGCTTGACGGTCACTTCGGCGACCTGATGAATGTGCTCAGCCAGAATGCCCGCGGCGTTCCGCAGGCGGTGATTCTCACGACGACGCACACCACCCCCGAACAGCGCAACTTCGCATTTGTCACCTCGCCCGGGGCAGCTGAATCGATCAAGTCGCTCGCCGATCTCAAGGGCACCGATACCGCCATGAGCTCGGCCACCATTATTGACTACCTGCTCGACCGGATGAGCGAAGAGAAGTCCCTGAAGGCCGATGCACTCAAGCGCCTTGAGGTCAAACAGATTCCGATCCGTCTGCAGATGCTTCTTTCGAATCAGACGCCGACCGCTCTGCTGCCCGAGCCGCTCGTGAGCATTGTTGCCGCAAAGGGCGGACGGGTCATCTGGGATGACCGCAACCTCAATGAAGCGCTCGCCGTGGTGGCGCTCAAGAAGACAGCGATCGATGAAAACACGGTGAAAAGTTTCCGCAAGGCTGTCTCCGATGCTGCAAAACTCATTGAAGCTTCGCCGGCTGAGTACCGTAGTGTGATGGTGAAGAAGGGACTGCTGCCCAAGCCGCTCGAGAGCAGCTACACGATGCTGCGCTTCTCGCTGTTCAAGACCGCCGACGGTCTGCCGCCGCTGCCCACTGAGGCCGAGGTCAAGCGTGTCGGCGAATGGATGATCGGGCATAAGATGCTCGATACCGTTCCGGCCTACAGCGACGTAGTCATCCCCTAACTGGGGGGGGGGACAGAAAAGGATGAAGGTGACAATGCCGTCTGATAAATCAGGTCTAGCACTCGATGTGAAATCCCTTCTGGTGGGTTACCGGGATGTCGGGGTTCTCTCTCCGCTCTCCTTCAGCCTGCCCGGCGGCGGTTCTCTGGCTGTTATCGGTGAATCGGGCTGCGGGAAATCCACGCTTCTGACGACACTTGCCGGCCTTCATCCCGCACTGAGCGGTTCTCTTGTCTGGTCTGACAGCGCCGGTGAGGTGTCACTCGCGCACAGACGCACCTCGTTTGTGTGGCAGCGTCTGGGACTCTTTCCCTGGAAGCGGGTGAGGGAGAACCTGCTCCTGCCGTTTAAACTGCATCCGGAGATCTGCCCGGAGTCCGAACGTGAGAGCCGGGTGAGCGAGATGATTGAGCGTCTCGGACTTGCCGGTCTTGAGCGGCGTTTCCCTTCTCAGCTCTCGGGCGGTCAGAGCCAGCGTCTTGCACTCGGCCGGTCACTGATTTCCCGGCCTGAAGTCCTTTTTATGGATGAGCCGTTCTCGGCGCTCGATGCGCTGCTGCGCGAAAGGCTGCAGGATCATCTGCACCGTATGCGCTTCTCCCAGCCCGGAACAATGATTTTTGTCACACACGATATCCGTGAGGCGGTATTTCTGGGCTCGCACATCCTGATACTCTTCCCGAAGAGCCATCAGCGCAGTCCGCGTTTCTTCGAAAACCCAGCCTACTGTGCCGATCCCGATGCAAGGGCACGCGATAGCGTGCGCTTTGATGAAACGGTCCGCGCAGTGCACCATGAACTGATGAGTCACAGAGAGCCACAATGATCAGACTGATTCTGCGTTACACATTCGGAATGATCGCTCTGGGACTGCTCTGGCAGGCCGGTTCCTGGACGATGGGCGAGGCACTGCTGCCGGCGGTGCCCACCACACTGAGCGCATTTGCTGCTGCCCTTGGCACGCCGGAGTTCTGGCAGGCCGTCGGTATCAGCACAGCGCGCCTTGCCGTCGGGCTGATGACTGCTGTGGCGGTTTCCTTCCCGCTAGGACTCTGGATGGGACACTGCCCGCGTGCGGACAGACTTCTCAGTCCTCTGCTTTTTATCACCTTTCCGCTGCCCAAGATTGTTCTCCTGCCGGTGTTCTTCACACTGGTCGGACTCGGTGATGCCTCCCGTATTCTGCTGATCGGACTCACCGTGGGATATCAGATCCTGGTGATCATCCGTGATGATGCTCTCAATCTTGATCCGGCCTATATGAAAGCCTTCCGTTCCATGGGCGGCACCCCCTGTCAGGCGGTCTGGCACGTGTATGTGCCCGCGGCGCTTCCGTCGCTGTTTACCGCGCTGAAGGTCGCAGCCGGTACGGCCATGGCGGTGCTCTTTCTTGCGGAAAGCTTTGCCACCACCTCGGGACTGGGCTACCTCATTATGGACGCCTGGGGACTCGGAGACGTGCTCGGTATGTTTGTTGCCATTCTCGGAATGAGCTTTCTCGGACTGGCCCTTTACGGCGTTATTGCTGTGACCGAACGCCTGATGTGCCCCTGGTCGGTTAGGGGAAACCCCCAGATTTAGAAAAAAAACATAGAAAATCTGAATTTTCTATTAGGTGTTTCCATTAGGTGAGCAACAGAAGTTGTTTCTTTTATGGCAAAATTTCCTAACCGCACTTAAAAAATTTGTCAAGTGGGTGTGGAAAACTTTTTGCAAAGCGATTTTTGCCCTTCTCCCGAAGAGTCTGCCTTATCCCATTTAGACACTAAAAAACATTCCGGTCAAAATCAGGGACATAGGTCCGGCGCGGCTGGTTTTCCGGTAACCCTACTGAGGGAGCGTATAGTTACAGGTGAAAGACTGTTGAAATATTCGTGCCTCTGAAGGCACAGCACAGGGCGGGCAACGCTGTTTATTGAGACTGCTTTGCTGTTCGTTTTTTGTCGGGTTCTCCCCTGAAAAATGAAGAGCAAAAAGTCTTTGTGAGCCGCACCATCCCCGTACGGTATCCCTGTGAATCACCATCCGGGCGCACGGCTGTGACGAACGCCGTTCGCCAGAGTCCTTGCGCCTTATCTGGTGAAATGAACAGGACGGGCGGGGTCTGTCTGTCCGCAATACGGACCGGCAGCACTGATAGTGCGGCTGGTATTCGCTTTTGTACACCGCTTGCCGCTCTGACGACAGCTGTGTACAGGGTGAGAGTTGAGGGTAAGTATGGCTGAGAAAAAGAAATCGACGAAGAAAGTGAAGGCAACCGATGAAGTGATGCACGAGGAATCGCCTTCACCCAAGAAGTCGAAGGGGCGCGCAAAAAAAACGTCTGCTGAAGCAACGCTGCAGACGTCGGGCCTGACGTTGTCTGTTGAGACACAGGAGCCTGAGGCAAAGGCGGAAAAACCCGCCCAGCGCACACGCAAGACAGCCTCCCGGAAAAAAGCATCCCCAGTGAGTGAGGCCGCGCCGGCTGCTGTACAGAGTGCAGAGGCCAAACCGCGACGTACCCGTAAAAAGGCCGCCGAGGCGGCTCAGACTGATGCCGAGACACCGGTTAAAGCCACCCGCACCCGTAAGCGCAAAACCGAAGAAACATCTGCTGCAGCGCCGGCCGAGCCGGCCGTTGAGACTGCTGCAGCTCCTGAACCCGCCCGCAAACGGACCCGCAAGAGTGCCGCTGTGACTGTTGACGCCGGTGCTGAATCGGCTCAACCTGCCAAGCGTAAGCGCACCAAGGCTGCGAAAACGCCGGCTGTGGCTGAAGAAGCTCCGGCAGAGACTGCTGCGGCTGCGCCGAAAAAGCGCCGCTCCCGCACCAGAGCGGAACCCGTGCTTGAAACCGCTCCTGTGACCGATGATATCCTCGCACAGGAACCGGTGAAGAAAAAACGTACCCGCCGCAGCCGCAAGGCCGAGCAGGCTCAGACAGAAGCGGCGCCCGCACCTGTGACTGCTGCGCAGACAGCTGCTGATGCTGAAAAGACTCAGGAAGAGGCACCGGCAAAGTCTGAGGAAAAATCAGAGGAAAAGGCTGCAGGGAAGAAAAAATCCACCCGCGCGGCGAAGAGTACTGCCGGCAAAAAAACAAAGGCGTCCAAATCAAAGTCGAAGTCGTCCAAAACCGCCAAAGCCCGCACTGAAGACAGTGACGAGGATGATGATCTGGCCGAGTTTGATGCCGAGGCCGGTGACAGCGATTATTTCGATGCCATCGGTGACGAGTCTGACGAGGACTACGAGGATCTGCCGGATATTGATGATATCGACGACATCGATGAGTCTGAAGACGATTCCGAGGATGAGGATACCGGTGCTGATGAGAGTGAAGACTCCGAGGCTCAGCCCCGCAAGCGTCAGCGCCGCTCCAAAAAGGCCAAAGAGCGTGATGTGAAGGCGGCTCTGCTGCACGGCTACGGCGGTGCGGAGGAATCCACGGAAGACCGTCGCAGCAAGATCTTCTCGCTCATCCGCATGGGTCGCGAGCGCGGTTATGTCACCTACGGGGAAATCAACGACAATCTGCCCACGAGCCTTGTCGATGATGATGCAATCGATTCTATTGTGCAGATTCTCGGCAACCTCAACATTCAGGTTTTCGAAACGGCACCCGACGATGATACCCTGGCTCTGATGGGCTCGGACTCGGTCGCAAGCGAAGATGATGCGGATGCGGAAGTCGAAGCCGCCTACTCGACAGTGGACTCCGAGTTCGGCCGCACCACGGATCCTGTGCGTATCTATATGCGCGAAATGGGTTCCGTGGAACTGCTCAAGCGCGAAGAGGAAATTGAAATCAGCAAGCGTATTGAAGACGGCCTCAAGCACATGGTGCTCGCCATCTCACGCTGCCCGGTGACGATTTCAGAAATCCTGGCCTACGCAAAGGCGATCCGTGCCGGCACGATGCCTATCGATGATGTGGTTGACGGTATTGTCACCACGGATGATATGGGTAATGTGCTCGCGCACAATGATGACGAAACCGATATGGGTGCCTCAGCCATGACCGCCGGTCAGCTTGAGGTGCTCCAGGAAAAGAGTCTCGAAATCTTTGACCGTGTGGAAGCGCTGCTCAGGGAGCTGCGTGAAAAGGCGGACAGGGAGGGCTACGATGCGCCGTCGCTCGTTGCAATCAAAGACTCGATTCAGCAGGAGCTCATGAGCGTGCGCTTTAACGCAAAGACCGCTGACAAGCTCTGTGATGTGCTGCGTGCCACCGTTGAAGAGGTGCGTCAGCACCAGAAGATGCTCTACGAGGAACTGGTGCGCCGTAACGGTCTGGAGCGCAAGTGGTTTATCGAACAGTTTGAAGAGCGCGGTGCGGATATCTCCTGGTTTGATGACGCTGTTGCCGCCTTCCCGAAACTCAAGGAAAAAGAAGAGTATCTGCGCCCGACCGTTGAAGAGGCGGTGCGTCAGGTCGGACTGATTGAAGAGCGCTGCTCGATGAAACTCAAGGAGCTCTTTGAGATCTACCGTCAGATGACCGCCGGTGAGGCACAGGCGCGCAATGCCAAGCGGGAAATGACGGAGGCGAACCTGCGTCTGGTGATCTCGATTGCGAAGAAGTACACCAACCGCGGTCTGCAGTTCCTTGACCTGATTCAGGAAGGTAACGTCGGGCTGATGAAGGCGGTCGACAAGTTCGAATACCGCCGCGGCTACAAGTTCTCCACCTACGCCACGTGGTGGATCCGTCAGGCCATTACCCGTTCGATTGCCGACCAGGCGCGTACGATCCGTATTCCGGTTCACATGATTGAAACTATCAACCGTATGAACCGCATTACCCGTCAGGTACTGCAGGAAACCGGTGTGGAACCGGATTCCCGCATGCTTGCCAAGCTGATGGATACGCCTGAGGAGAAGATTCTCAAGATCATGCGTATTGCCAAGGAACCGATTTCGATGGAAACGCCGATCGGGGACGATGACGATTCGCATCTTGGAGACTTCCTCGAGGATACGCAGACCGAGCTGCCGAGTGAAGCGATTCATAACAACAGCATGCAGGAGACGGTCCGGCAGGTGCTCGACAGTCTGTCCCCGCGTGAGGCGAAGGTGCTTCGCATGCGTTTCGGTATTGAAATGCAGAGTGACCATACCCTCGAAGAAGTGGGCAAGCAGTTTGATGTGACCCGTGAACGTATCCGTCAGATCGAAACCAAGGCTCTGCGCAAGCTGCGCCATCCGTCCCGTGCCGACAAGCTCAGAAGCTTTATTGTGCCCGATCACAAGGACTGATACCGCAGTCTGACTGAAACCTCAAACCACCAGGCCCTCCCGGCGTGACCGCACCCGGGAGGGCCTCTTTTGTCTGGCGCACCGGAACGCGCTCTGGGCACGGTCTGCGGGCGCTGTCGTCCGAATGGAGGAGGCGAAATCACTTGCAAATTTAAGGGGGGTGTGGTACGTTAACTGTTTTTCCGTTTTTCGGGCACGCTGCTTTTGCCCGCGGATGTACTGAAACGTATGGCAGGTGAAAAAAGCCCCGGACCCGTTGTGGCCGTCCGAAAGAATTTCTATCAGTACAGCGGCAGCCGGCAGCGGTCAGCAGAAAACCGGAAACAGTGTGAGGACTGGTCAGCCCGAGAAGGTTGCAGAGCTGATCATCAGAGGAATTCCCTCCAGAGCGTTGCAAATAATTCAACTGAAACAAGATATATTGACCGGGCAGGTCGGATAGGGCAAGTCGTGCCTGTACCGCAGTTCCTGCCAGTGCGCCTTTTTTGCCTACGCATTTGTGAGCCGGAGTCCCTGATGCCTTCTCTGAGCAGCTGACCGCAAACAGAATCTTTTGGAAATCGGGAGCAGCCCTGTGCTGTGCCGGTCCCTTTTATGTTGCTTTCGGCATACCGCAAGGACTCGATTTCCTGTAGTGATTGGGAACAAGTATGAAAACGAACGATGACGATTTCGACGGCGATCTTGACGACGAAACCGAAAATTCTGATGACGAGGCGCGAGAGCTTCAGGCCTGGGAGGACTCCGATTCAGACCACCGGGGCGGGCATTCTCACGATGTGACTGAGAACGGCTACGGCTCTCTGGTTCGCTTGGGGCGTTCCCGCGGCTGGGTGACGGTTGAGGAAATCAACGACCACCTGCCTGAAAGTGCGGTGCGCACGGCGGAAAATCTTCAGGAGATTACTGAAAGTCTCGGCCGCATGTCGATCCGCGTCTTTGAAGTGCCGCCCGATGAGGACGATCTGCTTCTCGTGGGTAACGGTGCCGATGACGGTGAGGATATCGATGATGAGGACGCCGCCACGATGCTCACGCCTGAAGAGTCCGCCGGGCTCTCCAAGGATCCGCTGCGCTCGTATCTGCGCGGTGTGGGCTCGCACAAGCTTCTTACCCGTGCCGGCGAAATTGAAGTGGCCAAGTCGATTGAAATGTACACGGGCAAGCTTGTCAACACGCTCGTGCATTATCCGCTTGCCGTTGTGGAGCTTGCCGGTATTGCCGAAACGCTCAAAGACACGAATGTGAGCGTTGATACGCTCGTCGACGGCTTCACCGACAATCTTGAAGAATTCAGTGATGACGTCTCCGAAGAGGGCAACGACGATATCTCCACCGATATCGGTGCGGCGGCTATGACGCTCGAGCAGCTCGAAGAGATGCGCTCGCGTGTGCTCAACATGTTTGCCCAGTGCGAAAAGGAGCTCGAGCTGGTGCGCCAGATCTACCGTGATCCGAGCCGTGCCCAGGAGTATGAGGACGCCACAAACCGTATTGCTGACATGCTCTCCTCGACGCGTTTCTCCGTGAAGGTGGTCACACAGATCACCACGACGGTTACCGACGTGATGGATCTTGTCACGGCCAGCCTCAAGCGTATCCGTGCGGTGCTTGTCAACCAGTGTCGTGTGCCTGCAGCTGAAGCCATCGCCATGATCAATGACGAGGATCCGGTTGCCGAAGGATTCTTCGAGGCGAAGATCGCGCTCGGCAAGCCCTGGGCTGAAGCGATGGAACGCAATCTCGGAATTCTGCTCGAAGAACAGAAGACACTGCGCGCTCTTGAAGACCGTGTGCTCATGCCGATGAAGCGCATGCGGGAACTCACCCGTCAGCTCAAGCTTGCCCAGACCAATCTGATGCAGGCCAAGGCCCGCATGATTGAAGCCAATCTGCGTCTGGTGATTTCGATCGCCAAGGGCTACGTCAACCGCGGTCTTGCCATGACGGATCTGATCCAGGAAGGCAACCTCGGTCTGATGAAGGCGGTGGACAAGTTTGAATACCGCCGCGGCTACAAATTTTCCACCTATGCCACCTGGTGGGTTCGCCAGTCGGTGACCCGTGCTGTGGCAGACTTCGGTAATACGATCCGCATTCCGGTTCACATGACCGAGTCCTACAACAAACTGCGCCGCCACAAGCAGCACTTCCTGCAGGAGCACGGCCGCCAGCCGACCGAGCAGGAGCTCTCCGAGCTCGCTGATCTGCCGCTCGCGAAGGTTCAGCTGCTCACGCAGGCCATGCGTGGTGTGGAAAGTATCGATGCGCCGATCGGTGACGATGAGGATGCAACGAAACTCGACTTTGTGCGCGGTGAGGAAAGTGATGATCCGAGTATCGCCTTCCAGGACCAGTCGATGGTCGAATGCGTGAAGAAGTCGCTCGATGAGCTGCAGCCGCGTGAGGCCCAGGTGCTGCGTCTGCGCTACGGCATCGGCACCAACAAGGACCATACGCTCGAGGAGGTGGGACACGCCCTTGGTCTGACCCGCGAACGTGTTCGTCAGATTGAATCCGCCGCTGTGCGCAAACTGCGTCAGCCCGAGTTCCAGCAGCGTCTGCGTGACTATCTGCTCGAGAGCTGACAGAACGCGGCTCAGTCTGAGCCACCCGCTTTTTTGAAGACCGGGAAAAGGCCTGCGCTTTTTCCCGGTTTCTCTTTGTGTACGGGCGAAGTGAAAGCCGCTTTTGCAAAATGCCCTCAACGTGAGTACAATGTCATTCTCTGTGCTCGGCGGGCCTCGCTCAGCGAGCGTTTCCCATCAGCAGAGAGCCGCTTTTGCAGCACGGGAGATCTGCCGTTTTTCCCGATTGACGGTACGATTTTTTCCTAATCCGCATCTGCATCGAGCTAATTGATGTTCCTGCTATTCAAAGAACATAAATAGCTTGTACAATAAGACTTTTGCGTGGGCCTGTAGCCAAGTTGGTTAAGGCACCGGACTCATAATCTGGCTATCCTGGGTTCAAGTCCCAGCGGGCCCACCAGATCTTTCACAGCTTAAAACGTTGCCGCCCTTCTGGCGACTTTTTCCTCGATAAGTACCCACATGTCATCGTTTGCCGATTTCCATCTCGATCCTCGTATTCTGTCTGCTATTGAGAAAATGGGCTACAAAACCCCAACACCGATTCAGGAGCAGGCTATCCCTGTCGTAATGCAGGGGGGAGATGTGATGGGTGCGGCACAGACAGGGACGGGGAAAACCGCCGGTTTCGGTCTGCCGCTTATTGCACGGGTTCTCCCGAAGGCCAATACCTCCATGTCGCCGGCACGTCATCCGGTGCGCGCGCTGGTGCTCACGCCCACACGTGAACTGGCCGACCAGGTTTCCGACAATCTGACGAAGTATGCCGCAGATACGCCTTTGCGTGTCGGTGTGGTCTACGGCGGGGTGGATGCCCGTCCGCAGGCTGAAATGCTTCGTGCCGGGGTGGAGATTCTGACGGCTACCCCGGGACGCCTGCTTGATCATCTCGAGCAGCGTGCAACCTCGCTCTCGCAGGTTGAGGTGGTTGTGCTTGACGAGGCTGACCGCATGCTTGATATGGGGTTCCTGCCTGATATCAGCCGTATCCTGCAGCATCTGCCGGCTTCGCGGCAGAGTCTGATGTTCTCGGCCACGTTCTCCGCTGAAATCACCAAACTTGCCAAAAATTTCCTCAAGCCCAATCCCGCGGTGATTAAAGTCGCCGTGCAGAATCAGACGGCCGATACGGTGACGGAAAAGGTTTACCGCGTCAGCGACCGTGAGAAAACCGACGTGCTGATCGATATTCTCAAGAATTACGGTGAGGGCGGCAGTGCCATGCAGCAGGTGCTGGTCTTTGTCAATGCAAAGATCACCTGCCGCCGGCTTTCGCGTACGCTCGAGCGTGTGGGTATCAACACGGATGCCATTCACGGGGACAAGACGCAGGAGGAACGTCAGGCTGCACTCGAAGGCTTTAAGACCGGCGCTATTCATGTGCTGGTTGCCACTGATGTGGCTGCCCGCGGTCTTGACATCAAAGAGCTGCCGTATGTGATCAACTACGACGTGCCGTTCAATGCCGAGGATTATGTGCACCGTATCGGCAGAACGGGTCGTGCGGGTCAGCACGGTCTTGCGATCATGCTCACCACTGCCGATGATGCACGTCTGGTGGAAGCGGTTGAAAAACTCACCAAGCAGAGCTTCAAGGTTGAAGAGCTCCGTCCCATGTCGCGTCACTCGCGCACCCGTCATCAGCGCTCCGAAGAGTATCAGGAACGCTATGACACCCCTGAGGAGGAGCGTTATGCACGTGAGCGCGCCCGCGCCTATGTTGCGCCGGGACAGCGTCACCGGGATCCGATTTTTGATTCGCCGTACCGCGAATCCGGCCATGCCAAACCCAGAGAGGAGGAACTCAAGGTGTTTGAGCGTGACCGCAAGCCCCGTCAGGTTGCGGCGCTGCTCGGCGGACTGCATTTCCCGCCGCGCTGGACGCCGCCTGCACAGGGCGCAGAAGGCAGTGGCTCCGGTCAGTAAAGCCTTTCTCCTAGGTGAAATATCTATACCACCAATGGAGGATGGAAATCGACTTGCAAAAAGTCGTTTTCTTCTATAAACTCAAAAACAGGCATGAAGAAGTGGACGTCATAGTCCCCGCCAACCTACCGAAAACCCGGCAAGGTGGAGACTCTCGTGGAGAGTCATGTGGTCTTAGTAAGAGACAATCCAAAAGGTTAGTGAATCGACCTCTCGGCAGTATTGTCTCGAGAGGTTTTTTTTATCTTTAATTTTCTGGTGCAGGGGCCCATCGGGGGCCCGATGGGCGGATTTGAACCAGCTTGCCGCGCCTATTCAAAGCGGCTAAAAAGGAGTTAATTATGTCGCATCGTTTGACTATCAAAGGTCAGGTAACCATTCCCAAGGAAATCCGTGATTTTCTGGGCCTTCAGGAAGGAAACTCCAGCGTGGAATTTGTTGTCGGAGACGACGGTCAGGTGACCGTCCGCAAAGCAAGTGCTGATGAGGAAAAGGCGCGTCACGCCTCCTCCGTGCGCACCCGCAGTATCGCCGCAGCAGCGCCGCGCATCATTCGTTATGCAGACAATGTTCCCCCTGCACGTCGTGCAACGGGTGGTGTTCTGGCTTTGCTGGCTGGAGGTTTCTGATATGGTCCGTTTTGTGGTTTACAACAAATATGCGCGAATGTGAAGATCGTTGTTTGCGGAGGAAATCATGCGAATGTGCAACGAAGACAGTCCTGCTCGAATGTGTCAGCCGGACGTAAAAACAAGCGGCAGATGAGTGAAAAATCTCTGCCGCTTTTTCTTACGCCTCTGATTGAGCACTTCCGGCAGGCAAACGGCCGGCAGGAAAGAATAGAGACGCAGTTTTCTTTATGACCGAAATCTATTTAATTTATTTTTGTCATGTATAGCTTTATCACTACAGATGCTACAAAGCAATAAGTGACAAAATATTCAAGAATACAAAATCGGACACCAAAATAAGTACAACCGGTACAGATTTTGAATCTTTTCTATTGACAGTGAGGATTTCAACGAGACGCCGGAAACGGCTGGACGATGATGCAGGAAAGTGCTGAAAGCGCTGATGGCGTCCCCAAGGGGAGTCGAACCCCTGTTCGCAGCGTGAGGGGCTGCTGTCCTAGGCCTCTAGACGATAGGGACGAATGAGGTAACGCGTATTCTACGCTTCCCGAAAAAGAAAAACGCGCAATTGTTGCTAAGAAGCAAAACTGCGCGTTTTTTCCGTTTCAGGCGTTATAGGCCGCAGACTCAGCCGAGCTGAGCAGCGATACGCTTGAGAACTTCATCCTTGCCGATCAGGCACAGCGTCATGTCGATCTGCGGCGTACGTTCGGCAGCACAGACCACCACACGCAGCGGATTGGCCAGAACCTTCATGGGAATGTCCTGTTCAGCCATCACCGCCTGGATGCAGCCGTAGATGTTTTCAGGTGTCACATCCGTGAGTGCTTCGAGTTTGCGGGCAAAGAGGGCGAGCGCTTCACGGCCGCCGTCAGCGAGCACCTTTTCGGCCTCCTGCTGGTCAACTTTGGGTTCCACATAGAAGAACAGCGCGTTGTCGGCGAGCTTTTCAAGCGTGCCGGAACGGCTCTTGACGAGACCGCAGACATCGGCGAGCTTCGGACCGTTTTCAACATTACCGCCGCGGGCTTCAATACGTTCCTTCACGAGCGTGGCGAGACGTTCATCGTCGGCTTCCTTCATGTACTGGCCGTTGAGCCATTCGAGCTTCTTCCAGTCGATACGGGCGGCGGCGCGGGAGCAGTCAGCGAGGTCAAACACCTTGGCGAGTTCTTCACGGGAGAACTTTTCCATATTCCCGTGACCCCAGCCCAGACGGGCGAGGTAGTTGAAGATGGCTTCAGGGAGGTAGCCCTGACGTTCGTATTCCATCACAGACACCGTGCCGTGACGTTTGGAGAGCTTCTGACCGTCCTGACCGTTAATGAGCGGGAGGTGGGCAAAGACAGGCACTTCAGCGCCAAGCGCGCGGTAGATGTTGATCTGACGCGGCGTGTTGTTGATATGGTCGGCACCGCGGATGACGTGGCTGACTTCCATGTCCCAGTCATCAACCACAACGGCGAAGTTGTAGGTGGGGATGCCGTTACGCATGATGATCAGGTCATCGAGTTCGCTGTTGCTCACCGTGATCGGACCGTACACAGCGTCATCCCAGGTCACCGCACCTTCATCCGGGTTACGGAAACGGATGACAGGCTGCACGCCTTCAGGAATGGGCTTGCCGACGGCATTTTCAGGACGCCAGCGGCCGTCATAGCGGGGCTTGAGACCGAGACGCTTCTGTTCTTCACGCATCTCGTCGAGTTCTTCAGGCGTGGCATAGCAGTAGTAGGCAGTGCCGTCCTTGAGCATCTGATCCACAACTTCCTTGTAGCGGTCAAGGCGGTCCATCTGATAGATCGGACCTTCATCGTAGTCGAGATTGAGCCACTTCATCCCGTCGAGAATCACCTGCACAGCCTCTTTGGTGGAGCGGACCTGATCGGTATCCTCAATACGGAGCAGGAACTTTCCACCGAAGTGACGGGCAACAGCCCAGCAGTAAATGGCCGTACGGGCCGTACCGAGGTGCATCATCCCGGTGGGGCTTGGTGCAATGCGGGTGCGAATCGTTTTCATAACTCTCGTGTTAGCCTCCTCGAGTCCTCAGGATTCGGAAAGGGGCATTCTCCTAATGAACTGTAAACAGACACAAATCTCAGAGCTGTGCTGAGCTTGTCTGCGTAATGGAAAACCGGTTTTCTCTGTCTGGCACACACATCATCCCGGCAGTATGCCGAGGGACAGGCGCGAGGAAAAAAGTGTGCAGAGAAAATGCGTATTTTAGCGCGATGACAGCTGCTGCGACTTGATATGTGCTAAGTCCATGTGAGATAGCGCCAAACCGAGAAAACCAGCAGAAGCAGACCCTCGGCGCAGCACACGGGAACCAGGGTTTTCAGAAAGTCAGCCTTGAAATAGTCCACCGAGATGGTGAGGCATACATGGGTGGGCGTCCACATCTGTCCGGCAACCCCGAAGACCATGGCAATACCGGCAAGCTCGAGCGACCCCGGGGCGAGCTGCGCCACAAGCGGCATGACCATGGCCACATGTGCCTGGCTCATACCGGTCAGGGTGCCGATGAGCAGACTGATACAGGCAATAATGACGGGTACGGGCAGCGAGGAGTGGGCAAACGAGGTGGTGATGGCCTCAAGCACACCTGTGCTCACAAGGAGCTGAATAAAGGTGAGAATGCAGAAGACATTGCCGAGCAGCTTCCAGTCGAGCGCCCTGATGAGGGTGGAGGCCACCGGAACAGCACGTCCGGTCAGCGCGAGCAGGGCAAACAGCCCGGCCGTGACCAGCCCCATGGAAACCGAGGCGTCCACGTTGAAAGCAAGCATCAGTATCACGTTTACAGCAATGGGCGAGATGGCGAGGGCGATATTGAAAAGCCCCTGTCGGCGCTCTTCAGGACTGAGTGTGTGGCGGCGCACTTTGTCAGTGAATTTGAGCGGCATGATCATGACAAGCCAGCCAGCGGCAAAACTTGCGACATTGACCCAGGCGAGGTGAGCGATGAAACTGCCGATATTAATATGCGCGATGGCGCAGCCGAGCAGAAGGCCGGGCACGATAGGCGAGCAGAATTCAAAGACATGGCGGAACCAGAAGTTGATGCTTGCCTTGCTCTCGGGGCTGATCGGCAGATCCTTCGAGGCCTCCTCCACGATAGGGCAGGAGAATCTTGCACCGCCAAGACTCGGAAGCAGTCCGAGAAATGCCGGCATACTGGCGAGAATCACCCGGGTCGAAGAAAAAAAGTTCCCCAGTGCCTCCACCATGCCCTTGAGCGTGCCTGACTGCCGGAGCTGTATTTCCAGACACATCACAAAGTAAAGCGCAAACATCAGATCCCATGTGCGGGGCATCACTGCGGTGTTTTTCACCGCTGCCGCAAGGGCCGCCGGGTCACGTGAGTTGATAACCCAGATGAGAAGTCCGCTGCCCAGAATGGCAATGCCGATCGGGATGCGTTTGCGCAGCAGCACCACAATGAGGACAATGGCTGCAATGAGTGAAAGATAGAGTGCCACAGGAGAACCTCGACGTTTTGTTTTTCTTGAAATTGTAGTACGTCGGCGCCAGAAACACCGCCGCGGATGAGAAAGAGCAAAAACGTCGTTTCTCTGTACCGCTCAAGCGGTCACGCGACACTAAATTCGGCTATAATGCCCCTTCCTCTACAGGGGAGTAGTCATCGGGCCTGCCGGCCCGAGCTCACGTATCAACATACTCGCCAGATAGACCCCATCTTTTCAGGCGTGGTACGTGACCAATAATCCAGATTGGCGACAAGACCTGTGGCGAACACTTTCCGCACTAAAACCGGACATGGCAGGCGGGAGTGTATCGTCGCATCGTTTTGCAGCTGCCAGTGTCCTCAAAAAAATCCCAAATGTTAACTGATATCGGTCTGATGACCACGATGGTCGCCTTTGCGGAGATCGGCGACAAAACTCAGCTCCTCGCACTATGCCTGGCTGCCCGGTTCCGTAAGCCGCTGCCCATTGTGGCGGGTATTCTCGCGGCGACTGTTGCCAACCATCTGATAGCCGCCTGGGCGGGGGCAACGTTTGTTGAACTTGTCGATCCGGTGATTATGAAGGGCATTATCATTGCCTCCTTCGTGCTGATGGCGGTATGGATGCTGATTCCGGACAAGCTCGATGACGGCGCGGCCTGTGACACGAAGATGTCCCGTTACGGGGTGTTTGCCGCAACAGTGTTTCTCTTCTTCCTTGCCGAAATGGGGGACAAGACGCAGCTTGCAACAGCACTTCTCGGAGCAAAAATGCAGTCTGTGCCAGCTGTGGTGACAGGAACGACCCTCGGTATGCTCATCGCTGACGTGCCTGCCGTGTTTCTGGGAGAAAAGTTTGCCGCAAAGATTCCGTTCAAGTATCTGCGCTGGGCCTCTGCACTGATTTTCATCGTCTTTATCTTTATCTGACGGCGATTCAGATACAAAAAAAGCTTCCCGCAGCCGGTGCGGTGAAGCTTTTTTCATGCCGGTCGCGGGATAGTAAGTAAACACTTACTATCATTTATTCTCCTGCAATTCAGTGGTTTTCTGGGTTTTCACAGCAGCTGTTGGCAGATTCTCCGCAACGGGCTGAAAGGACGGGAGGACAGAGCAGCAAGGAGGTAAGTGCGGCGGTATGCAGGAGGCGGAGCTCACTCTCGAAAAAAAACGGCTGCGACGCTTCAGCTGTCGCAGCCTGGAATCAGAACAGATTTTGTTAGTGACTACTTACTTTCACCTTTAGCCTTTTCTGATAGGGATTTTTCGGCTTTTGCCTGCAAACGCTCCTCACGTTTTCTCACGTCCGGAATCAGATCGAGAATATACTCGGGCAGATCGCTTTCAGGGCGCCTGAGCAGATGCCCCATGGAGAATTCGCAACCGCACCAGAGCTGGTTGTAGAACTGCTCGGCACGGATGATTTCACTTTTGCGTTCCTGCAGACCTCCCTTACGCCAGTCCTTGTCCCAGTACTCGGTGCCGGGATTGAGGGCTGCAGCCTCCTCGGCGGCTTCACGGATCTGATCCTGACGCTTCCAGCGGCTGCCCGCAAGAGTTGTTGTGAAGCGTTTAATGCCGAGCTCTTTTGCCTTGCGGGCTGTAGCACGCATACGCAGACCGAAGCACTGCCGGCAGCGTGCCCCGCGTTCGGGTTCATCCTCGAGCCCTCTGACGGTTTCACGCCAGAGGTCGTGGTCGTAGTCGGCGTCATAAAACGGGATGCCGAGCTTTTCGTAGTAGCGCACGCATTCGTTTTTCCGTACCAGATATTCTTTCTGGGGAAAGATATTGGGGTTGAAGAAAAATACAGTCGGTTCGTAACCGTTTTGCTGCAGCCATTCGAGAATTGCGCTCGAGCAGGGCGCGCAGCAGCTGTGAAGCAGAATTTTTTCAGCCATTTATCAGATTATCCATCAGTTTTTTTTCTGTCCGTAGTCCCGGGGACCGAACAGCGCGGAGCCCACACGCACCAGTGTCGCCCCCTCCAGAATGGCGGCAGGCATGTCGGCAGACATGCCCATTGAAAGCGTGTCAAGCGCCGGGAACTCTTTCTGCGCCAGGGCAAGGAGTTCGCGCAGACGGGCAAACGGTCTGCGCTGCGCCTCGAGGGTCTGTGCAGGTGCGGGAATAGTCATGAAACCGCGCAGCTTCAGGTTCGGCAGTTTCATCACTTCACGGGCAAGGTCAAGAGCCTGCTCCGGGCTCACACCTGATTTGGTTTCCTCACCGTCGACGTTGACTTCGATCAGTACATTGAGCGGCGCCATGGCTGCCGGACGCTGAGCCGAGAGACGCTGTGCGATTTTCAGCCGGTCAACGGTATGCATCCAGTCAAAGTGCTCGGCGACAAGCCGTGATTTGTTTGACTGAAGCGGCCCGATGAAATGCCATATGCCGGGATCCTCCGGGTGATGCTCTCTGAAGTAGATGACTTTCTCCACCCCTTCCTGCACATAGTTTTCCCCGAACTCGCGAAGTCCTGCGCGGTAGGCAACCTCCACGGCAGAGGCGGGAAAGGTTTTGCTCACGGCAATCAGCGTCACGCTTTCAGGCGGACGTCCCGCTCCCTGAGCAGCGTCAACAAGACGTTGGCGAACGGTTTTAAGTCGGTCTTCAAGACCGGGTTTTAATTCACTCATAACCTTGGATTCGCCGTCCGGAAAGAACCGGCTTTCCGGTAAGCGGCATTCACATTCAAAAAGCTGCTCTAAGTTTAACGAAAATCCGCCGGCATTGAGTTTTATGCACAGAACCGGCTTTGTGAGGAGCTGTGAAGGAGAGCACTACCGGACGGGCGGCAAAAAATATGAGAACTTGTTGATGCAGGTCAATTTTCCGGAAGAATATTCCAGAAAATGATCCTCAAAAAAATCTCTCCGAACGGACGGGCAGATCGTCTGCAGGCGGCATAACCCTGCACCGCAGCGACGATTCAGGAAAGAATATGATTTAAGTTCGTAAAACGTAAATCATTGATAATTATACGTAATTTACTGGATCACAGAGATAAGGATCATAGGAGTAGACTTGTGCGAAAAACATGCGTACACTGAACTCAAGCCTAGGGAAGAGGATCAGCTGATTAATCTTTCCAGGCCGCAGGCTTCATCCGCGCTCACGCTGCTTCCGGTTTTCCAGGACTGCGGGTCGCGGGAAGTGTTCATAACGGTTTTCGCTCATCGTTTGGGTAAAAAAATTTCGTTTGGGGTAAAGAGTATGCCGAGTACCGTTTCTACTTTCCGCCGTTTCATTTCCGACTGGACGCATGGTGCCGGGAGCACGTTTGATGATCTGCTCTCGCAGCGACGGGTACTTTCAACCGGGATCAGTCAGCTTGATCAGGCGCTCAGCGGAGGATTTCCGCAGGGCAGACTCATCGAGCTCTATCCGCAGCGAACCGGCCGCTCCGAGGTCGGCATTCTGCTCGGTGCGCTTGCTCAGTGCAAGCGGGTTGTGTGGGTGCTCAATCCCGAGCATCCCATGATTCCCTATCAGGAAGGGCTCAAGTCAGCAGGTCTTGATTTGTCGCGTCAGCTGTTTGCTGTGCCGGCAACGCCGCGCGATGCGTTCTGGTCGGTCGAGCAGGCCCTGCTGAGCGGAGAATGTGATGCGATCGTCGCCTGGCTGCCGCCTTTGAGCGCCAGAGAGGACTTCCGTGCGATGGCACGGCTGCAGCTTGCCGCTGCTCAGGGCAGAGTGACACTCTTTGTGATTCGTCCTTTTGTGATGTCGGGTGTGAGCTCGCCGGCGTTTATGCGTGTACAGCTTTATGTAGGAAGCAGACCGGAGGAGCTGCGTGCCCGTATTACGACCGACGACTATATCTGGTCGCGTCCGGCGGAGGTGAGTTTCTCTCTGGCTTTCAGCCGTATGGCGATCAGCGCGGATATGCAGCCCGCCAACCGCAGAAAATCCTTCGGGAAGGTTCGTCCCGCGATGGCTTCCTGATCTTTGAATAAGGAGTACTGATCATGGCTTTGAGTGAAGTGCTGAAAACCCGTCTCGGCGGCGGACGTGTATTTGATCTGAACAATCCGCGCGAGGCGCTTGCGCTGGAAGCAACACTGCGGCGTGAAATTCCGGCTCCCGCCCCCGAACAGGGGACGCTCGAGAGCACCGACCGTCTGCCCACATTTGTCTACCGTGAGGCGCTTCCTCTGAAGGTTCGTGACGGAGTGCCGCAGTATATGGGACCGCTTAAGAGTCTCGGACGCGCCCGGTTCTCCCGGGACCGTTCCCGTCTTTATGTGCGGGCGGTCCGCACCGATGGTACCTCTGTCTGGCTCTCAAGATCAGTCAAAGACGGCGGCTGGTATCTTGAAGGTCTGTTTGTCTGATTTCTGGCTTTTCTTATTCATGGCCGGTTTTGGACTCGCGCTGAGTTTGTCACTTGTTCCTCCGACTTCTCTCGCGGGTCCATCTTTTTTTCTGCTCTTTTTGCGCTTGACCGGCGCACAACAGGCAGCTGCCGTGCCTCGCGCCCGGTGCGGAACAGCGAAGGCACCCGGCAGCGGCAGTGGAACAGATTTTCTCTGTTGTATTCCCAAGGAGGTATTTTTTTATTCCAAAAGTACTAATGGAATTTATTGATCAATGGAAGTAAGGGTAATTCCTAGGTTTTTCCTTAATGTTCGATTAAGTCTTTGATTGAATAGGGAAATCAGCCCCCATACCAAAGAAATAATGCCTTGCTCTGCGTAGACAGTCGACCCGTCTTTCCCCTATGATCGAGGTCAGGCTTAGTGTCAGCGCTTGTCTGGCCTGAGCTCAGGAGTCAGTCTTTCCTCCTATATGGAAGTGTCGCAGGGGGATCCCGCGGGGATTCTTGCTAACGACGCCTAGAAAAGACATCCCCTGCTCAAAGGAGTTTCAATATGAGCAAAAAGACACTCGCTGCCGGTGTGATGGCGGCCTCCCTTTTAGCGGCTGGTTCTGTTCAGGCCGCTCCGACCGAAATCACCTTCTGGCATGCGATGGCTAACACCCTCGGTGACTGGGTGGCTGATCTTACCTCCCAGTTCAATGAAAAGGTGCCGCAGTGCCACCTGACCTCAATCTATAAAGGCTCTTATGACCAGACGATGTCGTCCGGTATTGCCGCTCACCGTGCAAAACGTTCCCCGAATATTCTGCAGGTGTTTGAAGTCGGTACGGCTACGATGATGTACAGCGGCGGTGCTGTTGTTCCTGTGGGACAGCTCATGGCCAAGGCCGGATTCAAGTTTGACCCCAAGGCTTATATCCCTGCTGTTTACGGTTACTATTCTCTGCCCGACGGAAGCATGATGAGCTTCCCGTTCAATTCCTCCACTACTGTTCTCTACCTCAACCTCTCCAAGTTCAAAGCCGCCGGTCTCCCGACCGATGCTGAACATCTTCCCAAGACCTGGAAACAGATCGAAGAAGCCGCCCGCAAGCTCAAAGCTGCCGGTGAAGCCTGCCCGATGACGACCTCCTGGATCGGCTGGACGCAGCTTGAAAGCTTCTCGACCTGGCACAACGTTGAATACGCAACGAAGAACAACGGCTTTGGCGGCATTGATGCCCGTCTGAAGATTGATTCCCCGCTGCATGTGCGCCATCTTGAAGATCTCGAACGCTGGAACAAGGAAGGTCTGTTTGTTTACAAGGGCCGCGGCAACCATGCTGACGCCGCCTTCTACTCCGGTGAATGCGCGATCAACATGGGCTCCTCCGGTTCTCTGGGTAACATCCGCCGTAACGCCAAGTTCGAATACGGCACCTCCACGCTGCCCTACTATGAAGATGTGCCTAACGCTCCGCAGAACACCGCCATTGGTGGTGCCTCGCTCTGGGCGATGGCCGGCAAGCCTGAAGCGGAAAACCGCTGCGTGGCCGAGTTCTTCAACTTCCTCTCCGATCCGAAGGTTCAGGCAGCCAACCATCAGCGTACGGGTTACCTCCCTGTGACCATGGAAGCCTTCGAGCTCACGAAGAAGTCCGGTTACTATGAAGAAAACCCGGGTGCTGACGTTGCTGTGAAGCAGATGCTCAAGACCACTGAAAAGAGTCGCGGTATCCGCCTCGGCAATCTCCCTGCCATCCGTACGATCGTTGACGAAGAGTTCGAAAAGATCTGGTCCGGCAAGGCCTCGGCTAAGGACGCCCTCAAGACTGTGGTCGAACGCGGTAACGCTGAACTGGAAAAGTTCGAACGTCAGCAGTCCCGTTAATGGCTCGGCAGCTCTGTTGAAATCTCCTACTGAAGGAGGGGAGTTCTCCTCCTTCAGCGGGTATCTGAAATCACAGGGATTTGCTGTAGAATGTGCACCCGAAAGCCGTGAGAGAAGGTCTTTCCCTCCACGGCTGTTTGGGTTATTTGGCTGACGGTTTCGTTGCCTTTCTTAGCCAGAGTATCAAAGTGGAAAAACGAGTCGTTTTCAAAAGTCGCTGGCTGCCTTTCCTGCTGGTCGCCCCGCAGCTGGCAATTACGCTGATCTTTTTCTTTTTGCCCGCGGGTCAGGCGATGTACCAGTCGGTACTTCAGCAGGACGCGTTCGGGACCTCCTCCGTATTTGTCGGTCTTGATAACTTCAAGACGCTCTTTGCGGATCCTAACTATTTGAGCAGTTTCAAAGTAACAATGCTCTTTTCTGTCCTTGTGGCAGGTCTGGGGCTCGCGATCAGTCTGACACTCGCCGTCTGTGCGGACCGTGTCATCCGCGGCGCCAATGCCTACAAGACATTCCTCATTCTGCCTTACGCGGTTGCACCTGCAGTTGCCGGTGTGCTCTGGATGTTCATTTTCAATCCGACGCTCGGGGTGCTCTCCTATGTGATGCGCCAGATGGGCATTGAATGGGACTATCTGGTCAATGCCAATCAGGCTCTGACACTGATTGTGATTGCAGCCATCTGGAAGCAGGTGAGCTACAACTTCATTTTCTTCCTCGCCGGACTGCAGGCGATTCCCCGTTCGCTTCTTGAAGCTGCCGCCATGGACGGCGCGGGTCCGTTCCGCCGTTTCTGGTCCGTCGTATTCCCGCTCCTGAGTCCGACGACCTTCTTCCTTCTCGTTATGAATGTTGTGTACGCGTTCTTTGATACGTTCGCTATCGTGGATGCGACAACAATGGGCGGTCCGGGGCAGGAAACCAATGTGCTTGTGTACAAGGTCTTTGTGGACGGCTTCCGTAACATGGACTTTGGCGGCTCCGCGGCCCAGTCCGTGGTCCTGATGGTGATGGTGATTGCACTGACGGTTGTGCAGTTCCGCTTCATCGAACGTCGTGTGAACTACTAAGGGAGTGAACCAAAATGGTAGAAAATCGTCCTTGGTTGAATTTCTTCACGCACGCCATTCTGATTCTGGGCATCATTGTTGTGGTGTTCCCGGTCTATATCGCTTTCATTGCCTCCACGCAGACTGCGGTGGAGGTTGAACAGGCGCCGATGAGTCTGCTCCCCGGCACCCATTTCCTGGAAAACTACGCGCAGATCCTCTTTGAAGGGGGCGGTACCGCCTCCCGTGCGCCGGTGGGCCGCATGCTGCTGGTCTCTCTGGGTATGGCTATGGGTATTTCAGTGGGCAAGATCTTCATTTCGCTTCTGTCCGCATTTGCCATTGTGTACTTCAAGTTCCCGGGGCGTACGCTCTGCTTCTGGCTCATCTTCATCACGCTGATGCTGCCGGTTGAAGTGCGTATTTCGCCGACCTATGAAGTCATGGCAACCCTGAATCTGCTCGACAGCTGGGGAGGGCTGATACTTCCGCTCATTGCCTCGGCAACAGCAACCTTCCTGTTCCGTCAGTTCTTCCTGACGGTGCCGGATGAACTCGCCGAAGCTGCCCGTATGGACGGCGCAGGTCCTTTGCGCTTTTTCTTCACGATTCTCATGCCGCTGTCGATGACCAACATCGCCGCCATGTTCGTGATCCAGTTTATCTACGGCTGGAATCAGTACCTGTGGCCGCTGCTGGTGACGACATCGGAAGACATGTACCCGATCGTGATCGGTATTAAGCGAATGATTGGCGGCGGTGACTCCGCCAACGAATGGAACCTTATTATGGCAACGGCCATTCTGGCCATGCTGCCTCCGGCACTTGTGGTAACCATCATGCAACGCTGGTTCGTCAAGGGTCTGGTTGATACAGAAAAGTAAGAGAAAAATTATGGCCGGCATTCAATTTAAAGATATCCGCAAGAGTTACGGTGACGTGGCCGTTGTGCACGGCATCAGTCTTGATATTCAGGACGGTGAGTTCATCGTGATCGTGGGCCCGTCGGGCTGTGGCAAGTCCACGCTGCTGCGCATGGTCGCAGGTCTTGAACCCATCACCTCCGGTGAGCTGTATATCGGAGACCGTGTGGTCAATGATCTTGAACCGAAAGATCGTGACTGCGCCATGGTGTTCCAGAACTACGCTCTGTATCCGCATATGACGGTGTACGACAACATGGCCTACGGTCTGAAGATCCGCCGTGTGCCTGCTGACGAAATCAAACGCCGCGTGGAGGCAGCCGCCGAAATGCTTGAACTCAAGCATCTGCTCGACCGCCGTCCCCGTCAGCTTTCCGGCGGTCAGCGTCAGCGTGTGGCCATGGGTCGCGCGATTGTCCGCTCCGCTGCTGTGTTCCTCTTTGACGAACCGCTCTCCAACCTTGACGCCAAGCTGCGTGTGCAGACGCGTCTGCAGATCCAGAAGCTGCACCGCCGTCTCAAAACGACCAGTCTGTACGTGACGCATGACCAGGTGGAGGCTATGACGCTTGCTCACCGCATGATCGTGATGAACGCCGGTCGTGCCGAGCAGGTGGGTACTCCCAAAGAGGTTTACGAGGATCCCGCCACCATGTTTGTGGCAAACTTCATCGGTTCTCCCCCGATGAACCTCATCGAAGGAACGCTCTCCGAGGACGGTGCCACACTCAAGGCTGAAAACGGGGAAACGCTCACGCTGCCTGAACCTGTGAAGGCGCTCGCAGGCCGTCGTCTTGTTCTGGGTGTCCGCCCTGAACATATCACGCTGCAGACCGAGCCCGGTAACGGCTGCGCTCAGGTGGAAAGCGTTGAGGCGCTTGGCGCCGACTGTCTGGTGCACACCACGATGCTCGGACAGAACGCGGTCTTCCGTGTGGACAACCATGCGTTTATCCCCGACGTGGGGTCGAACGCCGGTATCCGCTTCGAAGCCCAGCACGTCTACTGGTTCGACCCGCAGACGACCAAGCGTATCCGTCTCTAAGCCGGACGCTCAACGGCTGAAATAATCCTCACTGTCTGTTGTGAAAATATCTGCAGCAGTGAGGATTTTCGTTTATAGAGATTCTGACCAAAAACACTGAGCACGGCATACGTCAGATGCCGTGCCGGGAGAAACTCCTGCACCTATGTCCTGGCAAGAATGGCTTCTATCACTGCCGATCGACTGGATGCTCTTTGTGAGCGCTTTTGTTTCCGCAACGCTCTTTCCGGGTGGCTCGGAGGCGCTTCTGACGGCATCGGTTCTCGCTTCGCCAGAGGCTGCGGACTGGATCCGCTACACACTGATTGCCAGTGCAGGTAACACGCTCGGCTCGATGAGCTCCTGGGTGATAGGGCGTTTTCTGCCTGAGCGGAAAACATCGAACCGTGCTCTGGCACTTTTTGACCGCTACGGACAGTGGGTGCTTCTGTTTGCCTGGCTGCCTGTCATCGGCGATGCGTTTCCGCTTATTGCCGGCTGGCGGCGCATTCCCTGGGGGATTTCTCTGCTGCTTATCGCAATAGGCAAAACAGCACGCTTTGCCTTTGTTGTTATGCTTGCGCTTCTGGCCAAAGGCTGGCTCTGAGCGAAAAAAGATTTAAACCAATACTGGACACACGATGGAATTCACCGATACCACACTTCTGGCTGTTTTTGTTCTGATTTATTTCGCACTCGTGCTCTGGTTCGGCATGAAAGGCACACACCGCAGCACTGATGCCGCGGCTTACCTGACGGCCAACCGCAGCATGGGGACAGTATTCTGCACACTGTCACTGGTGAGTACCATCATCGGCGGTTCCGCCACACTCGGCATCGGCAGTCTTGCCCAGAAAAACGGCACAGCAGCTTTCTGGTGGCTCGGCGTGGGCGCTGCCGGTCTGCTGATTCACGCCTGGCTGATTGTGCCCAGAATCCGTCGTATGCAGGCCGTGACGCTGCCGGAAGTGGTCGGTGAGATTGCCGGCGCGCCGGCTGAGCGATGGTCAGCTTTTATTATTGCCACGAGCTGGGTGGCGATCACTGCAGCACAGTTTGTTGCGCTTTATGCACTGCTTGGATCGCTCGCCGGCCCCGTCACCGGGCAGATTCTCTACTGGGTGACTGTTGCCGGAATTCTGATTCATACGGTCGCCGGCGGTCAGCGCGGTGTGATCCGTACCGACGTCGTACAGGCGCTGGTGCTGCTGATCGGGTTTATCTGTACATTTGTCTGGCTGCTGGGCACTGAGAGTGCGCGCATGAGCAGTGTTGAATGGCAGTTTTTCACCCCGTCCTTCGGCCTGGAGGACTGGGTGAAGATGATGCTGCTTGTTGGCATCACTTATGTGATCGGCCCTGACATGTTCAGCCGCACCTTCTCAGCGAAAGACACCGCTACAGCCCGCTTCGCCGCGGTGGCCGCCGCACCGCTCCTGGTGCTCTTTTCCGTGATTATCACACTCATGGCTGTGATGAACCTCGGCGCAAAACAGCCCGTCGGAGACTGGCTGAGTGCTGCGTCACCTCTGCCATTTATCCTCAAAGCCATGCTGTCACTGGGGCTGATCAGCGCGCTGTGCGGTTCGGCTGACACCGTGCTGCTGTCAGCAGGCGGTATTTTCAGCCGCGATATTCTGCGCCGTAACGACACCCGCTGTGTGCAGCGCCTTGTGCTGCTGATCGGGGTGGTAAGCGCCCTGCTTGTGTACGTGCAGGGCAATATCATCAAACTGCTTCTGTCGGGCTACGCACTCTTTGTTCCGGGTGTGGCGGTACCGCTCCTTGTGAGCCTGCTTTTCTCCGATTACCGCTTTAACCGGCTCTGCTGGACAGCCGGTGCAGTGGCCGGCGGGCTCTGCGGCATTGCCGCCGGGTTTTTCATGGCGCCCTGGCTGACCTATGCGGGTATGGCTGTGTCGGCACTCGGTGTGGTGCTGTCCCGTGCGCTGGCACTCCGCCAGTCAGAAGCAGCAGGAAGCCTTTAATCGCAGTCGCCTGTAAAAGCGGCACTTTTGTGCAACTCTCTCCGATGGTAGAGTTGAAAGCGCCTTGCAGGTCTGATAGAGTTCAAAACAACTTTGATTATGCTCAAGGTACAGCCTTGAGCGCCGAGGTCCTCCGGGATCTCCCGTCATGGAAAAACAAGATGAAGATTTTGGTTGCTGTAAAGCGGGTGGTTGACGCCAAGATTAAAGTGCGTCCTCTGCCTGATGAGTCGGGTGTCGATACAAAGATGGCCAAAATGGCCCTTAACCCGTTTGATGAAATTGCTGTTGAACAGGCTGTGCGACTGAAAGAGGCCGGTCAGGCCGATGAGGTGGTCGCTGTGACGGTCGGTGTGCCCAAAGCGGTGGATCAGCTCCGTGTGGCAATGGCCATCGGTGCGGACCGCGGAATTCACGTCAGCACAGATGAGGAGCTTGAACCGCTCGCGGTTGCCAAGGTTCTGAAGAAAATTGCCGAAAAAGAATCGCCTGATCTGATTCTGCTCGGCAAGCAGGCGATTGATGATGACGCCAATCAGGTCGGCCAGATGCTTTCGGCACTTCTGAGTCTGCCTGTGGCACCTGCCGCAAGCAGCATTACGTTTTCAGAGGGCCGCTGGCTCATTACCCGTGAAACCGACGGTGGTACGCAGACAGTCTCGCTTTCTGTGCCCGCTGTGGCAACGGCCGATCTGCGCCTGGCCGAACCCCGTTATGTGACGCTGCCCGCGATGGGCAAGGCCCGCAAGAAGCCCGTGGAGGAAATTGCGCTCGAGTCGCTCGGTCTCGAGACGAAACCCCGTAACCGGGTGCTCAAGGTGGCGCTGCCGCCAGAAAAGGCTGCCGGTGTGATGGTCTCGTCTGTTGACGAGCTGATCGAAAAACTCAAAAACGACGCTCACGTGCTCTAAGGAGGAACGCAGTCATGACAGCTTTACTTATTGCAGATCACGACAATGTGTCCCTGAAGCCGAGCACTGCTCAGGCGGTCAGTGCCGCTCTGAAGATGACGGAAGTCGTGGATATTCTGGTGGCAGGCAACGGCTGCGAGGCCGTTGCTCATGAGGCGGCCCGCATCAGCGGGGTGCGCACGGTCTATTTTGTGGACCAGCCGCAGCTCGCTCATGAAACCCCTGAAGTTCTTGCCGACCTGGTCTGCAAGGAATGCGAAGGTTACAGCCACGTTCTTTTTGTGGGCAATCTGGTCGGCAAAGCTGCCATGCCCCGTGTGGCTGCTCAGCTCGATGTTTCACCTGTTTCGGATATTCTCGCTGTTGAAGGTCCCCGTACCTTTGTGCGCGGTATTTATGCCGGCAGCCTTCTGGCGACGGTTGAAGTGGGCGAGCCCGTGGTTGTTGCCACCATTCGCACCACGGCCTTTGAGGCGGCGCCGATGGACGGTGACGCTCAGGTTGAAGAGCTCGTCGGTACCGCCGTGTATGAAGGTTCGCGCTTTGTCAGCTTCCAGGAAACCCGGAGTGACCGTCCGGAACTTGTGAGTGCCCGCCGTGTTGTTGCCGGTGGCGCAGGTCTCTTTGATGAGGCGGGTTTCAAGGCGCTTGAAGGCTTTGCCGATACGATCGGTGCCGCAGTGGGCGCCACCCGTACGGCAGTGGATATGAGTCTTGCCCCGAATGACTGGCAGATCGGTCAGACCGGGAAGATGATTGCACCGGAGCTGTACTTCGCGTTCGGCATTTCCGGCGCCATCCAGCACACGGCCGGTATCAAGGATGCCAAGGTGGTTGTGGCAGTGAACAACGATCCCGAGGCGCCGATTTTTCAGGTGGCTGACTACGGCCTTGTGGCAGAGGCGCTGCCTGTGCTCGCCGAGCTCACCCGTAAACTCGGTCAGTAAACACGCTTAGTGCGGGTCCGGCCCAGCCGGACCCGTCCTCCGTCCGGGACGGCTGCACAACTTTTGAGATTCGTCAGCAGTTTCACTTGCAAAGCCCGGATCAATTGAATAAAATCTAATGCTTTCGACGGGTGCGCACATTGTTTGCGGTCTGCCCGCCGGTCAGAATTTTTTCAGGCGCTCGCAAGAGTGCTTTTTTATCAACAACCAAACAGTTCTAGAGGTAGACTCATGGTTATCGTTCGTCTTTCCCGCGGTGGCTCCAAGAAGCGCCCGTTCTACAGCATCAACGTTTGCGACTCCCGCGCCCGCCGCGACGGCCGCTTCATTGAACGTCTCGGTTACTACAACCCGATGGCTGCCGGTCAGGCCACCACGCTGGTTGTCAACCAGGAACGCCTTGCCTACTGGCAGAGCCAGGGTGCTCAGCTCTCTGACACCGTTGCCCGTCTCGTCAAGACGCTCAAGGCCTAATCAGGCTTTGTCCGGGTTCAGACCCCTCCCAGAATAAAAGTGGTGGATCTCGGGAGCAAAAGAGATTCATCCAGACAGCCCCACTGTTTCCGGTAAGCGCGAATTTGCCATGACGGACGTGCCTCTCGTGTCCAGCACATCGGTTCCGTCATCGCAGTAAAGTTCGGTATCTACACTTGCCAGAGAAAGAGTGGGGTTATTTTTTGCCTCCGTTCCGGCAGCCCCGGTCGCAGGTCGCAGTCAAAAGTGTGCCACGACCGCCTTTGCAGGATGGGTCTACAATGTGTGAATACACGCAAACCGACCTGAAAGAGGTAACCATCATGCACGACATCGATCACTATGTGCCGGAGATGCTGGCACTGCGCCGTGAAATTCACCAGCGTCCCGAGGAGGGCTGGACTGAATTTGAAACCACCTCCATTGTGGTGACCACACTGGAGTCGCTCGGCTTTAAAGTCAAAGCCGGAAAAGAGGTGATTGCGCCGGAGGCGGTGATGGGCCGGGATCCGGTGCTCGTTGAAAAAGCGCTGGCTAGAGCACGTGAGCACGGTGTGAGCGAGGCGCTTCTTGAACGCCTCGGAGGCTACACCGGTGCGGTGGCCACGCTTGAGACCGGCCGCCCCGGACCGGTGACGGCTTTTCGCTTCGATATGGACTGTGTGCTGGTTGAGGAAAGCGAAGACGCGGCAACTCACGAACCTGCCCGCAAAGGTTACTGCTCTGTTTTTCCCGGGCTGATGCATGCCTGCGGTCATGACGCACACACAGCAACCGGTCTGGCACTGGCCTACTGGCTGATGGACCATCGCGAGGCGCTCAACGGCACCATCAAACTGATTTTCCAGCCCGCTGAGGAAGGCACCCGCGGCGCGGCTGCAATGGCGGCGGCCGGTGTTGTCGACGATGTGGACTGGTTCTTCGGCGCGCACGTGGGCGCCGGTGCCCGTCTCGGTGAAGTGGCGGTAATCCGTAAAGGTTTTATGGCGACAACCAAAATGGATCTTGTGTTCAAAGGAACGCCGAGCCATGCCGGCGCTGAACCGGAAAAAGGTCACAGTGCGCTGCTCGCTGCCGCGCACTGTGCTGTTGCGCTTGCCGGTATTCCGCGTCACGGCGGCGGGATGACCCGTATCGCCATTGGCACGCTCCATGCCGGTGAGGGCCGCAATGTCACGCCGGTTCACGCGAAAATGCAGATTGAGGTTCGCGGCGAGAACGATGAGATCAACAGCTTTATGGTGAAAAAGGTCGAGTCGATCGTGGCCGGTGTTGCGGCAGCCTTTGAAGTTGAGGCAAAGATCATTAAAGTCGGTGAGGCTACCAATATGGTGGCGAGCCCCGAGGCCTGTGATGTCGTCGCAAAAGTTGCCGGTCGCATGCCGGATGTGAAGCTGCGCTTCTTTGATCAGGGCAGCGGCTCGGAGGACTGCTGCACGCTGATCCGCCGCGCCCAGTCCCATGGGGCGAAAGCGGGTTTTTTCTTCTACGGCTGCGACACGCCCGGTCATCACCGCTCAGACTTTGAAATTCAGGATGAAATCTCGCTGCCCGTCGCGCTGAAGATGCTCGTCGGAATTGTCGAAGAACTCAATAAATAAAAGGCCGCCTCCGGACGGAGGGCGGTTTCCTGGAGGAGCGCATTTGCGCGGGCGGTGGATCCTGCACGTGCAATGCGCTTTTCCTATATAGTAGAGACAAAAATTGCCGGACCTGCCGCCAGAGAGGCGCTCAGCGTTCCGGTATCCGAAACAGATATAACACATAACAGAATCAGACATGCAGATGGACGACTACATTGAATTGGGCCGCGCTACGGGCGCCTACGGGTTCCGGGGCTGGGTTCGTGTGCAGCCCGCAGGCTCCGGAGAGGTGCTCAGAAAGACAAAGCGCTGGCGCCTTGTTCCGATGACCGGTGCGCCTGTTGACGTGGAAGTGGAGGCGGTGCGGGTGCACGGAAACGGCCTGATTGCAAAATGGGTCGGCTGCGCCAGCAAGGAGGAGGCCGACAGACTCAAGGGGGTGCTTTTTGTTGCCCGTGAGGATTTTCCCGCCGCAGGTGACGATGAGGTCTGGGCGGTCGATCTGGTCGGCTGCAGTGTGATCAACACTGAAGAGGTGCTCCTCGGCACGGTCACGCGCATCGGCAGTAACGGTGCGCAGGATCTGCTCGAGGTGGTCTATGAGGTGAGTCCCGGTGAGAAACGCACCTTCATGATTCCGCTGGTCAAGGATGTGTATCTCAAACGCATCGAACTCGAATCCCGCCGGATCATTGTGGACTGGCAGGAAGACTGGCGCTGAGAAAGAGGCCTAATGCATGCGATTTGACGTCATAACACTCTTTCCTGAGATTTTTCATGCTGTCACGGACTGCGGCATTACCGCCCGCGCCCTGAAACGCGGTCTCTGGTCGTGTCACACCTGGAATCCGCGCATGGTGACTGAGGATCTTCACCGCACCGTGGATGACCGGCCTTTCGGCGGCGGTCCGGGGATGGTGATGATGGCAGAACCTCTGGCGAAAACCCTGGAGGCGATCCGCGCTTCAGGCAACCGTGGCAGGCTGATCAGTTTTGCACCCAACGGCAGACACCTCACAGATAAAAAGGTGCGCGAGTGGGTGAGTGAGCGTGAGGATATGGTTCTGCTGTGCGGACGCTATGAGGGCATTGATGAGCGGTTTCTCAGTACGTATGTCGATGAGGTGATCAGCCTTGGAGACTTCGTGCTCTCGGGTGGTGAACTGCCTGCCTGCGCGCTCATCGATGCAGTGGTCCGACAGCTGCCGGGTGCCATCAAAACGCTCTCGTACGAGGATGAAAGCTTTGCGACCGGGCTGCTTGACGCGCCGCACTACACACGTCCGGAGGTCTGGCGCGGTATGCCGGTCCCAGAGGTGCTCCTTTCCGGGCATCATGCCAATATTGCAAAGTGGACACGTGAGGAAAGCTTGCGTTTTACCTTGCAAAACAGGCCCGATTTGATTACAATCGCACATTCTTCCGGTTTGCTTTCGATGGCTGACTACCGTTGGCTGGAAGCGGCAGGTTGGAAGAAACCATCCTGATAAACATATGAAAAACATTCCATCCTCTCTGTGGCGGGCAGCGTGCCCTCAATGAAAGGCCACATGACGATGGTTCGGAGAATTACAAATGGATCTGATCAAGGTTCTTGAACAAGAAGAAATGGCCCGCCTCACGGCCGGCAAAACCATCCCTGAATTCCGCGCCGGTGACACGGTTGTTGTGAACGTCAACGTTGTTGAAGGTTCCCGCAAGCGCGTTCAGGCCTACGAAGGTGTGGTTATCGCCCGTCGCAACCGCGGCCTCAACTCCTCGTTCATCGTTCGCAAGATTTCGAGTGGCGAAGGCGTGGAACGTACGTTCCAGCTCTACTCCCCGACGATCGCTTCTATCGAAGTGAAGCGTCACGGTGATGTGTGCCGTTCCAAGCTCTACTACTTGCGCAACCGCTCCGGCAAGGCTGCCCGTATTAAGGAACGCCTGGTTCGCAAGAACTAATCTGCTTCTATCAGAACAGATCTGCTCTAAAGCCGCTGTGCCCGAAAGCCAGCGGCTTTTTCTCGAGCTGCGCCGGAGGGAGCGGCGAAAAAAACGCACAACCGTCAGGCTGTGCGTTTTTTGTGGGTCGTAGCAGTGTGCCGCGATCTCAGTCTTCGCTTTGAGCGTGACGGCGGCGGTTGCTGCCGGCAACCATATCAAAGCGGAAAAAGCGGCATTCCAGAGCACCGTTAAAGAGCACCGTTTTGCGCGATTCCTTCAGACGCATCTGCTGAGGCAGTGTGCGGTCAGAAGTGAGCATCCAGGCTGTCCAGCCGGCAAAATTCGCCTTGAGGTTGTCAGCCACGTCCTTCATCATGGACTGAATGGAGGCGCTCTTCGGGTTGGACTGTTCGCCGTAGGGCGGGTTGGCAATGAGAATACCGCCTTCGCTGCCTTCGGGCGGCGTGACCTGACGCGCGTCGCCCTGAGAAAACCGCAGACGGCCCGATTCAATCAGTGCACCGAGCCCCGCACGCTGTGCATTCTCCACGGCTTTTTCCACCACCAGAGAGGAGATGTCGCTGGCCTGAATCAGCACATCAGCGTGCATGTTCACAGCCGCACGGGCGTCTTCAAGCATTTCCGAGAAAACATCCATGTCAAAGCCTTTGAGGTTTTCAAAGGCGAAGTGCCGCTCGAGCCCCGGGGCAATGTTGCAGGCACGCTGGGCGGCCTCAATGGCAATTGTTCCCGAGCCGCAGAACGGATCGACCAGAGGTTTGTCAGGACTCCAGCCGGCCAGTCCGAGCAGACCGGCGGCAAGGTTTTCCTTGAGCGGTGCCTCACCGTGAGTCAGTCGCCAGCCGCGTTTGAAGAGCGACTCGCCGGCGAGATCGATGTAGAGTGTGCACACGTCATACGTGAGGAAAGCCGCAATACGGACATCGGGGTGATAGCGGTCAACATCGGGACGGCGGCCGGCAAGCTCGCGGAAGCGGTCACAGACCGCATCCTTGATACGGAGCACGGCAAAGTCGATGGATTCGAGCGGACAGCGCTGACCGGTCGCGGAGACTTTGATTGACTGCTCCGACTCGAACCATTTCTCCCAGGGGGTGTTGGTGGCGATCTCGTAGATGTCGCGGGTGTCCCAGTACTCAGCCTGAGCCACTTTCATCATTACGCGGCTTGCCAGACGCGAGTGCAGGCACAGTGCCATGGCAGCCTGTGTCGATCCGTGGAAAGAGACGCCGCCGCGCTGGGCACGCGGAGATTCTCCGCCTGCGGCGCGGATTTCGTCGCACAGCAGATCCTCCAGTCCGAAGGGGCACAAAGCGTAAAAGGAAAGTGTGGCCATAACAGGTTAGATTCTCTTAAATATGCAAAAGGCTAATAGAATATCACTGACGGAGTTCACCGTGTCCCAAAACAATGTATTTAACACTGGTGAGTCCTTCGAGTCCCACAGGGCCGCGGGCATGCAGCTTGTCCGTGGAGATGCCGATCTCCGCACCGAGGCCGTATTCGAAACCGTCAGCAAACCGGGTCGAGGTGTTGACCATCACTGAGGAGGAGTCCACCTCGCGCATAAAGCGCTGGGCAAGCGTGAAGTTCTGCGTCAGGATCGCATCCGTGTGGTGCGAGGAGTGCGTGTTGATGAAATCAACCGCCTCATCAAAGGTGTTGACCACCTTGATTGCAATAATGGGGGCATTGTATTCCGTGTCCCAGTCCTCATCAGTCGCATCAATCGCGCTGTAGCCCGCCTGTTCGATAATGCGGCGCGAGCGTTCGTCACAACGCATCTCCACTTCCTTGTCATGGAAGATGCGGGCGATCGCCGGGAGAAAGTCAAACGCCACAGCCTTGTGCACGAGCAGAGTTTCTGTCGTATTACAGGGGGCGTAGCGCTGTGTTTTGGCATTGTCCGTCACCGAGAGTGCCATCTTCAGATCGGCATACTGGTCAACATAGGTGTGGCAGATGCCGTCGAGATGCTTGATCATCGGAACAGTCCCTTCGGCCATCAGTCGGGCGATAAGGCTCTTGCCGCCGCGGGGAATCAGCACGTCGACAAAATCCTTGGCGGTAATGAGTTCACCGACGAGTGCACGGTCGGGATTGGTGATGAGCTGAACTGCATCACGGGGCAGACTGACCTCTTCGAGTGCCTGCTGAACGAGTTCCCAGAGCACGATATTGGTCTGAAGCGATTCGGAGCCGCCGCGCAGAATCACGGCGTTGCCGGATTTGACAGCCAGTGCCGCAGCGTCAATGGTGACATTGGGACGGGCCTCGTAAATCATGCCGATCACGCCGAGCGGCACACGCATACGGCCGACCTGAATACCGGAGGGCTGGGGTTCGACACCGAGGATCTCCCCGATAGGATCACGCAGGGAGGCAATCTGGCGGCAGCCGGCAATCATTGTGTCGATGCGCCTGGCGTTGAGTGCCAGACGGTCCAGAAAGGCCTCGTCACGACCGGCCTCGCGTGCATTCTGCATATCCGTGGCATTGGCAGCCATGATGCGATCACGTTCGGCGTCGATCAGGGCGGCGACGCGCTCAAGGAATCTGTTTTTCATCGCCGAATTGGCGCGTGCCATCGAACGGGATGCGGTCCGTGCAGCGCGACCGATATGTTCGATCATATCGTGGGCGTTGAGGGTAATTTCAGGCATGGTTGCCTCCAGTATTGAGTGCTTGTACTCGTAAAGAAAACGCGGTAGAGCCCGGCAGGTGAGTCAGGCGTTCTGAAACGCCGCAGAGCAGGCTCACAGTCACAAACATTCTAACAAGAATACGTGCCTCTCACGCATCCGCCGCAGGCCTTATGCCAGAGCAGTAGCGCAGCGGCGCGCGAGGCAGCAGGAACCGGCCGGCAGGTCAGCGGGCGAGAAAGAGGGCGATACTTTTGAGTTCGATCCAGGGATTGTCATCGCGCTCGGGAACCGGCAGCCCTTTGACCTGACGGTCGAGCTCGGCGCACACGAGCAGTGCGTTACGCAGCTTCACTGCGGAGATGCGGCGGGCCGCCTGCAGTTTGCCCTGTGTGGTGAACACCCCTTTGACATAGGAGGATCCCTGGGCGAGACCGCCCTGGAGTTTGATGACGTCGCGGATTTCGCGGGTAAGCGTCGCAAGCAGGAGCGGCAGAGGTGCGTTCTGCGCTTCAAGCGCATCAAGAATGCGGATCACACGGGCTGGCTTTGCCTGCTCAATACCTTCAATGAGGGCATCGATTTCAAAATGCGAACTGTCCGTGACCGTATCGGAAATCTCTTTATAGGTGAGTTCACGGGCTTCAAAAAGAAGTCCAAGTTTGTTGATTTCCTGATTGGCGGCAAAGAGATTTCCTTCAACCTGTTCGGCGAGAAATTCCAGCGCCTCCGGGCTGGTGCTCTGTCCCTGACGGGCAAGACGCTCTTTGAGCCAGTGTCCGAGCGCCTGACGCGGCGGTGTGTCGCAGGTGAGTACTTCGGTGCCTTTCTGCACAGTCTGCCACCAGGCGCTTTTGGCGGTGGCCCAGTCGGGTGTCGGAATGCTCAGCAGCACGCAAACGCCATCGAAAGGGCGGGAGAGAAGTTTCTGAATCCCGTCGGGACCTTTGCGGCCGACTTTGCCCCCGGGCACCCGCACGTCAATCACCTTCTGCTCGGCGAACATGCCGATATCGGCAGCTGCCATGGCGACCTGAGACCAGTCCGAGGTCGGTCCCATTTCAAAGACTTCACGCTCGAGGTAGCCGATCTCACGGGCAAGCTGGCGGATACTGTCGGCGGCTTCGATCATCAGAAAGTCATCATTGCCCGTCACCGTGACAAAGTGCGGCAGGGCTCCGTTCTTTCTGGCTTTCTGAAGAAAATCGCTGACAGCATTGGCAGACATTCAATAACGCTCCGTGCAAAAAGAAAACAATACCGCAGAGGCGGGTTACTTTCCGGCGGCAGGACGCGGTTTGATCGATTCGATCACCGACAGGAGCTGATTGCAGAGATCGGTCTGCATATCGCGGTACAGCTTCTCGGATTCATCTCCGAAGGAGAGGAACTGGGAGTCCGAGTAGGCAAGCGAGCGGTTCTCTGCGAAGTACGTGGGCTTCATGTACACGTAGCCGTCAGGTGCGATCATGCGGAAACCCACCGTACGGGTCAGGGTGTACTCGCGCGCCTGACCGCGGTCGTTGAGGGCGAGAATGTCCCGTGTACGCGTGTCGCTGAGCAGTTCCAGAATTGCATCAGCCTCGTTCGGGCTGCCGACCACCGTCACATTGGAGCCGGCCTCAATCATCTGACGCAGCTTCACAATCAGCGGGTTGTTGAAATTGCCCTGAATGTAAAGTTTCTCGAAGGGTGCGGTAAAGGAACCGCGCAGATGAAATCCGCAGCCGGTAAGCAGAAGGGAACTCAGGAGGGCGGAGGCACCGAGCAGTTGTCGACGAGTGAGCACAGCAAAGAATCCTAAGAGATGAGTTTGTATGGCGCGCTGATTTTTCAGCGCGCATTTTGGGAATTATAGACGAGTGCGCCGATAACTAAAAGAAACGGGCGCAGAAAGATATTTCTGCGCCCGGGCTGTTTCAGCCGTTGTCCGCCTCAGCGGTTATTTGGCCACAACGTTCACAAGTTTGCCGGGGACGATGATGATCTTGCGGACCGTCGCATCACCGACAAAGCGCATGACGTCTTCGTTAGCGAGCGCGGCAGCTTCAATCGTCTCTCTGGAGGCTTCGGAAGCAACCTGGATTTCGCCGCGGAGTTTGCCGTTGACCTGAACAACGAGTTTGATCGTGTCAGCCTTGAGGGCATCCTCTTCGACTTCGGGCCAGGGGGCGTCAATGAGTTCACCGATCTCCTGCACAAAGCCGAGCTCACCCCAGAGGGCCGTCGTGATATGCGGCGCGATCGGGTAGAGCGTACGCAGAAGGATGGAGGCGGCATCACGGACAGCCGCTTCATCAGCTTCGCTCTTCGGGCTGAAGGCTTCAATCGTGTTGAACATCTTCATGCAGGCCGACACCACTGTGTTGTACTGCATACGGGAGAAGTCGAAATCTGCCTGCTGCAGCGCGAGGTGGATGTTACGGCGGAGGTCGCGGGCCTCATCCGAGAGTCCGGAGAAGTCGCCCGAAGCCTTGCACACAGCCTCCTGATTGCTGTAGGCCCAGTTCCAGATACGGCGCAGGAAGCGGTAGGTCCCTTCGGCACCGGAGTTGGACCAGGCGGCGGACTGATCGGGAGGACCGGCGAACATCACAAAGCTGCGGGCCGTGTCGGCACCGTACTTGGCAATGATTTCACGCGGTTCCACGACGTTGTTCTTGGACTTGGACATCTTTTCGATGCCGCCCAGAACCACAGGCTGACCGTCGG
Organism: uncultured Sutterella sp.; assembly: GCA_905194315.1. Taxonomy (GTDB): domain Bacteria; phylum Pseudomonadota; class Gammaproteobacteria; order Burkholderiales; family Burkholderiaceae_F; genus Sutterella. Next base: position 11,963 of record CAJJRX010000004.1, on the reverse strand, counting down.
CCTTGCAGATGGCGCCGACCGGACGGCCCTTTTCGTCGTACTGAACTTCAACCTCGTCGGGGTAGAACCAGGTCTTGTGACCGTCTTCTTCCACACGGTAATAGCACTCAGCCATGAGCATACCCTGTGTGAAGAGGTTCTTGAACGGCTCGTCAAACTTCACCAGCCCCATGTCACGCATGACTTTCGTCCAGAAGCGGGCATAGAGCAGATGCAGCACGGCGTGTTCGATACCGCCGATGTACTGATCCATCGGCATCCAGTAGTCGTTGCGCGCATCGACCATGGCAGTGTCGCAGTCGGGCGAGCAGTAGCGCTGGAAGTACCAGGAGCTGTCCACAAACGTGTCCATCGTATCGGTTTCACGCTCAGCATCAGCACCGCACTTCGGGCACTTGCACTTGAGGAACGATTCGCACTTGTTGAGCGGATTGCCGCTGCCGTCCGGGATCAGATCCTCGGGCAGAACGACCGGCAGATCCTTTTCGGGCACAGGGACGGGACCGCAGTGCGGGCAGTTGATGATAGGAATCGGGGTGCCCCAGTAGCGCTGACGGGAGATGCCCCAGTCACGCAGACGGAACTGCACCTGCTTTTCCCCCAGACCCCTGGCGCTCAGATCGGCGGCAATGGCGTCCACGCCTTCCTTGATGCTGAGACCGTCGTATTTGCCGGAGTTCACCAGGTGGGCGTCGCGGGTCTTGTCACCGTACCATTCCTGCCAGGCGTCGGTGGAGAAGGTTTCTCCTTCGACAGCCACCACCTGACGGATCGGGAGGTTGTATTTCGTGGCAAAAGCGAAGTCACGTTCGTCATGAGCCGGCACAGCCATCACGGCGCCTTCACCATAGCTCATAAGGACGTAGTTGGCGATCCAGACTTCAACGGGTTCGTTCGTGAGCGGATGTCTCACGGTAAAGCCGGTGGCCATACCCTTCTTTTCCATGGTGGCCATATCGGCTTCGCTCACACCGCCCTTGGCACATTCTTCGATAAAGGCCTGCAGTTCTGGGCGGTCCTTGGCAAGGTAGCGCGAGAGCGGGTGTTCAGCGGCAATAGCCACATAGGTTGCGCCCATGAGCGTATCGGCACGGGTCGTATACACGTGCAGCGCCTCTTCTTTGCCATCGAGCGTGTAGGGGAAGGAGATGTTCACACCTTCGGAGCGGCCGATCCAGTGCTCCTGCATGCGGCGGACCTGTTCGGGCCAGCCTTCAAGCTTGGAGAGGTCGTCGAGAAGCTCCTGCGCGTACTGCGTGATGCCGAGGTAGTAGCCCGGAATTTCACGCTTTTCAACCAGTGCGCCGGAGCGCCAGCCGCGGCCTTCAATCACCTGTTCGTTGGCCAGCACGGTCTTGTCGACCGGGTCCCAGTTCACAATCTGGGTCTTGCGGTAGGCGATGCCCTTTTCGAGCATCTTCAGGAAGAGCCACTGATTCCAGCGGTAGTATTCGGGTTTGCAGGTTGCGAGTTCGCGCGACCAGTCAAAGGCGAGACCGAGCGGTTCCATCTGCGCCTTCATGTCAGCAATGTTGCTGTAGGTCCAGGCGGCAGGTGCAACTTTCTTGGCGATAGCAGCATTTTCAGCCGGCAGACCGAAAGCGTCCCAGCCCATGGGCGTCATCACGTTATATCCCTTCATGCGGTAGTAACGGTACATGACGTCGTTCAGGGTGTAGTTGCGCACGTGCCCCATGTGCAGCTTCCCGCTCGGGTAGGGCAGCATAGAGCAGACGTAGAACTTGGGCTTGGGTTTGCCATGACTGTCGAGCGCGTTTTCAACGGCCCGGTAGACGTCCTTGGCCTTCCATTGGGCCTGGACTTCAGATTCCACTGCTTGAGCAGAGTAAGTCTCGCGCATATTGGTTTCCAAAATAGGAGTTAAAGGAGAAATAATCCCTAAGTATAGCGCCAAGAGGCTGATTTCAAAGATCCGGCCTCAAGAAAAAAGCGCGCTGTTTTGGCGTTACACCCCGTTTTCTAGGCAGAATTACGCAGGAAGGCTGACAGTTCGGGACCCTCTTTCGTAGCAGAATTCGTGTGCTACGCTTAAAGAGCGTCCCGCATTTTGCATTTGCCAAATCGGCACCGTATACCTAACATATGTCTGCAGCTGCGCTCCGGGTGCAGCATTTACCGTTACCGTATTTCAAAATTTAGTGTTTTCTGATGCCCGCCAATCTTCTTGATCAGTTAAATCCGAAACAGTATGAGGCCGTAACAGCCCCTGCCAGAAGCGTTCTGGTGCTCGCCGGTGCAGGTTCCGGCAAAACGCGCGTTCTGACCACGCGTATCGCCTGGCTGCTTAACCAGAACATGACCCGGCCGGAAAACATTCTGGCGGTGACCTTTACCAACAAGGCCGCCAAAGAAATGATGACCCGTCTCGAGAGCATGATTCCGTATGACCTCTCGAACATGTGGGTGGGCACCTTTCACGGAATCTGCAACCGCATTCTGCGCCGTCACGCCAAAGAGGCGGGACTGCCCCGGTCTTTCCAGATCATGGACTCGAGTGACCAGCTCTCGCTGATCAAGCGTGTGATGAAGGCGGCCAATGTCGACAGCGACAAGGTCGATGCCAAGCAGGTGCAGAATTTCATCAACTGGCACAAGGAAAACGGTATCCGCGCAAGCCGTGCCTCCACCGGCAGCGAACATGATGCCGGGGTGGAGCTCTATCAGCTCTACGAGCAGCAGTGCCAGAAAGAGGGCGCGGTGGACTTTGCCGAACTGCTGCTGCGCTGCTTTGAGCTGCTCGACAGAAACGAGATTGTCCGCAGACACTATCAGGACCGTTTCCGCCATATTCTGGTGGACGAATTTCAGGATACCAATATTCTGCAGTACCGCTGGCTCCAGATTCTCGGCGGACTTGGCGCGGAAGGCGGCATGGGCCGCAATGCCGTGTTTGCGGTGGGCGACGATGACCAGTCGATCTATGCGTTCCGCGGAGCCAATGTCGGCAATATGAGTGATTTTCTGACGGACTTCAACTGCGGGGAGCCGATCCGGCTTGAAGAAAACTACCGCTCGACCGGTGCGATCCTTGAAGCGGCCAATGCCGTGATCAGCCACAACACGAACCGTCTGGGGAAAAACCTCTGGACGGCAGGCGGCGCGGGGGATCCGATCACCGTGCTGCGTCACGCCACTGACGAGCGTGAGGCCGCCTGGGTGGCCGAAGAGATCCGCGCCGATGCTGTGCGCGGCAACCGCTACCGTGATCATGCCGTGCTCTACCGTATGAATGCGCAGTCGCGCGTGATGGAAACCGCACTCACCCAGCGCGGTATACCGTACCGGATCTACGGCGGTCTGCGCTTTTTTGAACGTGCCGAGGTCAAGCACGTGCTCGCCTACCTGCGTCTGCTCTCCGGCGCGGGGGATGACACAAGTTTTCTGCGCGTTGTCAACACGCCGGCGCGCGGCATCGGTGCGAAGACGATTGAAAAGCTCACAGACGACGCTTCGCATGCCGGTCTGAGTCTCTGGGCTACACTGACTCATCCTGCTTATGTGCCCGCCGGCAAACTGGCCGTGTTCCGTGACCTGATGCTCAAAATTCATGCCGATGCCAGCGGACTCAATCTGATGGATACCATCAAACTGGTGACCCGCATGTCCGGACTTGAGCAGTACTACGAGCAGGAGCGTGACGGCACGGAGCGTATTGAGAATATGCGCGAAATGATTTCCGCGGCCAAGGGCTATCTTGAGTCGGAAGGGATTGCGCTTAATCAGCCGGCCTTTGAAGTGACCGATGCCATCGATCAGACGCCGCTGCAGGGCTACCTTACTCAGGCCACGCTCGAAGCGGGTGAGAAAAATGAGGATGCTGACGCTGATGCGGTTCAGCTCATGACAGTGCATGCCGCCAAGGGGCTTGAATTCAAGAACGTATACATCGTCGGGGCTGAAGAGGGGATCTTCCCGCACTTTTCCGCCTACAAGGACGACAAGGGAGGCGGTGTTGACGAGGAGCGCCGTCTGATGTATGTCGCCATTACCCGTGCCAAGAAGCGTCTGGCGATCTCCTACTGCTACGAGCGGATGCTCTACGGGGAGACCCGCAGCAATCCGCCGTCAAGTTTCCTGGAGGAAATTCCGGACCATCTGATCAAGTTCATGGATCTTGCGGACAGAAACTACGCCCGCGGTTTTCCGAACCAGGGGCACCGTCGCTCCGATCGCTATGACAGCGATTACGGCTGGGACAAGCCGTCCTTTACCGGACGGCGCACCACCGGTAATGTACCCTGGCGCAGTGACGAGCAGCGCGAACGTAATGAAGCCGACTGGCGGCGCGGACTTGAGCGTGAGGGCCGCTGCTACCGCTCCGATCAGGACCCGGTGGTGATGCGCGTGCACGGTAAAGTGGTGCTTAACACCTACGGTTTTCAGCCCGGTGACCATGTCAGCCACAAGAAGTTCGGCAAGGGGGTGGTCAAGCGCGTGAGCGGTTCCGGAGATGATGCCCGTGTGACGATTGACTTTTACAATGCCGGCACAAAAGAGCTGCTTCTGGCGCTGGCATCAAAAAATTTGTCTCTTGAGGCGTAGCATTTGCTAAAATGCCCCGCACAGACTTTTTTTCGGTGCGACTGTAGTTCAACAGGATAGAACTGTCCCCTCCTAAGGGACCGATCCGGGTTCGAGTCCCAGCGGTCGCGCCAGGACAAGCAAAAGAAAAGCTCACACCTTAGCGGTGTGAGCTTTTTTCGCATTATGTGCTCTTAAGCACTCAGAGCGTGCGCCAGCGGCGCTGCCTGAAGTAGTACCAGCAGACTGCGCCGACGGTGGCATTGTAGAGGTACTCGGAACTCCAGATCACTTCCACCGTAGTCGGGTACTGAGTGACGACGAAAATATAGATCACGTACAGGAGCGCCGCGGTCAGTGTTGCCACCGAGGTTTCCCGTGTGAGCCCCATCCCGGCCATGGAGAAATTCAGGAACATGCAGGGAATGGTGAAGACAAAGGAGCCGAGCAGCACATAGAGCGTGGAGACCCCGCCCGAGATGATTTCAGGCAGGTTTGTGAAAATGCCCAGAATCTTTTCCGGCATAAGTATAACTATGGCAAAGCACGGACTGCAGCAGAGCACGGTGATAGTCAGCGCCCGGCGGCAGATTCCGGGAATTTCATCAAAACGCCGCTCCCCGATCAGATTGGCACAGATGGCACCGGCCGTGGAGCCGAAACTGTGAATCAGCAGAAAGAACATCGATGAGGTCTGCCGCACCACATTGGAGATGGCGAGAGCGGCCGGACCGAGATGCTCAATCGCGACGAAGAAGTAGAGCCAGACGATAAAGGCGGTGCTCTCCTGAATCATCAGCCAGCGACCGAGCACGAAAAGCTTCTTCTGAATGACACGGTCAAAGCGCAGCCCTTCAAAAAGACCGTATTTCCGGGTATCCACAAAACGGGCGGTATACACGGCATAGACAGTGACGCTGATAACCTCGGAAAGACTCGAGGCGACAGCCGCGCCGGTAATACCAAGTGCAGGGACGGGGCCGAAACCGAAAATCAGCACGTAATCAAGCACAACGTTTGCCAGTGCCATGACGACAGAGGCAACAGTGAGAATGCGCGGGCGCAGGGTGGCAATAAAAAACGAGCGGTATACGGCCCCGATATAGATAAAGGGAACGCCGGCAACGCGCCAGAAGAAATACTGGTCGGTGGCTACGGCAATCTCCGGTGTTTCGCACACGAGTGCAAGAAACGGCCTGGAGGCAAAGAGCGCCACCACGAAAAGCGCCAGAGAGATTGCCAGCAGAAAATACGAGCCGTTGTGGAAAGCCAGACCGATGTCGCGATAGGCTTTCTCTCCGTTTTTCTGACCCATGAAGGCCTGCAGGGAGAAACTGTAGCCGAAGCCGACCATCACCAGAGCAAGAAACATCACACCGCCGAGAGCGGATGCCCCCAGTTCGATTTCTCCGACGCGTCCGAGAAAGGCGACGTCGGTAAAACCGATGACCTGTTCGATCATGAGACTGAGAATGAGGGGCAGCACCATTTTGAAGATGGTACCGCTGCTGTAGACCTGCTTTTGAATAGGAGTTACGGACATACAATCACGCTTTTGCCCGGACAAGTTCCGGGCATTCCACGAAATCGGATTTCAGTTGAATTGAAAGAATTTTGAGAGCCAATCCTGCAATCTAACGCATTGTTTCGCCAAAGGCAAATCGCCCGTCAGCAGTATCTTTCGGGAGGCTTTCAAGAGACTTACGGAAAAATACCGCGTCCGCCGGAGCGAAAAAAATGCCGCAATGCTCCGGTGAGCACTGCGGCTGGTAATCTCAAAGAGCGCAGTGCTTCGACCGACCGTCAGGTCAGCCGAAGCAGGCACTGATTAGTAGAGATCGAAGAACTTCTGGATTTCTTCCCAGTTGCTCGTCTTGGTCAGAGCAAGCTGGAGAAGAATACGGGCCTTCTGGGGATTGAGTTCGCCGGAGGAAACCCAGTGCATGGCCTTGTCGTCGACTTCAGCGTCCTTGGTGGTGGCACCGGTCGGAACGCGGGAGGAACGAACCACAACGATACCGTCCTTGGCAGCCTTTTCAAGCACCGGCCAGACGGACTTGTGGATGTTACCGTTGCCGACACCGGCGCTCACGATACCCTTGTAGCCGGCCTTGACGAGGGCTTCAGCCTGCACGCCTTCAACACCGGCGTGGTTGTAAACGATGCCGACCTTGGGCAGAGCGTTGAGCTTGCTCACGTCAAACGGGGTCTTGGAGTAGTCACGAAGGCTCTTGACTTCGTAGGTGACCTTGTTGTTGAAGATCGTGCCGAGCTTGCCGAAGTTGCCGGCCTGGAACGTTTCGGGCTGAACCGTGCTGGTCTTGGAAACGTCACGGGCGCCGATGACGATGTTGTTCATGGCGACAACCACGCCGTGCTGGGCGGTGGCGGGATCAGCGGCGGTCACAACAGCGTTAAAGAGGTTGCGCGGACCGTCAGCGCTCAGACCGGTGGACGGGAGCATGGCGCCGACCATCACCACAGGCTTGTGGCACTTGTTGGTGAGCTGGAGGAAGTAAGCGGTTTCTTCCATCGTGTCGGTACCGTGGGTGATCACGAAACCGTCATATTTGTCACAATCACTGTTGATAGCCTTGGCGAGCTTGAGCCACACTTCGTCGCTCATGTCCTGGCTGCCGATCTGGGCAACCTGAACCGGGGTCACATTGGCGACCTTGGCGATTTCAGGAACGGCAGCGACCAGATGGTTGACGCTGACCTTACCGGCAGAATAGGCGGAACCCGTGGAGGACTGACCGGCACCGGCGATCGTGCCGCCCGTGGCGAACACAGCGATGTTGGGCAGTGCGGCGAGGGCAGAGCCGGAAGCGATCACAAAACCAAGGCCTAAGAGTGTCTTTTTCAACGACATACGTTGCTCCTTCAAGTGTGAAAATAACTGCAGCACAGATATAAAAGGGAAGGACTGCAGTGATGGGCGCCAGTCATGAAAGTGTCGATTTTGGTCCCGACTTCAATGGTTGGATTGGCCCAATCGAGCATCAGTCTAATGAGTTCAGAAGGGACTTTACTGGAGAAGAAATACAACTGTTGATTTAGCTTCAAAAGTGTAGAAAATTAGGAAAACCCCTATAGAAGTCTTAGGATAAAAGGTGTAGCATTCCAGGTTTTCAGGTAATTTTCTGCCCGAAACCCTTTTTGATATTAGGGTTTACCCTTAAGTTTTTCGATCCACTTTGTTTGCTTTTGTCTGACAAAGCGCCTAACTCTTCAAAAAGTTTTCCCGCCTGCCCGTTTCTTCCCGTCAAAGGGCGCAATAATTGTCCTCAGGCCCCAGGTTGCTGGGTAAACAACAACACAAATTTCAAGGTTCTCAATTACTATGTCTCAAACAATTCTCCAAAGCGTACCCGTCGGCGAAAAAGTCGGTATTGCATTTTCCGGCGGTCTTGACACGAGTGCGGCGTTGCGATGGATGAAAAACAAGGGCGCTCTGCCGTATGCCTACACGGCCAATCTCGGGCAGCCCGATGAAACTGATTACGAAGCGATCCCGAAGCGCGCCATGATGTACGGCGCAGAAAATGCCCGTCTGGTGGATTGCCGTGAACAGCTGGTCAACGAAGGGATTGCCGCGATCCAGTCCGGCGCCTTCCATATTTCCACCGGCGGTCAGCTTTATTTCAACACCACCCCGATCGGCCGTGCCGTGACCGGTACGATGCTTGTCGCCGCCATGCGCGCCGACGGTGTGAATATCTGGGGTGACGGTTCGACCTACAAGGGTAACGACATTGAACGTTTCTACCGCTACGGTCTGCTTACCAACCCGAATCTGAAAATCTACAAACCCTGGCTTGATACGCAGTTCATTTCCGAACTTGGCGGGCGCGCTGAAATGTCCGCCTTCCTGAAGGCTGAAGGTTTTGACTACCGTATGAGTGCCGAGAAGGCCTACTCGACGGACTCCAATATGCTCGGCGCCACCCATGAGGCGAAAGACCTCGAAGAGCTCGGCACGAGCATGAAAATTGTGGAACCGATCATGGGTGTGCCGTTCTGGCAGGCTGACTGCAAGATTGCCCCCGAAGTTGTGAAGGTCGAATTCAAGGAAGGTGTGCCTGTTGCACTCAACGGTCAGCACTTCGGCAGCGTGGTTGATCTGATGCTCGAAGCCAATGCCATCGGCGGCCGTCACGGTCTCGGTATGTCCGACCAGATTGAAAACCGCATCATTGAAGCCAAGTCCCGCGGCATTTATGAAGCCCCGGGCATGGCACTGCTCTTTATTGCCTACGAGCGTCTCGTGACCGGTATTCATAATGAGGATACGATTGAAGAGTATCGCATCGGCGGTATCAAGCTCGGCCGTCTGCTCTATCAGGGTCGCTGGTTTGACAGTCAGGCGATCATGCTTCGTGAAGCCGCAATGCGCTGGGTTGCCCGTGCCGTCACCGGTGAGGTCACTCTTGAGCTGCGCCGCGGCAATGACTACACCATCCTCGACACGAAGAGCCCGAACCTCACGTATGAGCCGTCCCGTCTGACGATGGAAAAGGGCGACTCCATGTTTACCGCGGTTGACCGTATCGGTCAGCTCACAATGCGTAACCTGGACATCACCGATACCCGTCAGAAACTCTCGATCTATTCTGAGACCGGCCTGCTCTCCAATGCCAAGGGATCTGTGGCTCCCCTGCTGACAGGCAAGAAGTAAGCGCTCAGACCTGACACTCAACACAAAAAAACGCTCTGGCCCGCAAAGGCCGGAGCGTTTTTTATGTGTGCTCGGCATGAGCATGTGTTAATGGGTGAAAGTCCCTAGAGGAGCCTAGCAGTGGCAACCTCATAGCTAATGGCAAGGTGCGTGTCGTGAGGCACGGGCTGAAAGAAGCCGGAGGCAAACCCTTGATCTGACGAACAGAAACCACATCAGGCCAAAAAGTGGAGGATAAGCCTGCGTAACAAGGTGAAGTCCATAACTGCTCGGATCCACGATGGTAAATGTGGCAGATACATGAGGGGAAAATACATGTTCTTACCCGAGGAGACCTTACGGACGCAGTCGAAAGACGCGGAGTAAAGCTTGCCGTAAGGAGTCAGCAGAGGTCATAGTACTGAGTCGATGGGGCTCAGGAAGGACCGAAATTAACAACTGGACCTGTCCGACGTAGCCAACGATCAGACAACTGTAGAAATGGGAAACCAGCCCGACGTGAAAATAAGGCAGTACCTGACGATAACGAAGGGAGGCAGTGGATTGACGGACGAGAAGGAACAAACAGAGCCAAACAGACGACAACGCATGGTAACACTAGAATCCATCCTCGAAAGAGGGAACTTAAACAAGGCTTGGAAACAAGTCAAAGCGAACAAAGGCAGTCCAGGGGTAGACGGCATGCCCGTTGAAACGCTCTTGGATCACCTGAAAACGCATGGTTCCGAAATAGTGGAAAGCATAAAGGCTGGGAAATATACACCCCAGCCCGTACGTCGTGTCATGATCCCGAAGGAGGAGAAAGGAAAATTCAGACCACTAGGTATCCCAACAGCAACTGATCGATGGATCCAACAGACGATAGCCCAAGTACTTAGCGCTGAATACGAACCCGTATTCAGTAACCATAGTCATGGGTTCCGCCCTGCACGCTCCTGCCAAACGGCAAGAGAAGAGGTCTTGAGACACGCAAACGAGGGTAGACGATGGGTCGTAGATCTCGACCTTGCGAAATTCTTCGACACAGTCAACCACTCGAAGCTACTGCAAATACTCTCCGACAGGATCAAAGATGGCAGAGTGATCTCACTCATCCACAAGATCCTGAGAGCCCCGATCGCGGAAAACGGACTATGCACACCGAGCGAGATAGGAACTCCACAAGGAGGCCCAGTTAGCCCAGTACTAGCTAACATTATTCTCAACGAACTGGACCATGAGCTCGAGAAGCGAGGGCACGCCTTTGTGCGGTACGCTGACGACATGATGATCCTGTGCAAGAGCCGTAGAGCGGCGGAGCGAACCCTGAGAAATTTAAAGCCCTTCATCGAAGGGAAGCTCTTTCTGAAACTGAACGAGGAGAAGTCAAAGATCTGCTACATTGCAGACCCAAGTCTTAAATTCCTAGGGTTCGGATTCTGGAGTGCTCGCAAGGGGGAAATAAAAGCACGACCACATCAGAAGTCTAAAGCGAAATGCATAGCTAGACTCAAAGAGCTGACACGGAGGAACCGAGGGCAGAGCCTCGACACCTACCGCCAGAAACTTGAGCAGTTTGTGCGGGGCTGGGTAAATTACTTCAGAGGCACCGCCCTAGAAGGATTTATCAGAAAGACGGACATGTGGTTGCGGAGACGGATACGTCAAATTTACTGGAAACAGTGGAAGAAGACGAAAACCAAGAAGGCGGGGCTAATAAAGTTGGGTGCATCAGAGGAAACGGCAACGATGTGGGCAAACTCAAGAAAATCCTACTGGAGGATTGCAGGAAGCCAAGTCCTTGCCACTACACTGACAAATGAATTTCTCCGAAACCAAGGGTGGAAATGCCTCAGTGATATTGCCTAGAGTATCTTGAGGGTTTTAGTTGTTGATAACCGCCCACTACGGAACCGTACGGTGGGTGGTGTGGAAGGGGCAAGCGGGACATCCTGCTTCCCCTATCCGATTTCGGATCAGTGCGTGTATCCGTTAAAAACTCCTGCGGCACTAGGGTTGACAGTGTTCTGCAGAGAGTAAGTTGCTTATTTTTATCTCATTTCGCAGGTTACTGCTAACTTTCCATCTGTCTGTCCCGGTCTGTGTTGCTGTTTGACAACATAAGCAAAAAATGATCTGCTGTTCCAAAATGATCCTCTGCATGAATGGCTTTTTTGTTCTTTCGATAACAAAAGTGCAGATTCCTGACTAATAGTGCTGTGCGTGAAGACGAGATAAAACGTCATTTCCTAACTATAGATGTTCACTATGGCTCACATAACAAACAAAAGAAAGTTGTCCACAGCACTAGTTCATCCCTTCAAATTGGTTATCTCACAGTGAGTTTAAATGAAGTGTCGTCGGTTAGGTTTCATGATTATTTGATGATGCTTCCACGACTCAATACATAGTTAAATAAAAAATAACCAAGAGTAAATAATTATATTAATAATGAGAGCGCATAAATAACAAAAATGAAATATTTAATAGTTTATATGTAAACTATTTGTTGTTAATAATTATAATTTTATATTTTCTTCGTGTGGTATGCTGTAGTCTATCTTTGTCTGCAGTACAGTTGTTTACATGTATTTGTAAATACTAAAATTACGATGTTTTGTCTTGCTTATTGTGTACAAATTGTATTGTAAATTTTGAGTCTTCATGCATGTTTGTGGTAACAGCTGAGAAGATACTGCTTTCTTAAATGCCTTTACGGGAAACGGGGATTGGGCAAAATTCGTGATCCTTATCATTGCTCCTC
>CAJJRX010000003.1 GCA_905194315.1 uncultured Sutterella sp. | reverse complement strand
CTGCCGGCTCCTCTCGGGACTTTCACCCGTTAACACATGCTCATGCCGAGCACACAAATAAAATGGCGGAACTCCTCTGAGTTCCGCCATTATTTTGACAGTTTGATGTCCTCAATTTGGGGTTTCGCGACCTAGTGAAATCGCTGGGTCGTGTTTAATTCATATTTTTCTTCTTCTCGTTATACGGGGCTGCTTTCTCCTGGCAGCCCCGTGGTCGGGTAGCAGTTTCAGATTAGATGAAACCGTAGACGAGACCGAGGATGTAACCCGTGCCCGTAGCAGTCAACACACCGATCAGACCGGGAAGGATGAAGGAGTGGTTGATCACGAAGCGGCCGATGTGGGTCGTACCGGAGCGGTCGAACTGGATAGCAGCCAGGTCGGACGGGTACGTCGGCAGGATGTAGTAACCGTAGCAGGCAGCTGCGCAGGAAACCACGAGTCCCGGAGGAACACCGATCTGAAGAGCCACAGGAACGATCGTGGCAACAGCAGCGGCCTGAGAGTTAACCAGCTTGGAGGTCAGCAGCAGGACCAGAGCGTAAGCCCAGGGATAGGTGCGGACAAGTTCAGTCAGCACAGTCTTGAGATCGTTCAGGTGAGCATGGAACATCGTGTCAGCCATCCAGGCCACACCGTACACAGCACAGATAGCCACGCAACCGGCGCTGAACACAGGGGTCTTACCGACCTGAGCGGCACGCGTCTTGCAGAAGATAACAATCAGGGCACCGCAGGTGAGCATGAACATCTGAATGATCAGCGTCATGGAGAGGGCCTTCTTGCCGATAACCGGGCGAAGTTCAGGGAACATACCGAAGACAGCCACAGCAGCCACGGTCGCCAGGAAGATATACAGGGAGGTCCACTGTTCAGGACGGAACTTCACGCCGATAAGGGTCGTCGTTTCGCCGTAGACATACTTGCGCTGTTCAGGATCAGAGACGAGCTTCTGGAATTCTTCGTCCTTTTCGAGGTCCTTACCGCGGAACACGGAGAACAGGCTGACGAAGAACAGACCAACGAGAGCGCCAGGGATCACGATGGAGAACAGCTGCACGAAACCGAAGGGATGACCACCGACCATGTAGCCGTCGAGCAGGGAAATCATAGAAACAGCAGCCACAGCAGCCGGCGAGCAGATGATGGACATCTGGGAGGCAATCGTGGAAGCAGCCATCGGACGTTCCGGACGGATGCCGTTCTTAATAGCCACGTCATAGATAATGGGCAGCATCGTGTAAACGACGTGACCAGTACCGCAGAGCACGGCCAGGAACCAGCAGAGGTACGGAGCGAGGAAGCAGACGAAACGCGGATGCTTACGCAGGAGGCGTTCAGCGATCTGCAGCAAGCAGTCAAGGCCGCCGGCAGCCTGCAGAGCAGACGAGGCACAGATAACGGCCAGAATGGTCAGGATAACGTCAACGGGAGGCTTACCCGGTGCAAGGTGCCAACCAAACACCAGAATAATAAGACCAATACCGCCGATCAGGCCGAGGGCCATACCACCTTTACGGGCACCGTAAAAGAGGGCAACCAACACGACAATTAGTTGAAGCCAAAAATCTAAGCTAAGCATGATGTTTCCTAAATGAATGAGGACAAGGCATATTGTGCCTACTCCTAAAGATATGCGCCCAGATTTTTTTAGTCCCTTTGACCTAACTACATAAAATACCCATTTTTCCCTTTTTCTTTACATTTCTTCCCCTCTTTTGTTACATTCTCCCCTCTCAATAACATAGAGTATATTTTGAGTTATTTCATATTTTCCTTATAAATCAACAATGTAATAATATATTGCAAAAGTTTCTACTTTCCATTACCTAAGGGTTTACCCTTACTCAATAAGTAAAACAAAGAGGAGTTTTGTTAAGGTGGGGGTAATTCATATGATTAAGTCAAAAGAATGCTTTTTTTTTAGGGGTTTTCCTGATGTACACGCTACACTCAGTTCAACTCCAATGCTTGGAGCGTCCTCAAAAGATTGTTCTGAAGTCAGAGCTGACACAAGGACTACTCCCGCCCCTCTGGACAGTGTTGTGAAATACATGAGTCGGGCTGCCGATGGCTTGTTTCGGACTTCGAACAATATATATACGGAGATATAACACATGACGACAGTCATCAAGCAAGAAGATCTGATTGAAAGCGTAGCTGCTGCGTTTCAGTACATCAGTTACTACCATCCCCAAGACTTTCTTGATCACATGGCCGCTGCTTACAAGCGCGAAGAAAGCGCCGCTGCCAAAGATGCCATTGGTCAGATTCTTGAAAACTCCCGCCTGTGCCAGTTAGGCAAGCGTCCGCTCTGTCAGGACACCGGCATGCCTGTGGTTTTCGTCAAGGTCGGTCAGGATGTCCGCTGGGAAGGTTTTACCGGTTCTGTCGAAGACGCCATTAATGAAGGTGTCCGCCGCGCCTACACGTACGCTGACAACATCTTGCGTTTCTCCATGGTCAATCCTCCGGAAGGTGCCCGTAAGAACACCCGTGACAACACCCCCGCCATTATTCACTGGCAGGTTGTTCCCGGTGACAAGGTCGATGTGACCGTGGCTGCCAAAGGGGGCGGCTCTGAAAACAAGTCCAAGCTTGTGATGATGGTCCCCTCTGACAACGTCGTTGAATGGATTGTCGAACAGGTCAAGCACATGGGTGCCGGCTGGTGCCCTCCCGGCATCCTCGGTATCGGTATCGGCGGGACGGCTGAAAAGGCTGTTCTGTGCGCCAAGGAAAGCCTCAATGAACCGCTCGACATGCTCGAACTGCTCAAGCGCGGTCCCCAGACGGAAGAAGAGAAGCTCCGTGTGGAAATCTACAACCGTGTTAACGAACTCGGTATCGGTGCTCAGGGTCTTGGTGGCCTCACCACGGTTCTTGATGTGAAAGTGAAGATGTTCCCGACGCACGCCGCCTCCAAGCCGGTTGCTGTGATCCCGAACTGTGCCGCCACGCGCCACGCTCACTTCACGCTTGACGGTACGGGTCCGAAGTACATCGAACCGCCGAAGATTGACAACTTCCCTGAATTCGACTGGAAGCCTGATGTCACCAAGAGCAAGCGCGTCAACCTCGACACGCTTACCCGTGAAGAAATCCAGTCCTGGAAACCCGGCGATACGCTTCTGCTCTCCGGCAAGCTCCTTACCGGCCGCGATGCTGCTCACAAGCGCATCAACGAAATGCTCGCCAAGGGCGAACCGCTCCCGGTTGATTTCCACGGTCGCGCCATCTACTACGTCGGCCCGGTCGATCCGGTCAAGTCCAAGGGTGAAGTGGTTGGTCCTGCCGGCCCGACGACCTCTACCCGTATGGACAAGTTCGTTGACATGATGCTCTCCGAACCTGTCGGTCTCGGCCTGATGGTCGGCAAGGGTGACCGCGGTCCTGTGGCTCGCGAAGCCATCAAGAAGCACGGTTCTGCTTACCTGATCGCTGTGGGCGGCGCCGCCTATCTGGTCTCCAAGTCCATCCGTGAATCCAAGGTTCTCGCCTTCGGTGACCTCGGCATGGAAGCCATCTATGAGTTCACCGTCGAAGATATGCCGGTGACCGTGGCTGTTGACCATACCGGCGACTCGATCCACGTCAATGCCCCGCTCTTCTGGGCTGACAAGATCGCCAAGTCGAAGAAATAATCTGCGCTAAGCATGGCCAGATGCCCCCGGGGAGTTCATCTCTCCGGGGGTTTTGTTTTTCGTGCGACAGACATAAAAAAGGGAGGGGTTAAAACCCTCCCTTTGCAGGGAATCTTTTCAGATCCCTCTTATTTCATCAGGCCGACAGTATCGCTTGCCGGCACCGTTGCCTGATCTGTGAGTTTGTAGCCTCGCTCTGAAGCCCAGACAGCCACTTCCACACGGGAGCGGAAATTGAGTTTCTTGAGCACATGCTTGACATGCACTTTGACCGTACCGTCACGAATGCCGAGATAGTCCGAAATGTCCTTGTTCGTATAGCCCGAGGCGATGCAGCAGAGCACCGCATACTCACGCTGTGTGAGCACATCGGTCGCACGGCCTTCATCCTGTGCAATATGTTCACCGCGAAGGCGTTCGGCCAGTGCAGAGGTAACCTTTTCACTTGCGGCCATCCCCCCGTGGCAGGCACGGTAGAGCTGATCAACAAATTCCGGTGCACTGATGGTGCGCAGCAGATAGCCGTTGGCATCAAGACGGATGGCCTGCATCAGGAATGCCGCCTGATCCGCGCTTCGCATCATCATTACAACGCGGGTATTGGGATAGCGCTGCTTGACTTCGCGCAGAAAGCCCAGGGTATCGAACCCCTCCTGCTCGAGTGCCATCACAATCAGATCAGGACCGAGCGCGACAAGACTCATCGCCGTTTCCTGCTCTGCTGTCTGTCCGAGCACCTGAAAGTCTCCCGATGCGGTGAGCACATCGGCCATCGCCTTGCGGAAAAGCGGATACTCATCAATGAGCAATACGGTTGACAGTTTTTTATCCATGAATCACCCCTGTGCTCTCACAGCATTAAGCAGAACGTACGTGCCAAGCATCAGATCCTTCATCTCCATGGCCTCATGCGGATTATGCGATCCGTGCTGATTGGCGATGAAAATCATGGCCGATGCAATACCGGCCCGGCTCAGAACAGCCGTGTCATGACCGGCACCCGAGGGAATTCTGACACAGGGCACACCGGCATCCTGAGCAGCCTTGAAAACAAGGTCAGAGAGCGCTTCATTCACTCTGCCCGCAGGGCTGACGATGACGCTGTCAAATTCAAACTTCACTCCCCGGCGCGCCTCCTCCTCGGCGGCAATGCCCAGCAGCATTTCGTGGAATTCACGGCAGGTTTCATCATCAAGACTGCGGATATCAACCGAAAAGGCCGTCTGTCCGGGAATCACTGCAATGGCAGCTGACGGGGACGTGTTGAGCACGCCAACCGTGAAAACAAGATCCTTACCGGCATCAAGATAGCGCTGCCACTGTTCTTCGCAGCGGGAAATCAGAGCGGCTGTAGCCATGACCGCATCGTGACGGAACTCCTTGTTGACAGCCCCGGAGTGAGCAGTCTCACCGAGACAGCGCACACACTTGTGCCGGATGTTTCCGCGGATACCGGTCACCACACCGGTACGGGCGGGAAGCAGACCGTCAAGCATGGGACCCTGTTCGATATGCAGTTCGATGAAAGAACCGATGCGGCTGATATCCACGAGCGGACTGCCCGAGGTGACTTTTTCCGTGTCAACGCCGGCAGCACGCATGAAATCTCCGAGCGTACGGTTTTCGGAACGGTGTTTCAGAGCGAGGCCCTCTGCTGTGAGTCGTCCCATCATGGCGAGTGACCCGGCATAGGCCTTGCCGAAAAAGGAACTTTCCTCCGAGCGCAGCATCAGAACACGGTAATCGCGCTCGAGCGTCACACCCTCATCACGCAGAATCTTCGCAACGGTCAGTGCCGCAACAACCCCGGCAAGCCCGTCATAGTGTCCGCCCTGCGGCACACTGTCGACATGGCTGCCCGAAACAATGGCGGGCATAGAACGGTTTCTGCCAGGCAGTGTCAGCCAGACGTTGCCCGCCGGGTCCTGTTCAACCTCCAGCTTAAGCGCCGCCACCCGGTCCGTCAGACAGGCGAGAACCTTGGTCTCCAGCGCGCTGTAGCCCTGCCGGCTGACACCCGCAACGGGGTCCTTCGACATGGCGTAAACAGCATCAAGCAGGCCTTGAGCAAACGGCTCAGCCTGATGCGTAAACTTTTCAAAACTTAAAGCACACATTAGCGCAACTCCTCAACTGCAGCCTGAGGCGGATAAAGGGTATTCATAAAACTCCACTCTGGTGATAGATTTTTTTATGAAATCCACCTCATCTTAGCTACCACTTCAGCCCAAAATACTACCAAAGTGTTATACATTAAATTGTTGGAATTTAAAACATTTCACTCATCTTTGATCAAACCCAAGATAAATGCACCCCTTAACGGTTCCACCCGCGTAAAAGCGTGGCAAACTAGAGAAATGCGGTATTCGGCTAAACCCGGCAGAAAGAAAAATTCATCATTTCCGCCACTACAGCGACGTCACCACGCCGCCTGCCGAACCTGATACCCGACCATAAAGTCATACCTACGAAAATCTAAATCTTTATAGGTATAACTACCTGTTTGGAGAATTTTTTATGTCCTGTTGTCTGGATCAATACAAAGATCAGCTGGTGAAAATCCGTCGTCAGATTCACACACTTCCTGAAGAGGGCTGGAGCGAGTTCAACACAACCGCTCTGATCGTCAAGCACCTGCGCGAATACGGCTACGAAGTGCTTCTCGGCAGTAAAGTCATCAACCCGGATCACTGCCTCGGCCGCTCTCCTGCTGTCGTCGCCGCCGGTCTGAAGCTTGCCCGTGAACGCGGTGTGGATGAGGCGCTGCTCAGTGAAATGGAGGAACTCACCGGCTGCGTCGGTATTCTCGATACAGGGCGCCCCGGTCCCACGCTTGCCATCCGCTTTGACATTGACTGTGTACCGGTGACTGAAGCCCAGTCCGAAGATCATCTGCCGTTCCGCGAAGGGTTCTGCTCTACCCGCCCCGGCCTCATGCACGCCTGCGGTCATGACGCTCACACTTCCACCGGCCTGGCGGTTGCTCACTGGTTCGCCGATCATGTCGATGAAATGTCAGGCAAAATCAAGATTCTCTTCCAGCCTGCGGAAGAAGGTGTGCGCGGCGCTGCCGGTATGGCCGCCTCCGGCATTGTTGACGATGCGGATTACTTCCTTGCCGCTCACGTGGGCATGATGTGCAAGCACGGCGAAGTCTCTGTGAATCCTTACGGTTTCCTCTGCACCACCAAGCTTGACGTCACCTACACGGGCCGTCCCGCCCATGCCGGCGTGGAACCCAATGCCGGCCGCAATGCCATGGCTGCCGCCTGCAACGCATTCGTGCAGCTCCTCGGCCTGCCCCGTCACGGCTCAGGTATGACCCGTATCAACGTGGGCCAGCTCACCGCCGGCGAAGGCCGCAATGTCATTCCGACCCATGCGCTCATGAAGATGGAAATTCGCGGTGAAACCGCCGAAATCAACCAGTACATGTACGACTCGGCCGTAGCCATCATCAAGGGCTGCGCCATTGCTCAGGGCTGCGAATACACCATCGAAAAAATGGGTGAGGCCGTTGACCTCAAGAATGACCCCGAACTGGAAGCGGTTCTGCGTACAGCTGCCGGCAAGGTCGAAGGTCTCAAAGTGTGCGACACTCCGCGTAATTTCGGCGGCTCTGAAGACGCCACGATTCTCGCGCGCCGTGTTCAGGCACACGGCGGCAAGGCCGCATTCTTTGTGATCGGCACGGATCTGCCCTCGGGTCACCACACCGCCACCTTTGACGTGATGGAATCGAGCCTGATGACAGGCTTCAACCTCTGGACGAAGGCCGTAACGGAAATTCTCGGTACCCGCTAAAAGGTGCCTCAGTAAAGGGCGGGGACTGCCTCACCGGGGCAGTCCCCCTTTTTTTTCGCCGCCCTGAAACTGACGGCGGTGCACAAATTAGATTAAAATGCTCTGTTTTCTGGCAAGGCAATCGCCCTGCCGGCTTGTCACAATTCAATTTCCTGGCCGTTGCCGTACGACCGATCGAAAGTCGTAATCAGCCGCACGCCGGTCAGCATACAAGACACCGAAAGGATCATCATGAGCGGTCATTCCAAATGGGCTAACATCCAGCATCGCAAAGGACGTCAGGACGCCAAGCGCTCCAACCTCTGGACGAAGCTGGTCCGTGAAATCATTGTTGCTGCACGTATGGGCGGGGGCGACCCTGACTCCAATTCCCGTCTTCGCCTTGCTTTGATCAAGGCCCGCGCCGGTAACGTGCCTAAGGATACGATCACCAATGCCATCCTTAAAGGTACCGGTCAGCTCGAAGGCGTGAGCTACGAAGAAGTCCGTTATGAAGGCTACGGCATCAACGGCGCCGCCCTCATGATCGACTGCACGACAGACAACCGTGTCCGTACCGTTGCTGACGTCCGTCACGCGCTTTCCAAGCACGGCGGCAACATGGGGACTGAAGGCAGCGTGGCCTTCCTGTTTAACCATACCGGCGAATTCTTCTTCGCCCCCGGTCAGACCGATGAGGACACCGTGATGGAGATTGCGCTTGAAGCCGGTGCTTCCGACGTCATCTCTGACGAGGACGGTTCCATCGAAGTGACCTGTGAACCGAGCGCTTTTGACGCCGTGTCCAAGGCTTTCGAAGCCGCCGGCCTGAACCCCGAAGTGGCTGAAATCACCTACAAGCCCACGATCGAGGCCCGACTGAGCGGTGCTGATGCTGAAAAGATGCAGAAGCTCATTGACGCCCTTGAAGATCTCGATGACGTCCAGCAGGTTTACACCACCGCCGTGTTTGACGACGAAGAGTAATCCGGCACGTCCTATGCGCCTCCGATTTTTTCGGAGGCGTTTCCATATAGAGACTCAAAAGGTCTCTGGCAGCTTGAACTGAATTCAAACTTCCTTTTATTTTTCACCAATTGGAGCTCCTCAATCATGAATCTCCTTGTTGTCGGCAATGGTGGCCGCGAACACGCCCTTGCATGGCGTCTTTCTCAAAGCGACCGCGTCCAGACTGTCTTCGTTGCCCCGGGTAACGCAGGCACCGCCAGCGAACCGAAACTCGAAAATATTCCCGTCACGGATATTCCCGCGCTGATCGAGTTCGTCCGCAGCCACGATGTCGCCTTTACAGTCGTCGGCCCCGAAGCACCGCTTGCCGCCGGGATTGTGAACCAGTTCCGCGAAGCAGGGCTTCTGATTTTCGGCCCCACACGGGAAGCCGCTCAGCTCGAAAGCAGCAAGGATTTTGCAAAAGCTTTCATGAAGCGCCACGGCATCCCGACGGCCGATTACGAATCCTTCACCTGCGCTCAGCAGGCCCATGACTACGTCGAACGCAAGGGTGCCCCGATCGTCATCAAGGCCGACGGTCTTGCTGCCGGTAAAGGGGTGGTTGTTGCCATGACCCTCAAAGAGGCTCATGACGCCATTGACATGATGCTCGAAGGCCATGAGTTCGGTCAGGCCGGTGCCCGCGTTGTGATTGAAGACTTCCTCGAAGGCGAAGAAGCCTCCTTTATCGTGATGGTTGACGGCACTCACATTCTGCCGCTCGCAACCAGTCAGGATCACAAGCGCCTGCTCGACAAAGACCAGGGTCCCAACACCGGCGGTATGGGTGCTTACTCTCCCGCCCCCGTTGTCACACCTGATATCCATGCGAAGGTCATGCGTGAGATCATCACCCCGACGGTTCAGGGGATGGCCAAGGACGGGATTGTCTACACAGGCTTTCTGTATGCCGGTCTCATGATCCGTCATCTCCCTGACGGCAGCGCTGATGTGCGCACGCTCGAGTTCAACTGCCGCATGGGCGACCCGGAAACCCAACCCATCATGATGCGGATCAAGAGCGATTTCTCGCGCACGGTTGAAGCCGCCGTCAAAGGCGAACTCGACTGCGCGGAAATTGAATGGGATCGCCGCTGTGCACTGGGGGTTGTGAGTGCCGCCCGCGGTTATCCCCAGCACCCTGAAAAAGGTGCGGTGATCGAATCCCTGCCGGAAAACACCTCTACCACCCACACCTTCCATGCCGGCACCCGCACCGATGACGCTGGCCGCACGGTGGTGAGTGGCGGACGCGTGCTCTGCACGGTCGGTCTTGGCGAAAACATCTGCGCCGCCCAGCAGGAGGCGTACAATGCTCTCAAAGAGGTCCGGTTTGACGGGAAACAGTTCCGTTCGGATATTGGCTACAGAGCAATCAACCGCTGACCTGTTGTGAGTCCGCTGAGAGCGTTCTTCAGGCCGGAACGCTCTCGGCACATCTGCCTGGAGACACCATGAATCGGGACTTCTCGTTTATCCTTCTCGCTATGTTGTGCCTGATTTTCCTCTACCTGACGGCAGGCCCTCTTTTCGGGATGCATCACGGCATCGGAGTATTTCCGTTTTTCCACTTTCACCACTGCCACATGTCGTTGGGCTACTAGGCGCAGGCTGGCACAGCGGTACATTTTCACCATCTCTCCGGATCGCCGCTAACGGCTGCTGACGGCTCTGTTTGCGGTTATTGACAATTTTTGTTAGCTTTTTCCGGTGATGGTTTCGCTACAATAGAAGCAATGAAGAGATATTCCCCGGATGCCTAAAGCGCTAAGGGATACGAGAAAATGAAAAAACAGAATGTTCGCAGCGCGTTGGCACTCGGCGCACTTGCGGCCCTCTCCATGATGTTGCCGCAGTATGCCTTTAGTGCCCATGCCACACGTCATACAGATGCAGTGCCTTTTTCATACCCCAACAGTCTTCTGGACGCTCCGGCGACCCTGACAAAACCGTTGGGGGCCGGAACACGTCTTGGAAAACCGATTGTCGTTCTTGAACATACGCCGATAGAAGCCGTCACCGATCTGACTGGTGCTGTCCGCGTACGTGACGGCCGCGGGGATTTTGCCCGCGATATTCTTTGTGTCACGGGTACTGAGCACGGCAAACCGATGATCAGCTGGCTGATCTCCAGCGATAACAAGACGATCACCGAAACCCAGATTGAGTGGCTGGGCGACCGTACCGTGCCCGCCGTTTGTAAACCCCTCAAGGGAGAACATCTTCCTGTTCGTATCGGCAGTGTCGGCCTCGGCCAGCAGAAAGACGATATTCTCAAGCGTCTCGGCAAGCCCTCTCTTTATGATGAGGACGGATGGTACTTCTGGTTCAGCCAGCGCTTCCTGCGAAACGAACGAAACCTGCAGGAGCTTGAGCTCAACTGGCTTGCTGTTCACTTTGACGCCAACGGCGAAAGTGACAAGAGTTTCAGTGCCCAGGTCACCAACTTATGACGGATATTCAAAGACGCGGAATCGGTATTCTCGGCGGGACGTTTGATCCCGTTCACACAGGTCACCTTGCGCTGGCGAAAGCCGCCTGGGAGTCGTTGCCGGTTGCGCGTCTGAATTTTCTGCCCGCGGGTATCCCCTGGCAGAAAAACGGCATCACCGCCCCTGAACACCGGCTTGCCATGCTCACCGGTGCTGTGCAGGCACTTGACAGAGACGAATTCGGCGTGGATCCCGTGGAGCTCCACAGACCGGGAGCGACCTACACCATCGATACCGTCCGGGAGTACCGCGAAAAAGCCGAACCATCCATGCCGATTGTGCTGGTGATGGGAGAAGACCAGTGGCGCAACCTCTGCACCTGGCATGACTGGGAAAAACTGCTCGATTACTGTCATTTTGCCGTGGCAAATCGAGAAACCGCCCTGTCTGCACCCAAAGAACTCGAAATCCTACTAAAATGCCACCGGGTTGAGGCGAGCGAACTCAGACTTACGCCCTCCGGCGGCATCGCGCTGTTCAGAATGCCTGCTCACCGTGCAAGCTCTACAGAAATCCGGGAGTCTCTCGCACGGCTTCCTTTACGCAGTGCACTCGCCCGTGTCGGGGAATTTCTCCCTGCTGACGTGCTGACCTATATCCTGGATCACAAACTCTACGGCTCCTCACAGGAGGAGGTATAGGCTTGTCGTCTCTTCGGGATGCCTGCAGCGCAACTCTGAAAACATCACCTGCATTGGCAGGTATTTTCTCTATCGCATAAAAAAATCATGAATTTAGAAGAACTTACCCAGACTATTGTGAACGCCCTTGACGATGTGAAGGCCAAGGACGTGAAAGTTTTCAATACCGAGAAGCTCACCGACCAGTTTGAACGCGTCGTGATCGCCTCGGGTACCTCCAACCGTCAGACCCGCGCCCTTGCATTCTCTGTTTCGAGCGCCGTCAAGCAGGCCGGCGGGGATGTCATCGGCATGGAAGGTCAGGACAGCGGTGAATGGGTTCTCGTTGACTGCGGCAGCGTTGTTGTGCACTGCCTGCAGCCGAATGTGCGCGAGTACTACAACCTCGAGGAAATCTGGGGCGGCACCGAACTCAATCTCACCGCCTCCGCCGAGTGCCTTTCGCGCCTGATGCCGCACCGTCCTGAACAGCACTGAGCATGCGAATCAAGATTGTTGCGGTGGGGCAGCATATCGTTGACTGGGCCAAGATTGCCGTTTCCGACTACCTCGGCCGCTTTCCGCGGGACTTCAGAGTGGAGCTTCGGGAAATCCGCACCGAGCACCGCTCGGGGCAGACGCCCGCCAAACTGATGCAGGCCGAGGGGGAACGCATCCTCTCGCAGATTGAGCCCGGCGAACACGTCGTGGTGCTCGACGAGCACGGGCGTGATCTGACCACCATGGATTTTGCCGCCGACATCAGCCGCTGGCGCAATGACCGGCTCGATGTGGTCTTTATTATCGGCGGCCCTGACGGGCTTTCCCCGGAGGTTAAAGCGGCCGCCAGCGAACAGATCCGGCTCTCCGCAATGACACTGCCGCATGCGCTGGCGCGTGTGCTGCTTGCCGAACAACTCTACCGGGCCTGGTCAATTCTGGCCAGACACCCCTACCATCGGGCCTGAAACCATGAACAACGTTCTTTTCCTTGCGAGTAAAAGCCCCCGCCGCCTTGCCCTTTTGCAGGAGCTGGGCTATGAACCTGTGGTGATTGCGAGCAACAACCATACGCTGCGTGCATTTGCCGGTGATGAAACACCGCTCGGAGGAGAACTGCCGCAGGCGTATGTGGTGCGCACCTCACAGACCAAATTTGCTCAAGGGCTTGCCCTTCGTGCAGAACGCTATCCGCAGGCATCAGAGACACCTGTGCTCGCCGCGGACACCGTAGTAAGCATCGATAACATCATTCTCGGCAAACCCGAAGATGAAGCGCAGGCACGGGATTTTCTGATGAGACTGTCCGGAAGGACTCACCTGGTGCGCACGGCGGTGACCGCCGGCACCGGCAAGGAGAATGTCCGCACCGTTTTGCAGGTGAGCAAGGTGACATTCAAACGCCTGAGTACGCATGAGATTGAGCGCTATATCGCCTCTCAGGAGCCCTATGACAAAGCAGGCGGGTACGGCATTCAGGGAAAAGGCGGTCTGTTCATCAGCCGCCTCAGTGGCAGCTACACCGGCGTGATGGGGCTGCCGATGTTCGAAACCTCTGAACTTCTGGCCCGTTTCAACTGTCTGCCGGCACTGCTGGCCTGATGCCGATATTTTTCACACTTTGGCTTTTCCGGGTTGGCATAAAACGGTATCAGCGGTGTACAATGCCTACAACGTTCAAAACTGTTTGACGCGTATCAGGCAAGTCCTTCTCCCCCTCTCACCGTGCGGTGAAACGGCATGCTGAAGTGACTTCACGACCGCATAACTCTCCGGCCCGCTTCGGCCTGTGAGAGAATCGGCGGCAGAATTGCCGCCGGCAACCTCGCCTGGCGCACGCAACGCCGTTTGCCCAGCCGACTTCCATGCTGCTCTGAAGGGTTCCTCCGGACCCCGGTGCGTTCCCTCAGGAGGTTTTCATCTCCCGTTGAGAATCTGAAAACTTCAGGCATGATTTTTTTTCCGTTCTGTCCTTGTGCCCCCTCCGGGCGTCACAGTACGGTGTGCTTCTCTGCTCAGAATTCCAGGCAGATCGCGTAAAACAGATACCTATGACCGCCGGTTCCGCGGTCTGATAAAAACTCTTGTTTATCAAGCTGTTACTGGCTCGAGTTCTGTACAAATCCGACTCACTGTCCTGAAGCAGTACAGATCTTCGTTAGTAAACCTGTTATTCACATGACAACTGAAATCAATAACGACGCTTCCGAGAAACGTCTGGGATGGCTGCCTGAATATCTTCAAAGCTGGGCCCAGAACAGTCCGTTCCTGCAGCTCGCACTCGATCAGGCGCATTCCATGCGCGACCTCCGTATCACGGGTACTCCGCTCTCGACCCGCACGCAAACCGCACTTGTCTGTGCGATGTCCGAGCTGCTTGAGCATACGCACAACGGCAAAATCATGGTTATCACCCCCAACAGCGACCTGGTGCTTTCCGTAGGTGAGGAGCTTGAGCGGCTGACGGCGGGAACCGGGCTGAACCTGTATACACAGCGCACACGCTACTTTTATCAGTCTGATATCCTGGAATATCGCCGTAGCGCCCACAAGGCTGCAGACATTGCGCTCTTCTCGGTGACTGCCCTCGAAAAACTCATTTCGGCCCGTACTGAAGAAGGACGGTTTAAAGGCCTTGCGGATTTCCGCTGCGTGATTCTCCTTGACGCGGAGACGGCACTCTCCTACTTCATGCCGCGACTGCACAAAATGTTCAGAGCCTTCCCTGCCGTCTGTCAGCGCATTCTTATCACACATCCGGTGACAAGTGAGAACCAGCTGCTCTCCGAACTGCTCCGCGCCCCGGTCGTCTGCAAGGTGGCCGACGATAAACCGCTTGCGGATAAGCTGCTCGAAGAAGTCGTCTATGTTGTTGAAGAAAAGGACTACCCCGAGTTTCTGCGTACCACCGATGTCTGGTCCCGCAGTGTGATACTGAGCGGTCAGGGCGGTCGCCTTGAGACATTCGCGGATGCCCTCAGTGCGCTCGGGCAGGAAGTACGGATGCCCTCCTTTCTGCTGCCCGTGGCTATCAAAAAAACGGTCGACGATTTTTTTGACGGTCTTTTGCCGTCACTTTTTCTCAAATACACCTATACCGGTGTTCTGAAAGGGCGGGATATCCGCAAAATCACGCTTCTCGGGCTGACCACGTGTACTGAAGCCTATCTCTACCATTTGCGCCGTCTTCCTTTTGAAACCGAGCCCTGCCGCTATGTCAGCGTACTCAAGGCGGACGAGCTCGCAGAGTTTGCTCAGATCGCAGAAGATCTCAATCGCCGTGTCCGGGTTGAAAACCCGTTTGGCTATGAAGGCATTCCGGCTGAAGTCGGTGCCACCGTCAAACGAGACCGCCTCACCATCCGCACCGGGTTTCAGAAAGGCACCCCCGAAGAGGACACAGCCGGGCCGGCAGAGGATGAAAATTCCCCCGCCCCTGTCTCTGAAGCTCCGCTCGAAGCGGCGGCAGAGCCTGTACGACAGCACCGTAAACGCAAAGGCACGCATCCTTTTAAAAAACGCCTTGTAAGACACAGAGCTGCCGCGGATGAAAACGGCGGTGAACAGACCGCTGAGGACCGCCGTCAGCCCCGCTACGGGAAAAAGCCGCAGCACGCAGGCAGAAAGAACGCTTCGCGTGGCATTCATACGCAGTCTCCGGAAGCTGCTGCAGACAGTGCTGTAAACAATAGCGAGCAGCTCCAACCGGAGCTGCCCCTTGAGCTCGCATACGGCGCCCGGAATGTCCGCAAGCCTCAGCACCCCCGCTTCAAGGACAAACGCCCTGCCCAGGAGCGCGGCCTCAGAACGGAGCAAACGGACGACAGCAACAGCCGTAACGGCGGCGTGCAGCGCAAAAAGGCGCATAAAGGCATGCGCTCCGATAAGGCTGAACACAATGCCGGAAACGACTCGAGAAAGTCTGTTAACAAATTTGAACGCAAAGACAGCCGTCCGGAAGGCAAAATTAACAAGTCCCGCACGGGCAAACCCAATGCCCGTCGTGACAACAGAAAGCCGGCTGCACGCTGGAATGATGACAACTACGGCAACTCCATTTACTACCAGCCCAAGCGCCAGGATCTGCGCACACTGCGCAGTGACCAGCCTATGCACTGGGAACCTGTGGATCCGTTTCATCCGGCCTCTCAGGCATTGAGCCTGCCGCAGACGATGCCTGACGAGTACCCCCATCGTTCCCGTACGAAAACGGCAAAACGTCCGGGACCGGGCAGACGGCCTAAAACCCGCCGGCATCACCGCGGTTAAAACCGTGTCGCACTTACCGGGCAGAACAACTTCTTTCAGGGATCAGTCATGAACTTACTCCGTTCGCTAGCCGTCGCCGCTCTGGCGGCCACATTCCTCAGCGCCTGTACTACACCTGTTCGCCAGGATGTCGGGGATGTGGTCGGCGGCCCCAGAGAGCCCAACACCGTCGATCGCAGAGCGGGCGGCGATTCCACGCACGATCCGCTGCTGGATTCCCCGCACCGTACGCTCATTACCTGTGTCTCCGAGCAGCCTGTTACAGTGCTGATGCGATTCAAGGAAGTGCGTTTCGCCTGTAAGAGCCTCGGGGTCTCCGCCACCATTGATGAAATGCGCGATGCAGGCTGGAGACTGCTCAATCTCGATATCGGCGAGGAAACCGAAAGTGCCAATCACGTGGGATTCCCCGTGACTGTCACGCTGCGTAAACTCTTCTGATCCGGTCTCCGGCGATCTTTTCCTTTTCAGAGTGCAGATTCTCACGGATCTGCACTCTGATTTTTTATGTCTGCCGCTTCCCGGAACCGGCACAAATTCGCGCGATCCCGGACGAGTACAAATTTGTGCGTACTTTTAATATCAGACAATAAGCGGTAATATTTCTCAATCTTTTATCATTTCCGAGCTAAGGGCTTTGCCATGAGCACTCCCATCACAAAACTGCGTGAACTGATGCGCATTCAGAAGCTGGATGCCTTTCTGGTCATAACCCCCGATCCGCACCTCTCCGAATACGTTCCTGCCCACTGGGCCACGAGAGCCTGGGTGACGAATTTTCACGGTAGTGCCGGAGATGCAGTGGTGACGATGAACGAAGCTGCGTTATTTACCGACAGCCGCTACTGGCTTCAGGCAGAAGAAGATCTCCGGGGAAGCGGGTTTGAGCTGATCAAAAGCGGTTCTAAAGACGCCCCCACCATCACTGAGTGGCTCGGCACTCACCTCAAAGAACATGCCCGCGTCGGTTTTGAACTGGCACGGGTGAGCGCTTATTTTCTGCAAAAGCTCTCGCATGTACTCTCTGATGAATACAATCTTGAACTTGTTGCTGTAGACGATCCCTTTGATGCCTTATGGCCTGAGCGCCCTGCCATTCCGGTCAACCCGGTCTACCGGCTTCAGGGCGCCAGCGCACCGGTCAGAGAAAAGGTCAGGGCGTTGCGAGAGCGCATGCGTGAGATTGGTGTCGGCTATTTTGTCTGCACCCAGCTCGACGAGATCGCCTGGCTGCTTAACCTGCGCGGCAGTGATATCGATTACAACCCTCTTTTTCTCTCCAACCTGATCGTCGGTGAACGTGACGTCAGACTCTACACCGAAGCATCCCGTTTTGATGAGGCACTGCTCAGGACACTCTCCGAAGAGGGCGTTAACGTACTTGAACCTGAGCAGTTTCTGCCAGGCGTCAGGAGACTGCGCCGGGACACGCTGATTGACATCCACACAATCAATGCGCTCACCGCACATGCAGTCCGGAATCCGATTACAGGTCCCTCACCGGTCATGCTGATGAAGAGCCGTAAAACGGCAGCTGAACTCGACAGTATCCGCACCGCCATGATTGAAGACGGTGTGGCCCTGGTCGAATTTCAGAAAGCCTTCGAAGAGGGCTGCCGTCAGGGTGTCCGGTACACCGAACTCGGTGTGGCCGCCATGCTGCACGAAAACCGTGCCCGCAGAAAGGGATTTATCGGCGAGAGCTTCGAAACGATCGCCGCCTTCGGCCCCAATGCAGCTCTGCCTCACTACACCCCCTCGAGCAAACATGATGCTGTTATTGACCGCGGCCTGCTTCTGATTGACTCGGGCGCTCATTACTGCACGGGAACGACTGATATCACCCGGATGTTTGCCGTTGGTGAACTCACAGCCGAGGAGAAGAAGACCGTAACCACCGTTCTTAAGGGGCACATTGCACTCGCACGTGCCTGCGTGCCGGCAGGAACCGCCGGTGCACAGCTCGATGCCTACGCCCGCGCACCTCTGTGGCAAAACGGCTGGGACTACGGACACGGTACAGGGCACGGTGTGGGGTATGTTCTCAATGTGCACGAGAACGCCTTCAGCATCTCCCCGCGCTCGAAAAAGACCGAAAAACACGGTCTCAACGCCGGGATTGTTGTCTCCAACGAACCGGGACTTTACTTTGAAGGCCGCTGGGGTGTGCGCATCGAAAATCTGATGGCGGCTGTGAGCGCACAAAAAACCGACTTCGGAGAGTTTCTGCGTTTCGAGACCCTTACACTCGCACCGATTGATGTCAAGACACTGGATATTTCGCTGCTCGACGACTCGGAGATCGCCTGGCTTGACGACTACCATGAGATGGTCTACCGTAAACTCTCGCCTCATCTGCCCGAAGAAACAGCACGCTGGCTGCGTGCTGCAACCTCACCGCTCGGTGGCTGATTCTCTTTTTCAGGTGCTCTATGCTGCGTACTGCTAAATTCCTACTCCCGCTTGTGCCGGTGCTCCTCATGCTCGGCTGCCAGAAAACCGAGGTTGCAAAAACACCGGCTGCCCCTGTGGCTGTGAGCACCGTTACTGTGGAGCCGACCACGGAATCCGCCTGGGTGGATGTGCTCGGCCGTGTGAAATCCGGCCTTGGCACGGAAATCCGCTCCCAGATCACAGGCAGACTGGTGCGCGTACACTTTGAACCGGGCAGACCGGTCGGGCAGAACGAGATTCTCTATACCATTGAAGAGGGCAGCTACCGCGCCAAAGTGGCGGATGCTCAGGCCAGCATGGACACAGCGGCAAGCAATCTCAACAAAGCCAGACGTGACGCAAAACGCAGCGAGCAGCTCTTCAGGCAGAATGCCATCAGCCGTCAGGCTTACGATGATGCGCGAACCGCGCTCGCCAACGCCGAACAGAACGCCCGCGCAAGCAAGGCACGCTGGCAGCAGGCGGTAATTGATCTCAATCACTGCAGCGTGCGCTCCCCTGCCGCCGGCATTCCCGCCCTGAGCAGGGTCAACCCCGGTGACATGATCTCTGCACAGTCGACCCTGATGACCACCCTGGAAACCCCGGGCGACCTGAGGGTGGTGTTTACCGTTGCGGACCGACTGCTAAAAGGTGCCGCACTCGGTCTTGAGAACAAAGTCAAACTGAGCACAGAGAACAATGAGCCGCTTCAGGGACATCTGGACTATCTCTCGCCCGAGCTCGGCACTGACACGGCTGCACGCACATTCCGCGCCCGTCTGAGCGAGGAATCTCTTAAAAAGGTTCTTCCCGGTAACTTCATCCGCGTGCGTCTGGAAACCAGCCGCCTCGACGGCGTCTTCCGGGTTCCGCAGAAAGCGGTCCGTCAGCTCGACAACGGCCTGTATCAGGTGTTTGTGCTCAGAGACGGCAAAGCCCTTGCCCGCAGTGTGACTGTGGGGGAATGGGTTGATACCGACTGGATTATCACAGGCGGCCTTCAGGCGGGTGATCGCGTCATCGTCAATCAGCTCCTGCGGCTGCGTGACGGAATGAGCGTCACTGAAAATTCCACTGCCCGCCCATAAGGATGCCCGCTTATGCTGAGTCACTTCTGCATCCGCCGACCGATTTTTGCAACTGTTCTGGCCATCCTCATTGTTCTGGCCGGGGTTCTCGCCTGGCGTCAGCTTCCGCTGTCGCAGTACCCCAACATCAGCCCGCCGAGTGTGCGCATTTCCGCCCAGTATGACGGGGCGGACGTTCAGACCATGGCACGAACCGTCGCACAGCCCATTGAGGACCAGCTCTCCGGGATTGACGGTCTGCTCTACTACACCACAACCATCCGCAGTAACGGCGTTATCTCCATCTCATGCATCTTTGACGTTGACACCAACCCGAACGACGCCATGATGGAAATCAACAACCGTGTTCGCACCGCCGAACGGAGTCTGCCTGATGTTGTGCGCGAACGCGGGGTCACGGTCAGAAAGCGCAGTGAGGAAAGTATTCTTCGTGTCGCGCTCTGGTCGCCTGACAAAAGCATGGGGCCGACGGACCTTGCCGACTATGCCAATCTCAATATCGTCGATGAGCTCAAGCGTCTGCCCGGCATCGGGGATGTGAGTGTGTTCGGCAATGCCGAATCCGCTATGCGTATATGGCTTGATCCCGACAAAATGGGAACCTTCGGCATCACTGTCGATGATGTCCGCAGCGCCGTCAAAGAGCAGAACGCCCAGCGTGCGGCCGGCCGTATCGGCACACCGCCCACCGAAATGGATCAGCAGCTCTTTTACACAGCCAAGGCACCCGGACAGCTCCTCACCCCGGAGCAGTTCGGTGATATTGTGCTCAAAACCCGCACAGACGGCTCGCTGATCCGTCTGCGTGACATCGCGCGAACCGAAGTGGGCAAGCGCAGCTATGAATTCCGGGTGGACCTCGACGGCAACCCGGCCATCAATATCGGGGTTTACCTCAAGACCGGTGCCAACGCCATGCAGGCGGCGGAGGTCTCCAAGGCCAAACTTGCAGAGCTCGCCGAGCACTTCCCCAAATCAAGTGTCGCCTACACCATCTCGGACGACTCGAGCGTGTACGTGGGTGCCTCACTCAAAGAGGTGATGCATACGCTGCTCGAGGCGGGCGCCCTTGTGCTGGCTGTGATTTTCCTTTTCCTGCAGAACTGGCGCGCCACCGTGATTCCGCTTCTCGCCATTCCTGTATCGCTGATCGGGACCATGGCCGGACTCTGGGCGCTGGGCTTCTCACTCAACACCCTTACCCTGTTTGCCATGACACTGGCGATCGGTATTGTGGTTGACGATGCCATCGTGGTGATTGAGAACGTTGACCGCCTTATGAACAAAGAACGTATGAGTGCCTTCGATGCCGTCATGCGTGCCATGTCCGAGGTTAGCGGCGCACTGATTGCTATTGTGCTCGTGCTCTGTGCCGTGTTTGTGCCCGTGGCCTTCCTTGGGGGTATTGCCGGTGAGCTGTACCGTCAGTTTGCGGTCACCATTGCGGTGAGTGTTGCTCTCTCGGGCTTCATCGCCCTTACTCTCACGCCGGCACTCTGCGCCATCATGCTCAAGCCTCAGGATGAGGATAGCGGCAGACGCGGTTTCTTCGGGCTCTTCAACCGGCTGCTTGAAAAAGTCACAGCACTCTACAGTGCTGTGGTGAGCTATCTGCTCAGCGTGCGCATTCTCAGCGTCATTACCCTTGCCGCGGCGCTCGCCGGCACCTACTTCCTTTTTAATACCCTGCCGACAGCGTTTCTGCCCAAAGAGGACCAGGGGATGGTTCGTATTGCCCTTCAGCTGCCTGAAGGGGCCGCCTTCCAGCGCACAGAAAAAATCGGTACCGCCATTCTGGAGGATCTGCGAAAGGAACCGGCGGTGAGCTCGATCGTCGCCATGCTCGGTTTTGACTCCACCACCAGTGACGTGCGCAGCAACACCGCCAGTCTTTCGATTCAGCTCAAACCCTGGGATGAGCGCTCGGTCAGTGCGGCCGAAATGCAGCTGAAGCTGCAGAAAATCGTGCAGCGCAGTACTGAGGCAACGGGCAGCGCCAGTCTTCCGTCACCGATTCCCGGACTCGGCTCGACCAACGGTTTCTCAGGCTACGTGATCGCTCACGGTTCAGACAATCCTCAGCTGCTGCAGGAAGTCATGCGCGGCTTCATGCAGGCGCTCGGCCAGCGACCCGAACTCACCGGGCTGCGCAGTGTGCTGCGTGCAGATACGCCGCAGCTCATGCTTACCGTGGAAAGAGACAAGGCCAAGACACTTGGGGTGGATATCGACGACGTCTACAACACCATCGCCTATCTCACCGGCGGCAACTACATCAACGACTTTACGCGTAACGGCAAAACCTACCGCGTCATGATGCAGGCCGACGGACGCTTCCGCGAACGGCCTGAGGATCTCGGCAACGGCTGGGTAAAGGCTGCTAACGGCACCATGGTGCCTGTGGCGTCGCTGGTGACGGTCCAGCGCACAACCGGCACGGACTCTCTACGCCGCTTTAACGGCTACCTTGCCGGTCAGTTCCTCGGCAATGCAACCTCGGGCACCTCCTCAGGTGAGGCGATTCGCCTTGTTGAGCAGATCGCCGGGGATGTGCTGCCGCCCGGCTTTACCATCGAATGGGTGGATCAGGCCTATCACGAAAAGCGCATCGGATCCTCGACCTCCGCCGCGTTCGGTTACGGTCTGCTGATGGTAATGCTGATTCTTGCAGCGCTCTATGAACGCTGGTCACTGCCGCTCGCAGTGCTCATGGCGGTTCCCTATGCACTCATCGGCGCCCTCTGCTCCCTCTGGCTGCGCAGCATGTCCAACGACATCTACTTCCAGATCGGGCTTCTTGTGCTGATCGGACTCACGGCGAAAAATGCCATTCTGATTGTGGAATTTGCCCAACAGGTGATGGAAGAGGAAGGACTCTCGCCGGTGAAGGCCGCCCTCAAGGCGGCACAGCTGCGTCTGCGACCCATTCTGATGACCTCTGCCGCGTTCATTCTCGGTGTGCTGCCTATGGTCATCGCCACAGGGCCCGGGGCGAGTGCACGCCAGTCAATGGGTACCGGGGTGTTCGGCGGCATGATTGCAGCCACGTTTATTTCCACGATATTTGTGCCGGTATTCTTCACCTGGTTTGTGCGTAAGCGTAAAGTGAGAAAGTAATGCCTCCCCGGACGGGAGAAGACAAAAAAACCGGGAGAGTCTGCCACAACAGCAGGCTCTCCCGGTTTCAATTTCGGATGCCGCATCAGCCCGAGAAGAAACCCTTCATCTTATCGAAGAAGGACTGCTTGCCCGGCGTATGCTTGTCGCCGCCCTCTTTCAGAGAGGCTTCAAACTCTTTGAGCATGTTCTTCTGTTTGGTGCTCAGATTGACCGGCGTCTCGACACGGATATGCAGGAAGAGGTCACCGTTTTCACCGGTGCGCAGATTACGGATCCCCTTGCCGCGCATACGGAACGTCTTGCCGCTTTGCGTGCCTTCAGGCAGGTTGATGCTCTTTTCACCCTCAAGGGTGCTCACCTGAACTTCTCCACCCAGCGCAGCCGTCACAAACGAGATCGGCAGTTCGGTGTGCAGATCGTCGCCGTCACGTCTGAACAGCGGATGTTCCTTCAGGTGCACACGCACGAAAAGGTCGCCGGCGAGACCGCCATTACGTCCTGGTTCACCTTTACCCGAGAGGCGGATGCTCTGACCGTCATCAATACCGGCCGGAATCGAGACCGTGATGGTTTTCGCGGTGCGGGTATGACCTTCACCGTGGCAGTCCGGGCAGGGTTCCTTGATCACCTCACCCTCACCGTGGCAGTCCGGGCAGGTCTGCTGAACAGTGAACAGTCCGTTGGACATGCGCACGTAGCCCTGACCGCGGCAGGTCGAACACGTCGTCTTCGACGTGCCGGGTTTGCACCCGGTACCGTGGCAGGTATGGCAGTCTTCCCAGCTCGGCACACGGATATCCACACGGTCACCGTTGGCCGCCTGCTCAAGTGTGATCTCCACATCAAAGCGCATATCTGCGCCGCGCTGATTGCGGCGTTCAGTCTGAGCGCGACCGCCGCCGAACATTTCGCCGAAAATGTCACCGAAGGTGGAGGCGAATCCGTCACCGAAACCGCCCTGACCAAAACCGCCGAATCCGCCGAAGCCACCAGCCCCGGCTGCACTCGGATCCACGCCGGCTTTGCCGTAGCGGTCATAGGCGGCGCGTTTCTGGTCATCGGAAAGCACAGCATACGCTTCACCAATGAGCTTGAACTTCTCTTCCGCTTCCTTGTTGCCGGGGTTGCGGTCGGGGTGGTACTTCATCGCCATGCGGCGATAAGCCTTTTTAATCTCATCCGCCGATGCTGACTTGCTCACGCCAAGCAGCTCGTAATAGTCCTGATCAGCCATTGTTTATCTCATTGCTACCTGATGCGCTGCGCATCAGATCAGTTAAAAGGTTAGCTGCACACGCTTAATTCGAGCGTACACATTAAACAGCTGAAGGGTGGCGCACTCTGAATGTGTACCCACCCTTCTGCTTTCTGAAGACTTTACCCGTGGGACGGATGCCCGGAGGGCATCCTCACCAGTTGTGGGCAGAGGTTACTTCTTTTCGGTGAATTCGGCATCGATAACATCGTCATCCTTGCCGCCGGCACCCTGTTCGGCAGAGCCCTGCTGGGCCTGCTGCTGAGCCTGGGCAGCCTTGTTGAGCTTTTCACCGATCTTCTGAGCAGCGCTCATCAGACGTTCAACAGCCTTATCAATGGCTTCCTTGTCTTCGCCCTTGATCTTTTCTTCGACTTCCTTGATGGCTTCTTCGCAGGCGGCACGGTCAACACTTTCAACCTTGTCACCGTTTTCCTTCAGGGTCTTCTGAACCTGATTCACAGCGGAGTCAGCCATGTTACGGGACTGAGCCAGTTCGAAGCGGCGGTGGTCTTCAGCCTTGTTGGCTTCGGCATCCTGCACCATGCGTTCGATTTCCTCTTCGCTCAGGCCGGAGCTTGCCTTGATCGTGATGTTGTTTTCCTTGCCCGTGGCCTTGTCCTTGGCACCGACGTGAAGAATACCGTTGGCGTCAATGTCGAAGGTCACTTCAATCTGAGGCAGTCCGCGCGGAGACGGCGGAATCCCTTCGAGGTTGAATTCACCCAGGAGCTTGTTGGAAGCGGCCATTTCACGTTCACCCTGATAGACCTTGATGGTCACAGCAGGCTGATTGTCTTCAGCGGTCGAGAAGACCTGGCTGTGCTTGGTCGGGATCGTGGTGTTGCGCTTGATCATCGGCGTCATCACACCGCCCAGGGTTTCAATACCGAGCGTGAGCGGCGTCACGTCAAGCAGCAGCACGTCATGGCGTTCACCCGTGAGCACGGAGCCCTGAATGGCGGCACCGATAGCCACAGCTTCGTCAGGATTGACGTCCTTGCGGGGATCCTTGCCGAAGAATTCCTTCACAACAGCCTGAACACGCGGCATACGGGACTGACCGCCAACCAGAATCACGTCAGTGATATCGGACTGGGACACACCGGCGTCACGCAGAGCCTTGCGGCAGGGTTCAACCGTACGCTGAACCAGATCTTCAACCAGACCTTCAAACTTGGAACGCGTCACGTTGAGGTTCAGGTGCTTCGGACCCGTTGCATCAGCCGTGATGTAAGGCAGGTTGATTTCCGTTTCCTGACGGCTCGAAAGTTCAATCTTGGCCTTTTCAGCGGCGTCCTTCAGACGCTGCAGAGCCAGCACGTCCTTGGAGAGGTCAACACCGGTGTCCTTGCGGAATTCGGTGATGATGTAGTCAACCAGACGCTGGTCAAAGTCTTCACCGCCGAGGAACGTGTCGCCGTTGGTCGAGAGCACTTCGAACTGCTTGTCACCGTCAACGTTGGCCAGATCGATAATGGAGATATCGAACGTACCGCCACCGAGGTCATACACGGCGATCTTGCGGTCGGCGCTGCCGCCCTTGTCAAGACCGAAAGCCAGAGCAGCCGCGGTCGGTTCGTTAATAATACGCTTCACTTCCAGACCGGCAATACGGCCGGCATCCTTGGTGGCCTGACGCTGGGAGTCATTGAAGTAGGCCGGCACCGTAATCACAGCTTCGGTAACGGTCTCGCCGAGGTATTCTTCAGCGGTCGTCTTCATCTTGCGGAGCACTTCAGCGCTCACCTGCTGCGGAGCAAGATTCTTGCCCTGCACTTCAACCCAGGCGTCACCGTTTTCGGCGCGGGCGATCTTGAACGGCATCAGACCGATGTCCTTCTGAACTTCGGCGTCATCAAAACGGCGGCCGATCAGACGCTTCACTGCGTAGAGCGTGTTCTTCGGATTCGTAACAGCCTGACGTTTTGCAGGTGCGCCAACCAGGACTTCACCGTTGTCCATGTAAGCCACGATTGACGGCGTCGTGCGGGCGCCTTCACTGTTTTCAATAACCTTGACGTTATCACCTTCCATCACAGCCACAGCTGAATTGGTCGTACCAAGGTCAATACCGATGATTTTTGCCATAGTGTCGCTATCCTTAAAAAATTCTGCTTACCTAGCCCCTCTGGAAACGCTTCAATCACAATGATGAGGGAGCCAGAGTAAGACTCAACTGTTGCAGAGAGATACGAAGTTCAGCTTCGCACTTCTGCTCTTTAATCCCTATATGGGGAGCGATGTGCGATTTTTCAAGTCCCCCTGTCATAAAAAATTACATTTCTCCGTAAAACCGCCCCTGAAACCGGTCTTGCCGCGCCGGCGGGGGCCAGATAAAAAATCCCTCCCGCTCAACCGGAGCGGGAGGGATTTCAATACCGGAAAATGCGGTGCTTTACTGAGCCACGCTCACCATTGCAGGACGCAGGACGCGGTCAGCAATCTTCCAGCCGCGCTGGAACACTTCAACCACCGTACCCGAGGCCACGCCTTCAGGGGCGGGCACCATTGCAATCGCCTGCTGGGTATGCGGGTCAAAGGCTTCGCCCTTGGGATCAATCGGCGCCATGGCAGACACATCAAGTGCATGCAGCATCTGACGGTAGGTTGTTTCCATGCCTTCGCGGATGGGCGACTCCACCTGGTCCTTTGTCACTTCGAGAGCCTTTTCGAGACTGTCGACCACAGGCAGGAGGTTTTCCGCAAACTTTTCAATACTGAACTTGCGCGCCTTCTGCACATCTTCAGCGGCACGGCGACGGGTGTTTTCCAGCTCCGCCATGGCACGCACGTACAGATCGTAGTGTTCGAGGACCTTTGCTTCGGCCATTTTGAGGGCGGACTGCAGTTCTTCGACTGTCATTTCCTTGGGCTCTTCGGGAGCCTCTTCACAGGGCTTGCCTTCGGCGCAGTCACACTGAGCCGTCTTTTCGCACTCGCAGCCCTCTTCGCCGCAACAACCTTCATTGACCTGCTTCTGTTCGTTGGATTCCGTCATTAACTTGCTCCGTTTAACGCACCGTTGCCGGGGCTCGTGAACGTCTGGTCTTCACCCGTTCTTTCGAAGAGCATCCGGCGGTGATGCAAAAATTCTGTTCACCGTAACTCTAGCAAAAAGAGTCCTTTTTCTCTATATGGGGACGGTTGCCGCTTTTTTCAAGAGACCTCCTCAGGAAGCCTTTCAGAGCCAGCCGCCGAGTTCCTTTCTCACAAGCTCCTCGTAACACGTCACGGCCTCATCCGAGTCGTTAAGTGCAGGGATGTAGTGAAATGCCTCCGGCGAACGGTCTGCTTCCGGCAGGGCATTCAGATAGGTATGGTGCAACTCGTCGTTGATTTCCTCAAGCGTTTCCAGACAGTCAGCCGCAAATCCCGGACAGACCACGTCAATACGCCTGACGCCGGCCTGAGCAAGCTCCACGACCTTATCCGACGTGTACGGCTCAATCCAGGGATCCGGACCGAATCTGGACTGAAAACTCAGTGCCCACTGATCCGCCTGAAGCCCGAGTGCCGCGGCAGCGAGCTCTGCCGTACGCTCGCACTGCTTTTTGTACTCATCGCCCTTGTCGATACTTGCCTGAGGAATACCGTGAAAACTGAACAGCAGTCTGCCGCCCTGTGCAGGCGCACTGCCGTTTTTCTCCCAGTAGCGCAGCACATGCTCACGGATGGCATCAATATAGAGCGGATTGTCATGGTAGTCATGGATGAGCCTGAGCTGCGGCACATCGCGCAGACGCAGGCAGGTCCTGAACACAAGATCAAAGCAGCTCGCCGAAGTATGACTTGAGTACTGGGCGAACATCGGGAATACAAGAATCTTTTTCACCCCGTCAGCGAGCATCTGCCGGAGCGTTTCATCCACGTTCGGATGCCCGTAGCACATTGCCCAGTACACACGCACACCGAGTGCGGAAAAGCGTTCATTGAGACGCCCGGCAACATTACGGCAGTTCACCACAAGGGGTGAGCCTTCCGGTGTCCAGACGATCTCATAGCGTTTAGCGGACTTGGGCGGGCGCGTGCGAAGAATGA
Source organism: uncultured Sutterella sp. (assembly GCA_905194315.1). Lineage (GTDB taxonomy): Bacteria > Pseudomonadota > Gammaproteobacteria > Burkholderiales > Burkholderiaceae_F > Sutterella. The sequence goes on along the minus strand of CAJJRX010000003.1, from coordinate 81,072 downwards.
TGCCGTGCAGAACAGGCATCCATTTCCAGCGGGGAGCTTCAACGACGCGCGGATCTCCAAGGAATTCCGCCAGATAGGTTTTCAGTGCGGGGGCCGTCGGTGCTTCAGGGCTACCGGTGTTAATCAGCAAAACTGCGACAGGAGATGACATGACTTGGTGAGGGGTAATTGAAATTTTTGTCCTTCCTTAATTTTACAGACCTTTTCTTAATACCGCCTTGCAAAACACGACAAAAAGCCCCTCCTAGGGAAAATCCTAGGAAGGGCTCAAAGCTAAGACCTGTCAGTGCCGCAGAGCGGGCCGCTTATCCAGGCTGCGCCAAAGCATAATAACCGCGCCGCCAAGCAGGCTCATCCAGAATTTTCCGATCACCTGTCCAAGGACAAAGTCAAGCGAACCGAAAGCCATCCCAAGGAAAATCACCGAGTCGACAACCGAGCCCACCAGACCGGAGAAAATAATCGCTGCGGTCAGATGCCGGTCGCGCAGCGGCGTATAGACGGCAAAGTCTGCCAGTTCCGAGAAAAGGAAAGCCAGCGTGGAACCGAGCACAATTTCGGCCGGTGCAAGCCAGGCGGAGCGTGCCGCACCGATGACAATCGCCACCAGAGACCAGCTCTTGCCGAGCAGACTCTGCACAGCGTCGCGAAGCACCAGTGCCAGACCGGCGAGCATTACACCAGAAGGTGCCATGATTCCCGGCCAGACAGGAATCAGACAGGGGCCGCCTGCCTGACAGACCGTTCCGACGTTACCGACAACCCAGTTGCCGAGCAAAATGGTGAGTGAAAAAAGTCCCAGGCACAGAAAACCGGCCTGTCGGGAGAAGAGAAAATTTGCCATGATGTACTTATACAGCCACAGGAAACAGTCCTGCGCCACACAAAAACAAAAAGAGTCAGCACCTGCGCAGCGCTTTAGCCGCCGGTGTCAAAGAACCGCTTGATGCGGGTAGGCAAATATAACAAATTTCCGGGCATCTTTCCCTGAGGAAAGCCGATATGTCCGCCATCCTCGGGAAATTCACCGAGCACATAAGAACTCATCTCATCGGCTCTGGGCAGACACCAGGCCGGCAGGAACGGATCGTTTTTCGCATTGAGAAAAAGCAGCGGCACCCGCACATCCGGAAGCACCTGCTTGCAGGAGCACTTCTGCCAGTACTCCATAGCGGAGCTGTAGCCGTGCATCGGCGCGGTGTAGATCGTATCGAAGTCGTACATCGTCTCACAGCGGCGCACCGCCTCGATATCAATCAGCTCCGGAAAAAGCCGGGCCTTCTGTTCGAGCTTGGGCTTAAGGGTGGAGAGGAACATATTGGCGTAGAGAACATTAACCCCTTTGCTGATACGTTCACTGCCTGCGACCAGATCGAGCGGCGCACCGATGGCTGCCGCCCCCTTGAGCAGCCGGGCGGCATCCGTACCGCGATCCCCGAGATACTTGGTGAGCTGATTCGCACCGAGACTGACGCCAACAGCGTACATATCCGCCTTCGGGAAGCGCGCCTTGACAGTCTTGAGCACCCACTCACAGTCGTTACTGTCGCCGGCGAAATACGCACGGGGCAGTCTGTTGAGCTCACCGCCGCAGCTGCGGAAATGGGCTACGACACCACGCCAGCCCCACTGGCGGCACTGATCCATCAGCGCCAGCGCATAATGACTGGAGCTTGATCCTTCAAGACCGTGAAAATGCACCAGCACAGGCGCATCCGCACGCATCGGTTCAGGCTGAACCCAGTCCCAGATCATAAAATCCCCGTCCGGCAGGGTAACGTGCTCCCGGCGGTATTTCACCTCAGGGCGGGCGCTGACTTTTGCAGGAATAATGGTCTGCAGATGACCGCCGCGGCACCAGCCCGGCGCATGATAATCCGACGTAGAAATAGGCATTTCGGTATCCAACCTGTTTTTTTGCTTTTGTTTTTTTGGTGCAAGCTATTTTACGCCCGGCTGAGCCTCACGGGAGCTCAGCCGGAGACTGACTTTCGCTGCGCGGTGCGTCGCCAAAAACCGACCGCCACAGTGTCTGAACACAGTCACGCTCCTTCTCGAGCAGCTCCGGATCCAGACGCACCGGCGTACCTTCACCGACATTAAGGCGAACCTCATGCTGAAGCTGACGATAGCGTCGATACGCCCTGACGGCACACGAACACAGCTCGGGCGACAGCAGCTTAAGGCGGCCGAGTGTTTCAAGAAGCAAAATGTTGCCGAAATTATTGGTGAGCTCGGGATACTTTGAGGCGTAGGTGAGAACAAACCACTGCACCACAAATTCCACATCCACCATGCCGCCCGCGTCATGTTTGATGTCAAACAGGCTCGTGCGGTTGACATGACCCTCGTGCATTTTCCGGCGCATCTCAATCACATCCGAGCGTGTCTGCTCCGGATCACGGGGTTTGAGCAGAATTTTGCAGCGCTGCTCCTCGAAACGCCGCCCGAGTTCGGGATCCCCGGCCACAAACCGGGCACGGGTGAGCGCCTGATGCTCCCAGAACCACGCGCCGGTACCGTCGGCATTGTCCTGATAGCGGCAGAACATTTCAAACGGCGTCACAATCAGTCCGCTCTCGCCGTTGGGACGAAGGCGCAGGTCAACGTCAAACAGCTTTCCGGAGGAGGTCTGAATCGTCAGCCAGCTCATCATGCGGCGCACAAGACGTGTATAGACCCGTTCGGCGTCCTGATTGTCATCATCAAAAATAAACACCAGATCCAGATCGCTGTCGTAGCCGAGTTCCTTGCCGCCGAGCTTGCCGTAGCCGATCACGGCAAACCGCGGCCGTTCGCAGTGCCGGTCGGCAAGGCTTGCCCAGGCAAGCTCGATCACCTCCTGGAGCACCGCATCCGCAAGGGCTGAAAGCTGGTCAGCCAGACGCTCAACACTGAAGCGCCCGTCCAGATCCGCAATGAGCAGCTGAAAAATCGCTGCGTGGTGAGCATCGCGCAGAATATTCATCTGCCGCTCCTGATCGCCTTCAACAACGCTCAGTTCACGGCGGAGCTTCTCCGCCCAGGCATGCCAGTCAACCGGCGTGAAGTCGTCGTACTCCTTCTCACGCCCGTCCACGAGTTCATCAAGAATAATCGGATGCTGGATGAGAAACTCCGCACTCCAGCGACTCGCCGAGAGCACTTTCCCCACACGCTGTGCAGCCGTGAGGTACTCACTCAGAAGCGCCACATAGGTCGAGCGTCCGGCAATCGCCTCGAGCAGTTTCAGGTAGCGCGAGAGCAGTTCCGGAAGTGCAATCACCCGGACAGCAGACTGATTGAGCCATTTCGGGCAGCTCTCCACGATAATCGGAAGCAGCTTCTGCATACGGGTACGTGACAGATCCGATACGCCCCGCCCCCAGCGACCGGAGGCCAGACGCATAATCCGGCCGAGCAGTTCGGGGGCATCCTCACCGTAGCCCAGACTCTGCAGATGCGCGAGCAGCAGATCCTGTGAGCTCTGAGATCCCGTCTCCCAGCCCACCGGCCAGCCTTCAGTGCTCACCCCCGGATCCTCAACCTGGAAAATACTTTCAAAAACACGTGAAACGCGCTCGCGCACACTCTGTACAGCCTCCCAGAGCCATTTACTCTCTACGCCCAGCAGTGCTGCAATCGCATCGAGCTTTTCGCCTCCCGAGGGAAGCATCTGCGTCTGCTCATCATTGACATACTGAATCGCATGTTCAACATTACGCAGAAACACATAATCCTCCCGGCAGGCCTGAGCCACATCGCGCTCAAGGAATCCCTCCTCACCGAGCGCAGTGAGCATTTCAAGTGTCGAGCGCCCCTGCAGGCGGTTGTTGCGGCCGCCGCGGATGATCTGAATCGTCTGGGTGATGAATTCAATCTCACGGATCCCGCCGCGGCCAAGTTTCACGTTCACACCGGTATTGCCGCGGATCAGCTCGCGCCTTGCTGTTTCGGCTCTGATCATTTCATGGAGATTTCTCAGGGACTCCAGTGCGCCGAAATCAAGATATTTGCGGTAGACAAAAGGTTTTACCAGAGAGCGCAGATTTTTCACCTGCTGGGCAAACCCTTCAGGCGTGTTGAAGACCGCCCCGCTGATGACACGCCCCTTGAGCCATGCAAAACGCTCCCATTCCCGGCCCTGCGAATAGAGATACTCTTCGAGCATCGTCGAGGAGCAGACAATGGGGCCGGCATCCCCGTTGGGGCGCAGACGCATATCCACACGGAACACAAACCCCGGTCCCTCGATGTCGTTGAGCGCCGGAATCACCCGGCGGGCGAGACGCTCATAAAACTCCTCCACACTCAGCGTCTTTCGTGCATCGGGATACTCTGCTGTCGGACGGGTCTCGCCGTTTTCGTCAAACACAAAAATCAGATCAATATCAGAGGAGACATTGAGCTCGCGACCGCCAAGTTTTCCCATACCGACAACCAGCAGATCCTGCGGCTGGCCTGAGATGCCGTAGGGTACACCGTAGCGCCGGGCCAGTTCTTTTGCATGCACACCGACCACCTGAGAGACCGCCACTTCGGCAAAGTCACTCATGCGCCGGACGACCTCGTCATAGCCGATCGCACCGGTGCAGTCGGCTGCAATAATGCTGAGCATCAGCTCCCGGCGCAGTATTCTCAGACCAAGGGAGAGCTCTGCCGGATCGTTCCAGGCACAGATGGTGCTGACAAAATCCTCTCTGCGCCACTCGCGCCTCATCAGCTCATCGAGAACCTCCTCCGGCGTTCGTTCCGGATGTCCTGCCCCGATAGCTTCGAGAGCCCGCCGGGCATAGGACGAATTCTCCAGAACCACGCTCAGTGATGGGTTTTGTCTGTCGAGCATGTGAGATCTCCTTCTGAGCACAGCCGCCTGTTTGTCGGGCCGGCCGGTGAAAAAATCGCGCAACAGTGCACGCTGATAAATTATTATGACAAATTATGGTTACGCTTTTGCTGCACATATTGCTCTGTTGCGTCTTATGCTTGACAGTATCCGGTTTACGCTCCATTATTTTTACTGAACAGCACCGAGAGTGCCGCTTACCTGATTTTGCAGTGTGCCGCCGGACTCGCAACCGCTTCTGTCCACAGAACTGACACCTCCTGATAATGACCAGTAACCCCGAGAACAACACCCTGCCTGAGCGTCACAGCTTCTGGCGCAAGAGCCTGCGCACAGTTGTGTGGCTGCTCATCGTGCTGTATTTCCTGGCAACAGGTGCTCTCATTGCCGGGCGCTGGTTTTTTACCACCCAGTTTCAGAATTACCGCTCCGAAATCACCACATACGCGGGCGAAAAACTCGGTCTCAGAATCGAGGCAGAGAAAATCACCGGCGGTTTTTCCCGGTTCTGGCCCACGATTACGCTCGAAAACGTCACACTCTCGCACCCCGGAGATGCTGTTTCGCTAAAGATTCCCAGAATTGAAGCGCATATCGCCTGGTCAAGCCTCTGGATGCTGCAGCCCAATTTCGAGCGCCTGCAGGTCAGCGCCCCCGCACTGACCGTGACCCGTCTGTCTGAAAATGTGTTTGACGTGGCCGGTGTGCATATTGACCTTGCGAATCCCGGAGCCGAGAGCAACGGCAGCGGCGCGGGTCGTTTTTTCCGCTGGCTGCTCGCTCAGCAGCACCTGAGTCTGACGGACGGGGACATCACCTATATTGATCGCAATAACCCGCAGGCAAGCAGCATCGTCCACTTCACCGATATCCAGCTTCTCTTTGAACGACAGCTCCTTGACTGGCGTGCAGGACTCCGGCTCAAGCGTCAGGGACTGGGCGCTGCAGAAAACATCACCGCCGCGGGTGTCGTCAAACGCAGTCTCACGCAGCACACAGATGACCCGAACACCTGGGACGGCAGTTTTTACGTGAAAACCGACCAGGTCAATATCGCACGACTTGCACAGGCTCTCCGCCTCCCGGTGACACTCGCCTCAGGGAGCGGCGCCACCGAGCTCTGGGCGCGCTTCAGCAACGGGCATCTTCAGAATGTCACAGCCGACGTGGACCTGAAAGCGGTCAATCTCCAGCTGCCGCGGGCCCGAAGAGCCCTTGACTGGCCCCGCTTTGCCTCGCGCATCATTTACAACCGGCAGGCTGCCGGCGAGAGCGAAACCGAAGAGTGGCGTGTCAAACATCTGGTTGTGCAGACAAACGAAAACAGCGCCACACTTACCAACCGCCTCGATGCCGGAGCTGTGATCAGAACGCTCTCTCAGGGGGCACCCGCAGCCTATCAGATTGAACTCAGTGAGGCGGATTTCAGTCAGTGGAAGCGCCTTCTGAGCGTTTTCCCCTTTACCGAAGAACTGCAGCAGCAGGCCGCCCGCTTTGACGTTGACGGCTATGTGGAAAACCTTTTCCTCAAAAATGCCGGTGATCTGAACAGTCCGGGACAGTGGCAGGTTGAGGCACGCTTCAGAAACCTCAGCTTCAGCGATCAGGAAGGAACCGTTCCCGGTTTTGAAAACCTCACGGGCGAAGTGAAAACGCTCGGCGGCGGTCATTTCACTCTGACACTCAATACACAGAAGGCCTCACTCACCTTCCCCCGTATCTTCACCAGAGAACGGATTCCGGTGGATTCACTCGAAGCGAGCGCCTCGATTGAGCTCGAACCGAAACTCAAAATCAGTGTCAGCCGGTTTGCCGTCAGTAATGCCGAGGCAAGCCTCGTCGGCAACGGCGGCTGGGAGGACACTGGCGGAGCAGGCACGCTCACACTCGGCGGGCAGATTATCCGCGCGAGCGCGGATAAAGTCCGTCAGTATCTGCCGGACGTACTCGGCAAAGACCTTCTCCAGTGGCTTGATATCGCCATCATGGACGGGAAAATCACCTCGGGCCGCTTCGCTGTAAACGGACCGCTCGATACATTCCCGTGGTCCGGCAGCACCTCTGCCGGGCAGCAGTTTCTCATCGAAGGCGAGCTTGAGGACGGACGGTTTAATTTCTTTCCTGACGTGAAGGATCCGAAAAGCACGCATCCCTCATGGCCGCTGCTCACCGACATCAGAGCACATTTGCGCTTTGAGGGTGACGGCATGCTCATCAGCGCGAGTCAGGTGAAAAGTCACGGTCTGCTGAGCAATAACGCCGTTGTCGGCATAGAACACTACAGCACCCCCACCCTGACTGTGAAGGGAGACATTACCGGCGATCTGAAAAACGGGCTGGGTTATGTGCGCAACAGCGCGCTGCTCAACGACATCATCGGTCCGGGTCTCAGTCAGAGCAGCGGTTCCGGACAGATGCAGACCCAGCTCGCCCTCACGATTCCGCTTGACAGGCCTGAGAAAACTGATGTGCGCGTCACGCTCAACTTCTCGGGCAACCGGTTCTCCTACGGCTACGGGCTGCCTGAAGTGAAAGAACTCAACGGACAGCTGGTGATTACAGAAAATGCGGTCGCCTCCAACGGTGCACTGACAGGCACTACCGCTGCCGGTCCGATCCGTGCGAGTGTTGAAACGCCCAAGCGGGAGACCCGCATTGCCATTACCGGAGAGCTGAATGCACAGCAGGCGGCCGCCATGCTTGGCGAGAAGACTATCCTGGGCACCGCTGCCGCAGGGGCACTGAAGGGGCAGACACCGGTGAGCGTGGATATCTCTATCGACTGGGATCACCCCTACACACGCATTGCCGGTCAGACTGATCTCACCGGTATGGCCAGCACACTGCCCCAGCCTTTTACAAAAGACGCCCGCAGCGCCTGGCCGACCACCTTCAACTATGAGCTGCTCGAGCACGACACCTCTCGCCTGAGCATCAGCTCCCCGTCGCATATCGAGGCACGCGTTCGCTTTAATCAGAAACAGCAGCCTGAGAGCGGTGTCATCACGATCGGTGAGACAAAAACCGTCCCCGCTCAGGAGGGACAGGGGCTCGGTGTGCATATCGCCCATTCTGACATCGACCTTGACGCCTGGCAGGCGCTTGCACCGGATGCCGCTGCGGCAGACAGCTCTCCGGCATTGAGAGCCTTCAGCCTGCAGACCGGCACTCTTCACACGTCCGGTCAGCTCTTTCACCGCATCAGTGTTGATGCGCATCGCGAGGGGGATCACTGGCTGGTGACGCTCGACGGCGAGGAGATTGCCGGCAGTGTCAGGTACCGTCCCGCCACCGGGAAAAACGCCCCGCTGCTCACGGGCGATCTCAAACGGCTTCACCTCACCAAGCGTGATGAGGATGAGCTTGCAAAGATTCTGCATCCGAAAAAAGAGAAGACGCCGACCGGCAGTCTGCCTGATCTGCTGCTCAACGTGAGTGACCTGCGGCTTAACCGCCAGCATATCGGCCGCGTGAGCGTTGACGCCTCCAACGACGGCGAGCAGATTCCGCGATGGTATCTGCGCTCACTTAAGATCATGAATTCCGGCGGACTGCTCAGCGCCCACGGTGTCTGGTACCCGGGTGAAGGCGGAAAAACCCGTCTTGATACGACAGCCACGATCACGGATATCGGCAAGGTGCTTTCCTCGCTCGAATATGCCAACGCCATGCAGGGTGCTCCCGGCACGATCAAATCCGGACTTTCGTGGGTCGGCAGCCCGCTTGACTTTAATACCGCAACGCTCAACGGCAGCATTACCGGAGAGCTCGGTCAGGGGAAGTTTCTTCAGATTGAGCCCGGTGCCGGACGGATTCTGAGTCTCCTGAGTCTTCAGCATCTGCTGCGCCGTCTCACACTCGACTTCCGTGATGTGCTCGGCAAGGGTTTCGCTTTCGATTCGGTTAACCTTGAGGGGGAAATCACCAACGGCATTCTCACCATACCCAAGAGCACTGTTCTGGGGTCTGCCGCCTCTGTGGTTAGCGCCGGCGAGATCAACCTTCCGGCCGAAACACTGAATCTGAGGGCTGTGATTCTCCCCTCGATCAACGCCGGCGGCCCGTCGCTTGCGCTCGCGCTGATCAACCCGGCTATCGGTATCGGAACCTTTGTCTCACAGTGGCTTCTGAAAGACCAGCTCTCACAGTTCTTTAAGTCCGAGTATGCCATTACCGGAGATTTTGACAATCCGACCGTCACCCGGATTGATGCTCCGAAACAGGAGCACTGAGAGTGCCGTCTATCTATAATGTTGATTCGTCTTCGTAACAGGAATTAATGTGTTGTCTGCTTTTAAATTAATGACACCCATCGTGTGGCTGACTAGATTGCTGGTAGGAGCCTACCCGCACTGGCAGGGTTGCGCGCCGTCCTCACGGCAGCGGATTTATTTTGCCAACCACACCAGTCACCTTGACACCATTGTCATCTGGGCATCTCTGCCTCAGCAGCTGCGCCCGTTTGTGCGCCCGGTTGCCGCAAAAGACTACTGGGTTAAGGGATGGATCAGACGACAGATTGCCTTAAAAGAGCTCAACGTGGTGCTGGTCGACCGCAGGCGCACCGAACATGCCAACCCGCTCGATCCGCTGCGTCAGGCGCTCATGGAAGGCTCCTCCCTGATCATTTTCCCTGAAGGGACCCGCCGTCCTCAGCCGCTGCCGAGTGAATTCAAGTCCGGTATCTGGCGTCTGATGAAAGAGTTCCCGAATGTCGAACTCGTGCCGGTCTACATTGAAAACCTGCACCGCGCCATGCCCAAGGGTGTGCTCATCCCCGTGCCGACCATCTGTTCGGTACGTTTCGGAAAACCGCTCGAACACTCTGTGGATGACCTCAAGGACGATTTCCTTGAACGTGCCCGTCAATCAATTATTGAGATGGCCCAATCATGAGACTTGGTTTTTCGATTTCCGAAGCTTACATGTTCCTGCTCATAGGCCTTTTTCTTCTCGCTTTTGCAGGGACGCTCTACAGTGCCTACGCACTCGGTCGCGCCACGACCGCTGTGGCCAAATCCCGGCTCCTGGCCATCTCCTCGCGACTGAAAATGGCCTGGTGGCTGCTGGTGGTGTTTACCATCGCCTTTGCGCTCGGAGAGGAATCTCTGCTGATCTTCTTTGCATTCATCAGCTTTTTCCTGCTGCGCGAGTTTATTGCCATCACACCGACACACCCGAAGGATCATCACGCGCTGGTGCTCTCCTTCTACATCATGATTCCGCTGCAGTACACCCTGATCGGGTTTGAGCAGATCGAACTCTTCACGATTCTGATTCCGGTGTACCTTTTCCTTGCGCTGCCTGTTGTCATGGCGCTCAACCATGACACCGAACGCTACCTGGAGCGTGTCGCCAAGGTGCAGTGGGGTGTGATGCTGTGCGTGTTCTGTGTGAGCCATGCCCCTGCGATCGCCACCTTTGACCTTACCCGGTACAACTCCAGCGGACCGCTGCTTCTGCTCTTTTTCCTGCTGGTGCTGTTTGTGAGTGATCTGTGCTCTACGATTGCGAGTTCCTTTCTCGGCAAAGGCGCACTCTTTTTCAACCACAACCGCACGATGCTCGGTACCGTGATCGGCTGCAGCGCCGGTGTACTCGCCGGCATGATGATGTACTGGATTACACCGTTCCGCTTCTGGCAGGCCATCCTCATGGCCATTGCCGTGGTGATCTCGGGTGTGATGGGGGATATGGTGATCAGTTCTGTTCGCCGCAGCATGGGCGCCGAACGCCTGGCCGCGGAGAGTGATATCTATATCACCCGGGGCACACTGGCCCGTCTCGCACCGCTCTCCTTTGCTGCCCCCGTGTTTTATCACCTCACGCAGTTCTTCTTTATCTGGTTCCCGGACGTGTTCTGATAGCGCCCGGGCGCCACGGCCTGTGCAAAAAAACACCCTCTTTACTGGAATCTCCGGTAAAGAGGGTATTTTTTCGATTCAGGACACCGGCGGTATCATTCTGATTTCGCCATTAACGACGGCGGGCGCCACCGTTGGAGGAGCTGCCACCGGAGGGACGACCTTCAATGTGACGGAAGGTGATACGGCCCTTGGTCAAATCGTATGGCGAAAGTTCGAGCGAAACCTTGTCGCCGGCCAGAATACGGATGTGGTGCTTGCGCATTTTACCGTTGGTGTAAGCCACCAGTTCATGACCGTTTTCAAGTTTCACACGATAGCGTGCGTCAGGCAGGACTTCCAGCACCTGGCCCGCCATCTCAATCAAATCTTCCTTTGCCATAATGATCCTATAGAAAAAGCCGACTCCCTTCAGTATTTACAATCAGCATGCCCGACCCGACAGGGTTCAGAGAGTCCGCTTAAATTTAACAGCAGGGCGGTTGTTTTTTGCTTCAGCACACCCCAACGAACAGAAAGCCCGGCACAACAGATGTTCAGCTGCAAGCCGTCCGCTTTCCAACAAGTTCGTGATTGTACCACTCTTTGCCGGTGAACCTGACACGAAAACCCCAAGAAAATCTTCGGAGAATTATTTGATTTAAGCGCCTCTAAATCTTTTGTCGGCTAAAATAGACCTAGGAAAAAAGAAGGAAGCTCTTACCCCAACAAGGAGTATGCAGACACACTTCGCACGTTTCGCTCACCTGTCGGGCGATACTGTCAAAAATCTTAGGAGAACCTCATATGAAATCCGTGCTCGTTATCTATGACAGCCGATATGGTCACACCGCCCGTATCGCCCGCCGTATCTGGGAAACCATTCAGGCTGAAGGTCACCAGGCAGATCTGATGAACGTCATGGAAGCCGACCGTGAAGGCGTTGACTGGAACAAGTACGACACCGTTGTCGCCGGAGCACCTGTTCTGTACGGCAAGTTCCGCCGTGAATTCGTGGGCTTTGTCAACAAGTGGAAGTCCGTGCTTGATGCCAAGGCCAACAGCTTCTTCTGCATCTCTGTTGTTGCCCGCACCCCCGCCAAGGCCACGCCCGAAGGCAATGTCTACTGCCGCAAGTTTATGGAAAACAACCCCTGGCATCCGAAGGATGTGAAGTGCTTTGCCGGCAAGGTTGACTATCCGAACTGGGGCTGGCTCGACACCAAGCTTATTCAGATGATCATGAAGATGACCAAGGGCCCGACGGAACCCACCGCTGTCATCGACTACACCGACTGGGACGCTGTGGAGGAATATGCCCGCCACGTCCTGACGCTTGAAGCGTAATCCGGACAGCGATTCTGAACGCCAGAAATGACTGCGACTTGGCCACGGGAGCGGCAAACGCCTTCCCGACAGACCCGGTCGCAGTTTGTTTTTACACATTGTTAAATTCAGAAACAACTGTTTTCAAAGTCTCGTTTTCAGGCCTTATTTTACGCCCTGAGCTGTTTAGACTTACGTCAAGGTTCGCTCTGGCGTTCTCTGCCGGGGCAGTTGTTTCTATTTCATTGATTTTTTGTGAACATGACCCAGTTTCCATGGTATGACTCATACCCCGCGGGGATTCCCCACACCATTAATCCTGAAAAGTATCCCAGCCTGCCCGGGATGCTGGATGTAGTCGCGAAGAAATTCCCGGACCGGATCGGCTACAGCAACATGGACGTGGGTCTGAGCTACGCCAGAACAGCCGAGCTCTCCCGGAACATGGCCGCCTATCTGCAGAGTCTTGAAGGGCTCAAGCCGGGGGATCGTGTCGCCCTGATGATGCCGAACCTTGCGCAGTACATCGTTGCCGTGTTTGCCTGTCTGCGCGCCGGACTCGTGGTCGTGAACATCAATCCGCTCTACACCGCCCGCGAAGTGCACGAGACCCTGCTTGATTCGGATGCGAAAGCGATCATCATTATTGAAAACTTCGCCCGCACCCTGCAGAACGCTCTGCCCGGGACAAAGTGCAAACATGTGGTACTCACCGCTGTCGGGGATCTGTTCCCGTTTTTCAAGCGCACCCTTGTGAATTTTGTGATCCGCAAAGTCAAGAAGATGGTGCCCGCCTACAGTCTGCCCGGTGCAGTGAGCTTTAACGAGGCACTTGCCCGCGGCCGCCGTTCAGGGTTCAAACCCCACGAGATCAAAGCCACCGATATCGCCTTTCTGCAGTACACCGGCGGCACCACCGGCGTCTCCAAGGGGGCTATCCTGACGCACCGGAACATTCTGGCCAATATGGAGCAGGTCGGCACCTGGCTCTCGAGCACGTTTGAAGAAGGCAAGGAGACCGCACTGATCGCCCTGCCGCTTTACCATATCTTCTCGCTCACGGCCACACTGTGCTTCAGCGCATGGGGTGCCTCGCTCAACCTTATTACGAATCCGCGCGACATCAACGCACTTGCCAAGGAGTGCCACAAGTGGGACTTCTCGATCATCATCGGGGTCAACACGCTTTTTGCCGCCCTGCTTAACAATGACATCTTCTGCGCCCACAAATTCACCCGCCTGAAGATGACTGCCGGCGGCGGTACGCAGGTGCAGCGCGTGGTCGCAGAACGCTGGGCCAGACAGACGGGCTGCAACATTCTGGAAGCCTACGGTCTCACGGAATGCTCGCCCGGGGTCTGCGGCAACATTCCCAACAAGCCCTGGGACGGCTCTGTCGGCGTTCCGCTTCCCTCAACCGAGGTGTCCATCCGCGGGGATAATTTTGCCGATCTCGGTGTCTGCCCCGAAGGCGGCAACCCGGAGGACTACACCGGCGAGATCTGTGTCCGCGGTCCGCAGGTCATGCAGGGCTACTGGAACAAACCCGAGGAAACCGCTGCTGTCATGCGTGACGGCTGGCTTCGCACCGGTGACGTCGGCTACATGAACCACAACGGCGAAGTGTCGATCACCGACCGCAAGAAAGACATGATTCTCGTCTCGGGCTTCAACGTCTATCCCAATGAAGTGGAAAACGTGATTGCTTCGATGCCCGGCGTTCTCGAGGTGGGTGTCGTCGGCATGCCCAGCCCCAAGAGCGGGGAGCTTGTGCGTGCCGTGATTGTGCGCAAGGATCCCACCCTCACGGTTGATCAGGTGAAAGCCTACTGCTGCACCCAGCTGACGGCCTACAAGATGCCCAAGGACATCATCTTTGTCGACGAGCTGCCCAAGACCAACGTCGGCAAGATTCTGCGCCGTGAGCTGAAGAACCTCTAACGGCGGCGAGCGCAAAAATAAAGGCCCCGCAACATTGGCAGTGCTGCTGTTGCGAGGCCTTCTCTTTATTCTGAATCAGTTTTGCGGGGCTGCTTTTAACGTAACGGCCTTCCCGTCATACACGACCACTTCACCACCGCGAAGCTTACGGGTTTTTCGCGTTTCCACCTCCCCGTCAACCAGGATTTTCCCTTCGGCGATCAGTATTTTGGCCTGTCCGCCGGACTCGGCCCAGCCGAGAACCTTGAGTAATGCATCCAGCGTAATGAGTTCACCGCGGATCAAAAATTCTTCATTCATCAGAGTGTTTTATAACCTATATCAAATTTCAGACACCCCACTAGGGGGCTAATAGTGCCACAATTAACGATCCTATCAACATAGTGCCACTCTACAAGCTTGTATTGTGACAGATTTTCGTCACGTTCAGAGAGTTTCTGATGCTTAACGCCATTACGCTCATTTTACTTTTCCAGATCTGCGGGGAACTGATCAGCCGTGGGACGGGCCTGCCTGTGCCGGGACCGGTGCTGGGAATGATTCTGATGTTGATGGCCTTTTTCCTCAAGGATAACCTCATCGGTGTCATCCGTCCGACCAGTGGTGTGCTTCTCACGAACCTGTCGCTGCTGTTTGTGCCGGCCGGCGTCGGTATCATCCGTCAGGGAGAACGCTTTGCCAATGAAGGCCTGGGCATCTTTGCAGTGATCGTTATCTCCACCATCATCTCCATGGTGGTGACCGCCTACACGATCGTGCTTGCTCAAAAATTACTTCATATCAAGGAAGATTAATCATGGACCTGATTCTCTCTGTCTATGATCATCTCAAGGGCAACCCCGCACTGTGGATTGCTCTCACACTGGTTGCATTCACACTGGGGCACTGGGTTTACCGCGCCTCAAAGTTCCAGCCGCTGCTCAGCCCCATCATCGTGGCCGTCGTCACGATCATGTGCGTGCTGCTCATCTTCGGCATCCCCTATGAAACGTACTTCGCCGGTGCGCAGTTCATTCATTTCCTGCTTGGCCCGGCCACTGTGGCACTGGCAGTACCGATTTATGAACAGCGCCAGCGACTGGCTAAACTCTGGCTGCCGCTTGCCATCGGCATCGTTGTCGGCTGCTCCGTTGCTATTGTTTCCGTCGTTTTACTCGGCTGGGCGTTCGGTCTGAGCAGTCAGACGCTTATTTCCATGATTCCGAAATCCGTCACGACCCCGATCGCCATGGGCGTGTCTGAAACACTGGGCGGTCTGCCCGATCTGACCGCGGTTTTCGTGGTGATCACCGGCATCTTCGGCTCGATTGTCGGTCGCCCCATTATGCGTCTGGTGCGTATCCGTGCAGATCATGTGCTCGGTGTCTCCCTCGGTCTTACCGCTCACGGCATGGGGACAAGCGCTTCCTTCCAGGTCTCCGACAAGGCTGGTGCCTTCTCCGGTCTGGCCATGGGCATCAGTGGTGTGGTCACCGCTTTTCTTGCCCCGCTGCTCGCCATTCCGCTGATGAAGCTGCTTGGCATCTGAGTGCCTGCAGCACAGCAATAAACTGAGGGCGCCTTCCGTCAGGAAGACGCCCTCTTCTGGTTTCAGCTCCGGGTCCGGTTAGGAGAACACAAACGGACCGAGAATCGAGCAGACAGCAACCACCACAATCACACCGATGACATTGAGCAGGAACCCTGCCTTGACCATGTCACCGATCTTCAGGCGGCCGGTACCGAACACAATAGCGTTAGGCGGCGTGGCCACCGGCATCATGAAGGCACACGATGCGGCAATGGCGGTCGTCACCAGCAGACCTTCCGGCGCCATGTTAAGACTGTCGGCGGCAGCAGAGATCAGCGGCATCATCGTCGCGGCCAGTGCCGTGTTGGACGTCACTTCGGTTGCAAAGGTCACGAGCGTTGCCACCCCGGCCATCATGGTCACTTCACCCGTTCCGGCGAAGATGCTAGCCTGAGCACCGATCAGTGCTGCGGCACCGGTCTTCTGGATAGCAGCTGCCATCGTCAGACCGCCACCGAAAAGCAGCAGCACGTCCCAGGCAACAACATCCTTGGTGGAGTTCCAGTCAAGGGCATGAATACCGCGCTTGATGTCCACAGGAATCATGAAGAGCAGAAGCCCCGCCCCCATGGCAATCACGGTGTCGGACATCGGCTTGAACGGCTTCATGCCGCCGATGTTCAGATCACGAAGAATCGGACCGAAAACCCAGAGAAGCGCAGCCGTCAGGAAGACGATGAGCACAATCACTTCGCCGCGGCTCATCTTGCCGAGCTTATGCAGTTCCTTTTTCACCCATTCACGGCCGCCGGGAATGGCTTCCATCTTGGCGGGGAAGAGCACTTTCACGAGAAGCAGATAGGCGATCGGAAGCAGGATGAGCGTCACAGGCAGGCCGAGTTCCATCCACTGCACAAACGTCACCGGTTCATGGTACGTCTGCTCGACAAAGCGGGCGTAAATACCATTGGGAGGCGAACCGATCAGTGTGGCCATACCGCCGATCGAGGCTGAGTAGGCGATACCGAGAAGCACGGCGACACCGAAGTTGCGCTCCTCTTTGGAAATTTCAGGAGAGTTCTGCGTGGAGCGGATCACCCCCATCACAGCCACAGCGATCGGCACCATCATGGCAGCCGTTGCCGTGTTGGACACCCAGGCCGAGAGGAATGCCGTGGCAAACATCAGGCCGAGAATCATCTGGTTGGGTTTCGTGCCGAACAGTGCGAGCATCGTCAGAGCAATGCGGCGGTCCAGATGCCAGCGGTGAATGGCAGCCGCCAGCAGGAATCCGCCCAGGAAGAGGAAGATCGTGCCAGAGGCATAATTGGACATGGCAGCCGCAGGTGTCGTGATCTGCAGTACAGGATAGACAACCAGCGGCAGCATGGCTGTAGCGGCAATCGGCAAAGCCTCAGTGAACCACCAGACGGCCATCCAGACCGTGACAGCAAGACAGGCCTTGCCTTCGTAAGAGAAGGCCACGACCTTGCCGGCTGCATCGTGATAACTGTCAGGCAATAGATAGAACGTCAATAACGCCAGAAGCGGGCCCACTAGGAGCGATATCGCACGTCCCTTCATGGACAATCCGCCAATTTCGATGTTGGATTCTGTCATGGAGCCTCCAAAGAATTGTTCTTATTCCCTTGTGCAGCCCTTTTACAAATGTAAAGAGTTGCGTTTGACTTGATAATAGTCAAAGACAAAACCCAATTCAATGAAAGAAGGAAGTAAAAGATCCCTAACTTTTTAACTGAAAATTCCGCAATGCGGAATTTTTTGGCGGTTTTTGTTCACTTCTCAGGAAAACTACCTAGATTTTTCCTCTTTCATACGACCCAAATTCCTGTTTTCAGGCGCTCCCACCGGTCGCGGATTAAATGTTTTTTTCTAACACCCGGATAGAGATAATTTTTCAAGTGCCTCGGCAACCGTTGAAAAGCGTGCCCGGCCGATACCGAGACCAAGCTCTCTGAGTACCAGATCAGGACGGTTTTTCCTTACTGCCGCAGCGCAGATGGCCTGAAAGAGCGCTTCGTAGGCTCCCCGTTCAATCGGTTCACCCTCCCAGTACCAGCCGGTGAAATTGTTCTTAAGACAGCGGGTGCCTGCAGGGCTGTAAGTCGTACAGACCACCGTATCCTGCATCTGTCCGTTCAGAGCCCAGTAGCGGGTCTGCTCATCCGCCCCTGATTCCTTACACGCGGCAAGTGCCGTGCCGAGCATAACGCCGCCGGCGCCGAGAACCGACAGTGCCTCGACCTGCTCCCGGCAGTAGATGCCGCCGCAGGCGATAACAGGCAGTCCGGTCACCTGGCTCAGAACCGGAACAAGGGTCATCAGACCGGCGCCCGGATGTGCGCTCTCCTCAAAGTGAAGCCGTACGCCGGCACTTTCACTGCCCTGAGCAATCAGAACCTGACACTCGGCCGAACGCAGCACCTTGGCCTCTTTGAGCGAGGTGCAGAACCCCATATTGACCACCCCGGCCGCCTGCAGTGCCTCAGCCTCCGGCTCCCGGAAACCGCCGTGCATGGCGATCATCGCCGCAGGTTTTTCACTCAGTGCTGCCTCAAAGCGCTCCTGATAGGTACTGCTTTCCTGCAGCCCGAGCACATTGCCGCTGTCAGCCTGCACACTGGCCGGCAGATCAAGCTCTTCAAGAAGGAAAGAGAGCTCATCGAGCAGGGCATCCACACCGGCCAGAGAGCGCGGTGTTTCATCAACATCAAGCGCGATGGCAAAAGGACGGGCTGTTTTCTCGCGCACCGCCCGGCAGTAAGCACTGATCTGCGCAGGCGACATCCGTCCCGCCGGAATCACCCCCAGGCCGCCCGCTTCGGAGACGGCAGCGACAAGCGCCGGCGTTGTCAGAGAGGGTAAAGGCTGGTTCATGACGGGGCGGTCGACGCCACAGAGAGCCGTGAAAGCTGTGCGAAGCGGGCTGGAATGATTCATAATGATGTGTGCTGTGATTAGGGTTTTTCCTAAGAAAAACGGATTGGAGAACTGTTGCAGTGTGATTTTACGCACTTTTTTCTCTCCTCCGCACGCCTGATACTTATTTCAACTCCATTTTTGTCTCCGGACACACACTAATGTCAAAGAAAACAGTCGTTGTCGGGCTCTCCGGCGGTGTTGACTCCTCAGTGAGCGCCTGGCTGCTCAAGGAACAGGGTTACGAAGTCATCGGTCTGTTCATGAAAAACTGGGAAGATGATGATGACAGCGAATACTGCTCCTCACGTCAGGACTTTATCGATGCGAGCAGTGTTGCTGACGTCATCGGTATCGACATTGAGGCGGTGAACTTCGCCCGTGAATACAAGGAACGCGTGTTCTCGGACTTTCTGCGCGAGTACAACGCCGGCCGTACCCCCAACCCCGATATTCTCTGCAATGCCGAAATCAAGTTCCGCGCCTTTCTCGACCATGCCATGGCCATGGGCGCAGACTATATCGCCACGGGACACTACGCGCGTGTGCGTCACACCGACCGTGGCGTACAGCTGCTGCGCGGTGTCGATCCCGGCAAGGATCAGAGCTACTTTCTGCACCGTCTGACGCAGGAACAGATCTCGCGTGTGATTTTCCCTGTCGGGGATCTCTACAAAACCCGCGTTCGCGAGATCGCCGCCGATCTGAAGCTGCCCAATGCACGGAAAAAAGATTCCACCGGCATCTGCTTTATCGGAGAGCGCCCCTTCCGCGAGTTCCTCAGCCGCTATCTGCCGACACACCCCGGTCCGATCAGAACCCCTGACGGCAAAGTGATCGGTGAGCATATCGGGCTCTCCTTTTATACGCTCGGCCAGCGCAAGGGCATCGGTATCGGCGGGACGAAGGACTCCACAGGCGAGCCGTGGTTTGTGGCGCGCAAGGACCTCAAGAGCAATACGCTCTGGGTCTGCCAGGGGCATGATCACCCGTGGCTGCTCTCTCATGAGCTCACTGCCGTACACCCGAGCTGGATCAGCGGATCGGCACCCGACATTACAGAAACAGTAACCGTGAAAACGCGTTACCGCCAGAGTGACGGCGCCTGCCGGCTGCTCTCAGACAGTGCGGATGCGTTTACGCTCGGATTTGATGATCCGCAGTGGGCTGCCACCCCCGGACAGAGCGCTGTTCTCTACCAGGGAGATGTGTGCCTGGGCGGCGGATTTATCGATAAGGTGAAAAACTGACCGACAGTAGTGGCTTACCAGCCACCCGGGAGCTGATAAAACAAGAGGCCGCCTGCTTAGCGCTGCGGCCTCATGTTTTTTGTCCACGGAGAGTGTTCCCTGATCAGCTCTGAGCTTTCTGAGCTTCGCGGGCGGCACGTTTCTCGGCAATTGCCTTCATCTTTGCCTTGCCCCAGAAGTGCCCGATGATAATCACCAGCAGAGCACCGATCACACAGGCCGGATAGTGAAGCGTAAAGCTCAGCTCAGGCCAGCGCTGGGTGATAAAGCCGTCAGAGGTAACCATGCCGCCGGCAATCCAGCCAAGCAGACCGGCACCGAAATAAATCACCACAGGGAACCGGTCAATCAGTTTAAGAACCATCTGCGAACCGAAGACGATAAACGGCACAGAAACGAGCAGACCGAAAACCACAAGAAGCGTCTGATGCGCTTCGTGAGCCTGCTGTGCAGCACCGGCAATGGCGATCACGTTGTCAAAACTCATCACGAGGTCCGCAACGATGATGGTCTTAATGGCACCGAGCAAACGATTGCTACCTTCAATATGCTCATGCCCTTCATCTTCCGGAAGAAGCAGCTTGGCCCCGATCCAGATCAGCAGTACACCGCCCGTAACCTTCAGCAGCGGCAGATCCAGGAGCATCACTGCAAAGACAATCAGTACCACACGAAGTGCGATGGCACCGGCTGTGCCCCAGATAACCCCTTTTTTACGCTGATGCTCCGGCAGATTTCGGCAGGCAAGCGCAATCACGACCGCATTGTCCCCGCCAAGCAGGATGTCAATCATAATAATCTGGCCAACCGCAGCCCAGTGCAGGTTGACCAGCAAATCATAGAGGTATTCCACCAAAATAATCTCTCCAATAGGTAGCTGTCAGGAGATTGATTGTAGCAAAGAGCGGCGGGTTTGTCGGGAAAAATACTTGACATAACGCGAGGTTATGTTCAATCCCAAAATCCCTGCGCGTCAGGATCTTCCACCTTTCCGCGGATGACCTGATTGATCGAGCTCATTGAAAATCCGCGGTACAAAAGATACCGGATCTGCCGGTCTCTCTCTTTGGGTGAATCGGGCAGTTCGCGAAAACGCTTCCGCCATACCCGATATGCCCGAACCTCCTCACTGTCCTGGATTTCGTCAAGCGCATTCCTGACAGTCTCCTCGGAGACACCGAGCTGACGCAGCTCACCCCGGATCCGGCGGTTGCCGAGCTGCTGGGCACGCACCCGGGCACGCCCGGCAGCAAAACGTTCATCCGAGACATAACCGAGGGATTCCAGTCTTTTGAGACATTCGTCGATCTCCTCTGCACTCACCTCCGGATTGGCTCGGCTGAGCCGGCTGCGCAGCTCCTTTCGGGAATACTCACGCCGGCTCAGATAGCCGATCGCCTGGGCATTGAGACTCGGTTTTTCTTGAGGGGCGCGACGGCGCTTCTCGCGCGTGCCTTTTTTCGAACGCTCCTCATGCGAGAAAAGGGAGTCGAACGGGACGCGTTCAACCCCTTCGTCCCCGGCAGCTGCAGGTGCTTCGACCTGCGGCATCTGCCGGCAGCGGCGCACGGCAGGCTGTCGTGGGTGACCTGCAGACTCCTTCTCATCCTCAGCCGGTATGACCCGCAGTGAGGCCGGAATCTCACGGGCAATCGGATCTCTGTCAAGGGAGGGAGACGGGGTTACCGGTGCAACCGGCGCCGGGCGCACTGCGTCCGCTTCAAAGAGCGATCCGTCATCACCCCAGACAAATACCACACCCTGTTCATCAGCTTTCTTTTTCACGCGTCACTCTGCTCTTAACAGTCTGGGCACCCGGATTGTCCGGATGCCCAGTCATATCAGCCTATATCAGTATTCAACATCGTCGAGCACCGGCTGTTCATCATCGTCAGGTACCACTTCGGATTCCACATCCGAGGACACCGTGGTGGTGTGAACATTCTTGAGCTCGCGGATCTTCTTCTCGAGCGTCTGGGCCACTTCAGGATTTTCCTTCAGGAATTCCCTCAGGTTGTCCTTACCCTGGCAGCGGTGACCTTCACAGGTGTACCAGGCGCCGGACTTCTCGATAACATTGAGGTCGGTACCGATGTCGATCAGTTCGCCCATGCGGGAGATACCCTCGCCGTAAAGAATGTCAAACTTGGCTTCCTTAAACGGAGGCGCCACTTTGTTCTTGACCACTTTCACGCGGGTTTCGTTGCCGATAACCTCTTCACCTTTCTTGATGGCGCCGACACGACGGATATCCAGACGCACAGAGCTGTAGAACTTCAGTGCGTTACCGCCCGTGGTGGTTTCCGGATTGCCGTAGCCGCCGATCTTCATACGGATCTGGTTGATGAAGATAACCATGGACTTGGTACGCGTGATGGACGCGGTCAGCTTGCGCAGTGCCTGAGACATCAGACGGGCCTGCAGACCGGGGAGCGCATCACCCATTTCGCCTTCAATTTCACTGCGCGGCGTCAGGGCGGCCACAGAGTCAACCACGATCAGGTCAACCGCACCGGAGCGCACCAGAGAGTCAGTAATTTCAAGCGCCTGTTCACCCGTGTCAGGCTGCGAGAGCAGCAGATCCTTCATCTGCACCCCCAGACGCTGGGCATACTTCACATCAAGCGCATGTTCCGCGTCAACGAATGCACAGGTTCCGCCGATTTTCTGCATCTCGGCAATCACCTGCAGCGTGAGGGTTGTCTTGCCGGAGGATTCCGGGCCGAACACTTCAATCACACGGCCACGGGGAAGACCGCCAACGCCCAGCGCGAGGTCAAGGCCGAGAGACCCGGTGGAGACAACTTCGATGTCCTCAGGCGTGACATCGTCATCCATGCGCATAATCGCGCCCTTACCGAACTGCTTTTCAATCGCAGCCAGGGCAACCTTCAGTGCCTTGGCGCGCTGTTCACCCTCGAGACGTTCAAGTCGGGGGGCATCTTTTTTAGACGTGGCCATAGTTATTAACTCCAACGGAAAACGAATATCATTGACAATAAAGCCAACATCAATTCTTTGGATCACATGAATATCCTAAACAATCAAAAACGATATTGCAAGCTCTAAATATCAATATGTTACGTTTTCGTGTTCCAGCGATATATGTTATATGATGCCTGAAATCTCAATGGAAATCCAGATATACTTTGTTGGTGTTTACCCTATCAACTTTAACAAAAGTTCCACTATAAGGAATTTTTAGCAAAAATCTACCTCTATAGACCTATGTTCAGGATCAAAAAACCGTGTTTCAGAATGATCCATCCCAAAAAAGCGCTACACTCTTGACAAAAACTGAAATCTCGTGCAAAATTTCTTCCCTTAGTAGTTCATTGGCGCTTTCGTGCTAATGCCTGAACGGGTCGTTAGCTCAGTTGGTAGAGCAGCGGACTTTTAATCCGTTGGTCGTGAGTTCGAGTCTCGCACGACCCACCAAAATCTACTACAATACAGTTTCTCGGGAACGTAGCTCAGCTGGTAGAGCAGCGGACTCTTAATCCGTCGGTCCAGGGTTCGAATCCCTGCGTTCCCACCAAGTTCCTATATGTCCCGCCCGCTCCGGTAATCTGCAAAGAAGACTGTGCGGGCGTTGTTGTATCCAGCCCTGCCTAGCTGTTGAGGTAATACCTCAATGATTCCCTTTTTCCTTCATACCTTAAACGGTTTCAGCGGGTACACTGTCACACAGCATATTGTTTCGAGAACCCTATTCTCAAGTTGCCAGACACAATGATTAAACTAGAAAACATCACTCAATCCTATACCACGCCTGAAGGTCGGGAATTCAAGGCGCTGGACAATGTCTCTCTGGAGATCAAGGCCGGGGAGATTTTCGGCATTATCGGCCGCTCCGGCGCAGGCAAGAGCACACTGGTGCGCTGTATTAACCTGCTCAACCGCCCGACTGAAGGCAGTGTTACCGTCGACGGCAAGAACCTGATGGCACTTTCCGAAGAGGAGCTGCGCAACACACGCCGCTCGATCGGCATGATTTTCCAGCACTTCAATCTTCTGAGCTCCAGAACGGTTTACGACAATGTCGCTCTGCCGCTTGAGCTCGTCGGCACCCCTGCTGACAAGATCAGAGAAAAGATTGAGCCGCTGCTTGAACTCGTCGGTCTCTCGGAACACGCCCACAAATATCCCTCCCAGCTCTCGGGCGGTCAGAAGCAGCGTGTCGGCATTGCCCGTGCGCTCACCAACGATCCCAAGATCCTGCTCTCGGACGAGGCGACCTCCGCACTCGACCCTGAAACCACCACTGCCACGCTGGCACTGCTCAAGCGAATCAACAAGGTGCTCGGTCTCACGATTGTGATGATTACCCATGAAATGCAGGTTGTGAAGGAAATCTGTGACCGGGTGGTGGTGATGAACTACGGCAAGATCGTCGAATCGGGGGCAGTGACCGATATCTTCCTCGCGCCGCAGCACGAAACCACCAAGGCTCTCATCGGCAACGTGATGGCCCGTGACATGCCGGCCTCCGTACACGAAACACTCCGTCGCGCCCGTGCTGCGCATGCTGATCCGGACTACGTCCATCTGCTGCGTCTGGCTTTCCGCGGCGACCGTGTCACACAGCCGACCATTTCGGAGTGCTCTCGCCGCTTCAATCTTGACTTCAATATTCTGCGCGGCTCCGTGGACGATATCCACGGCACCATGCTCGGTACCCTTACCGTCATGATCGAATGCGAGCCGAGTATCTATATTCAGGCACTGGCCTTTATCCGTGAACAGGGCGTTATTGTTGAGGAGCTGACTGATGTCCAATAATTTAATGCTGATGATCTGGGAATCCACACTCGATACGCTCCTCATGGTGCTTGTTTCGGGCGGTATCGGTGCGCTTTTCGGGATTCCGCTCGGGATTCTGCTTTTCATTACCGATCGCAAATCCTTTCTCCCGATGCCCGCGTTCAATACGATTCTCGGCACGCTGATCAACGCACTGCGTTCCGTGCCGTTTATCATCCTGCTGGTTGCGATTATTCCCTTTACCCGTCTCGTGGTGGGGTCCTCGATCGGCACGGCTGCGGCCATCGTTCCGCTCACGCTTGCCGTGGCGCCGTTTATTGCACGTATTGTCGAAACCAGTCTGCGTGAAGTCGATAAAGGACTTGTGGAGGCTGCTCAGGCAATGGGAGCCACCAATCTGCAGATCATTACGAAGATTCTGCTCCCCGAGGCACTTCCCGGTATTGTGGCCGGCCTGACAATCTCCGTGATCAGTCTGATCGGTTACTCCGCCATGGCCGGTGCCGTGGGGGGCGGCGGTCTCGGTGACCTCGGTATCCGCTACGGCTATCAGCGCTTCATGCCTGAAGTGATGTGGACTGTTGTGCTTGTGCTGATCGTGCTTGTTCAGAGCATCCAGTCTCTGGGCGACTGGCTCGTTCGCAAGCTCTCGCACAAGTAAGCGCTCTGCGAAGGCGCTGTTATCCCGGGCTCTGAAAATATTTTTTTCAGGGCCCGTCTTTTCTAACAGCACGGCAGCTCAATGCTAGAATCAATTTTTCAGGCTGAGCCTTTTCTGAGACCTCTTGAAACGCACATCATGGATCCACATTCTCACGACCACACGCCGTCCCCCGTGCTTGAATACTCCTCCAGGACATTCAACCACGTCATTACCTATGTTCAGGCTTTTACGCTCATCGCGATCGGTATCGCCACTATTGTGGGCATCTCCTCGCAGATTCTGATCATGGTCGACAACCGCATGGCCAGTCTCGGCGATCTGCTGCTGCTCTTTCTGTACATCGAGATCCTTTCGATGATCAAAGGCTCGGCACTCGGTATCCGTGAAATTCCGATCCGTACCCCGGTGGCGCTCGCCATTGTGGCCATTGCCCGATTCTTCGTGGTTGACGTTGAACACATGACACCGACATTCATGGTACTCACGGCAGCCTCAATCCTGATTCTGGTCATCGCACTCTGGGTGCTCAGTACCGTTAAAGAGCGCCACTAGAGAGCGGGACATACTGCGGCGGATTTCACCACAGCTTTCTAAATCGTGGTAGAATTCGCCCACAATGCGGGTGTAGCTCAATGGTAGAGCAATAGCTTCCCAAGCTAAAGACGAGGGTTCGATTCCCTTCACCCGCTCCAGCTGTTTATCCCGGATCTTCCCGGGTCTGCCGTATCCGCCGTATAGCTCTCTGTACAGGCGGTTCTTTTATTTTCCACCCCCTACGTTGGTATTTTTGCCATGGACACCACCGATAAACCCGAGCTGACTCCCGAGGAGTTAGAGGCGCTCAAAAACCGCCACATCCGCTCTTTTGTCATGCGTCGCGGACATATCTCCGCCGCACAGAAACGTGCTCTGGAAGAGTCACTGCCGAAATACCAGATTGAATACACACCCGAAGCCCTTAATCCGGCTGAGATTTTCGGGCGTCAGGCGCCCACGGTTCTCGAAATCGGGTGCGGTATGGGGGAAACCACGGCGGCAATTGCCGAGTCACGGCCCGATGTGAACTTCATCGGCTGCGAGGTCTTTGTGGCCGGTGTCGGCGCGCTGGCCAAACTCCTTGATGAGAAAGGACTCAGCAATGTGCGTATCATCCGTCATGACGCAGTGGAAATCGTGCGCGACATGATTGCCGATAACAGTCTTGACGGGGTGCATATTTTCTTCCCGGATCCCTGGCGTAAAGCCCGTCACCACAAGCGCCGCCTCGTGGCGCAGCCTTTCATCGGCATGCTGGCCTCTAAGATCCGTCCGGGCGGGTATCTGCACTGTGCCACAGACTGGCAGAATTATGCCGAGCAGATGATGGAAGTGCTCTCGGCTGAACCGCAGCTTGAGAACCTGCACGGTGCCGGCAACTGGAGCCCGGTAATGGGCAATCCGCTGTGCGAACGTCCCCGTACAAAATTCCAGGCTCGCGGGGAGCGGCTCGGCTACGGGATCTGGGATCTCGTATTCACCAGAAAATAATCTTTCTTACAGCAAAAAAACCGGCGCTCACCGCGTCCGGTTTTTTTGTTCAGAACGTTACGATGCCGGCAAACCAGCCCGCGAGAAGCAGCAGCCCGAAGATAATCCGGTACCAGCCGAAAGGCCGGTAGTCATGGCGGGAGACAAATCCGATCAGCCACTTGACTACAGCAAGAGCACTGACAAACGAGACAACCAGACCGATCAGAAAGATTTCCACCGACAGATCACTCTGCAGAAGCGTCTCGCGGGACTTCCACAGATCGTAGACACTGGCCCCGAGAATTGTCGGTATGGCAAGGAAGAAGGAAAACTCGGTTGCGGCTTTTCGGGAAAGACCGAGCAGCAGGCCGCCGATAATGGTTGAACCCGAGCGACTTGTGCCCGGAATCATGGCAAAACACTGTGCCACACCAACCCCGAAGGCCTGAGCATAAGTCAGATCCTTCATCTCTTTCACTCGCGGACGGTAATCCGGTCGGGAGGCGCGCCTCTCAATCCAGAGCAGAACAATTCCGCCCAGAATGAGCATCACCACTACCGTGCCGATGTTGAAAAAATGCGTCTGGATAAAGTCGGCAAAGCAGAGTCCGACAGCAACAGCCGGCACGAAGGCGATGATCGTGTTGATTGCCAGGCGCTGCTCCTCACCGGAGGTGAACAGATTGCGGAGAATATTCCATATCAGCGTCCGGTAGTACCAGCACACGGCAAAGATGGCTCCCGCCTGAATGGCGACCAGAAACGTGTTAACCCCGGCATAGCCGTCAAATCCGATCCACTTCGACGCAATAATCAGGTGCCCTGTGGAACTGATGGGCAGAAACTCGGTCAGTCCCTCCACAATGCCCAGCACTACCGCCTGGAGAGCCTCCAGAAGTGACATATATCCTCCAAATCCTGTTCACTTTTCTGATGCGTCGAAAATAAGAACCGTTTATCCGTTCTCTAGTGGCGCTTTTGCTATTATGCAGATCCGATGTAAGACTTTCGGTCTTTAACAAACACTCTTACAAAAGCTCTCTTTTTTTACGGGCAGAATCTATGACAAATCTTACCGACAATAAGTTTATCGAAGAAATGCAGGAACGCCTCGAAGCCATTCCCGGTGATTCTGCAATGGATGCCGGCGTTCTCGACGGTTTTCTCACGGGCTGCCTGCTGAATCCGGAAAAGCCCTCCTTCGAAGGAATTCTGCCCTATGTCTTTGATGAAGAGGGCGATCCGGCCAGTGTGCCCGATGACACGCGTCTGACTGATCTGATCAAAGCGCGCTATGACCAGATTCTTGCAGCCCTTCAGGCCGGCAACGGACTTGATCCGGTCATTTTCCCCGTGGTTGACGAAAACGACAACCCCATCGAGGAAGGCGATGACATTCACGAGTCAATTGAGCCCTGGAGTACCGGTTTCCTCGGTGCCTTCTCTCTGTGGCCCGATGACGTGATGCTCTCAGAGGACGATGAAAACTACCTGTACGCCATCAGCGCACACGTGGATCCGGAATACTTCAAAGAAGAGTTCCCCGAAGAGCTCTATCCGCTCTATGAGGAGGCCCGCGCCAGATACACCCGCCTTGATGAGGCGCTTTACGCAGTCGTGGAAGCCGTCTTTATGCTCAAGAAGTCGCTCCAGCCCAACGTGCCGGTTCGCAATACCGAAAAGGTCGGCCGAAATGATCCCTGCCCCTGCGGCAGCGGGAAAAAATACAAGCAGTGCTGCGGGAAAAACTGATATCCCGCCTCCTGCCGGGACTGCCGTACAGAAGGTGCGGCAGTCTTTTTTTACAGCCCGGGCGCATCGAGAAAGCGCGCCGGATGCAGACACTTAGAGAGGCTTTTCCCCAGTACAGAAGGTCGGTTGAGTATCTGAGAAACAAGCTCCTCAACACAGGCCAGCCCCCAGGTCAGTCCTCTGGAGCCGAAAGCCGTGCACATCCAGAGACCTTTTCGAACCGGAATTTTCTCCAGTTCCGGCTTCCCGCGGAATTGCATCTCCCGGTAGCGCTGCAGATCGAAGGCTGCACCGACAAGCGGCATTCTGTCGCGTGTAACCGCTCTGATGCCGGCATAAAAAGCCGGTGTGGCATATCTGTGCACCGCCAGCCCGGGAAAAAGTGACTGCAGCAGGGAAAGATTGTGCGCGAGCGCCTCTTTGTCGCTGAGCGGATGCTCCTGGTGCTCATAGGTTGCGCCAACCGCCGCGAAATCCTCACCGAGCTTCGCAAAATACCCCCTGCCTGTGAGTGCCACACTCGAAGGAAGGTTTTCCGGGGAACGGGTAAGCAGGCTGATACGCCCTGCCAGTCCGCTCAGTCCGAGGGAGTCCTGCGGCACGCCCATCACGGCCGGCGTTTCTCCGGCCGTACAGAGCACTACCGCATCAAAGGGCATCACATCGCCTGCGCGTTCCACCAGCCAGCCGTCGTCGCCTTGCCTGACAGAGACGGGCTCTGCGGCGTATACCGGCACGGCTGCCTTCCCGATCAGTTCCCGGCAGAAACGCCCTGCGGCAAGCAGACCGGCGCGTTCATAAAACCAGCCGCCCTCGGCAAGATCCGCCCCGGTTAGCGAAGATAGCTCCCGGGCGGAGCATAGCCGGGCAAAATGTTCCGGCATCGGGAAGGGTTCCCCGGCAGCAACGCTCTGCCGCCAGAGGTCATACTCCCCGTCATCAGTCGCCATATCCGCCACACCGCAGGCATGAAAGCAGGCGGGAAATTTTTCAAGCAGCCCCACCAGCAGAGAAAAACCGCATCTGGTGAGGCGAAAGAGCGGATTATCCGATCGCTGCCAGTGAGGGTGCACCAGTCCGCAATACAGTGCGGAGGCTCCTGCGCCGGGAACCGGTGCCGCATCAAAAACACTGACCCGGCAGTTTTCCTCCGCCAGACGGTAGGCAAGAAGACTGCCGGCAATCCCTGCACCAATCACCGCAATGTGCCCGGGCGCCGGTTCTGGCGGGCTGCTTCGCGCCCCTTTCAGAGTAAAGCCCTCAGCCGGCGAACCGGTCAGAAAAGCAGGAACTGCACTGTCACTGCCGGTTGTGCGAATCCTGGTTTTCGCGTGGCAGAAGGCTCGCCACTGCGCTGCCTCAGCAGGATCGGCAATCCAGATTTCATCAGCTTTTGAAGAAATCTCCCTCTTAAGGGAGTCTTTAGGAAAATGATAAAAATAAAGGGGTCCCCTGTCCGAGGAGACCCGGCTGATGCCACTGATCGAGAAGAAAACCGGCTGTTGAGAGGCCTTAACCCAGCCGAGCCTGCAGGCACAGGACCAGGCTTCACCCGCGGGCATGGCGAGCACCCATTGTGCACAGGCGGGCGCCTGCTCTGCAGCATGCGCCCAGAGCCCGGGATCGGCGGAGGTAAGGAAAATAATCGTCATGGCGAACTATAGAAAAAACGGGAGACCTGACTCGCGCCAATCTCCCGCTGTTTTAACGCACTCCCGGTCAGTGCTTCAGAGGTTTGAAGCGCAGACGCTTCGGTGCGGCAGCCTCTTCGCCCAGACGGCGGCGCTTGTCTGCTTCGTACTCGTTGTAGTTCCCGTCAAAGAACACCACCTGCGAGTCGCCTTCAAAGGCGAGAATATGCGTGGCGATACGGTCAAGGAACCAGCGGTCATGCGAGGTGACAAGCGCACAGCCGGCAAACTCAAGCAGTGCCTCTTCCAGAGCGCGGAGTGTTTCCACGTCAAGGTCATTGGACGGTTCGTCAAGCAGCAGCACATTGCCGCCGGCCAGAAGGGTCTTGGCCAGATGCAGACGGCCGCGCTCACCGCCGGAGAGCGTACCGACGAGCTTCTGCTGATCGCCGCCTTTGAAATTAAAGCGGCCGAGATAGGCGCGTGAGCTCATCGTGAACTTACCCACCTGCAGGATATCCTGACCGTCGGCGATCGCATCAAAAGCGGTTTTGTCATTGGGCAGCGAGTCACGCATCTGATCAACTGCGGCCAGCCGAGCCGTCGAACCGATTTTGATTTCACCGCTGTCAGGCTGTTCCTTGCCGGTGATCATCTTAAAGAGCGTGGACTTACCGGCACCGTTCGGACCGATAACCCCCACAATAGCGCCGGCGGGGATTTTGAACGAGAGATTGTCAATCAGCAGTCGTTCACCGAACCCCTTGCTCACACCACAGAACTCGATAACATCCTTACCCAGACGTTCGGCCACGGGGATGAAAATTTCATTGGTTTCGTTGCGCTGCTGGTATTCAACGCTCGAAAGTTCCTCAAAACGCGACAGACGTGCCTTGGATTTGGCCTGACGCCCCTTGGGGTTCTGACGGACCCACTCGAGCTCGTGCTTGATGGCCTTCATGCGGGCATCTTCCTGACGCTTTTCATTCTCGAGACGCTTTTCCTTCTGATCCAGCCAGGAGGAGTAGTTGCCGTGCCAGGGGATACCCTCGCCACGGTCAAGCTCCAGAATCCATTCAGCAGCGTTGTCAAGGAAGTAGCGGTCATGCGTCACCGCCACCACCGTGCCGGGGAAGCGGTGCAGGTAGTGTTCGAGCCACTCAACGCTTTCCGCGTCAAGGTGGTTTGTCGGTTCGTCAAGCAGCAGCATATCCGGGCGCGAGAGCAGCAGACGGCACAGCGCCACACGGCGTTTTTCACCGCCGGAAAGCACACCGATTTTGGCGTCCCAGGGCGGCAGACGCAGAGCGTCAGCCGCAATTTCCATCTGTGTTTCCACATTGGTGCCGGCCGTGGCAATGATTGCCTCCAGACGGGCCTGCTCGGCAGCAAGCGCATCAAAGTCGGCATCGGGTTCGGCATAGGCGGCATACACGGCATCGAGTTTTGCCCGCGCCTGAATCACCTCTCCCATTCCCTCCTCAACTGTCTCACGGACAGTCTTTTCGGGATCGAGCTGAGGCTCCTGCGGCAGATACCCGATATTGAGACCGGGCATCGGAATGGCTTCGCCTTCAATATCCGTATCCACACCGGCCATGATTTTGAGCAGTGTGGACTTCCCGGCCCCGTTCAGACCGAGCACACCGATCTTTGCACCGGGGAAAAAGGAGAGACTGATATCCTTGAGAATCTGACGTTTCGGGGGCACGATTTTGCCCACGCGATTCATCGTAAAAACGTATTGAGCCATACTTAAATCATTAGATAAAGCGGATCCCGCTCCGTTGTCAGGAGCCGGGCAGTTGGTTCAGAAGAGAAAAAGAGAAGACCGCACGGGAGCGGACACAGCCGCCATCTTGGCGACGCTGCCGGACCGTGCAGAGGCACGGCCACAGTTTAGCCAAAACTCTTATTGTCTTGGTCTCACCGGGCGGAAATCTTTTGCACTCACACCCGATATATGCAAAAAGCGCGAAATCTCGCGCTTTCTGCTCACCGGTCATGTCCTGCTCTGTGCGATCAGGGCATCTGCAGACCGCCGGAGGGAGGCGCCTGGAAGCCGGGCATACCCGGCGTGACGATCTGATTGGCCTGTTCACGGCGCAGCGCCTGAATACGGTCAATCGTATCCTTGATACCGGCCTTGGCAGCTTCACCGTAACCGGCGACAGCCTCAGCAACGGTCTGTGCCGGAATTTCAAACGAAATCGGCAGCGGACCCATCTGCGTCATCAGATTGGTTTCCCCGAGGAAAATCATAGGACGGCTGGTATCACGGGCACCTTCGGCAGTGATCGGCGTCAAAACATGAATGGTGCCGACCTTGCGGTCAGTAATAATTTCTTCGTTGTAAAGGTTGGCGACATCCATCTGCGGATTGATATCGTCAAGCGTTTCTTCAGCCATGAAGTACTCCCGTTAAAAAATAACTGTTTCAAGTGCGACAGTTTAGCGGTAAATCATTACCGGGATGCGAGAATGTGTAAGGACTTTTTGAGCCTCGCTTCCCAGAAGAACGGCAGCAAGTCCTTTGCGGCCGTGACTTGCCATATAAACCATATCGCATCCTGTCTTGTCAACCTGCTCAACGATGGCCTCAGCCGGTGAGAAGCTCTTGACAGCAAGTGTGGAGCAGACCACACCGGCCTCGTCGCAGATTTCCTTTGCTTTTTCCAGTCGCTTCTGAGCCTCGCCCGTCACACGTTCATCGTACTGTTCGATCGACTCGGGCCGATACTCTGAGAGATTGGTATAGGAATACGGCTCGACGACCGTCAGCAAAACCATGGTTGCGCCCAGCGGTTTGGCCAAACGTGCCGCACCACCGACAGCCTTAAAGGAAACGTCTGACCCGTCCACGGGTACCAAAATTCGTTTAAACATCCTCATCTCTCCAAACTTTCGTCATCACCGGCCTCATACCTTTACCGGAATCCGGATTCCGGCTTGTGGCGGACGGCTGATTGAGGAGCGCGTTATGTTTTTTGTGCATTGCCGGCGCTCCCGTTAGAGCAATTATAAAGTCAGAAGCACAGATCATCGACGCCAAGTATGTCGTTGACGACGATAGCGGCAAGCCGCAGACCCACACTGCCGGTCACCATCACCGCGGAACCGAATCCGATGCGCGCATCGGGCTCTGCACCGATAGCAAGACAGTTTTCCGCCGTCGGCTGGTAGAGCGGCTCGTCACTGTAGATCGCGGGAATACCGAATTTACTGGAGCGCCCCAGGGTGGCATTCCCTCTCGGGAAGCCGTGCTGCTTACGCAGGAAGGTGCGCAGTTTTGAGAGCAGCGGATCACCCTTGACACGGGCAAGATCTGCACAGCGCAGACGGAACGGATCACGTCGGGCCGAGGCACCACCGGAGACGGCGATCTTCACCCCCTTCTGGTGTGCTTTTGCGACCAGAATAGTTTTCCCGTGAAGGTCATCAATGCAGTCAAGAACCCAGTCTAGCGGTTCAGAAAAGAAAGTTTCAATATTGTCTTTTGTGATGAAGTCCGTCCGGATTTTGAGATCCAGATCCGGGTTGATCAGCATCAGTCTGTCACGAAGTGCCTCAGCCTTATATCGGCCATAGTTACCCTCGAGCGCATGAAGCTGACGATTCGTATTCGACATGGCGACTGTATCACCGTCCACAAGTGTGAGATGTCCGACGCCAGAGCGAGCCAGAGCCTCTGCAGCCCAGCTCCCTACTCCCCCAAGGCCTACGACCATGACACGAGCATTTTTCAGCTGAGTCAGACCAGCCTCTGAATAGAGTCTGGCCAGGCCGCCAAATCGACGCGGGTCTGAGGTGGTTGCCATAAATTTCTCCTAACCAGTTTTTCTGTTTTTGCACGAGTGTGTGCAAAAATTGAAAAATCAATTTTTCAGTTTTTGTTCAGGTGCGATCAAAAATCGAAAAATAAAAAATCCAAAAAACTTTTGCTCTAAGGCAAAAAACGCTTAAATTTCTTTCGTTTTCTGTTCAAAAACACGTCAGCACCGGTGACGAATCCTGACGAAGGGAGTACATTGTACTTAACGAAAGTTTTTTATCCCTTATCTGTTTCACAGAAATCTGATAGACAGCTTTCATCACTGAACCAACCTATTATGGACAAAACCAGAGTGTCCGATCAAGGAGTCCCGTATGCGTATTCTTGTTCCTGTTGACGGTAGTGAAAACAGCCTGCACGCCATTGAATTTCTTACCACCCGTACCACGCTCTCAGGAAGCAATCCGGAAATTGAACTCCTGAATGTGCAGCTCCCGCTGCCCGCCCGCGCCTGCCGCCTTGTCGGTCAGGACGCCCTCGCCCGCTACTACGAAGACGAGGCGGAAAAGGTTCTTGAGCCCGTGCGCCGCAAGATGAAAGAAGTCAACTTCAAGGCCAATGAAACGTTCGTTGTCGGCGAAGCCAGTGAATCCATCGCTGCGGAAGCGGAAAAGACCAAAGCTGACCTGATCGTCATGGGTTCTCGCGGCCAGAGCGCTCTGAAGGGCCTCTTCTTCGGTTCTGTCTCCAACGGGGTGCTTGCCAAGACCACCTGCCCTGTGCTGATGCTGCGTGACAAACCCGCGCCTGAAACGGATGCGCTGCGTGTGGGTATCGCCGTGGACGGTTCCAAGTTCGGCCGTGCAGCCGTGCGCTATGCGCTCAAACACATCTCGCTGTTCGGTACCGGTGCGCAGTTCTACCTCATCAATGTGGTGAGCGACTACGCCGGCGCAGTGATGCCCGACATGTCCGGCATGGCGCTTCCTGCCCTCTCTGAAGAGGAAGTGCTTGAGCTGCAGAAGGACGAGTTCAATGAAGCGGTTGAACCGTTGCGTCCGCTCTTTGCCAAAGCAGCGATCCAGCCCAAGGAGGTTTGCCTCGTCGGTAACGCCGGTGACGAAATCTCGGCCTATGCCAAGCGCCGCAAACTTGACCTCGTTGTGATGGGTTCGCACGGCTACGGCCGCTTCAAATCCGCCATCATGGGTTCGACCGCCACACGTATTGCTGCCACCAGCAATGTGCCGCTGCTCATTATCCGCAACGCATAATGCGCACCCGTCTCCGGCGGACTCACAAAGGAGCCCCGCCGGAGCGGCATAACACAGAGACCTCGCTGTGCTTTGGTGAGGTCTCTTTTTGTTTTGCACGTCTCTCAGGCGCACTATGACAGGCTTTGAGAGACTTCCGGGAAAAAAGATTTCACTATTTCGATTTGAGAAAAACGCGCTTTTTTGCTATCTTTCACCCCTGCTTTTGCAAACATCCCTAAAATAGGGGATGCGTTAACCCTCTTCTCGAATGGCTTCTGATGCCATCCTGATTTTGTGACAGACAGCGATGATTAAAAAAACGACAACCTACGCCGGCGTTGACTACTCTCAAACCGCAGACAACAACGACATTTATTCGTCTTCTCACACGGCTGGATCCACGTCCACCCGCTCAGGAGCATCTGCTCAGAACACCCTCACCGGTGCCGGCTCTCCGATCCGCGTCTTTCTTGCCCATGAGTCCATGACCGAGTGCCGCCGCATTGTCGGTCTGCTGAGCCCCTGTACTGACATGGTGGTTGTCGGTTATGCAACAAGTCTCTCCGAGCTGGAAATGGCTGTTCATGTCCGTCACGATATCGATGTGCTGATCACGGATGTTCTGCTGCACAAGCAGGATACGACCCGGCTTTTCCTCTCGGCCAAAGAGAAAAATCCCGAACTCAACGTGCTCTGCCGCACGGACTGTGAAAACGAGGAAATCGTCTTCACCGCAATCCAGAACGGCGCCACTGGCTATATTCTGCGCAGCTCCGGCGAAGACCTTCCCAACTGCATCCGCCTGATTCACGGCGGCGGCTCTCCTGTTTCTCCGACCGTGGCACGAAGCGTCCTGCGCACGCTTTTCCTGAAAGCCAATGCGCCTGCCGCCGAGCCCAGACCCGCCGACAATACGCTTCTCTCTGATCGCGAACGCGAGGTGCTTCAGCTGCTTGCCAAAGGCATCTCCTTTGCTGAAATCGGCAACGTGCTGGCCATTTCCACGCATACTGTCACGGCCCACATCAAGAAAATCTACCGCAAACTGCAGGTGCACTCCCGCGGCGAGGCTGTCTACGAAGCCAAATGCCTCGGTATCCTTGAAGACTGAGCTGCAGCGTGACACCACTGAACAGAACCCTCTTTACGGCTTTGCGCAAAGAGGGTATTTTTTTGCGCGGCAACCGCTCGCCTGTCCGTCCGCGGACAGCGTTCGCTACAATAAAACCGTGGAACTTCACCGGGAGACAGAATTTCATGCAGGATAAAAACGCCATTCTCGCCACACTCCCTTTCTACGGGCAGCTCCGTGAGGAGGAAAAACTGCGGGCTCAGCAGCTCTGTACGATCAGAATCTTTGAAAAAGATGCGCTCATGTACTCACCTCAGCAGAAGTGTCTCGGCCTGATCAAGGTGCTCTCGGGCCGGGTTCGTGTCACACTGCAGTCCGACGGTCGCGAAATCACGCTCTACACACTGTCTGAGGGGGATATTGACATTCTTTCAGCCTCCTGCATCATCAATCAGATCTCGTTTGAGCCGGTCATGATGGCTGAAGAAAAAAGTGAAGTTCTCATTTTCCCGGTCCCTCTGCTCTCTCCGCTGATGCGTGACAACATCTACGTGCGTTCCTTTATCCACGAGCGCCTCACAGAGCGCTTTTCCGATGCGGTCTTCACACTGCAGCAGATTGTTTTCAAGAAGATGGATCAGCGGCTCGCCGGCGGACTGATGGCGGAATATATGCTCACCGGCAGTACTGTGCTCACAATCACACAGGAGCAGCTTGCCCGGCGGATCAATTCCGCCCGGGAAGTGGTCACACGGCTTCTGAAAGGTATGGAAAAAGAGGGACTTCTTAAAGTGAGCCGCGGCACCATCGAAATACTGGACACCAGGCGGCTTGAAGCCCTGGCCGAACTCTGAATCGGCGCCGCCGGACCGTCGGTGCGCTGTGTGACTAAGTCACAGACAGAAGACTGCAGCCAGAGGTAAATTACCTTCTACCAGGAGGCAGATGCCTCACAAAAACAGACTCCATACTATTGAAGGACAAAATAATGGCTGAAGTTAACATTACCGCAGGCAATTTTGAAGCTGAAGTGCTCCGCTCTGACGTTCCCGTTCTCATCGATTTCTGGGCATCCTGGTGCGGCCCGTGCCGCCGCATGCTCCCCGTTGTGGAGGAGATCGCCACTGAACTGGAGGGCAAGGTCAAAGTCGGCAAAATCAATATCGATGAGGAAAAAGAGCTTGCTGCACAGTTCCAGGTGATGAGCATCCCGACCTTTGTCGTTGTCAAGGACGGCAAAATCACACAGGCTAAAGTCGGCGCCATGCCCAAATCCGCGCTTCTCGCTATGCTTGAAGCCTGAGCGCTCCATCACAGGACACCTGCCGCCCGGCGTTGAGGACCGCCGCGCGGGCAGAAAAAACGCCCGTTCGATATCTGAAGCCGATCGAACGGGCGTTACTGTTTTCTGCGGGCTCCCGGGCTTATTCAGCCTGCCAGTGGCCGGATTTGCCGCCGGCCTTTTCAAGAAGCCGGATATCCGTCATGACCATCCCGCGGTCCACCGCCTTGCACATGTCATAAATGGTCAGCAGGCCCACCTGTACCGAGGTGAGCGCCTCCATCTCCACGCCGGTTTTGCCGTAGCATTCACAGGTTGCGCGGCACAGCACACTCGAGGTGCTCTGCTCGAGTTCAAACTCCACATTCACGCGTGTGAGTCCGATCGGGTGGCAGAGCGGAACGAGATCCGACGTGCGCTTGCTTGCCATAATAGCTGCCACACGGGCGATACCGATCACATCCCCCTTTTTGGCAGTACCGGTCTTCACGAGCTCAAAGGTTTCAGGCTTCATGCTGATTCGGCCCTGAGCAACCGCAATGCGATGCGTCTCATCCTTGGCGCCCACATCAACCATATGAGCCTGCCCGTGTTCATTGAAATGTGTGAGTTTAGACATATGTAACCTTCTCTTTGTCACCAGTGTCAAATAGGTGAGTCCATATCCGGTCATCAGGCACTGAGTGCAAACGACCGCTGCGTGCGGGCTGACGCCGCACAGCACTTCACTAATCCTTACATATCGGCTCGAGCCGCTCAGGTCAGCAGTTGGGTGATATTGTACACTTGCCTTATGTTTTGTCAGGGGGAACCCGCCCGGGCACCCTCTTGTGATGTACGCCACCGCGGTGCGGCTTTCAGGCCGCCTCCGAAAGAATACTATGACACTTCGCCAATGGACGGCTTTGTTTTGTGCACTCAGTGTTGCCGGTTCCGGTATTGCCGCGCCGGTCAGCCGTGCCTCGACAAATGCGCCGCTTGATCTCAACCTGCCCAGTCTGGGCACGACTGCGGACTCGAGTCTGAGTCCCTCCGCCGAACGCGCGCTGGGGGCGGGGCTCATGACGCAGGTGAGAAATGATCCGTCCTATATCTCTGACCCTGTACTGAGCGAGTATCTGAACAAACTCGGCTACCGGCTGGTAAGCTCGGCGAAATCCTATACCTATCAGTTTTTCTTTTTCCCGATCCGGGACACCAGTCTGAATGCTTTTGCGCTGCCGGGCGGTTACATCGCCATGCATACCGGAACCATTGTCGCAGCCCGCACAGAAAGTGAACTTGCCGCCGTGCTCAGCCATGAAATCGGCCACGTCTCGCAGCGTCATATTGCGCGCATGATTGAAAGTCAGCGTGCGAATCTGCCTCTCACCATCGGGTCGCTTCTGCTTGCGATTCTGGCTGCCCGTGCCGGCGGAAACTCCGGCGGACATGCTGCCGCAGCCATCGCCATGGGCGGTCAGGCTGCCATGATCCAGTCAATGCTGAACTACTCGCAGGATGCGGAACGCGAAGCAGACCGTATCGGTCTGCAGACGCTCGTCAATGCCGGTTTTGACCCCAAAGGTATGGCCGGATTCTTTGAAAGACTTCAGGCCAACAACCGCCTCTATGAGTCTGCCGCGCCGGCTTACCTGTCCACACACCCGCTCACGATCAGCCGTCTTTCGGAAATGGAGCAGCGTGCCAAACAGCTTCCTCAGCGAACGCACCAGGACAGTATCGATTTCAGCCTCATTCAGATGCGCGCCCGCATTCTGCAGCTCACCACGCACGATGCCTGGCTCAAAGAAAAAAGCCAGATCGAAAACGAGCTCGAAAAAGCAAGCGGTCTGAAAGCCGCTGCCGCACATTACGGCCTCTCGGTGGCTGACACGTATCTCAACCGTCCCAAAGAGGCCTACCGTGAAGCGCAGCTCGCGATGAGCGCCGGTTCGAGTGCCGTCCTCGCCCAGAATCTGTCGCTTACACGCTATCTTGCCGCCGGCAGCGATGCCGAGAAAAACGAGGCACTCAAGCAGGCGGAACGGGACATTCAGCGCTTTCCGCTCTCGGCGATGATTTCTGAAAACTATGCCGATCTGCTTTTCAGAGAGAACCGCCACCGGGATCTCATCCGCTTTCTGCACAACAGTAATATTCTGCAGGAGAGCACCAACTATCACGCGCTGCTTGCCCGCTCTTATGCCAAGCTTGGTGAAAAAAGCGAGCAGTACCGTCACACGGGTGAAATGTATGTAAGACTCGGGGATCTGGAGGCGGCTGAATATCAGTACGCACTGGCTCAGAAAGCCGCTGACGGGGACTTTTACACAATGAGTGAAATTGATGCCCGGCTGCGTGAACTTCGCGCCCGTATTCTTGAAGAGAAAAAGCTGCGCGACTAAGGCAGGCAATCCGCATTGGAAAGCGCTCCCGGTATATGCATTGTCGCTGACAGAACAGGCACATTGCGGTTTCCTACTTTATAATGAGGGCATATTTGCACGGGGATATCCTTTCGCGGAAAATCCGCACGGCAGCCGGCGGCAACGACAGGCTGCTGCAGGTACAATACCCAGACATTATCCGGGAGGCCAGCTTCATCAGGTTGGCCTTCTCTCTTGTACGATGCACGGACAGTGCATGCTGAGCCGGTGCCCGCAGGTACGCTGACAGTCTTCCGGCCCGTACAGATTCCACCACTTTCGGGTTGCAGCCCATACAGGTGCTGCGCCCGCCAGTACTCAACAGAGACTTATCATGGCAATTGAAGATTACCTGACGCTCGCAGAACCTACTGATCAGATTATTGAAACCGACGCCGTCGTTGTCGGTGCCGGTCCCGTAGGCCTTTTCCAGGTTTTTGAACTCGGCCTGCTGGAAATCAAGGCCCATGTTATCGACTCGCTGCGCAATGTCGGCGGCCAGTGCATGGAGCTTTATCCCACAAAACCGATTTATGACATTCCGGCTGTGCCTGTGTGCACGTCTTACGAACTCACGGAAAACCTGCTCAAGCAGATTCATCCGTTTAACCCTGTCTTCCACCTCAATCAGGAAGTCACCCGTGTCGAAAAGCAGGAGGACGGCCGTTTTTATGTGGAAACCAGCGCCGGTACGCGCTTCATGAGCAAGGTGGTGATCATCGCCGCCGGTGTGGGCTCCTTCCAGGCACGCCCGCTTAAAGTCAAGGGCATCGAAAAGTTCGAAGGCACGCAGCTGCACTACAAGTGCACTGACCCGAGCATTTTCGAAGGCAAGAATGTGGTGATCTGCGGCGGCGGAGACTCCGCCCTCGACTGGACGCTCAATCTGGTCGGCAAGGCAGAAAGCGTGGTTCTTGTTCACCGTCGTGACGGCTTCCGCGCCGCAGCCGCGAGCGTGGCAAAAATGCAGGAACTCTGCGAGAACTGGGAAATGCAGTTCGAAGTCGGTCAGGTGACCGGGTTCACAGAGGAAAACGACCGCCTCACCGAAGTGGCTGTCGCCGGTGCTGACGGCGTGACCCGCCGCATTCCGCTTGATCACCTGCTGGTGTTTTTCGGTCTG
Source organism: uncultured Sutterella sp. (assembly GCA_905194315.1). GTDB lineage: Bacteria > Pseudomonadota > Gammaproteobacteria > Burkholderiales > Burkholderiaceae_F > Sutterella. The sequence goes on along the minus strand of CAJJRX010000003.1, from coordinate 40,204 downwards.
CAGCCCAAGCTCGGACCGATTGAAAACTGGGGGCTTAACCTCGAACGCAAGCAGATCGTTGTGGATACGGCCCGCTTCGAAACGAACATCCCCGGTATTTTCGCTGTGGGCGACATCAACACCTACCCGGGCAAGAAAAAACTCATTCTCTCGGGCTTCCATGAATGTGCGCTCGCCGCGTTTGCCGCCTGCGATTATGTCTTCCCGGAAAAACGTGTGCTGCTGCAGTACACGACCACCTCGCCCAAGCTTCACAAGGTTCTCGGGGTTCCGACACCGACCTTTGATGACTGATATGGCAGATCTGTAGCGCTAATCATGCGGCAGTGCACAACGCGGCACTGCCGTTTTTTTTACCCTGCAACGGGTTGTCCGGCGGAAAAAATCACAGCAAAAGCCGTAAAAAGCGTCTTTTTCAGCCAAGAATCAGGAAAAAAGAGAACAGGAAGGAGAATCTGGCGGCAGCAGAGCTGAGGAGCTCTGCCCGGGGAAGCGCCTGAGGGGAAGGGAACCTCCCCTCAGGGGTAGAGTTTTAAGGATCAGTCGTTCAGAACTTTAATCTGCGGCATTTTTGCCGAGTAGTCCTTACCGAGGCGGGCAACCGCACCGGCAACCTTCAGCGCCACATCACGGTAGATCTTCGCTTCAGGGCTTTCAGGATCCGCGGCCACAGTCGGCAGACCGGCATCGGCCTGTTCACGGATTTTGCCCGAGAGCGGCAGTTCTCCGAGCAGCGGCGTATCGTACTTCTCGCACATCTTCTTGGCGCCGCCCTCACCGAAGATATGTTCGATCTCACCGCAATGCGGGCAGATGAAGACAGACATGTTTTCCACCACACCCAGAATAGGCACGTTGACCTTCTGGAACATGCGCAGACCCTTCTTGGCGTCAATCAGGGCGATGTCCTGAGGCGTGGTCACCACCACGGCACCGGTGAGCGGCACCTGCTGCGAGAGCGTGAGCTGAATGTCACCCGTTCCCGGAGGCATATCGACGATCAGATAGTCAAGATCCTGCCAGTTGGTCTGCTGGATGAGCTGCTGCAGAGCACCCGAAGCCATAGGACCGCGCCAGATCATCGGTTCATCGTCACCGACCATAAAGCCCACGGAGTTGATCTGCAGTCCCAGAGAGGTAATCGGTTCCATCGTCTTCCCGTCCGTGCTCACCGGGGTTGCCCCGACCGCACCGAGCATCTGAGGCTGGCTCGGACCATAGACGTCAGCGTCAAGCACACCGACAGAGGCGCCTTCGTAGGCAAGAGCGAGCGCCAGATTGGCAGAAACCGTGGACTTGCCCACACCGCCTTTACCGGAGCTCACGGCAATAATATTCTTCACGCTCGGGAGCACGCGCAGTGTACCCTGAACCTTATGCGCAATGATGTTCTGGGTAATGTTCACGTCAACCGTCTTCGCCCCGGTGGCATCCTTGACAGCACGGCCGATGGCTTCGCCAACGCTGTCAGCCACAGTGCGGGCCGGATAGCCGAGTTCGATATTCACGGTGACATTGCCCTGCTCATCGGTTTCGGCACTCTTGAACATCTTGCCTGAAACGTAGTCAACACCCACTACCGGATCCACCAGTGCAGAAAGGGCATTTTTGATTGCTTCCGTGGTAATTGCCATATTGATCTCCAGTCAGCCACGCTCGCTCCCGGTAAAGCAGACAGGAGCGGCGTAAAAATTTTTATAGTCTGCGTAGATTGTAACTTGACTGACAGACTTTTCACTACCTTTATTAGTCTTACACCTATCAGCTAGGGCACTGCCTCGGATGAGGTAGTTGAATCGCCAAAACCAGAGACAGCAAAATGCGCCTCGAGTAGAATAGAAGGATTTTCTAACATCTTTCGAGCACCCTTTTTTGTGCCCCCACTTCTTACAGAGACAGTAATGACTATGAGTCAGCGAAATATTTTTGTGACGACCGCTTTACCCTACGCCAATGGCCCTTTCCATATCGGCCACATCATGGAATACATCCAGGCCGACATCTGGGTTCGCCATGAAAGAATGTCGGGCAATACGGTGCATTTTGTCGGGGCAGATGACGTGCACGGCGCCCCCATTATGATTGCCGCCCAGAAGCGCGGCATTTCTCCGCAGGAATTCGTGGCGGAGATCGCTGCCGGCCGCAAGCAGTATCTTGACGGCTTTCACATCAGCTTTGACCACTGGCACAGCACTGATGCGCCCGAAAACCACGAGCTCAGTCAGGATATCTACCGCCGCCTGAAGGACGCCGGTCTCATCTACACCAAAGAAATTGAACAGTTCTACGACACGGTCAAAGGCATGTTCCTTGCTGACCGTTTCATCAAGGGGACCTGCCCGCGCTGCGGCGCCCCCAACCAGTACGGTGACAACTGTGAAGTCTGCTCTGCGGTCTACTCCCCGATGGAAGTGGTGAACCCCTACTCCACGCTCTCGGGCTCGACCCCTGAAATCCGCAAGTCCACCCACTATTTCTTCCGTCTCTCGGATCCGAAGTGCGTGGAATTTCTGCGTGAGTGGTCCTCGGGCAACGGCCGCGACGGTCAGCCCCGTGTTCAGGCCGAAGTGCTCGCCAAAGATAACGAATGGCTCGGCGTTGACGGCAACCTGAGCGACTGGGACATCTCGCGCGATGAACCCTATTTCGGTATCGCCATTCCGGATGCGCCGGGCAAGTTCTTCTATGTGTGGCTTGATGCCCCTGTCGGCTATCTTGCCTCCTTCAAAGCCTACTGCGAAAAGAAGGGGCTCGATTTCGAGCAGATTCTGCAGGACGAAAAAACCGAACAGATTCACTTCATCGGCAAGGACATCATCTACTTCCATACGCTGTTCTGGCCCGCCATGCTGCATTTCTCCGGCAAACCCTATCGCGTGCCCGATCACATCAACGCCCACGGCTTCATGACCGTCAACGGCGAAAAGATGTCCAAGAGCCGCGGCACGGGTATCTCTCCGCTGCAGTACATGGAACTCGGCATGAATGCTGAATGGCTGCGCTACTACCTCGCTGCAAAGATGAACTCCCGCGTCGAGGACGTCGACTTCACCAAGTCCGACTTCGCCCAGCGTGTGAACTCCGACCTGATCGGCAAATACGTCAACATCGCCAGCCGTGCTGCCGGCTTTATCGTCAAGCGCTTTGAAGGCCGCGTGGACGAAAGCGTGATGAACCACGAACTGCTCGAAGGCATCCGTTCTCACGCCGCTGAAATCCGCAATTTCTACGAAACACGCGAATACGCCCGCGCCACCCGCCTGATCATGGAAATGGCTGACCAGATCAACGAATACGTTGACCGTGAAAAGCCCTGGGAACTCGCCAAGAACCCGGACGAGTCCGCCCGTCTCCAGCAGGTGAGCTCCGTTGCGCTCGAAGGTTTCCGTCTGCTGACGCTCTACCTTAAGCCTGTGCTGCCGGCCACTGCTGAACGTGTGGAAAGCTTCCTCTCGATCGAGCCGCTCAAGTGGGGCGATGAAACCGCCTCGCTCAAGGCTGCCAGCCCGATTCAGCCCTTCAAGCACCTCATGCAGCGTGTGGACATGGAAAAGCAGCTCGATGTGCTCGTGCCTGAGGTTGCCGAAGAGGCGCCCCAGCAGATTCCCGGCAATGAACCTATCGCTGCGGAATGCACCATCGACGACTTCTCCAAAATTGACCTTCGCGTCGCCAAGATCGTGAAGTGCAACGAGGTGGAAGGTTCCGACAAGCTGCTGCAGCTTACGCTCGATGTGGGTGAAGGACGCCTTCGCAATGTGTTCTCCGGAATCAAGTCCGCCTACAAGCCCGAAGACCTTGAAGGTCGCCTCACGGTGGTCATTGCCAACCTTGCTCCCCGCAAGATGCGCTTTGGCGTCTCCGAAGGGATGGTTCTTGCCGCCTCTGACGCCAAGGACAAGTCTCTGGGGCTGTTCCTTCTGGATCCGCACGCCGGCGCTGTTCCCGGAATGCGTATCCGCTGACCGCCCGCATTGACAGGAGAGGCCGGCGCTGCGTGAACCGGCCCTCCCATCCTGACCTGCCCCGCCCTGCGGGGCAGCTGCTCCTCACCAGAGCCGATATTCTTTATTCTGTCTTTACCCATGAATTTCACTGCGTCAGCCAAAGAGTTCCTTCACCACCTGCCTTTGGCTAAATTTCGTCCTGTAGCGCTCGATGTTCTCACGGACTACTCCCGGCACAAACTGATGCGGGATATTTCCGCGGGGCTTACGGTCGGGATGGTTGCTCTGCCGCTCGCAATGGCTTTCGGTATCGCCTCCGGTGTTCCGCCTGAGGCCGGTCTGTATACAGCGATTGTGGCCGGTTTTCTCATCTCGCTTTTCGGCGGCTGCCGTGTTCAGATCGGCGGGCCCGCCGGCGCTTTTGTGGTCATCATTTACGGGATTATCGCCCAGTACGGTCTTGCCAACCTTCTGATCGCCACCCTCGGCTCCGGGGTCATCCTCTTTCTGATGGGGCTCTTTAAGCTGGGGGGACTGGTGAAATTCATCCCGGTCTCCATTGTGATCGGCTTTACCAACGGCATTGCCGTCATGATCGGACTGCAGCAGGTCAAGGAGTTTCTCGGCCTCACCATTGCCAAAATGCCGGCCGACTTCTTCGGTCAGATCCGCGCAATCGCAGAAAACATTCACTCCATCAATCCCTGGGCAGTGGGTATCGCTGTGACCGGTGTCGTTCTGCTGAAGGTCTGGCCCAAGGGTTATCAGATGTCCGGTCCGCAGTGGAAGCGCTGGATGGCCCGTCTGCCCGGCAGCGTCATCGTGCTCTTTCTGGCCACGCTTGTCGTCTCGCTCGGCAATCTGCCTGTTGAAACCATCGGCTCAAAATTCGGCGGCATTCCGCAGTCTCTGCCCGGATTCGCCTTCCCTGAACTGGAATGGGCAACTGCCAAGAGTCTCATCGGACCGATGCTCACCCTTGCCATTCTGGGCTCCATTGAAAGTCTGCTGTGTGCACGCGTGGCCGATACGATGACCGACGACCGTCACAATCCCAATCAGGAACTGATGGCGCAGGGCATTGCCAATATGGTGACGCCGTTTTTCGGCGGCATTCCCGCCACGGGTACCATTGCCCGTACGGTCACCAACATCAAATCCGGGGCCTTCTCCCCGGTGGCCGGTATGGTGCATGTGCTCACACTGCTGGCGGTCATTCTCGTCGCCGCCCCGCTCGCAAGTAATATTCCGCTTGCCGCTCTTGCCGCCATTCTGGTTTTTGTTGCCTGGAACATGGGTAACTGGAAAGAGTTTGTTCGTCTGAACCACCGCTCGGTCTCGCACGGCATCACGTTTGTCATCACCTTCCTGCTCACGGTGATCTTTGATCTGACCGTTGCGGTGCAGGTCGGACTCGTGGTCGCCTGCATCTCCTTCCTGGTGCGCATGAACACCCTTACCGCGGTCGATCCGGTCACGCTGCCCTTTGATATGCCGGAAAATGTTGAGGCCTGGCACATCCGCGGCGCTCTCTTTTTCGGGTCGATCTCCAAACTCGAAGGACTGACCGATCCGCAACGCCTCTCCGACCCGAAAGCGGCCAGAATTGTCATTCTTGACTTCACTGATCTGCTCAATATTGACAACTCCGCGCTTGATCAGATCGAGCTGTTTGCACGCACGCTCGCGCGCTACAAACACGAACTCATCATTGCAGGCGCAAGCGGGTATACCTACAAACAGCTCGCCCGCGCCGGCGTGGTCGATGAGCTCGGCGCCAATATCGTTCCCAATATGGAATTCGCACTCGCCAGAGCCAAGACACTGCTCGCAGAAAGCGCCGCCTGAAACTGAGACCAGAAAAAGGAACTCTCCCCGGAGGGTTCCTTTTTTGTCAGGAGACCTCAGGGAGCCAGAGATCGGCCGGTTCAATATAGATCGTAGAGAACGCGCTCGCCTGACTGATCTGAACCAGCCCGTCCTTGCCCAGCTCCAGCAGTGCGAGAAACCAGACGGTTTTCTCGTATTTGCTTGCCCCCTCGGACCAGAGTTCCGGCAGTGCCACCCTGCCGCGTTCAGAGACAAATTTGAGAATCACAGACATGTGCTCACGCACCGACAGTTCCTCACGGGAAACTTTGTGGTGTTCAACCAGCTGCAGACGGGCGCTCACAGCAAGCCACGCCTCGGAGAGCTCTCCGGCGTCAAGATCGGGGTAGGCCGGGGCGAGTTCAGGAATTTCCGCGCCTGCCGTCCAGAAATCCCTGCCCTGACGGGGAAGCGCCCCCAGGCGCTTGGCCACGTCGCGCATACGTTCATACTCGAGCAGGCGCCGCATCAGCTCGGCTCTGGGATCCTCCGGCTCGCTGCCGTCCTCCTTAGGCGGAGCGGGCAGAAGCAGCCGGCTTTTAATCTGCATAAGGGTGGCGGACATCACCAGATAGGCAGCCGCCAGCTCGAGATTGCTCTCCCGGACAAGTTCCACATAGCGCATATACTGCGCGGTGAGGGTGGCCATCGGAATATCGAGCACATCAAACTTCTGGCGCCGTATCAGAAACAGCAGCAGATCCAGCGGGCCCTCAAAGCTTTCAAGAAATACGCGCAGCGCCTCCGGCGGAATGTAGAGCTCCTCCGGACACTTCTCGAGCGGCTCACCATAGAGGCGGGCAAAGATCACCTCCTCGTGAGGATGCTCTATCTCGAGTTGAGTCTGTTCAAAATCTGTCATAAAGAGCAGCGCAGGCGCATCGGTTGAATAAAAACAAGCCTTCAAGCAAACTCTCTTTACTTGAAGGCTCGGGGCTTTTGCGGCGCGGTACTACCGCGCCGCCCATCATCTCAGACAGTTTACGTCTTACTGGGGATGATACATGAAATCGCGGATGGCTTTTTCAAGGTCAGCAGGACGTTCGCGCTGAGCCAGACCGTGTTCATAAGCATATTCAGCCACAGCCACAGCAATGCGCACGGAGACGTCGCGAACCTGATCAAGCGAGGGATACAGAGAGCCCTGAGCAAGATCGGCTTCGCTCACCGTGTTGGCAAGTTCGCGCGAGGCAGCCAGGAACATGCCGGTAGGCATCCACTTGGCGCGGGCGAACACGGCACCGAGGCCGAGCCCCGGGAACACATAGCTGTTGTTGCCCTGACGCGGCACGAAGTGCATGCCGTTGAGGTCAACCGGAGCAAACGGCGAACCGGAGGCAAAGAGCACCTTGCCGTCGGTGTAGCGGTAGGCTTCCTCAGCCGTGCATTCGGCACGGGAGGTCGGGTTGGAGAGCGCAAACACGATCGGACGTTCGTTGAGCTCACACATCGCCTTGAGAACCGCCTCGTCAAAGACCTTGGGCTGGGCGGCCACACCAACAATACCGGTCGGCTTGTAAGCCTTGACGGCCTCCAGGAAGGTCTTGCAGTTGGGCAGATCATGAGCGAACGGCACCTTGTTGTGTGCAAGCACATCACCGCGGCTGTTCGTCACAAGACCCTTGGAGTCAAAGAGCGCACAGTGCTTGAGCGCTTCTTCGCGATCCATCCCTTCGGCGACCATAGCATCGACGATGAGCTCGGCGATACCGGTAGCAGCCTCACCGGCGCCCATAAAGAGGAAGCGCTGTTCGGTGAGCGGCTTCTTCGTCACGCGCAAAGCGGTGTAAACACCGGTCAGTGCGACAGAGGCCGTTCCCTGAATGTCATCGTTAAAGCACAGAATCTGGTCCTGGTACTTCGACAGAAGCGGGAAGGCATTGGCGTTACCGAAGTCTTCAAACTGGATGAGCACATTGGGCCAGCGCTTGCGGGCGGCCTGGATGAACTCATCCACAAATTCAAAGTATTCATCACCCGTGACACGCTTCTGGCGCAGACCAAGATAAAGCGGGTCATCGAGGTATTCCTGGGTGTTGGTGCCGACGTCGAGCACAACCGGCAGCGTCTTGTCGGGGTGGATACCGGCACAGGCCGTGTACAGGCTCAGCTTCCCGCAGGGAATTCCCATACCGTTGACACCGAGGTCGCCCAGGCCGAGAATGCGCTGGCCGTCGGTCACCACGATAACGTCCACCTCCTCATTGGGAACATTAGCGAGCAGCTCGTCGAGATGTCCCTTGTCCTTGATGGAAAGGAAGGCGCCATGCGGGTGCATGAGGATATGGCTGTAGCGCTGGCAGACTTCACCGACTGTCGGTGTGTACACCACCGGCATGTACTCATCGATGTAGTTGATGAGCAGCTTGTAGAAGAGATCCTGATCGGTAGCGAGAATGCTATCGAGCATCAAATACTTGTTGAGCGGGTTGGTGAAACGGTCCAGAATCGTGTGCACGCGGGCAACCTGCTGCTCGCGCTTTTCAGAGACCGGCGGCAGAAGACCGCGCAGACCGAGTTGTTCCTTGGCATTGTCATCAAACGAAGTGCCGTGATTGACGCGTGGATCGTGCAGAACGTCCACACCACGCATTTGATTGCAGTGTTTCATAGATCCTTCTTTATAAAAAACTCCACGGGGTACGAAATTGTCCGGGCAGTTAGAACAGCACAGTGCCCCGCACGGGGACACTGTTTTGGCAAATTCTATCGAACTTTCGTTTTCGTTTGACAGAATCTACCATAAAAGCCCTACATTTACCTTAAGGAAGATGCAGGGCTCTTAATTTTTTTAGCGCGAAATCGCCTTTAAACGAAGTTTAGCCGTTTTTGCAGCGTTGCTCTTGGGAAAGCGCTGAATCACTTTATTGAATGTCGCGCTTGCCGCCTTCAAATTGCCTAAAGCAGCCTGGGCCGAGCCGACGCTTACCATGGCATCAGGCACCTTGCCGTCGTTAGGGAACTCACGAATCAGCTGATTCTGCAGATTGATCGTGGTTTTGTAATCTTCCACGGCAAAGGCCGAAGCACCCTGCCAGTAAAGGGCATCCACACGGTACGGAGAACTCTTCCAGTCCCGGTTGAACTGGGCAAAAAGCTTGTAGGCCTTCTTGTAATCCTCGGCGGCAATGGCCGCCTGGGCCGCATCATAGGCCTGCTTTTCCTCCGGCTGAACCGTCACTTCGTTGCCGTTGATGGTGACCTGCTGAGGTTCGAACTTGTTGAGGCGCTTGTCCATGTCCTGATAAAGGTCACGTCTGGACTTCTGCTCGTTCTGAAGAGCATTCGTCAGCTCCTCAATGCGCCCGTTCAGGCGGCGGTTCTGTTCCTGCAGGCTGGTGACGTGATTGGCAAAATTAAGCTGCGCCTGCTGCTGAATGTCCAGTTGCTGCTGCAGATCTTTGATCTGTTCACGCAAATCCAGAATAGCACGACGCGCCTCATCATCAGAAAAGGCAGATGCCTGACCCGCAGCCAGTCCCGCCAGTGCCACGCCGAGCAGAATGCGTTTAGCCAATGTCATTATTCTCTCCCATACACCTTCAAAAAAAACGGCGACAAACGGCTCTGTTCGGAGCACCGGTGTCGCCGTTTATGCTATGTGCAGCTACCGTCTAAAGAGCCGGATTAGCGAACCTGGCCGTTGATAACTTCAGCCGGGTAAACGATGTCAGCACGACGGTTCTGAGCCCAGGCTTCTTCGGACTGACCCGTGGCAACCGGCTTTTCCTTACCGAAGGAAACAGCTTCAATACGGTTGGCGGGAACGCCGAGGAGCTGGAGGCGCTGCTTGACAGCTTCAGAGCGCTTCTGACCGAGGGCGAGGTTGTATTCACGACCACCGCGTTCGTCAGTGTTACCCTGAATCTGAACCTTCACATCCTGGTGGGCGTTGAGCCACTGGGCGTGAGCCTGCACAGCGGGAGCATACTTCTGTTCGACTTCATAGGAGTCGAAGGCGAAGTAAACGGAGCGCTGAGAGAGAGGATTGGACGGGTCAGCAAAGGGGTTGGAAATACCGCTGCCGTTAGCAGAGCCAGCATCCTGACCCGCCAGCGTACCGGCCTTATCAGCGTCGTTGAGATCAACGCTGGAGCAACCGCTCAACAAGACTGCCAAAGCCAGAGCAGAAGCTCCCACTTTCCATGCAAAAGACATGATGAATAAACTCCTTGTGTTTATTTATCGATTGAACGTGTGCCTACCATAGGCAAATTGAAAAACGTTCAGTTTTGTATTAAAGGTTTTACAAGCGGCCTGTTTATCACAGACCGGAATTGTCTTTAAATTCTTCGTCGACGCCGGGCAGAACCGCCCGTTGTCGTTTCGCCGGTTATTTCAGGATAGGACCCCAGCTCGGCTCTCTGATATTGCCCTCACTCGTCAGACGCGTATTCAGACGTCCGTCGACGCCTGCCGTCCCTAACACCCCGCGTCCGCCTTCTTCAGTGGCATACACTACAAAGCGGCCGTTCGGTGCAAAGGATGGGGATTCGTCGAATTGCGAGTTGGTGACAAAAATCGATTGTCCGGTCTGCAGATCCATCACTGCCGTACGGAACTTGTGGTCGACACGCGAAATATAAGCCAAATATCGGCCGTCTGCACTGATATCAGGGCTAATTGCGTAACTGGATCCGAAAGTAACTCGCTCAGCCTTGTCGCCGGACAAACTTTGACGATAAATTTGAGGAGTACCACCGCGATCGCTGGTGAAGTAAACGTACTGACCGTCCTTCGAGAAGACCGGTTCAGTATCGATGCCGTAGCTTCGCGTAAAGCGGCGGACACCGGAACCGTCAGCGTTCATCAGATAAATCTGCGTAATCCCGTCACGCGACAGAGCCACCGCAAGTTCGTTGCCCGAACTGCTGAAAGCCGGTGCGGAGTTGTTGCCGGAGAATGCGGCCACCGCGCGCCTCTGACCCGTAGCCAGATCCTGTGTGAAGACGACCGGTTTCTTGCGCTCAAAACTCACGTACGCCAGGCGGGTTCCGTCAGGTGACCAGGTGGGCGAAATAATCGGCTCGGCAGATTGTAATGCGACTTTGGCATTAAATCCATCGGATTCGCTCACGACCAGCTGATAGCTTCGCTTGCCGACCTGAGAGACATACACAAACTGCGAAGCAAAGAACGGACCGTTGCCCGTGATGTTCGTGTAGATACGGTCAGCCAGACGGTGTGCCGTCAGACGCAGCTGCTCGGTCGAGCAGTTAAAGCCGTAGGTATCCAGCACATTGCCCGAGATGGTGTCATGCAGGTAGTAGCGCACTTCCCAGCGACCGGCGGAGACCTGAGTCACCTGACCGACCACGAGTGCGTTAATACCACCCTGAGCCCACTGCGTAAGGTTCGAAGGCTTGGCAATCTCGGAGGGATTCACCGCGGGACCGTTGGACGAAACGCGGAACGCACCGGAGCGCTCAAGGTCGGCACCGATAATCTGGCCGAGCGCCTGAGGCGCCTCGCCGAAAAACGGAACCACACCAATGGGATACTGGGTGCCACCCACACCAATGATGGAAATATTCATTTGCGCCAGAGCCGGGCAGGAGGCCATCAGCCCCATCATGCCGCCGGCCTGCAGTAATGTGCGGCGTTTGAAATTCAAGCTTTGCACAAAAACTCCTTCAACGCATCGGAAATGATGTTTTAAAAAAATCAGATTGGTTCAATTTACAGCAAAGGGAGCACACCGGTGCTCCCTTTTGAGGAATATATTTGAAAACAAACACTACACTACGTTACTGCATTTGCCTTCAAACACACTCGTTTACGGTCAGTGACGGAAGTGACGTTCGCCCGTGAAGACCATCACGATACCGCGTTCGTCAGCGGCCGCAATCACCTCTTCGTCACGGATCGATCCGCCGGGCTGAATGACAGCCGTCGCCCCCGCATCGACCACGACATCAAGACCGTCGCGGAACGGGAAGAACGCGTCAGACGCAGCCACAGAGCCCTCCAGAGAGAGGCCGGCCTCTTCGGCCTTGATGGCGGCAATGCGTGCCGAATCGACACGGCTCATCTGACCGGCACCCACACCGAGCGTCATGCCGCCCTTGGCATAAACGATGGTGTTGGACTTCACAAAGCGGGCCACATTCCAGGCGAACATCATGTCGGCAATCTGCTCGGTGGTCGGCTGACGCTTCGTAACAACACGGAGGTCATTTTCTGTTGCGAGCTGAATATCGGGCGTCTGCACAAGGAGGCCGCCGCCGACACGCTTGAAGTCGTAATCGTTGTGCGCACCGCCGTTGGCCACCACCAGCAGACGCAGATTCTTCTTCTGCTCGAACACGGCACGGGCGCCGTCGGTAAAGCCGGGGGCGATAATCACTTCAGCAAACTGACGCGAGATATGCTGTGCAGCCTCTTCGGAGACTTCACGGTTAAACGCGATGATGCCGCCGAAAGCGGACTTGCTGTCCGTAAGGAACGCCTTCTGATAGGCCTCGGCGGAGTCCACGCCGATACCGACGCCGCACGGATTGGCATGCTTGATAATCACGCAGGCCGGGCTCGAGAAGGAGCGCACGCATTCCCAGGCGGCATCACTGTCAGCGATATTGTTGTAGGAGAGCTCCTTACCCTGAAGCTGGGTATAGCCGGCAAGCAGGCCGGGCGCCACTGTGCTTTCACGGTAGAAGGCTGCGCTCTGGTGAGGATTTTCACCGTAGCGCATATCCTGCACCTTCACCCACTGGCGGGTGAGCACAGCGGGAAAGTCGGCAGCCGGCTCGCCGTTGTCATCGAGTTTCGTGAGGTAGTTGGTGATCATGCCGTCATAGCGGGCGGTATGAGCGAAAACCTTCTTCGCCAGACGCAGACGGGTCGCCGCAGTGACCTCGCCGCTGGCCTTCACCTCTTCGAGGATACCCGCATAGTCGGCAGGATCCACCACCACGGCAACCGATTCGTGATTCTTCGCCGCAGCACGGATCATCGTCGGGCCGCCGATGTCAATGTTTTCAATGGCCTCTTCAAAGGTGCAGCCGGGCTTGGCAATCGTCTGTTCAAACGGATAGAGGTTCACACAGATGATGTCGATCGGATCGATGTTGTGTTCGGCAAGAGCTGCCATGTGAGCGGGATCGGGACGGCGGGCGAGAATGCCGGCGTGAATTTTCGGGTTGAGGGTCTTCACGCGGCCGTCGAGCATTTCAGGAAAGCCTGTGTAATCAGCGACCTCCTGGCAGGGAACACCTTCCTGCGTGAGCAGTTTTGCGGTGCCGCCCGTGCTCAGAATGTGGTAACCGAGCTCGTGGAGACCACGGGCAAACGCAACCACGCCGGTTTTGTCTGAGACGCTGATCAAAGCTTGCTTTTTCATGACGAAAGTTCCTTAAGAAATAAACAAAAAAGCTATCCCGCAAGCACCTTGTGCGCGACAAGTTTCTTGCGGAGGGTATTCCGGTTGATGCCCAGCAGTCTGGCCGCCTGCAGCTGATTGTTATCGCAGCGGTCCATGGCGTAGGTGAGCAGCGTCTTCTCGACGGCATCCACCACCAGCGGGTAGAGCGGATGAGGCTGCGCGCCGTTGAGCTGGGCAAAGTACTGATCAAGCTGATGCACGATCGCCACTTCAAGGCGTTCGACCTCAATGGCCTCTTCGGCGCTCTGAGGACTGCCCGGGGTCAGGTCAACACTGTTACTGCCTTCTGCTGTCATTTTTCTTTTCTCCCTGGGACTCAGGCTGATGCGGCCATCAGCTGATCAAAAAAATCTGTCACAAGTCTGAGCTGTTCACACGCGTCCGTGCTCAGGCAGAGTCTGTCAAGAACGGCCTCTGCATCGGGCAGCGGGCTGAGGTAGTGCACGAGATGCTTTCTGACGGTCACTGCACCGCGCTTCTCGCCGTAGTACTCGAAATGACGTGACATATGTTCGAGCACCACCTCGCGCCGGGAGCTCAGCGTAGGCTCCTCTGCACGGTCACTGTAACCGAGTGCATGAGCAATCTCACTGAAAAGCCAGGGATTGCCGTAGGAGCCGCGGCCGATCATAATGCCGTCGGCACCGGTGAGTTCAAGAACCTGTTTTGCTTTTTCAGCCGAACGGATATCCCCGTTGGCAATCACCGGTATGCGTACCTCGGATTTGACACGTGCGATGGTTTCGTATTCTGCTTCACCCTTAAATCCGTCGGCTCTGGTACGGCCGTGGATCGTCAGCATGGCGATTCCGCTGTCCTCTGCGATATGCGCGATTGCCAGGGCGTTTTTATGCTCGGCAGACCAGCCGGTACGGGTTTTGAGAGTCACGGGAATACTGACTGCGGCAACGACGGCCGCAAGGATATCCGCCACGAGCGCCTCGTCTTTCATCAGCGCACTGCCACAGGCGGTCTGAAGGACTTTTCGTGCCGGGCAGCCCATATTGATATCGACAATATGCGCTCCCGAGTCCTGTGCATATCGGGCGGCATCGGCAAGCATGGCGGGGTCTGCCCCGACAAGCTGCACCACACGCAGTCCGGACTCCTGCTCCTGCGCCCAGCGGGTGGCACTCTTGCGGGATTCTCTGAGATCGGGTTTGCTGCTCGTCATTTCGCCCACAGCGTATCCCGCGCCGAATTTACGGCAGATCTCGCGATACGGGAGATCTGACATGCCGGCCATCGGCGCAAGCATGACTGGGACATCGACGGTGTAACACCCGAGCTGCACAGCGGATTCCTTCGGAAAAAGACGAGCCAAAAAGGTGAAGAGAAAAAATTTGCCCCTATTGTAAGCGAGAGAGGCGCCGCTGAGTGGTTAAAAGGCTGCTTAGTTTGCGCTGCAGCACGCCTGTGCCCGGGCGAGCTCATCAAAGTCTCCGACATTAAGCCAGAGTCCCTCATAAATTTCGCCGCTTACCGTCTCCCGGTCAATCGCATTAAAGAGCCAGGGAAAGAGTTTGGCCCGCACCGGCGCCACATCCCTGAAGAGCTCGGCACTGTAAAGACCGAAACTCGCAAAGGTGTGCGTCTTTGTTCTGCGAGAGACCCTTCCCTCAGCGGTGAGCGTCATATCCCCAGCCTGGTGGTAGGAGGGGTTCGGCACGAGCACGAGATGTGCGCAGCAGCCCTCCTCTTTGAGATGCCCGGCCCTGGCGATGAGCGTCCTGTAGTCATAGTCCGTGACGATATCGCCGGCGGCAACAATAAAATGCTCTTCCCCGCCAGCGGTCAGCAGCGGCAGTGCACGGGCGATGCCGCCGAGTGTTTCCAGGGCCTCAGCCGCGCAGTCGCCCTCGTGCGAGTAGCGGATTTTCACGCCCCAGGCACTTCCGTCGCCCAGTGCCGCCTCCAGGATTCCCGCCCCGTGAGCCGTATTGAGCACAAACTCCGAAATCCCGGCAGCCTTGAGTGCCTGTATCTGCCGGAGCACCATCGGCACGCCGCCGACGCTCACCAGCGGTTTGGGGATAATCTGCGTGAGCGGACGCAGTCTCGAGCCCTCTCCCGCACAAAGTATCAGCGCCTGCATGCCGGATCCTAGAACGTGTAGCCCACTTTCGTCTCGGAGCCTTCCAGATTGTCCAGAAGATGCTGCAGAGGCGAGAAGGCGATATAGCGGCGCGCCGTGGCGCGGACATATTCAATAAAGCGGGGCGTGTCAGCGAGATAGCGTCCCTTGCCGTCACGATAGTTGAGACGGGCAAAAATCCCCAGCACTTTCAGGTGTCGCTGCAGTCCCATGAATTCGACATCGCGATAGAAGTCACTGAAATCCGACGGGACAGGAACGCCTGCACGGCGGGCTTTTTCCCAGTAGCGAATGGTCATGTCAAGCACAAACGATTCGTTCCAGGAAATAAACGCATCGCGCAGCAGCGAGGCAATGTCATAACTCACCGGACCGTAGAGCGCATCCTGAAAATCAAGATACGCAAGACCGCCCTCCACAGGCATCATGTTGCGCAGCATGAAATCGCGGTGCACAAACACGCGGGCCTGCCGGGTCACGTTTTCCAGAATGGCATCAACCGTCATCTGCCACCATTTCTGCTCGGTTTCAGTCCAGGTGACACCGCGATGACATCTGACGTACCACTCGGGAAAGAGATTGAGTTCGCGAAGCAGCACGGCCCGGTCATACTCAGGCAGCACCCCGGGGCGCGAAACCGCCTGCAGGCGGACCAGATCCGTCGTGGCCTGATCCATGATTTCGCGGGCGTTGTCCTCGTTGACGATATTGAGAGCGGTTTTCGTTCCCAGGTCGTTCAGAATCATGAAGCGCTTTCCGGATTCAATCTCAAGCATCTCAGGGACGTTGACGCCGGCCTCCTCTTTCATCAGGCGGTCAATTTTCACAAACGCGTCAAAACTTTCCTGTGTTTCCCGGGAGGCGTCCATCACAATAAAGGACTTTCCTGCCGTGTCCGTGATACGCCAGTACTCTCTGAATCCGGCATCGGAGCTTGCCTTTTCAATACTTTCAAGGCGAAGGGAAAACCGCGGCGACTGTGCGCCGAGCCACGTTAACAACTCTTCTGAAGAAGCCGGTTTGGAATTTGTCATAGCTGTTGCCTTAATAGCGCATTCTTTTCTGCGGAAGTGCAGTGGGAGCGCTTATAATCGGAAGAACATTTCTGCCAGCCATTTTATCGATCGACAGGCGGACTGTCACCTTTGATCACAGGTTCTACCCATGTTTTTTCCAAGACCCCGACAAATTGTCCTTTGTCTTGCCTCATCTTTAGCACTCTGCTACGCGCTTCCCTCCGCGGGGGCGGCTGGTCTGTCCCTTCAACCCGTTACCACACTTGATCCGAAAAATCTCAACAGCGACGGCGAAATGGCCAGTGTCGTTTCAGCGGATCGTATCGAAGGCAATCCCGAAGATCAGCTTCATCTGATCGGCAATGCCGAGGTCCGGCGCGGCGGTGCTGTTCTCAAAGGCGATCGTATCACCTACACTCAGGCAACCGACGAAGTGGAAAGTGTCGGCAATGCCCGCCTGTACCGTATGGGTACAGCCTTCTCCGGTCCCTCTATGAAGTACCGTCTCACGGAACGTTCCGGCGAGATGCAGGACGCGGAGTATGAATACGCTCCGCGCAAACTGCGCGGCTGCGCCAAAAACATCCGCTTTCTCTCCGGCGACACCACGGAGATGGAAGGTGTGAAAATCACAACCTGCCCGAAGGACGAGGAGGCCTGGTTTATCAAACTCGACAAGCTCGACATCGATGAGTACGACCAGATGGCCAAAGGCAAGTGGGCCACGCTGCACTTTTTGGGCGTTCCCGTTCTCGGCTCCCCCTGGTTCATGTTCCCCATCGGCAATGAGCGCCGCTCCGGGTTCCTTGTTCCGACGTTCGGGATGAGTTCGAGCCGCGGTGTGGACTTTATGGTGCCGTACTACTTCAACATTGCACCGAACTATGACTTCACGCTCACACCGCGTGTGATGACAAAGCGCGGTGCAATGCTCAGAACGGAAACCCGGGTGCTGCAGGAGCACTGGAATGCCGAGCTCTACTATGACATTCTGCCGCGCGACCATGAAACACACTCCTCGCGCTCGAGCCTGAGTCTCAAAGGGCAGTACCACTACGGTCCCTGGTACGGTAACGTTGATTACAACCGCGTGAGCGACGACGATTTTATCTCTGACTTCTCGGGCAACATCCGTGAGTCCTCCGTGTCCATCCTGCCGCAGAACCTGAGCCTGTCCTACGCTGACTCGCCGTTCTGGAATGCGAGCATCGCCGTCAACAAGAATCAGACCATCCGTTCGAGCATCATTCCGTACGAACGCGTGCCGAGCGTCTCGCTCAACGGCTATGTCGGTGACTGGAACGGCTTTGAGTTCACCACGTACCTCAATGCCACCCGTTTCCAGCATCAGAGCAGAATCGAGGGTGACCGCTTCATTGCCGAACAGAGCATTGCCTACCCGCTGCGCGGTGCCGCATGGTTTATGACGCCGAAGGTTTCGCTGCTCGGCACCTGGTATCAGCTCCACGATCTGGACAACCACCCGGGCTACACTGACAAGAATCCTTCGCGTGTCACACCGAGCATGAGTGTGGACACCGGGCTGATCTTCGAGCGCAATACCGCCTGGTTCGGCCGCGCCGCCCGTCAGACGCTCGAACCGCGCATGTACTACACGTTCACGCCCTACCGCAATCAGGACGACATTCCGATTTTCGACACCTGGGTCTCCGACCTGAACATGACGTCGCTGTTCTCGGAAAACGCCTTCACAGGGTATGACCGTGTGAGCGAGGCCAATCAGCTCTCCACCGCCCTGACTACCCGCTACCTTGACGCGGAAAACGGTGTGGAACTGTTCCGTGCCACGATCGGTCAGCGTCAGTACTTCAGAGATCAGCGTGTCGGCTTCTCCTCGGAATACACCACACAGACCAACCCGTACCGTGTCGGCGTCAACCGTAGCGACATTTTTGCAAGCGTCGGCGCCCGCCTTTCGCACAGTCTGCGCGGCGACAGCACCATGCAGTACTCGACGTCCGAAGGCCGCTTTGTGAAGGCCATGGCCGGTGTGCGCTGGCAGCCGCGCCCCATGTCCGTCATCGGACTGTACTACCGCTTTAATGACCGTACGAGCATTGAAGAGGATCGCATCAAGCAGATTGACCTTGCTCTGCAGTGGCCGATCACCGAGCGGCTCTTCGCACTGATGCGCTACAACTACTCGCTCAACAGCCGCAAGCCCATTGAAGAGCTCATCGGCTTTGAATACATTCATAACTGCTGGACTTTCCGTGCCGTTGCTCAGCGCTACAACACCGAGTACAACACACGTGAATCCAACTTCTTCTTACAACTTGAATTGAACGGTTTGGGCAGTATCGGTTCTAACCCTGATACAGTGCTCTCACGTAATATTCAGGGTTACCAAGCTCCATCACTGGTACCCGATAACATCGGACAGTATGACTACTATGAATAACATCAAAACCATTGCTTTACTTATTGCCGGTTTCGCGGCGCTTCAGTCTCCCGGCTTTGCCGCTGATGCAGCCCGTCCGGCACAAGCAGCCAAAGGCAAACCGGTCGCTGCAAAAACCGCTCCTGCCCCGTCACAGGCACCGGTCACACAGAACGCCGGTGGTGTTCTCGACCAGATTGTCGCTGTAGTCAACAAGGACGTGATTACTGAAAATGAACTGCAGGACCGGGTGCACTCGGTTGCCCTCAACCTGCGCCGCCAGAATATTCAGCTTCCGCCCATGGAGCAGCTGCGTAAACAGGTGCTCGAGCGCCTGATCCTTGAACGCATCATCCTGCAGCGCGCTCAGGATACCGGACTGCGTGTCGATGACCAGATGGTCAACGCCAGCATCGAACAGATCGCCCAGCAGAACAACCTCACGGTTGAAGCGCTGCGCCAGCGTCTGCTCGCCGACGGTGTACCGTTCGCCTCCTTCCGCCAGCAGATCCGTGACGAGATCATCACGCAGCGTCTGCGCGAACGTGAGGTCGACCAGAAGATCGACATCTCCGAGACGGAAATCAACACCTACCTTGCCGATCAGGCAGCACAGGCCAAAGGTCAGCTGTACCATCTTGCCCGCATCGTTCTGCCGATCGACCGTGCCGAAAACGATCAGATCATCAAGGCGCTTGCCGACAAGGTCATCGCTGAAGCCCGGGCCGGTCAGGCATTTGAAACACTTGCCGCCACCTACTCGCGCTCCGAGGATGCACTGCACGGCGGTGACCTCGGCTGGCATCCGCTGGCTGATTTCCCGCCGAGTCTCAAGCAGGTGCTCTCCGGCAAGCTGCCCGCCGACGGCCTCTTTGCCGTGCGTATTAACGACTCCTGGCAGGTCTTCAAGGTACTCGAGCAGCGCCAGAACCAGACCTCCCCGCTCATGGGACCGGTTCAGGAAACCCACGTGCGCCACATTCTCATGTTCGCCAACGATCTGATGCCCGAGAGCACGGTTCTGCACCGCCTCAACGAAATCCGCCAGCGCATCATCAACGGTGAAACAGACTTCGCCACCATGGCCCGTCTGAACTCTGTGGACGCGAGCTCGACCCGCGGCGGCGATCTCGGCTGGGTGCTCCCCGGCGATACGGTGCCGGCCTTTGAAGAGGTGATGAACCGGCTCAAACCCGACGAAATCTCCCTGCCTGTGAAGACGCAGTTCGGCTACCACCTGATTCAGGTGCTCGAACGCAAGACACAGGAACAGGGCAATCCGGAGCGTATCCGCCTGATGGCCCGTCAGGCCATCCGCGAAAAGAAACTCGCCGAAGCCACCTACAACTGGCAGCGTCAGCTCCGTGATGAGGCTTATGTCGAAATCCGCAACAACCTCTAAACAGAAGGCCCCCGGCGCACGCCGGGTCTGAAACACTCTTCAGGGCCACGGCGTCACTCTCTGCCGTGGCCTTTGATTTTCCACGCGGCTCTCTCCCACAGCTCGCACGGCGCAACATATAATGAGCGCCACTGACACTTTACCTTTACCTGCGAGAATTCCTGCTGTGGCACAAGAATGGTTAGCCGGGCATCATGCCCGTAAACGTTTCGGACAGAACTTCCTTCACGACCGTCACTGGATTGAACGGATCGTGCGCTCGATTGATCCGCAGCCCGGCGAGACGATTGTGGAAATCGGACCGGGACAGGCGGCGCTCACCCGTGAGGTCATTGCCCGCGCCGGCCATGAAACAGCAGTGGAAATCGACCGGGATCTGGCAGCATTTCTGCGGGAACAGTTCCCTGAAACCTCGCTCTCGCTTATCGAGGCGGATGCCCTGACGCTTGACTGGAAAAATGTCCTCCCCGGAGAGCGCCTGCGCATTATCGGCAACCTGCCCTACAACATTTCCTCACCTCTGCTCTTCAAACTCATGGAAGCGGCTGAGCGCACCATCGACCAGCACTTCATGCTCCAGCGGGAGGTGGTTGACCGCATGGTGGCAGAACCGGGCAGCAAAACCTACGGCCGGCTTTCGGTCATGCTGCAGTACCGCTATCAGATGGTCAAACTCTTTGATGTGCCCCCGGGCGCCTTTACGCCCGCGCCCAAGGTGGTTTCTTCGATTGTGAGAATGGTTCCCCGCGCTGTGCAGACGCTGCCTCAGGTCGATCTCACGCTGCTCGGGGATGTGGTGGCTGCCGCCTTTCAGCAGCGCCGTAAAACACTTCGCAACTCGCTGTCGGCATTTGCGCCGGCCGGGCTGATTGAAGAGGCCGGGATTGATCCAGGCGCCCGTGCGGAAACCCTGAGCGTGGCCGACTTTGTCAGACTCTGCTCACTGATTGCGTCAGGCGGCAATCAGCCGGGCTGAGTATCAAAGTAAGGCAGCATCGTGATTGCCCAGTCTCTGAGCTCATCACGATGCTCCTGCATGTCCGGATCAAGCCGGGCGACCTCCTGCCAGAATGCGCCCGAGTGGTTCATGTGCACCAGATGCGAGAGCTCGTGCGCGACCACATACCGCCCGAGATGCGGCGGAAGAAACACCATTCTCCAGTTAATCCGGATTTTCCCCCGTGATGTGCACGCGCCCCACTGACGTTTGGCGTTGGAGAGGCTGATAGCGGCGGGCAGCACGTGCAGCGTAGGCTGAAAGGAGTTGACCTGTGCACGGATAAAGAGCAGCACCTCACGACGCCAGAAACGGTAGATCTCCCGCTCGAGGACTGCCTGCGGCGCCTCTGCCGGGACTGCCAGCTGCAGCTCTCCCGTCTCAAGATCCACACGGTTCTCGGCCGCTCCGGTGCGCAACGTCAGGCGACGGCCGAAAAAGGGTACCGCCCCGCCCTCAACGGGCTCATAAGCCACCGCCTCCCGGTGCCGGGCCTGCTTTTGCTCAAGCCCCTTTTTTGTCTTCTCTATCCAGTGCCAGCTTTTCAGAATAAACGTGTCCACATGCTCGATGAGAACACGCTGGGATCCCCGAACTTCAAGCACCAGCTCAGGCGTAAACAGCATCGTCAGGCGGCGGTAACGGCGGGAATCCCTTTTCAGATGAAAAAGAAAACGGATTTCGCCGCCCTGGTCACGGGCGATGAATTCACGGATGTCATATCCGGTTTCACGTGAAACCAGAGTGGAGGATCCCTGAAGCGGCATTATCCTTTTGCTCCCTGTCGCTCTTCAGACATGATGCGTTCGAGTTCTGTTTCGATCCAGTTCTGCACCTCGCGCGTGACCTCATGAGGTTCACGGCCGGCGGTCTGGATAAGCGGTCCGATCGACACAGTGACCGTTCCGGGCTTTTTGGCAATGCTGTCCTTGAGCCAGCATACTCCGGCATTGTGACAGATCGGAAGAATCGGTGTACCGGAACTGCATGCAAAACGTGCACCGCCGGTTTTATAGGCGACATGCTCACCGTAAGGCACGCGTGTCCCCTCAGGGAACAGTGCAATCCAGAAACCCTGGGCGAGTTTCTGCGGTCCTTTGGTCATAAAGCTCTCAAACGAGGAGCGGCCTTTGCTGCGGTCAACAGAAAGCATGTCCATTGCCCAGAGGGTCCACCCGAGCAGAGGGATCCAGTTGAGCGACTTTTTGTAGAGAAAACAGACAGGATTGCGCAGATGGGCGCCCAGCCAGAACGGATCCCAGGCGGACTGATGTTTGGCAAGCACGACCACCGGCTGATCAGCCGCGGGCATGTTCTCCTCTCCGACAACCCGGTATCTGATACCGCAGAGCACCCGAGCGGCCCACAGTCCCATACGGGCCCACGGACGGCAGAAAACCTCATAGCGCCACGTGCTCGATGTGAACGGCGTCGTAATCAGCACACCGGTCACCAGCGCAACCAGGGAAAGGGCCAGATAACAGTAAAAGAGCAATCCTCGAAAAGTGGACATTCAGACGTATCCTAAAAATTAGACGATGACAGGATGCCGGATCCCGCCAGAAAAAAGTTTCTCTCAATCATACGTCATCCGGAGACTGAAAAACGCGGCTGTAAAACCGAGATTTTCTCCTTTGCATAAACGGAAAAGAGGAACCCGGGACTCCCGGATTCCTCTTGATGTTCAGCCCTGACGAGTGTCAGTCTGATCAGGCCAGGCGGGAGATTTCCGCCACCTTGTTCATGGCCGTGTACATCGCTTTGAGCAGCGCATGACGGTTGGCGCGCAGTTTTTCATCCTCCGCATTCACCATCACGTGGGCAAAGAAATTGTCCACTGCATCTTTGAGTTCAGCCACATCCGAGAGCGTCTTTTCATATTCACCCTGAGCAAAGTCCGCATCAGCACGGGGAGCCACCTGACTGAGCTGTTCATAGAGCGCCTTTTCGGCATCCTCCACGAGCAGAGCGGTGTCCACCGTGTCGGCAACAGCCTCTTCGGACTTCTTGAGAATATTGACAATACGCTTGTTGGCCGCGGTAAGAGCCTGTGCCTCGGGCAGCGCCATAAAGGTGCGCACAGCGGCAAGGCGCTTGGTCACGTCATCAAAGCGGGCAAGATCAAGAGCGAGCACGGCATCGACCTCAAGAGCGCTGTAGCCCATGTCACGGAGCATCACACGCAAGCGATCCATGAAGAAATGGGTAAGCTCTTCGCGATGGTCAGCGATACCGGGCACGGACATTTCCTCAGCCCAGGCGTCATCAATCAGATCCTTCAGAGCGACAGGGAGCGACTTTTCAATCAGCATACGCAGCACGCCAAGCGCGTGGCGGCGAAGCGCAAACGGGTCCTTTTCGCCGGTGGGCATCTGACCGATACCGAACATGCCGATCAGCGTTTCCATCTTGTCGGCGAGCGCCACAGCGAGACTCACAGGCGTGCTGGGCAGTTCGTCACCGGCATAGCGGGGCTGGTAGTGTTCACGGATGGCAAGAGCAACATCTCCGGCTTCACCGTCATGACGGGCATAGTATTCGCCCATAATGCCCTGCAGTTCCGGGAATTCACCGACCATGAGCGTACGCAGGTCAGCCTTGGCAAGCATTGCAGCACGTTCAGCAGATTCACGGTTCGCACCGAGCCGTTCGGCAAAGCGACCGGCCATAGCCTTGACGCGGAGCATGCGTTCAGCCTGAGAGCCGAGCTTGTTGTGGTAGACCACATGCTTGAGCCCTTCCACGCGGCTTTCCAGCGTCTGCTGACGGTCCTGATCGTAGAAGAACTTCGCATCAGCGAGACGTGCACGAACCACACGGGCATTACCCGAAGAGATCGCCGCGCCGCCGTCTTTGGCTTCAAGCTGAGACACGAGAAGGAAACGGTTCATCAGTTTGCCGTCCGCACCGCGAAGCGCAAAGTACTTCTGGTTGAGCTGCATCGTCAGAATCAGGCATTCCTCAGGCACATCCAGGAATTCCTTGTCAAACTGGCTCTCATAAACCACAGGCCATTCCGTGAGAGCCGAAACCTCTTCAAGAAGGTCCTCAGGCATGATCACGGTGGCGTTGAGTGCGGCAGCGCGCTTCGTCAGTTCATTGCGCAGCGCATCACGGCGGGCATCAAAGCCCGGCATCACCTTGTTCGCAAGCATGGTGGCTTCGTAGGCATCCGCGGTGGGGATCTCAACGGGTGCACTCGTATGGAAGCGGTGCCCCATCGTGACGCGGCCGGCCTTCAGGCCGAAGAGCTCCACATCAACCACATCGGCACCGAACAGCGCCAGGAGGTGCTTCACAGGACGCACGAAGGAGACAGTCGTTTCACCGTCAGCGAGCTGGTAGGTCATGACCTTCGGAATCGGCAGCGACTTCACGGCAGATTCCAGTGCACTCTGCAGACCGTCACGGATCGCCACGCCCGGGCGGACACCTTCAAAAACGAAAACCTCATTCTTGCCGTCATTGACACGCTTGAGTTCAGAGACTTCGCAGGAGATGCCCAGCGCACCCATCTTCTTGATAAGCGCGGGGCTTGCCTTGCCTTCAGCATCCAGACCGACGCGCACAGGGACAAGCTTCTGAACGAAGGGCACATCCGGACTCACCGGCAGCACATCGCTCACATGCACGGCGAGACGTCGCGGCGAGCCGTAGGCAACAGCACGGGAGTTTCCGGTCGTAAAACCGGCATGACTGAGTTCATTGAAAATCCCGTCAGCAAACGCCTGCATCAGCTTGTACAGCGCCTTCGGCGGGAGTTCTTCGGTTTGCAATTCAACCAACAAATTCTGCATTTTTATCTTTCTCCACGCATCCAGGACATTAATCAGCTTTCTTGAGCATCGGGAAGCCCAGACGTTCACGGGAATCGTAGTAGCTCTGGGCCACAGCACGGGAGATCGTGCGGATACGGGCGATATAGGCGGCGCGTTCCGTCACGGAGATCGCTCCGTGGGCATCGAGCAGGTTAAACGTATGACCGGCCTTGAGCACCATTTCATAGGCGGGCAGCGCAAGATTGGCGTCCATCAGACGCTTGGCTTCACCTTCGAAGTAATCAAACTGCTTGAGCAGCTTGTCCGTGTCGCTCGCTTCAAAGTTGTAGATCGACTGCTCGACTTCGTTCTGGTGGAACACGTCACCGTAGGTGAGCACGCGGGTCTGCCCGTCAGGATCCTTCCAGGTCGTGTAGACAAGGTCAAAGACGTTGTCACAGTTCTGCAGATACATCGTGAGACGTTCAAGACCGTAGGTGATCTCGCCGGTGATGGGCTTGCATTCAAGACCGCCCACCTGCTGGAAATAGGTGAACTGGGTCACTTCCATGCCGTTCATCCAGACTTCCCAGCCGAGCCCCCAGGCGCCGAGCGTCGGGTTTTCCCAGTTGTCCTCAACGAAGCGGATGTCATTGACCTCAGTGTCGATACCGAGAGCACGAAGGCTGCCGAGATACAGATCCACGATATTCGTGGGCGCGGGTTTGAGAACCACCTGATACTGATGGTGCTGGTGCAGACGGTTGGGGTTTTCACCGTAACGGGCGTCTTTCGGACGGCGGGACGGCTGAACATAGGCGGCACGCCAGGGTTCCGGGCCTAATGCTCTTAAAAATGTGGCCGTGTGGGAGGTACCTGCCCCCACTTCGAGATCGATCGGCTGCAGCAGTGCACAGCCCTGACGATTCCAATACTCTTGCAAACGCAAAATGACTTCTTGAAAGGTAATCATTCGATATTGCCGCCGATTGCTCGACGCCTATTAACTGTTGGCTTGGCGGGAACAGAGTCCCGGAGAAAATAACGAAGAAGAGTCATCCGTGATGACTCTTCAGAAAATCTGTCCGGCAGATCCGGCAGGGCGGCATTGCGCCGGGCGCTCAGTACCCTGCCCCGGATCGGGAATTGCCTATTTTAGCACTTAAGACCCGGGGGCTCTCAAGTCCTTACGCGCCGGAAGTTCAAAAAACCCACTAAAAACAGAAGCAAAGCGATCACAAGAGCCGGTGTGGATCCCCAGCGGACAAACGGCGTGGGCTCTCCGGTCATCACAGGCACCGTCATCACCGCGTAGTCCGCCCCAAACGGGGCAAGATGCTGCAGGAAGCGCCCGTCGGCACCGATCACAGAGCTCAGACCGGTGTTCGAAGAAACAACAACCGCGCGGGCCACCTCCATGGCTCTGAGCCGCGTAATCTGCATATGCTGCGGCACAATGTCCGGCCCGAACCAGCCCAGATTGGCCGTCAGCGCAACAAAATCCACACCGCTGCCGTGTTCCCAGTAGCTGCGAAGCACATCCGCAAACAGATTTTCGTAACAGATCAGCAGACCGACATTGTGACCGCCCAGCCGGAGGGCGGGCTGATCAGGGGCGCCGGGGAGTACGTCAGACATCGGTATGCCAAGCAGATTGATAAACCAGCGCGCCCCTTCAGGGACAAACTCACCGAAAGGCACCAGATGGCGCTTATCCGTCACGCCCAGCGCCGCATCGGACGTGAGCACCAGTGTCGTATTGAAGTAGCGGCGCTTCTGCATACGAAACGCATTGACAAAAGTAGGCACACCGGTCTCCTCGAGCAGAGAGCGCAGTTCCGTTTCCGCCCGTCCGGAGAGCCGGGAGAAGGGCTCATTGACAACACCCTCAGGCATCAGTGCCATCAGCGGTTTTTCCTCCGGCGCAGCCAGGTAGAGCGAGCGCCCTTTTCTGAGTTCCGCCAGGCGCATCGCAGGATCTACCCGCATAAACGCATCCACGATTGGCAGGTCAGGCTGCATCACCTCTACGCGCACCTCACCGGTTTTCTCCGACCAGACGGTGTGTCCGGACCAGTAGGAGACCGCATAAAGGAGCACACAGACAAGCGCTGCCCCCGCCCTTTCCGGCCAACGTCCGAAAATGAGAGTGATCACCCCCGCAGCGCAGACAAGCGATGCAAGCAGCAGGCCGAACTCACCGCCCAGCGGCGCCCAGCCTGCAATCCAGGTGTTGATCATCAGATAGGCGGGGTTGAGCCAGTCAAAATTGAAAACCGCCGCCCCGCGAATCCACTCGGTCAGCGTGAAGAGGCCGGCAAAACTCAGCATGAACTGGCTGATCGGACGCTCGCGCCGCGGTCCGAGAACAAGTGCGGTCAGCACCGGAGAAACACTGAGAACCAGCGCAAGCAGCGCCACACCGCCTTCGGCGAGCAGCCACGGCAGATGCCCGTGATCCGTCATGGAGTTAACGGTCCACTGCAGACCGAGCCCGAACCAGCTCAGACCGAACAGAAGCCCGAGCAGTACGGAGTGTCTGCGCGAAGGGCTCCGCTCAAGCAGGAACATCCAGCCGAGAAGCCCGAGCACAGGGAACCACCACTCAAAAGTCGGCGTGAATCCCCGCTGAAACAGTGCGCCTGCAATGGCCGCACCTGCAAGCGAGGCGAACCGGTCAAAGCGGTGTCTGAAAATATTGTCAGTATGGGCGGCGGACATGGAGGCTCTCTGTAAAACCGGACTCAGTCACCGGCAGCAGTTGCTCCGGCAGGCACCGGGATGCGTTCCACGGAGAGCAGCCGCACCTGACGGTCATCTCCGCTGAGAATGCGAAAACGCATACCGCACTCCTCGATCATTTCCCCTTTGCGGGGCACGTGTTCAAAACGGTCCGTCACCAGACCGCCGATCGTCTCCAGACGTTCGTCCGAGAGCGTCGTGCCGAAATACTCATTGAACTGCTCAAGTTCAGTCCAGCCCTTCACACGCCAGCGGCCGGGACCGTCAGGCTGAATGTTGAGACTCGTATCGTCGTGGTCAAATTCATCCGAAATTTCACCGACAATCTGCTCGAGCACGTCTTCAATTGTGATCAGCCCGGAGATGCTGCCGAACTCGTCAATAACGAGCGCCATGTGGCTGCGCGTCGTTTTAAAGTCGCGCAAAAGCACATTGATGGGCTGAGTTTCAGGAATAAAACGGGCAGGACGGATCATCGACTTCACGTCGATATCACCGCGCACAAGCAGCTGAAGCAGATCCTTGGCGTGGAGCACGCCGATGACGTTATCGAGATCGCCTTCAATGGCAGGGAAGCGGGAGTGACCGGAGCGGATCAGCTCTTCGAGCCACTGTCTCTGAGGCATGGACAGGTCAACGGCGTCAACCTGCGCACGAGGAATCATCAGGTCAGCCGCTCTCAGATCGGAAACCTCAAGGGCTCCCTCCATCATGGAGAGCGTATCCTCGTCAAACACATCACGCCGCCGCGCCTCCTTGAGCATCTCAAGCACCGCATTGCGGTCGCTGACATCCTCGACATGGAACAGGGCGGACAGACGTTCAAGAAAAGTCCTGTTTTTCCCCGGACTCGGGGGTTCATTAGAACTGGGCATACATCCTTACTGTTGCTCAAAAAGCCGCCGGCGCCTCTCCGAGATCCCCTCAGAACACTGAGGACTCTGCGCCGGACAGCAGAGATTTTTTAAGTATACAAAAGTCCGCGGCTTTGCACAGGCTCCGCCGGAGGTGATTCCTCACGGGCAGAAGCACATCAGTCGTGGACGATGCCGATTTTGTCGCTGTAGGGATCGGGGAACTTCAGTCCGAGCATGATCTCGGTTTCCCGCGTCTCCATCTCTTCAGCCTCAGCCTCTTCGAGATGGTCGTAGCCGTGCGCATGCAGCACGGAGTGAATCAGCAGGTGGGCAAGATGCTCCCTGAACGTCTTGCCCTGCTCTGCCGCCTGCCGTTCAAGCACAGGCACGCAGATCACCACATCCGCCGTCACCACGGGCTCCTCGGTGTAGTTGAAGGTGAGCACATTAGTGGCATAGTCCTTGTGACGGTAGGTTGAATTGAGTTCACGTCCCTCCTGCTCATCGACAAAACGGACGGTGATTTCTGTCGGACGTTCACAGGCGTGACTCATCCAGCGCTGCATCGTCTTTTTTGCAGGAAGCCCGGGAAACCTGGACATGTTCTGAGTGCTTAACACAATACTTTCCATAACAGGCCTCTTTCGCTGTTTCAGTGTTGCTGTTCTTTTTTCTGTTCCTCAAGCGCCTCATAGGCCTCAACAATGCGGGCCACCAGCGGGTGGCGGACAACGTCGGAGGCGTTAAAGCGTGTGATCGAAATGCCGCGGACATTGCGCAGAATCTGGGCAGCCTGCTTCAGACCGCTCGGCACGCCTTTCGGGAGGTCGATCTGGGTGATGTCACCGGTGATCACCGCCTTGGAGCCGAACCCGATACGGGTGAGGAACATTTTCATCTGCTCGGGTGTTGTGTTCTGCGCCTCATCAAGGATGATGAACGCGTTATTGAGCGTGCGGCCGCGCATGTAGGCAAGGGGTGCAACTTCAATGAGCTGGCGCTCCATGAGCCGCTGCGACTTCTCAAAACCCATCAGATCGAAAAGCGCATCGTAGAGCGGGCGCAGATACGGGTCAACCTTCTGTGTGAGGTCGCCGGGCAGAAAACCGAGCCGCTCGCCGGCCTCAACCGCCGGACGGGTCAGCACGATACGTTCCACGCTGCCGCGCTCGAAGGCGTCCACTGCGGTGGCAACCGCAAGATACGTCTTACCGGTACCGGCCGGGCCGATACCGAAACTGATGTCGTGCGAGAGGATGGAATTGAGGTAGATACGCTGATTGGTCGTGCGGCCCTGAAGATCGCGACGGCGGACCTTCAGATCCACCGTTCCCTGACCATCCTCCTCATCCGAGATCGAATGACGGGGCGTGTTCTTCTGTCCGACAAAGAGCCACTGCACATCCTCCACACCGAGCGCCTTGCCGGTCTTTTCAACCTGGCGCAGCAGTGTCTCGAGATTGGAGGCTCCCTGCTCGATTTTGTAGCGCTCGCCGTAGAGCGTGAACTGGCTTCCACGGCGGCGGATCTGAATGCCAAGCTGCGAGGCAAGCTCCCGGATATTCTGGTCCGTCGGACCGCAAAGCCCCGAGAGCGCCGTGTTGCTTGTATCAAAATTAAGAGTAAGCGTGTTGTCTGTCCTGGCTTTTTCCGTCATCCGCTGCTGTCCTGTTAAACGAGTTCACCACCCAGAGTATGGGGATAAACCTCCGTGATGCGAACCTGGACCATCTGATCCTTGAGGGAATCATCCCCCTTGAAGTTCACGATACGGTTGTTGTCTGTTCTTGCCATCATATACCCTTCATGGCGACGCGCCGGGCCGAGCACCAGCACACGCTGAACGGTGCCGAGCATCGCCTCGCTGATGCGCGTGGCGTTGGCATCAATCGCCGCCTGCAGACGCTGCAGACGCTCTGCCTTCACCTCATAGGGCGTATCGTCAGGCATGCGGGCCGCCGGCGTACCCGGGCGCGGGCTGAAGACAAACGAGAAGCTCGCATCAAAACCGATCTCTTCGATCAGCTTCATGGTTTCCTCGAAATCAGCTTCCGTCTCCCCGGGGAACCCGACGATGAAGTCCGTCGCAACCGAGATATCCGGTCGCACTGCGCGCAGACGGCGGATGATGGACTTGTATTCAAGCACGGTGTAGCCGCGCTTCATGGCGGCAAGCACGCGGTCCGAGCCCGCCTGAACAGGCAGGTGCACATGATTGACGAGCTTCGGGATACGGGCATAGGCATCGATGAGACGCTGATTGAATTCGCGCGGATGATTCGTTGTGTAGCGGATACGTTCAATCCCGTCAATCTCCGCCACGTAGTCAAGCAGCAGCGCAAAGTCAACCGTTTCCCCGTCGGGGCCGAGCCCCCGGTAGGCGTTGACGTTCTGACCGAGCAGCGTCACCTCCCTGACCCCCTGATCGGCGAGCTGCGCCACCTCAAGGAGCACATCCACGAGCGGACGGGAGATCTCCTCACCGCGGGTATAGGGCACCACACAGTAGGAGCAGTACTTCGAGCAGCCTTCCATAATCGAAACAAATGCCGCTGCACCTTCCGCGCGGGGCGCGGGCAGGTGGTCAAACTTTTCAATTTCCGGGAAGCTCACATCCACCTGCGGATGATCCGTTTCGACGCGCTTTTCGAGCAGCTCCGGCAGACGGTGCAGTGTCTGGGGGCCGAAAACCACATCAACATACGGGGCACGCTTGACAACGTTATAGCCCTCCTGACTGGCAACGCATCCGCCAACCGCAATCATCATCCCGGGACGGTTTTCCTTCATTTCACGGATGCGCCCGAGATCCGAGAACGTCTTTTCCTGGGCTTTTTCACGGATCGAACAGGTGTTCATGACCACCAGATCAGCCTCGGAGAGATCATCCGTTTTCTCATAGCCGCGTTCGGCGAGAAGGTCGGCAATTCGGGCGGTGTCGTAGTCATTCATTTGGCAGCCGAAGCTGCGCAGATACAATTTCTTGGTTGTCACGGCTTTATCCAGAAATTCAGAAGAAACCAAAATGCGCCTCTGCCCGGCCAGCAACAGGCCTGAGGGAAGTTTTTTACCGCAAAAACACGGTCTGTAGCGAGGCGTCTAACACAATGAGGAAGTCAGTATAACAAACGTATCTGCCCGTTCAGCCCCGTAACAGAGGCCGCATTGGAGCTACTCACTAAGGAAGGTGCGTCAGCGGGAGGCAATAAAGAGAAAACCCCGCTCTACCTTGAGTAGAACGGGGCCGGAATTCAGTGGTGGCGCATCACGGATTCGAACCGCGGACACAAGGATTATGATTCCTCTGCTCTAACCGACTGAGCTAATGCGCCACTGAGGAGAAGCATTATGCACAACGAATCGTGATTCGTCAATAGAAAAGACATATTTTGTTACATTTCTGCCTTCTCTATTCTTTCTTTTCCTAGTCGCGGGTAAAGCTGAGCGGCGGCAGTGCCCAGAAGTGATTCGTCGGGCCGTGGCCGTGTCCCACAGAGAGTTCCCCGGCGTGCTGAAGCGTCTGGGTGAGATACTCCTTGGCCATGCGCGAGGCATCAATCACATCGTGGCGCGGCAGCAGACTGGCAAGCGCCGAAGAAAGCGTACAGCCCGTCCCGTGATCATTATCGGTGTCAATACGGGTGCCTTCCAGACGGACCGTAACAAACCCGTTAAAGAGCATATCCGGAGAATCCTTGCCGCCGAGATGTCCTCCCTTGAGATAAACCCAGGCCTCACGGCGTTTCATCAGCTTCCAGAGATCGGCAGCCATCGCCGGGAATTCCTCTTCTGACACGCCGCGCTGATCCTGACCGAGAAGCGCAAGCGCCTCGGGCAGATTAGGCGTGATCATTGTGGCGAGCGGCAGAAGACGGTCACGCAGTGCACTGACCGCTTCCTGCGCAAGCAGACGGTCACCACTCTTGGCGACCATCACCGGATCAAGCACAACAACCTTCGGACGATATCTCTCAAGCGTCTGGGCAACCACCTCGATGAGCTCGGCGTTGTCAAGCATGCCGATTTTCACGGCATCGATCGACACATCGTCAAAGAGCACATCAAGCTGCTGCTTCACAAAGGACGGCGGAACGGGAAAAATCCCCTGAACCCCGCGGGTGTTCTGTGCGGTGAGCGCGGTTACCACGCCGCAGGCATAGGCACCGCAGGCACTGATGGCTTTGATGTCGGCAAGCACGCCGGCACCGCCCGACGGATCAACACCGGCAATGCTCAGGACATTGACAGGACATTCTTTTGGGCTTTGTTCCATATTTCCTCCAGCACCTCCATCATCCGCTCGGTTGCCCCTGCATATTCATGGGCAAAAGTCAGAGCGGCCTCGGAGGCCTTGACATGTTCAACCGGGTTGTCGAGCCAGTGGCTGAAGCACTGCAGGGCATCGGCAGGCGTATCGACCTGCAGCATTGCACCAGCAGCCTTACCGTCGCGCACAATCTTGTCAAAATTGAATGTGCTCGGTCCCACCACCACCGGACTGCCGGCAAGTGCGGGTTCGATGACATTCTGACAGCCGAAGGGTTCAAAAGAGCCGCCCATGGCCACCATATTGGAAAGCGCACAGTAAAAACTCATCTCACCCATGCTGTCACCGAGAAGCACATCGCAGTCTGCCGGGATCTCCCCGGCATCACGGATTGCTGAGCGGCGGACCACCTTGAGGCCGCAGCCGCTGATCAGACCGTGCACCGTATCAAAACGTTCAGGGTGTCTCGGAACAATCACGGTGAGCACCCGTTTGCGCAGCGCCTCGTTTTCCTTGAGCGCACGGGCAAACTGCAGCTCCTCACCGGCACGCGTGGAGGCGATCAGTGCCACAGGGCGGGAGAGCCGGCTCTTCCAGTCTCTGGCGGCCGCCACCTGCGAGAGGTTGGGCTGAATGTCAAATTTCACACTGCCGCAGACAAGAATCCGTCTGGCACCGAGGCTTTCAAACCTTGCCTTATCCTCCTCGCTCTGCGCGAGAATCACCTCAAAGCTCTCAAAGGCGGGACGCATCAGATCAATCACTCGGGCTGCCTGAGCCTGTGACTTTTCACTCTCGCGGGCATTGGCGAGCACCATCGGAATACCGAGACGCTGAGCCTCCTGCATGAGATTAGGCCAGACTTCCGTCTCCATGATGATGCCCAGCGTCGGGCGGGTCTGACGGAAGAATTTACGCACGGCGTACGGCGCATCGTAAGGAAGATAAGTCTGCACGATGCGCTCCGGGGCGAGCTCCACGAGTGCCTTGCCGGCGGCGCGCCCGGTCGGCGTCATGTGTGTGAGCAGCACGTCACATTCGGGCCACTGCTTCAGAATTGCCTGCAGAAGAGGTTTTGCGGCATTGGTCTCCCCGACACTCACGGCATGAATCCAGACACGCGGACGGTTGGTTTTCAGAGGGAAACTCGACCAGGCGAAACGCTCATCCCAGAACTGACGGTATTCAGGCTGGCGACGCGAACGCCACATCAGATAAAGACTAGCCAAAGGCAGAGCAACCACACTGATTGCCCGGTACATTTTAGGTGTTATTTTCACTTTGACTCTCCGAGTACTTTTTCAAAGGCGGAGATCACCTCCTCCACCGTCGGCACAACGCCGATTCCGCCAAGACTGGTGACAGGACCATCCCCCCACAGTTTGAGCGTTTCCGTGGGTGTGGAAACGAAAATGCCGACACTGGGGCGACCTAGCGCCGCCCCCAGATGTGTCAGGCCTGTATCCACACCGATCACACCGGCGGCACGCGAGAGCGTGGCAGCTGTCGACTCGAGACCGTCACGCGGCACAACAACCGCGCCGGGAAGCGCTGCTGCAAGACGTTCCACACGTTCACGCTCAACGTCGTTACCCCAGAAAAATGCACTGCTCAGACCGCGGGTCAGCAGATAGCGACCCAGCGCAAGCCAGTGCTCCTCAGGCCAGAGTTTTTCATCGCGGCTGGTGTTCACGGCAAGCGCCGCATAGCGCGAACCCTCAGGCATAAAGCCCTTGAGCCTGGCCTGAAGACCGAAAACCGGATGCGCCTGATCAATTTCATAATGAAAAACCTGCGCGGCAGCCATGCGGTAGCGTTTTACCGCACCGAGCTCCTCGGGCAGATCAAGCCGCTCATCGTAGAACAGCCCTGCGAGCCGTTCACGCAGCGTCGAAAACGAATAGCCGATCGAGTGAGCCTTCGTCCAGCGGCAGACAAGACCTGAGCGGAGCAGTCCCTGGATGTCGAGCACCACATCATAGTGCTCAGCCTCAAGAGCGGCTTTTAGCGAGGAGATTTCCTCACGCACACTCTTTGAGAAGGGATGCTTGCGCCAGCGGCGGAATGCCGTGACATAAATTCTGTCAACACCCGGCGCAAGTCTCGGAATCTCGCGGAAACTTTCCTCGGCCACCCAGTGCAGCTCCACCCCGTCGCCGAGTGCGGCCTTGAGGTCGTGTGCGACCGGGAGCGCATGGATGATGTCTCCCATGGACGAGGTTTTCACTATGAGGACTTTCATCAGCTGATGCTCGCTTTGACTTCCTCAAGCGAGGACTCAACAGACTCGCCGCGTTCAACACGCGAACTCAGACGCTTGCCCAGTTCCACACCGGGCTGGTCAAACGGGTTGATGTTGTAGAGCGTACCGAGCATCGTCACCTTATGTTCATACATTGCCATCAGGCTGCCCAGACGGCGCGGGGTGACCGCGTCAAGCGCAACCACATTCACCGCATTGAAATACGGCAGACGGCTTGTACGGGCGATCAGCGCCTCGGTCTGCGCACGGGCGTTTGCCTGCAGAACTCGATAGAGTTCGGCATAACGGTGACCGGGCATTTCAGACCAGAGAATATCGATACTGGTGTTGCCTGTCCCTTCCCGCAGCCACTGGAAGAAGCTGTGCTGACCTTCGTTGGCGCTGTAGCCCCAGACGAGCTGACCGGTGAGCTCTTCAATCAGTTTGCCCTGCTGATCCTGGCACTTGCCCAGCGATTCCATCTCAAGCTGCTGGAGCCAGGGGGCCATGATGCGCAGACGCTCATCGTACGAAAGGAAACAGAACGAGGGAACCTCCAGATTGCGGCGGTTGTAGAACGACAGCATAGCGAGCTGTGCCGGCAGGTTATGCTCAAAAGGCGTCGTGGCGGTATGGCGGTCCATTTCGGCCGCACCGCTCAGGAATTCCTTGAACACCCCCTCGCCAAGCGCAATGGCCAGCGGCAGACCGACAGAGCCCCACACGGAGAAACGGCCGCCCACCCAGTCCCAGAGTGCAAACACATTTTCGCGCGGCAGCAGCATCTGATTGGCCGCATCGGGATTGGCAGTGGCGAGCACCATATGGGCATGACGGTCACGTCCCACGATACCGTTATCGAGCAGCCACTGGTCAACCGCAGCGGCATTGACGAGGGTTTCGCGGGTTTTGAAACTTTTCGAGGAAACAACCACGAGCGTGCTTTTGGCCTTGCACTTGGCCAGCACACGCTCCATCAGAATCCCGTCCACACTCGAGAGGAAGTGGACCTGAATCTGCTGATCCGGTGCACACAGCGCATGGTAAACCGCATGCGGTCCCATTTCCGAACCGCCGATACCGATGTTGATCACATCAGTGATCACGTCACCGCGGCAGCCGCGCCATTCGCCGTTACGCACACGGCGGGCAAAGTCGAGCATACGCTGGCGTTCGGCCATCACTTCCTTGAAAACAGGCAGTCGAGAAGTATTGGCACGCAGCAGGGTATGCAGAGCGGCACGGTTTTCCGAGGCATTCACAACCTCGCCCTTGATCATGCGCAGAAACGCCTTGTGGACACCACGGGATTCGTAAAGCTTCTGCAGATCCTGATATTCCTCATTGGTCAGACGCTGACGGGAAATATCCAGACGGATACCGCAGGCCGTACTTTCGCAAAGAGAACGCTCGCGCGTTTCCCCCAGCAGGGGACGTGTGAAGACTTTCTCAGACATAATCCTTTTCCTTTAACGAGACTCAGCGGGGCAGAGCCAGATCGGGCTCAACCTGCGCCACGGCAGCCATAAAGGTCGACTGGATGCGTTCAAGTGCTTCCGGGGTATCCCCTTCAAAGCGCAGTACCAGCACGGGGGTGGTGTTAGAAGCACGAACCAGAGCAAATCCATCTTCCCACTCGGCACGTACGCCGTCAATCGTAATAACGTCGGTGGCATCGGGGAAAGAGAGGGAACGCTGCAGTTTTGCAACAATTTCCTTGTTTGTGTTTTCTTTCACCGGAATCTGTAACTCAGGCGTATTGCAGGCGGTCGGAAGCGCGTCAAGCACCTCGGAGGGGTTATCCGTGCGCGAGAGAATCTCCAGCAGGCGCGCGCCGGCATACACACCGTCATCGAAGCCTGGCCAGCGGCCGTCATTGAAGAACAGATGCCCGGACATTTCACCGGCAAAAAGCGCACCGGTTTCACGCAGTTTCGCCTTCACCAGCGAGTGGCCTGTGCAGCTGATGACAGGAACGCCGCCGTGTTCTTTCACCCAGGGGATCAGACGGCGGGTGCACTTGACGTCATAGACAATCTGAGCGCCCGGATGCTTCTCGAGAATATCCGCAGCAAAAAGCATCATCTGACGGTCAGGGAAAATCACATTGCCTGCGCGGGTCACGACCCCGAGACGGTCTCCGTCGCCGTCAAAGGCAATCCCCACCTCAGCGTCACCGGTCATCAGCGTGGCTTTCAGATCGGCAAGATTGTCAAGCTTGGAGGGATCCGGGTGGTGATTGGGGAAATTGCCGTCAATGTCGGTATAGAGTTCAATCACTTCACAGCCGAGCGCCTTAAGCAGACGCACCGCCGTCGGGCCGGCGACACCGTTGCCGGCATCCACCACCACCTTCATCGGGCGGTCGAGCCTGACGTCCCCGATCACTTTTTCGAGATAGGGCGTGAGCGCATCAACCTCTTTGATGCTGCCCGGGGTTTGGGCCTCGGTCCATTCGCCGGCATTGACACGGGCGCCAATGCTCTGGATTTCATCACCGAAGAGCGTCAGACCGGCAAGCATCATCTTGAGCCCGTTATAGTCAGGCGGGTTGTGAGAGCCGGTCACCGCAACGCCGGAGCCGTTGCCGAAATGCTTCGTAGCAAAGTACAGAACAGGCGTGGGCACCATACCGATGTCGAGAACGTCCACACCGGCCGATGCGATACCCTGCATCAGGGCCTGGCTCAACGCCGGGCCGGAAAGGCGACCGTCACGTCCAACACAAATCGATTCGACCTGCTTTTCACGTGCCATAGTCCCCAACACGCGACCGATATCCCGCACGACATCTTCGGTCAGAGTTTTTCCGACAATTCCGCGAATGTCATATGCTTTAAAGATGGATAAATCCGCCGTCATAGTATGTTTGATCCTTATGCTTATGTTTTTTAGGACGCCTCTGCGCCCTAGTCAGTTGTACGTATTTTAGCCAAAAACACTGCTCTGCCCGTACAAGAAGCAGATCGGATAATACTTGAGTTCACAACTTCAACGTCGGATATCCTTACAAGAAAAAGTTGTTTCTCTGTTTCCGCTCGATATAATGAGTCCACCACGACTGCGCCCGGTATTTGTGACAGCACAGAATTCCTGCGTGTTTGCACAGCTCTTTTCAGACAAAAAGAGTGACATTTTCCTCTTTCCCGGGTGCACGCATTGGAGTTTTTTCGCGCTATGAACGCACAGTCTTTTCAAAACGCCCGTGTACTGGTTGTCGGCGATGCGATGCTTGACCGCTACTGGTTCGGCGATGCCGACCGTATCTCGCCCGAAGCACCGGTTCCGGTCGTTAAGGTCACCCGCTGCGAGGAACGTCTCGGGGGTGCCGCCAACGTTGCCCTGAATATCGCCAGTATCGGCGCCAAACCCTCTCTGCTCTGCGTGGTCGGGGATGACGAGGCCGGCCGCAAACTGGAGAAGCGCTCGCGCGATACCGGCATCAATCCGGTGTTTCAGTTTGACCCTCAGCTCACCACAACAGTGAAGCTGCGCATCGTTGCCCGCCAGCAGCAGATGGTTCGCTGCGACTTTGAGGATTTCCCGCATGAGGAAACACTCTCCAAGCATCTGAGCGTCTTTGACCGGCTCCTGCCCGAACATTCCGCGCTGCTGCTTTCAGACTACGGCAAAGGCGGTCTCTCGCACATCACCCACATGATCGCCGGCGCCCGCGAAGCGGGACTGCCGATTCTGGTGGATCCCAAAGGCAGCGACTACGACCGCTACAAAGGGGCAACCGTTATTACGCCCAACCGCGCCGAGCTGCAGCAGGTTGTCGGGCAGTGGCGCTCGGAGAGCGACCTCAAAGAGCGTGCACAGAATCTTCGCCACCATCTCAATCTCAAATATCTGCTCTTGACGCGCAGTGAGGAAGGGATGACACTTTACAGTGATGAAGGCTCACTTACCGTGCCCACTCAGGCACGTGAGGTCTTTGATGTTTCCGGTGCCGGTGACACAGTGATTGCCGTTCTGGCCACGATGATCGCCAGCGGGGCGCCGATCGAGGATGCCGTGCGCATCTCCAACCGCGCCGCAGGCATTGTGGTCGGCAAACTCGGGACCGCCTCGGTGAGCTATGCGGAACTGTTCGGTGACGCACAATAAGTATTTTCGGAGTTTGATTTCATGAGTATTCTCGTTACAGGTGCCGCCGGCTTTATCGGCTGCAACAACGTTCTGGCGCTTAACAAGCGGGGCATCACGGATGTCATTGCCGTGGACCATCTCGGCAAAAGCGAAAAGTTCGTCAACCTCGCCAAATGTCAGATTTCCGACTACTTTGACAAAGTGGACTTCATCGCCCGCGTGCGTAACGGCTCGGCTCCGAAACCCGAAGCGATCTTCCACCAGGGCGCCTGCTCCGACACCATGGAGCAGGACGGCGTGTACATGATGGAAAACAACTACCGCTACACGCTCGAACTGTTCCGCTGGGCTCAGGAGCTCGGAATCCCCTTCATTTACGCCTCCTCCGCCGCCACCTATGGCGACCGTCTGGAGTTCATTGAGAATGTTGCCTATGAGCATCCGCTCAATGTCTACGGCTATTCCAAGTACCTCTTTGACCAGGTGCTGCGCCGTGAACTCGCCACGCTGAAAGCCCCGGTTATCGGTCTGCGCTACTTCAATGTCTACGGACCGCATGAACAGCACAAGGGCAGAATGGCCAGTGTGGCCTATCACCAGTACTTCCAGTACCGCCGTGATCACAAGGTCAAGCTCTTTGAAGGCTGTCTCGGCTACGGCAACGGTGAGCAGCTGCGCGACTTTGTCTATATCGATGACGTCTGCTCGGTGCTTCTGCACTTCCTCGACAAACCGGTTTCGGGCATCTACAACTGCGGCACAGGCCGTGCCCAGCCGTTCAATGATGTGGCACTCTCCGTGATCAATTCCCTGCGCGCCTCTGAAGGTCGGGCCGAGCTCACCCTCGCCGAAGCCGTGAGCAGCGGCGAACTTGAATACATCAGCTTCCCCGAAGCGCTCAAAGGTAAGTATCAGGCCTACACTCAGGCCAACCTCGAGAAGCTGCGCGCTGCCGGCTGTGATGTGAAGTTCCGCTCCGTGCAGGAAGGCACGCGTGACTATATGAACTACCTCCTCAAGGCCTGCCCCGAGGTATAAGCAATGCACAAGGCCGCGTTTCTCGACCGGGACGGCGTGATCAACATCGATCACGCCTATGTGCACACCATCGAAGCCTTTGACTGGGTTCCGGGCGTGC
>CAJJRX010000002.1 GCA_905194315.1 uncultured Sutterella sp. | reverse complement strand
GGCCTCTTTAACTTTAGCTTCTTTAGCCTTGCCTTCATCAGCAGCTTTTTCTTCAGCCTTAGCTTCTTTGCCGCCTTCTTTGTATTCGGCTGCTTGGGCCTTGGCGTTCTCTTTAGCTTCCTGAGCCAAGATCAGCTTCTCTTTCTTAGCTTTCAGATCGGCAGCTGCAACATCAAGTTTTGCAGTCAGGTTGGCCAGGAACTTCTCAGCCATTTCGATGTGTTCGATCTTACGGGCCTTTTTGGCTTTCTTCAGATCAGCGACAACGGCGAGAATGCGTTTTTCAATCTTTTTGGCCTGTTTGGCGGATGTCTTTTTCATTTTGTGTCTCCTTGCTGTTAGGTACTTTCTCTTGTTCAATAATTTCTTTCTGCTCTTTTTCGAACAATTCTTCGCGTCTTTTTACTGCCGGTTCAAAAGGCATCGGAGGCGGCGTCAAATACTCAATGCCGTCAATTAACGGAGGCACTGTTTTCGCTCGCAGATTCTTCGAAGGCAGACGCTCGGTCGTTCCGTACTTGTTCGGCTGTGCCGGATCAGGAGCCCAGCACATGACAAAAAAGCAAATCGGAGGAACTATAGCAGGAAAAACCCACCAACCCGAATATCCGCAGTCATGTAATCGGCGAATAAACAATAGAACGGAAGGAATTGATGTTAAAGCCGCATAAATCGGCAGGACGATCGGAAAACCGGTGAAAAGCAAATCAATGCCTGCCGCCAGCGCAAGAAAGATGCATTGAAAAAATACGAAGCTCCACACTTCGACTCTTCCTGCGCGTCCGTGGAAATCCTCCACATGGCTGACGGAAAAAATAAACCAACGAAATGCAGTCTTCATTCAACAAATCCCCTTAAGACTTCCATCTTAGGAGGATGACGAATTATTCGGCTGTTTGATTACCCGATTAGGTCTATCCAAAAAGCAAGGGGGCCGAAGCCCCCTCTCTTTAGAACAATATCCGAACGGAATTACGGAACCATATCGGAGATTTCGTCTTTGCGAACCTTCTTCACCAAGTCCTCGCGTTTGACTCCTAAGTACAAGGCAATCGCAGCGGACACGAACACAGAAGAATAAACGCCCAGCAAAATACCGATGGTCAGAGCCAGCGCGAAGTAATGCAGAGCCGGACCGCCGAAGAAGAACATCGAGAGCGTCATACAGAGCGTCGATGTATGCGTGATCACCGTACGGGAGATCGTTGCGGTAATAGCAGAGTTGATCACCTCGATCGTATCGGCACGACGCATGGTGCGGAAGTGTTCACGCACACGGTCAAAAATAATCACCGATTCGTTCACGGAGTAACCGAGCACGGCAAGCACAGCAGCGAGCACCGGCAGCGAGAATTCCCACTCCATAAAGGAGAAGATCCCCACGACGATAATCACGTCATGCAGGTTGGCGATAATCGCCGCCACCGAGAACTTCCATTCGAAACGGAAGGCCAGGTAGATCATGATACCGACAACAACCAGGGCAAGTGCGGTACCCCCGTCCTGAGCAAGCTCTTCGCCCACCTGCGGACCGACGAACTCGGTACGCGTCAGAACAGCTTCCGGGGTTTTAGCCTGAATCACCTTCATGACCTCGGCGGCCACCTGGGACGAATTCTGTCCTTCCTTGTTGGGCATGCGGATAACCACATCAGAGGCCGTGCCGAAAGTCTGCACAAGCACTTCCTTGGAGACAGACTTCAGATCGTCACGGATCTGTTCGGTGTTCGCAGCAGCAGGATAATGAACCTCCATCTGCGTACCGCCGGTAAACTCAATCGAGAATGCCAAACCGTGTGTAACAAGCCAGAACACTGCCAGCACAAAGCTCACGACCGAAACCGTGTTCAGAATGTGGCGGTACTTCATGAACGGAATGGTTCTATGAATTCGGAAAAATTCCATCTTATTTCACCTCACCGTTATGACTTCGACTTGTCTGCGTCAGGACGCCAGATCTGACCGATATGCACGCGCGCGAGTTTCTTCTTGCGGCCGTAGATCAGATTGATCATGGCACGGGAGACGCTCACCGACGTGAAGATCGATGTGCAGATACCGATACAGTGCACCACGGCAAAGCCGCGCACCGGACCCGAACCGAAGATCAGCAGCGCCAGACCGGCAATCAGACTCGTGATGTTCGAGTCCAGAATCGTTGCAAAGGCGCGATCGTAACCTTCCGTTATGGCAAGCTGAGGCAGTCTGCCGGCACGGAGTTCTTCACGGATACGTTCGTTAATGAGCACATTCGAGTCCACGGCCATACCGAGAGTCAGTGCGATAGCGGCAATACCCGGCAGCGTCAGCGTGGCCTGCAGCATCGACAGCACAGCGATCAGCATCATCACATTCGATACCAGCGAGATTGCGCTGACCACACCGAAGACCTGATAGTAAACCGCCATGAAGACGGCGATGATGATAAAGCCGTACAGCGTGGAACGGAACCCGGCAGCAATGTTGGCTTCACCAAGGCTAGGCCCGATCAGACGTTCTTCAACAATTTCCATCGGAGCAGCCAGAGAGCCTGCACGCAGCAGCAGAGCGGTGTCGGTGGCTTCCGTAGCGGTCATACGACCGGAAATCTGCACACGGCCGCCGCCGATTTCCTGACGCACCACAGGCGCCGTCACCACTTCACCCTTACCCTTTTCAAAGAGGATGATGGCGATACGCTTGCCGACGTTTTCGTGGGTGACATCCTTGAAGATGCGTGCGCCGCGGTTATCGAGCTCAAGGTTCACCGTCGGTTCCTGCGTCTGGGAATCAAAGCCCGGCTGAGCGTCGTTGAGGTTGTCACCGGTAAGAATCACGCGACGCTTGACCAGCAGCGGATTGCCTTCACGGTCGGTGAATTTTTCATCGCCAAAAGGCACATTACCGGAGGCCATCTGCGAGAGCGCTTCAGGCGAATCATCAACGAGGCGAACTTCCAGCGTTGCCGTACGGCCGAGAATGTCCTTGGCCTTGGCGGTATCCTGCACGCCCGGGAGCTGAACAACAATACGGTCAGCACCCTGCTGGGCGATCACAGGTTCCGCAACACCGAGTTCATTGATTCGGTTATGCAGTGTGGAGATGTTCTGCTTGAGCGCGTAGTCCTGCACAGAACGCATGGCTTTCTGGGAAAGCGTGGCACGCAGAACATAGGGCGCGGCACTCGCCTCTGGGAGCGTCAGCACCATATCGGGCTGCGTATTGCGCATCAGGTCATTGGCCTTGGCGCGCTCTTCGGCATCGGCAAACTGCACTTCAACCACATCGCCCGTGCGGCTGATGCCGGTATGACGGATGCGTTTGTCACGCAGCTGGGTGCGGATATCGTTGAGCGAGGCTTCCATGCGCTTGGTCACTGCCGCGGTCATATCAACCTGCAGCAGGAAGTGCACGCCGCCGCGAAGGTCCAGACCGAGATACATCGGCAGCGCGTTAATGCTCAGAAGCCAGCTCGGCGTGTTGGGCACCAGATTGAGCGCCACAATGTAGGCGGGATCAGCAGGATCCTTGTTGAGTGCCTTTTCCAGCACTTCACGGGCCTGCAGCTGTTTTTCGGCTTCAGTCGGGTCAAAACGCACACGGATGGTATTCTGCTGAGCGCCCTGCTCAAAGAAAATGCCATTCGGATGCAGACCCGCCGTCTGCAGCAGCGACTCCACATTGTGAAGCGTATCCTCGGTGACCTTGACGGTGGCCTTCCCGGAGGACACCTGCACTGCAGGCGACTCACCGTAGAAATTCGGCATCGTATAGACCACGCCGATCAGCAGCGCGACCAGAATAACGATGTATTTCCAAAGGGGGTAACGATTCATAGAAAACGGTCAGTACAAGGGCTTTTC
Source organism: uncultured Sutterella sp. (assembly GCA_905194315.1). Classification (GTDB taxonomy): domain Bacteria; phylum Pseudomonadota; class Gammaproteobacteria; order Burkholderiales; family Burkholderiaceae_F; genus Sutterella. The sequence continues at coordinate 116,533 of CAJJRX010000002.1, read as the reverse complement.
CAGCCCGGCACTGTTTCCTTGTGTTATGTTCAGAGTGTGGCCGCATAAAACGGACTTTTGTCCGTCAGATGCCGCCGGGTTTTTCCCATTTCCGGGACTTCTTTAAACTGGAAAAAGAGAGCGACCACTCTGTGTGGAGCTCTCTTTTGTCCGGATATTCGCTGGTGATCAGAACTTCACCGAGCCTTTGGGCAGAACCATCGTGACCGAAGCGCGCTGCATACGGATCACAACAGGCTTGCCTTCGACTTCAGCCACCTGCAGACCGATCGTCTGATCTTCGACAGAAGTCACACGGCCCGTCAGACCACCGGCAGTCACCACTTCATCGTTACGGGTCAGTGCTTCCACCATCTTCTGGTGTTCCTTCTGACGCTTCTGCTGCGGACGGATCAGGAAGAACCAGAACACAACGAAAATCAGAACCAGGGGAAGAACCTGCATTAAAAAAGCTTCCATACCGCCAGCCTGAGCGGCTTCACCTGCGGCGAGGGCTTCTTGAACAAAAACCATTTGAACTCCAGTCATTCAAAATTGTGTGATTAAAGCGGTATTCTGGTCGGAATACCGTGATTTTCCATTATAGGGGCAAACGCTGCGCCGTGGGAGGCATCCTCAGGCGCAATTGCATTGTCTTACTCGACGCCGCGGGCGCGATCCTCTTTAAACTGACGCTTCCACTCTTCGAAAGTACCCGCTTCGAGTGCATCACGCATCTCCTGCATGATCTGCAGATAGAAACTCAGATTGTGAATCGTGTTGAGACGCGCACCGAGAATCTCGCCGACCTTGTGCAGATGGTGCAGATACGAGCGCGAGAAGTTGCGGCACGTGTAGCAGTTGCACGTCGGATCAAGCGGACGCAGATCGCTGCGGTAGCGGGCATTCTTGAGCTTGATGTCTCCGAAACGCGTAAACAGCCAGCCGTTGCGGGCATTACGCGTGGGCATCACGCAGTCGAACATGTCAATACCCTGCGAAACCCCCTCAACGAGATCCTCAGGTGTGCCCACCCCCATCAGATAGCGGGGATGATCTTCAGGGAGTTTGTGAACGATATGATCCATGATCCGGTTCATCTCCTCCTTGGGTTCACCAACGGAGAGACCACCCACGGCATAACCGTGGAACCCGATCTCCTTGAGCCCGGCCAGAGATTCCTCGCGCAGATGCTCATACATACCGCCCTGTACGATACCGAAAAGCGTGTTGGGATTTTCAAGGCGTTCAAACTCATCCTTGCTGCGGCGCGCCCAGCGCAGACTCATGCGCATGGACTTCGCAGCCTCGAGTTCGGTTGCGGGACGATCACCGATCTTGTACGGCGTGCACTCATCGAGCTGCATCACGACGTCGGAATTGAGCACATGCTGAATCTGCATGGACACCTCCGGCGAGAGGAAGAGCTTGTTGCCGTTAATCGGGTTGCGGAAATGAACCCCCTCCTCGGTAATCTTGCGCAGCTCACCGAGGCTGAACACCTGGAAGCCACCCGAGTCCGTCAGAATGGGTTTGTCCCACTGCATGAAGTCATGCAGTCCCTTGTGTGCGCCGATGACATCGAGCCCCGGGCGCAGCCACAGGTGAAAGGTGTTGCCGAGAATAATCTGAGAACCGATCTCCTTGAGCTCGTACGGCGCCATGGCCTTCACAGAGCCGTAGGTGCCCACAGGCATGAAAATCGGTGTCTGAACAACACCGTGATTCAGGGTTAATTCACCACGACGGGCACGCCCGGAAGTGGTCTTGACTTTAAAGGAAAAGGCCATATTCAGAGACTCCTTAATCCTGTGTTTCACTCGCCGGACGCTTTGTTTTCTCAATAAAGCAGGCGTCACCGTAGCTGAAGAACCGGTACTTCTGCTCCACAGCATGGCGGTAGGCCTCAAGAATGCGGGAACGGCCGGCAAGCGCGCTCACCAGCATCACCAGCGTTGACTTGGGCAGATGGAAATTCGTAATCAGCGCATCAACAATGCGGTATTCATAACCGGGGGTGATGAATAGTGCCGTGTCGCGCGAGCCGGCCTCAACATGACCGGCACGGTCCGCAGCACTCTCGAGCGTGCGAAGCGAGGTCGTGCCGACGGCAATCACGCGGCGACCTTCAGCCTTGGCACGGTTGACCCGCTCGGCCACCTCCGGGCTGAGGTGATACCACTCGGAGTGCATATGGTGTTCGGCAATATTGTCCACGCGCACAGGCTGGAAGGTTCCGGCACCGACGTGCAGTGTCACATATTCAATATCGACACCCTTTTTTGCGAGTTTCCCGAGCAGTTCATCGGTGAAATGCAGACCGGCAGTCGGTGCCGCCACGGCACCCGGATGCCGGGCATAGACTGTCTGGTAACGGCTCTCATCACTTTTGTCCGCCGAATGCGTAATGTAGGGCGGCAGCGGAACCTTACCGAGCTTTTCGAGCACATCAAGCACGGGACGGGTGAAACTGAGCTGGAAAAACTGCCCTTCACGGCCGAGCACCGTCACCACCTCCTCGGCATCATCCGAAGCAAAAGTGATTGTCGAACCGGGTTTCGGGGTTTTGCTCGTACGCAGCATCGCGATGGCATCATGCTCACCGGTGACGCGTTCAATGAGCGCCTCGACATGACCGCCCGTGGGCTTGTGTCCGAAAAGACGTGCTTTGATCACACGGGTGTCATTCGCCACAAGCAGATCACCCGGGCGCAGGAAGTTTTCAATATCTGTGAAATGCCTGTCCTCGATCACCTCGTCATTGATATGCAGAAGACGGGAGGAGGAACGATCGGCGAGAGGGTACTGAGCAATGAGCTCTTCAGGGAGCTCAAAGTCAAAATCAGAAAGTAACTGTTCATGCATGGCTTGACCGGCCAAAGAAAGATGATTCAAAAGAGTGGGCATTGTACTCAAAACTGAAGACTTTGTCCGTTTCTGGACACACAAAACACAGCCAAAGCCCGATCAAATCTTAATAAAAACTTAAATAAATGAGAATGACTCTCATCTTTTGAGGTAAATCAAAACCTGATTAAATTACTCAAGTTTTCTTACAATACCTTATTGATTCAGTCAGGTACTTCCTGTATATTTCTTCTCAACAGGAAACGAAATGCAGTCAATCAACTGCCAAGGGGTCGGCAGTGACTGCAGGAAGAAACAGAAACTTGGACCTGTTCTTCCATCCCAAAACAGTGCTATCTCCGGCACTTCAGAAGTTTCCGGAACCTTTGAAGCGGATGAGTTTGACAGGGCTCATCCGCTTTTTCTATGCGCGAAAAAACGAGCTCCGCTCCTGCGGCTTCAGTAACGGAACGCCACTCCGCTCAACAGTCTTCAGAGCGCTCTCCACCGACACCTTCCTGCGGACAGAATCCGTCCTGACTGTCAGCCGCATATGCCGTGTTGTCCTTTCTGTGTTCCGCCTCCATTTACCGGTAGATATCATGTAACCCCTTAAAAATCAGCAGGTTGAATGCATCCATATCAGTAAGGATAAAAATTGTCACAAATGCGAATGAGTCTCATCTTTGAGGTAAATCAAATCCCGATCATTTTAGTCAAGTTTTCTTACAATACCTTATTGATTTAGTCAGGTACTTCCTGTATATTTCTTCTTAACAGGAAACGACGCAGCCACACAAAGAGCCAATGGGGTCGGCTCGGCTGCTAGGAGAACAAAGAAGCTTGGAACTTCGTTCTCTGAAATTAAGTGCTCATTCTCCGGCACTGCATGATGTTTCCACACAAACAAAAGCGGATGGGTTTGACAGGGCCCGTCCGCTTTTTCCTTTTCCGCCTGCTGACTCGGACGGGGTTTTTCCACGTGCAGGTCCTGCGGCTGTTATGATAGAGCCTCTAAAACTGTCAACCGTATTTACCTTCTGACGTCAAATGGCTAAGAACAACAATCACTTCGATGATGACGACACCCCGGTCTACGACGGTCCGTCCAAATCCCAGCTCAAACGTGAGCAGACTGAACTGCAGAATCTGGGACGCGAGATGACCAGACTCGGTGACGAGCAGCTCAAGCGCATTAATCTCCCTGAAGATGTGCTTTTTGAAATCAAAGAGTTCCGCCGCATGAAAAGTTTCGGCGCTCAGCGCCGTCAGCTTCAGCTCATCGGCAAAAAGATGCGCAATATGGATCCTGTGGCTGTGCGCGAGGCTATCGACCGTGCAACCGGCGAGTCGCGTGCCGCGGTGGCCCTGCTGCACCGCTGTGAAACCTGGCGTGATCAGATGATCGCCGGTGATGAGGCGGTCACGAAATTCATCGATCAGCATCCCGAGGCTGACATCTCCCAGCTGCGCACTCTGGTGCGTAACGCCCGTAAGGAAATCAGCCTCTCCAAACCGCCAAAGAGCTCCCGTGAACTGTACCGCTACGTGCATTCGCTCCTCGAGGAGCCGCTCGAGCTGATCAGGCACGATGAGGACGAGAGCGAAGACGAATAAGTCACCTGCGAAATTTGGAGTTTAATTTCTTATGAAGCCACCCCGTAGCACTGAAAACGAACTGATTCTGGGCCTGGTCTCCATTTCGGACCGCGCCAGCCGAGGCATCTACGACGACGAAGGCATCCCTTCGCTTGAAGCCTGGTGTAAAAAGGCCATGATCAATCCGCTGAAAATTCACAAGCGTCTGATTCCCGATGAGCAGTTCACCATCGAGAAAACGCTGCGTGAACTCGTGGATATCATCGGCTGTGATCTGATTCTGACGACAGGCGGTACGGGACCTGCCCGCCGGGATGTGACCCCGGAGGCCACGCTGGCAGTGGCCACCCGTGAGATGCCTGGCTTCGGTGAACAGATGCGCGCCATCTCCGGACATTTTGTTCCCACAGCCATCCTCTCGCGTCAGGTTGCCGTGCTTCGGGAAACACCCGATCATGCCGCGCTGATCATCAATCTGCCGGGGCGTCCCAAAGCGATTGCTGAAACGCTGGAAGGTCTCAAAGACGAAAACGGAAAAGTGGTTGTCAACGGCATTTTTGCCGCTGTCCCCTACTGTATCGACCTGATCGGCGGACCCTACATTGAAACACGTGAAGAGGTCATCAAAGCCTTCCGTCCCAAGAATGCCGTCAAGCCCGGCACTGTGAAATCCGATGACAGCGCCGCCGCAAAAACGCAAGCCGGAAACACTCCCGTGAAAGAGGCACCCGCTGAGAAAACCACGCGCAATGAACCGAAAACAGTGCAGACTGCCGAAACCGCCGGCGCCGGAAGTGCTCCTGCCGCGGAACCTGAAGTCGATCCCTTCAAACCCTCAGAGCTGCTGATCACCCGCGCACGGCACTCCACCCGTGCCCAGCCTGAAAAAACCGTGGTATGGCTTCACGGTATGGGGGTTGATAATACCGACTTTGCCTCATTTGCCGATGAGGTACTCGACTTCGGCGGCCCTGACTGCCGCTTCATTCTGCCCAATGCGCCCATGCGCACCATCAGCAGATTCCCGGCCTATCCGCTGCGGGCCTGGTTTGATATCCGCGGTAACCAGATTGATGATAAAGAGGATGAGGTGGGTATCCGCCTCAGTGCCGCCCGCGTGATGCAACTCATTGATGATCTGGAAAAGCAGGGTGTTGGTCGCAGTTCGATTTACCTTGGCGGGTTCTCGCAGGGGGCTGCTGTGGCACTGTATGCCGGTGCCCGTCTCAAAAAGCCGCTTGGCGGCATCATTGCCCTCTCGGGCTATGTCCCGCTTGCGCACAGACTCCGTGCCGAACTGACCCCTGCCGGTCGTTCCACACCGGTTTATATGGCGCACGGAGAGTTTGACAGTGTCATCTCTCCGCTGATTGCACAACGCGGCGCTCAGGTAATGGCTGAAATGCATCCGGCGTTCCACTTTGCCACCTATGACATGGAACACGGTCTGTGTGAAGAGGAAATGCGTGACGTTGCGCACTTCCTCTCCGCCTGAGCGAAGTTGCCATAGCGCACAAAGGCCTGCAGGAGCTCCTGCAGGCCTTTTTCGCATCAGACAGCCACAAGCGTGACATTCGGATGCGCTCTGCACCAGGCCTCATACACGGGCCCCGTGTGCAGCGCGGCCTTATCACACATGATCTGTACTGAAGCTCCCGGCTCAAAGTCTCTGACGAGTCTTGAGAGGAATTCGGTAAAAAAGGTTTCGTTAACCTCGCGGCTACGCAGAAAGAAGTGATGTCTGCCGTCCGCACCGGTGGCCACCTGGGCTACGGTGTAGATGCATTTGGAGCGCAGACTGGAAATCATCGGTGTGATGCCCCAGCCGCGAAGCCAGTCGGCACGCTCACGCAGGTGGCGCTCCTTTACCCACAGCACTTTTGTGCCTTTTGCGGCTGACGCTGCAGGCGGGCGGTGCTGAGGCGCGGGAAATATCACCCCGGCCTGAATCAGCCATGCATAGAGACGCTCCTCTTTCACTCTCGCCTTATACAGACGGAAGATGTAGGCGTCCAGAGTGCCGATATCCCACAGATCCGCCTCAATGCCGTAATCAACCGGACGCCGGTCAATAAGCCGCTCGAGCATCTCGAGTTTCTCGCCGCCACTCATCCTGAACCAGCGGCATGACTCCTGACGGCGGGTGCTCTCTTCAGTCTTCGCTGCAGACGGTTTTCTTAGATGGCCGGAGAGACGTTTATAAACCGTCGCGCGTCCCACCTTTGTGATCGCGGCTATCTGCGCGACACTCAACCCGCTGTTATACAGCGCAAGAACACGTTCCTGCGAAATACGGCTGCGCCGGTGAACACCCGAGGAGGGATCCTCCTTGTTCATGCGCATCACGATTCTTGATTTTCGTAATTCAACCACTTCTCTTCACCACCAGAGAGGAAGTTATTTTTCGTTTGAGAGCAGCGTCCGCCTCACTTCATAGTCCCGCAGTGCCCGCTGCGCTCTGCCAATATCGCCCGCTCTGCGGTTCTCCGGCGAGCAGACAGATTCAGGGAGCATTGTGTCGTCCTGCCAGCGGTAGCACGTAAGCACCCCGTCAGCACCGATCGACACTGCACCTGAATCACCCAGCACCAGCCCGAACGTATCGAGCGTGGCAAAGCTCTGTGCCGGAATGCGACCTGCAGGCGCAAAGAGATTGCGACCTTCGGTGAGTCCGGGGGCTCTGCCCAGCACGAGCGCATTGAGCGTCGGGAAGATATCCCGGTGCGAAACCCAGCGCTTCAGATCTGCCGGTGTTTTCAGACTGCCTTCCGGCAGCCAGAAGAGAATCGGTACGCCGTTGCCGTGATGCCAGTACCCGCGCGCCTCATAGTGCATGCGCGAGTTATGGTCTCCCGTGGCAGCCATCACCATTTTCTGGGCAATACCGGCCTCGCGCAGGCTCTGCACAAAGCGCCCGAGTGCGTTGGCAGAATACTGGTATGTCTCGAGACGGCGCCGCATAAGTTCAGTACTGCGGTCGTCGACAATGTACGGCGGCAAAAGCGCCGGATCGACAGGATTCACACTGACGCCATCAGGGACAACGTGCGGCGGATGATTGGTTGTCGAGAGCGTAAAGAGAAAGACTTTTTTGCCCTGCGCGAGTTTCTCACGCAGCAGAGCGGTCGCGTAGCGGAACATCCACTCATCTCCCACGCCCCAGGTGCCGTGCCCTGCCTCCGGAAACTTCTGCAGAATATCCTGATCGCCCAGAATGACATCAAAACCCTGGCGGGGGAAATTACGGTCCATCTGACGCCAGCTCACAGAACCCGACGTGAGAAAAACCGTCTCGTAGCCCGCTTCCTTATAGTCCCAGAGTCTGGAGAAGGGGAATTTCTTCGAGCCGTAGCGGCTCTGTGAGATCGGAGAAATAGGAGTATCAAAGAGAATCCCTTCGAGCGACGGGAAAGTGCCGCCTTCAACGGCAATCCCCTGGCGGAACACCTGTGCATAACGGAGTTCGTCGCGCAGCGCACCGAGCGTGTCATTCACGCCGGGCTTATCCGACTCAAACTCATCGCGTCCCATGGATTCCATCAGCGAGATGATCACGACCTCCGGAGGCTGGGCAAGCGGTGTGGCTGTGAGTTTCACATCACCCGCCTGACGCTTGAGAATACTCATGGCCTGCTGCGGGGAGCTGAAACCGAGTTTTTTCAGACCGTCCTCAGGCGAGCCCTTCAGAACGAGCATCTGCTGGGACTTCCATGCCTCATAGAGTGCCGCCGCGCCGTTGGGCACAGCAGCATTGAGAAAGGCATCAGTCGTCACCGCCCAGTCCTGAAGTCGAAGCGGAAACTTGCCGAAGCTGCCTCTCACCCCGACGCCAAGCGCAGCTGAAAGTACGAGAATCACAACAACCGCCACCGGCCAGCGGGTCTCCTCGCGGTAGCCCTTTGCTCTGGGCGTAAACCGGGCAGCCAGCAGCGGGACCGCACACAGCACCAGCGCCCCGACCACAAGCTGCACAACAGGCCAGTCGGACCAGATCGTCTGCAGAATCGCTCTGGTGTCATCCTGCCAGAGACCGAAAATGATGCTGGAGATCGGGGTGTGATAAAACGAGAAAAAGCAGATATTCACCACGCCAAGCACCATCATCAGCACAGCAGCGAGCCCGGCGAAACCTTTTGCCGCCTGGCGCAGTGAGGTAAACCAGTAACCGAGTGCCCAGCAGAGCCATGCCGGTATGAGCAGCATGAGTGACCATTTCAGGTCGACCCTGAATCCCATCAGAAGAATTTTCAGCAGATCAGCATCAACCTGGACAGAGGAACCGAAGTAGAAAATGAAAAAACTGCGAAGGGCGGTCAGAAGCAGCAGCACAACCGCAAGCAGCACAAATCCCTGCTTGATACCAAACTGCCAGGTGGGACGGAAACGGGTGAGTGAGTACATGTGGGCTCGCACCACCAAGAAAGGTCTTTACCCCGTCTTGGCGAAAGTAAAATAATTCTTATTGCATATCGTTATATCTTAGCATTCAGCACCGCGCCCGTGCGAGTAAACGCATGCTTTAGCCGTATTTTTGCGGATTCGGACTAACCGTATGCCGGATTCGTCCGCGGGAATTTGCAGATACAAAAAAACCTCAGACAGTGCTGAGGTTTTGAGCTCATCTGTCACATTTTGACTGACTGACGTAGTTCTGGTGTCCGGGCACTCCACCGACAGCATGCATACCTACGCCGGTCGAAAGAGCATTGACACCGTGAGATGGACAAGAGTTTGTCAGATTTTGGCATTGCATTTCTCTCCTTATTTTTTGTACTCATAACATGAGAGAAAAGCGACGCAAAACTTTTTTTGTACTTTCTTTTGTACTTATAAAGTGAGACTCGCTGATACTGTCTGATACCACGTGAGACAGCGGGCAATAAAAAAGCCCTTGATTTACAAGGACTTTGAGACTAGCTGAGACCAGCTGAAACCTAGAGGTGGTGCCCGGAGAGAGACTCGAACTCTCACGCTTATTAGGCGGTGGATTTTGAATCCACTGCGTCTACCATTCCGCCATCCGGGCTTGAATTTTTGAGAGTTGAATTATGCCACACTTTCCTGGTCAGTGCAAAAATTTCACCAGCCTGAATTCCCGATACCTAATTTAAGGTATAAGTCTTTCTAAAATCTGAATTTTCTGCGAAGGATCATCCCTTTTCACCCGTTCAATCACCGCCGATACCGGTTCCCCGTCAGGGGTTGTCCAGCCGGGTTCAATCTCGGCGAGCGGTACCAGTACAAAGAGCCTCTGTAGCATTCTGGGGTGGGGCAGGATTAGCTGCGGATCACTGCTGGTGAGACTGCCATAGGTGAGCATATCCAGATCAAGGGTGCGCGGGGCGTTATGAACGCCGGCCGGACGAACCCGTCCGTAGTCGTTTTCGATGCGCTGAAGCACACCGAGCAGGGCCGGCGCCGTGAGTCCGGTTTCAACTCTGGCGACAGCATTGACATAATCCGGGCCGCTCGAGTCCACGGGAGAGGTGTCGTAGAGCGAGCTCACCGCGCTAACCCTCACACCAGCCGCAGCATCAAGCGCACGCAGTGCGCTTCTGAGCGTGGTGACAGGATCTCCAAGGTTCGCGCCAAGCGCTATAAAAGCGGTAACCGCAGTGCTCATGACGGTTACTCTTCAACTGTCTGGCGGCTCTTGGCATTGGAGCGGCGACGGCGGGAGCTGCGACGCGAACGGCGGCGTCCGGAGTCTTCTTCCTTCCCCTCTGCTGCCGGTGAGGGCTGAGCCGGTGCCTGAGCAGCCGGACGGCGTTTGCGGGAACGCGAATTCGCGCGGGCCTCCCGGGAGGCTTTTTCCTCCCTGTCAGCTTTTTCCTCGCGGTCTGCAGCAAGCGGGTCATAAGGCTGCATCTCAGCCGACTGCTGCTGGCGTTTCTGCTGCGCGTTACGGTTTCTCACCTCACGGGCTTTGCCGCCGGTGTTGCGGGCCTCCTGGCGGGCCTCTTCAATCAGGCGGCTGCGTTCCTCCTCGCCGGCGAGCGCGAATTTCTCCCACCAGGAGGTCAGAGAGGCATCCACATGACCGAGTGCCACCCGCAGCAGCATAAAGTCATATGCCGCACGGTAGCGCGGGTGATTCACAATCGCATACGTGGCCTTGCCGGTACGTTTTTCCATACGTGCCTGCAGCATCCACACATCATGCATATCCACCTGGAAACGGCGCTGAATATTGAGCTGCTGACACTGTGTGGCCAGTACTTCCGTGCTTGCCTGATGCAGTGCCTCAAGCCGGCGCAGACCGCGGTGCTCCTCGTTATAGCGCCAGCGTTTGACAACCTGAGGCCAGAGCAGTGTTGCAAAAAGGAAGAAAGGCGAAATCTTTTTACCGATGGCGATGCGCTCATCGGTGCGTTTCAGGGCGAGTTCAAGGAACTGTTCGCCGTCGGGCTCGGAAACAATCACATCAAGCACCGGCAGAATTGCTTTCTGCAGCCCCTCCTCGCGAAGTTTTTTCATGCAACTCACTGCATGCCCGCAGGTGAGCAGTTTCAGAATTTCATCAACAAGGCGGGCCGAGGGCACATTTTCGAGCAGGTGAGCCATTCTGGGGATGGGGGCCTCGGTAGCCCGTTCGATCCGGAAACCGAGTTTGGCCGAAATACGGATTGCGCGCATCATGCGCACAGGGTCCTCGCGATAGCGTGCGGCGGGATCACCGATCATACGCAGTCTGCCGTTCTTGATATCCTCGTAGCCCCTGTGATAATCAAAGACCTCCTGCGTGGCGGGATCATAGTAGAGTGCGTTCACGGTAAAGTCACGCCGTGCGGCATCCTCCCACATTTCCCCCCAGACATTGTCCGAGAGCACACGACCGGTGCTGTCTTTGCGCTGACCGGCACCCTCAAGGGCACGGAAAGTCGAGCATTCGATAATTTCCCGGCCGAACATCACGTGCACAATCTGAAACCGGCGGCCGATAATCACCGCACGGCGCTGGCAGCGTTTCACCTGCTCGGGAGTGGCATCCGTGGCAACGTCAAAATCCTTCGGTGTGACGCCGCGCAGCAGATCACGCACAGCGCCGCCCACAATATAGGCGCGATACCCGCGGCGCTGCAGCGCCTCGCAGGTCTTTTTGGCCTCAGGCGACACCAGTCGCGGATCGATACGATGCACCGAAGGCGGAATTACGCGGGGTTCCTTCACAATGTCGTTCTGCACGCCAAGCAGTCCCTTGACTCGATCAACAAAACGGTCAAACATAATCAGTGACCTCCCGCGGCAAAGAGTTCGATTGACTGCCAGCCGTGTCGGATGGCTTCGGCGGCAAGTGATGCGTCCGCATTGACGGCGACAGGCCGTCCACCGCGGGATTCAACCCAGAGCAGCATCGGAAGGTCATTGATCGAGTCCGAGTAGGCTTCAAGGTCAACCGGTCCCCGGCTGAAAAAGGGCTCCAGATACGCTTCGAGCAGCACCCGTTTGCCGTCCTTGTAGGAGTGTGAGCCGACGACTCTGCCGGTAAAACGTCCCTCCTGATCCACTTCCGGCGTTGCTGCAATCAGAATATCGATGTTAAACAAGCGGGCGACGGCAGAGGTGACAAAGCGGTGAGTGCCTGAGGCAAGGATCGGCGTGAAACCCGCCCTGCGGCGGGAGTTGACGAGAGCGAGTGCCTCGTTGCGGATCTGAGGCTCCACCACAGTCCTGATAAAGGTATCACGCAGGCGTGTGAGTTCATCAGGCGCAAAGCGGGCCAGAAGCCCCATCTGAAAGCGCACCGCATCCTCGGCATCAAAATCGCCCCGGCGGTATGCTTCATTAATGGCGACAGCCTTCGCGCTGAGGCTGTCTCTGTCGGACCCCGTGTGCCCAATGATGAAATGCGTCCAGGCATCTCCACTGTCAATGGGCAGCAGTGTGTGGTCCAGATCGAATATGGCAAACTGCATTATTGTTTTTGTATCTTCAAAAAGTTTTTCCTGCGACGGACACCTTCAGTGTCCACTGCTTGCGGCTTCTCCCGCAACCAGATTCGCAACAGCCTCACGCAGCAGCGGCAGGGTGACTTTGCGTTTCTTAATCAGCCCCAGATAATCGGCCTCTTTAAGTACACGGGTAAGTGTACGCATGTCCCTGGGCAGGCTTACTGCCATCCAGTGCTGCATCTCCGGCGTCATCTCGATACCGCGGATCTGGGCCTGTCTGGCCAGCTCGGCCATACGGTCCTCTTCCGAAAGCGGTTCGATCGCGTAACTCAGCCCCCAGCCCAACCGGCTGCGAACCACCTCAGGCAGTCCGAGCTGATGCGAGGGCTGTTTACCTCCGCACACCAGATGCGTGCCCGGCGTGTTACGCACAGCGTTCTGCAAAGCGAGCAGCTGCATGCACCAGCCCGGGTCAAGGTCATCGACATCATCCACGGTATACAGACTTACCTGCGGATCAAAGAGAGGCACCTGAAGAGACTGCTCCGGCACAAGGCTTCTGAGCAGATGTGTGACGCCTGCTCCCTTGGGACCGTAAAGATAGACGAAAGTCGGTCCCACACCGCACTGTAGTTCGCGTAAAACACTGACCGCTTCGGCGTTAGAACCAACAATAAAGTTGTCGAGCGATGGAAGCTCGCGGTCCTGAAAATCAAGCAGAAATTGATCAGAATCGTTCATGGTACGGCGTAACGGAGCTCGGAGCAAAAAAAGTAAACGCACAGAGGCTGACAGAGACTAGAGTTTAACTCGAATTGACTCCGCCCGTTAATCACCGGCTTGACTTTTGCGCTTGTAGAGCCGAGTTTTTTGCGCAGCACACCAGAACCCTGCATGTTCTTAGCGGCTTTTGACTGACTAAACTGACGGTTTCGCTTATACTCTCCGCAACCTTTTTTCCGTCAACGGTCTGAGTCCGTTCCGCTCACCGCCCTTTCTGCGGCTCGAATAAAAGCCGGCGGCTCATTCCACACTTTCCAAGCGAGACTATATTCATGAGTCAACTTTCTTATGCAGCTGCTGGGGTTAGCATTGATGCCGGCGACGAACTTGTTGAACGCATCAAGCCTTTTGCCAAGCGCACCATGATTCCGGGGGTTCTCGGATCAATCGGCGGATTCGGCGCGCTCTTTGAAATCGGCAAGGAGTACAAAAACCCTGTGCTCGTTACGGGCACTGATGGCGTGGGCACCAAACTCATGCTTGCCGTGGCGCTCAACCGTCACGACACCGTGGGTCAGGACCTCGTCGCCATGAGCGTGAACGATATCCTCGTTCAGGGTGCACGCAGCGTGTTCTTCCTTGACTACTACGGCTGCGGCAAACTCGACGTCGATACAGCCGAACGCGTTGTCAAAGGCATTGCTCATGGCTGCGAACTCGCCGGCTGTGCGCTCATCGGCGGTGAAACGGCTGAAATGCCGGGCATGTACCCCGAAGGCGAATATGACCTTGCCGGCTTTGCTGTCGGCATCGTCGAGAAAGACGACATCATTGACGGACGCGACATCACCCCGGGTGATGTGGTTCTCGGTCTGGCCTCGAGCGGCCCGCACTCCAACGGCTTCTCCCTGATCCGCAAGGTGGTGGAAGTCTCCGGCGCCTCCTGGGATATGCCTTTTGACGGCGCCACCCTCGCTGACCGCGTGATGGCACCGACCCGCATCTATGTCAAACAGGTGCTCGAAGTGATGAAGAGCGTGCGCATCAAAGGCATGGCTCACATCACCGGCGGCGGTCTTGTGGAGAATATTCCCCGTGTGCTGCCCGAAGGCGTCTGTGCCGTTCTCGACGGCAAGAGCTGGGAACGCCCTGCCATCTTTGACTGGCTCCAGGAAAAGGGCAATATCGATTCCCATGAAATGCACCGCGTATTCAACAACGGTATCGGTATGGCCGTGATTGTGTCGCGCGAGGATGCCGAACGCGCCAAAGCGCTCTTTGAAGAACAGGGTGAGAAGGTCTACACCATCGGGACGATTGAACCGCTCCCCGAAGGCAGCCATCCCTGCGTGGTCCGCTAAGCGTGCGAGTCTGAAAGAACTCAACGGGTGCCGGCTGATGCCGTCACCCGTTTTTATTTTGTCTGGTCCTGCCGTGCGTTGAGAACCGCCTCAAAGGCTCCGGATATCTCCTCCCCGGCCTGCGGCGCGAGCGGGTTGATCAGTTTGAGACCGTCCATACCCCGCATCCAGGTGATCTGCCGCTTGGCAAGCTGGCGCGTGGCGGCAATTCCCGCCGCAACAAACGCCTCATAGCCGGTCTCACCCTTGAGGTACTGAATCGCCTGCCGGTAGCCCACGGCCCGCATCGCCGGACTCAGCTCATCAAAATCAGCCCTGCACATCAGCGCCCTGACCTCGTCGAGAAACCCTGCCTCAAGCATCGCCATAAACCGCTCTTCGATACGGGCGTGCAGAATTTTCCGCTCACCGATCATCAGTCCAACCGTTTCAAACGACAGAATCGGCTGCCGGATCTGCTCACTGTGAAAAACTGAAATCGCCTTTCCGGTCATCTCATAGACTTCAAGCGCACGGGAGATACGCTGTGAGTCATTCCTGCTCAGACGCGAAGCGGTTTCAGGATCCACCTGAGAAAGCCTCTCATGCATCGCAGGCCAGCCGATTTCCTGTCCCTGAGCAAGAATGCGCTCGCGAACCGCCGGATCGGTGGAGGGCATGTCATTGAGTCCCTCCGAGAGCGCCTTGTAGTAAAGCATCGTGCCACCCACAATCAGAGGGTAGTGTCCCCGCGCATGAATCTCATCAACAAGACGCAGTGTGTCCTGCACAAAATCCGCGGCACTGTACGGGTCACCGATATCACGCACATCAATCAGATGATGGGGACAGAGCGCCCGTTCGGCCGGCGTCGGTTTGGCGCTGCCGATATCCATGCCGCGGTAGACGAGCGCCGAATCCATGGAGATGATCTCCACCGGATAGCGCCCGGCGAGAAAAAGCGATAGCGCGGATTTCCCCGAGGCTGTCGGTCCGAGAATGACAAACGCCCTGGCCTGCATCACTGACCTCTCAGAAAGAGTGCGTCCAGATCCTCAACGGTAAAAAGACGCCAGGTGGGTCGGCCGTGATTGCACTGATCCGCGCGCTCGGTCTGCTCCATGGCGCGCAGCAGTGCATCCATCTCGGGAATGGTGAGCTGGCGGTGGGCACGCACAGACCCGTGGCAGGCAATCGTGGCGAGCATGTGGTTGGTGAGCTCCTCAACCTTCTGACTTTCGCCGTACTCGTGAAGATCCTCCAGTATGCCGTGCACCATACGGGCGACACTCTCCACAGGCGCATCCGCCGTCACGGCAGGCAGCGCGCGGATGGCCAGCGCATTACCTCCAGAGGGGCTGATATCAAAGCCGTAGGAGAGAAGCGTTTCACGATGCTCTTCAAAAGTGGCCATTTCTGTTGCACTCACCTGCATGACCTGAGGAATCAGAGCACTCTGCACCGGCACTTTCTTCGCATGAACCTGCCGCTTAAGCCGCTCATAGGTCACCCGTTCGGCAGCCGCATGCATATCCACAATGATGAGCCCACGGGCACACTCTGAGAGCACATAGATGCCTGCAATCTGAGCGATTGGCCGCCCGAGCGTCCCGTAGGGAAGACCCTCGGTGCTGTTATCAGCCCCGAGGGAGGCCTCCTGCACGGCTGCTGGCGCAGCAGACGGTGTCGGTGCCGGCGCCGGGGAAGTCTCCTGCAGTGGTGCTTGAGCGGCTGGCTTCACCGAATCCTCCCGCACAAACTGTCCGCCTGTGAGATTGAGAGACTGCACATGCATGGGTGCCGGGATATCTCCGCGGGCAGCGGCAAGCGCTGTTTCCAGCGGCGCTCCCATGGCGCGCATGGCACCGGTGACATTGAGTCCGCCCGTGCGGGAGCCGCCGGCATCAGCAATGCGTGCACCGGTACCGCTGCCGGCAAAAGACGGCTGCTCAGGTGAGGAACCGTCCCGGCTCTGCACAGGCTGCTCCCGGTGAAACAGGCTGCCGGGAATTCCGGTCAGCGACTCGCGTACATCAGGCGTCTCCTGCATGGCAGTTGTGCCGGCTGCGCCGGGCGCTGCGAGCACTGATTTGACTGTTCTGGCAATGAACTGGTGGATGCGCTGAGACTCCCGGAAACGCACCTCCATCTTGGTGGGGTGCACATTCGCATCAACCGCCGCAGGATCCATCCACAAAAACAGACAGTAAAGCATCTGACTCTGGCCGTGAAGCACATCCTGATAGGCACTGCGCATGGCGTGCGTGAGGACTTTGTCACGGACATAGCGGCCGTTGACAAAGAAGTACTGGGCATCGGCACGCGCACGCGAGACAGTGGGCAGACCCACGAGCCCCTGCAGGCGCATATTGCCGAAGTGCTCATCAACCTCACGGTAGTGTCCGTCAAACTCCCTGGGCATGATCGCGACAATGCGTGCTGCCGGATCCTGTGCGCGTCCGAGCGCGAGAACCTCGCGGCCGTTGGCGACAAGCCGGAAGGCGACATCGGGGCGTGCCAGCGCCAGACGCTCAAGGAACTCAACCACATGAGCGGTTTCGGTTGCCTCGGACTTCATGAACTTGCGGCGTGCGGGGGTCTTGTAAAAAAGGTCTGCCACCTCCACTCGCGTACCGATCAGCCCGGCTGCCGGTGCAAGCTCCCCGTCATGCCACTCCCAGGCCGATTCGCCCGTCGGGGTGCGGCTTCGCAGACGCAGATCACTCACCGCATCAATACTGGCAAGTGCCTCGCCGCGGAAACCGAGACTGCTGACACTCTCAAGTTCAAACAGGTTCCGGATTTTGCTTGTCGCATGACGTTTGAGTGCAAGCGGAATCTGATCCTTTTCAATGCCCGAGCCGTTGTCGGTGACCACAATACGTTTCAGACCGCCCCCGTCAAGGCGCACCTCAATCTCGTCAGCCCCTGCATCGATGGCATTTTCCATGAGTTCTTTCACGACCGATGCAGGACGTTCGATCACTTCACCGGCGGCAATCTGGCTGATCAGCTGGCTGGGAAGTTCAGAAATTTCGCGTCTTGCGGGAGGTTGCGGGAGTTGAAGTTTTTCCATTCGTCTGCTGTCCTCGAAAGAGGTCTATACAATTCATTTTCTGTCACCTCCTCAGGAGGTGCCAACCTTCTGTATGATAGAGAGCTAAAGTACTTTTCGCATCCGTGACAGGCATTGTGTTCAACGCCCGAACACCTTGTCCGTCATCCACAGAACCTAAACACTATCACATCGCACAAAACGCCATGGACATCACGGACCTTGTTGTCAATCTGTTTACCAACGCTGACGCTTTTCTCGTCAATCTGGCCACTAATTATGGCATGTGGATCTACATTGCCATGTTTCTGATTTTCTTTCTTGAAACCGGCTTTGTCGTGATGTCTTTCCTGCCCGGAGACTCTCTGCTGTTTGTGGCAGGAACGGTTGCCGCCTCGGGCACAACAAGCCCCTGGCTGCTCATGCTCGCTGTGGCTGTCGGCGCCATTGCCGGGAACACTCTCGGCTACGAACAGGGACGCTGGCTCGGCAAACGGATTTATTCGGGTGATATCCGCTGGATCAATGCCGCCAAACTGCGTACGGCCCACGATTTTTACCTCCGTCACGGCGGCAAGACCGTGCTGCTGGCGCGTTTTGTTCCGATTGTGCGCGCCTTTGCACCGCTTATTGCCGGGGCGGCCAGAATGGACGGCCTGCGCTTTGAACTCTTCAGTGCCACAGGCGCCATCCTCTGGGCATTCAGCCTGATCGGTGCCGGTTACGTCTTCGGCAACATTCCGTTCATCAAGAACAACCTCTCCATTATCCTGCTCCTGGGGATGGCCGCCGCAGTGGCCGGTCCGCTGCTTGTCGGCGCCATCTGGAAGGCCCTCCACAAAGAGAAGTCCTGAAAAGCGTACTGTGTTCAGAGGCCGCCGGAAGCACTGCTCCCGACGGCCTTTTGTATGCACAGGTAAGCCGGGCGCTGCGGCGCTACTTCAGCGCGGCAATGGCATCAATGAGCGTCAGCGTGACTTCCAGACTCTTCTCAAAAGACTTCATCGGCATGAACTCGCAGTTGCTGTGAAAGTTATGCGCACCGGTGAAATAGTTCGGTGTCAGAATCCCCTGCGTGGAGATGTAGGAGCCGTCCGTACCGCCGCGCATGGCAATTTCCATGGGTCTGACACCGGTCTTTTCATACACTTTGAAAAGCAGATCAAGTCCGGCACGGTTCCCGTCCGTCAGCGCATCGGCAATATTGCCGTAGGTATCTGACATTTCAAGCGTGATACCGGCACGCGGGTTGGCTTTTTTCAGCTGTTCAACGATTGCCTGAACTTTAGCCTTCTTTGCCTTGTAGCCATCGAGATGGTGATCGCGGATCTTCACGCCGATCTGCGCCACGGAAGGCGTTGAGCGGATGCTGTGCACCCAGATGAAACCGTCTGTGCCGTCAGTGCATTCCGGCGTCTCCTTCCGGTCCAGGCCGTTCACAAAATCCACGGCAATGAGTGTCGGATTGACCAGCACGCCTTTGGCGGACATCGGATGGGCAGTCACCCCCTTAATGGTGATTTCCGCACTGCCGGCGTTGAATGTCTGATAGACGAGCTCGCCAACTTCGCACGAGTCAATCGTGTAGGCAAAGTCAACCGGAAAGCGGCTGAAATCAAGCTTTTTCGCGCCGCACAGACCGATCTCCTCATCGGGTACAAAAGCCACATAGATGGTACCGTGCGGACGGTTCTCACGAATCACCACATCCAGTGCAGTCATCAGGTTGGCAATGGCCGACTTGTTGTCTGCGCCGAGCACCGATGTGCCGTCGGTGACAATCAGATCGTCACCGGTGTATTTTTTGAGTTCCGGGTGATCCGCCACGCGCATCCAGATATCTTTTTCCGCATTCAGACAGATATCACCACCGTCATAGTTTTTCACAAGGTGCGGATGAATATCCGGACTCAGACCGCTGTCAACAGTATCCATATGCGCACACCAGCCCGCCACCGGCACCTTTACCCCTTCGGGCAGATTCGACGGAAGACACGCCGTCACACAGGCAAATTCCGAGACGTTAACATCCTTGAGCCCGAGCGCTTTGAGTTCGTCAGCAAGCAGACGGGCCATCGCCCACTGTCCTTCAGAACTCGGCACAACGCCGGCTTTGGCGCAACTCTGACTGCTGATGGCAACATAGCGCAGGAAGCGCTCCAGTAACTCGTCTTTATACATGGTCCTTACTCCTCTGAAGCCGCCCGGAAAAAGGCGGACACTGAAACCATGCTAACACAGTGCGCGAGTGCCGGTATAAAGGCAGCTGCCCGCTCTGGGCAGCAAAAAAAGAAACCCGCCTGCGGAAATGCTGGCGGGTCGGATCAGATCACCCTGCGAAAGCGTCAGGCGGCGCGGCGCTCTTCAAGAATCGCCACCGCAGGCAGCACCTTACCCTCGAGGAACTCAAGGAAGGCACCGCCACCGGTGGAGATGTAGCTGATACGTTCAGCAATATCAAAGGCGCCCACAGCGGCAATGGTGTCACCACCGCCGGCAATCGAGAATGCACCACGGTCTGTCGCCTCGGCAATAGCCTGAGCCAGCACGCGGGTACCGTTGGCAAACGGAGCCATTTCAAAGACGCCCACCGGACCGTTCCAGACGATCGTGCCGGAGGCTTTGACGATTTCGCCGAGCATGGCAGCGGTCTTCGGACCCACGTCGAGGATCATCTCGTCATCGGCCACGTCATCGACATCGGCCACGCGGTGCGGAGCATCTTCAGCAAAGGCCTTGGCGACAACAACGTCAACCGGCATGGGCAGTTCAGCGCCTTTCTCTGCCAGCACGGCGAGCACGGCGCGGCATTCGTCCACGAGCTCGGGTTCGGCAAGGCTCTTGCCGATCTTCTTGCCGGCGGCAAGCAGGAAGGTATTGAGAATACCGCCGCCCACGATAAGACGGTCAACCTTACGGGCAAGGTTGGTGAGAATGGTAAGTTTTGTGCTGACCTTGGAGCCGCCCACAATCGCTGTGAGCGGATGAGCAGCCTCTTCCACGGCACGGGTGAGCGCGTCGATTTCCCCGGCCATCAGCGGACCGGCACAGGCAATTTCCGCATAGCGGGCAACGCCGACAGTTGTTGCTTCTGCGCGGTGTGCCGTACCGAAAGCGTCGTTGACAAACACGTCACACAGACGGGCATACTTGCGGCTGAGATCGTCGTTGCACTTCTTCTCACCGGCATTGCAGCGGCAGTTCTCGAGCATCACCACTTCACCTGCGGCGACCTCAACACCATCGACCCAGTCGGTACGCAGGGGCATCGGAACGCCGAGCAGCTCGCTCATCCGGGCGGCAATGCCCGAGAGGCTGTCTTCGGGACGGACCACGCCTTCGGTCGGACGACCAAGATGGCTCACCACCATCACGGCAGCGCCGGCATCGAGCGCCATACGGATGGCAGGAATACTGGCCACAAGGCGGGCTTCATTGGTGATATGACCCGCTTCGTCACGCGGCGCATTAAGGTCGGAGCGAATCAAAACACGTTTGCCCTTGAGAGCGCCGGAGGCGGCCAACTGTTCGAGTGTTGTAACTTGCATGTCTAATCCTTGATCAGGTTGTTTGATACTGAAAAACCACGCTGTGGCCCGGTCTCCGGGCAGCGTGGTTTTTCATGTTGCGCTCAGCCGTATCAGCGGGCGGCCATCATGGCCACAGCGGTATCGAGCATACGGCAGGAGAAGGCCCATTCGTTGTCGTACCAGCTCGTCACCTTGACGAGGCGTTCGCCGGAGAGCTTGGTCAGCGTGGCGTCGAAGATGGAGCTTCGCGGGTCGTGGTTGAAGTCACACGAGACGAGCGGAAGATCGTTATAGCCGAGAATACCGCGCAGGTCGTCAGCTTCGGAAGCCTCCTTCATCAGCGCATTGATTTCTTCAGCGCTGGTGTCACGCTTGGCGATAAAGGTGAGGTCCACAAAGCTCACGTTGAGCGTGGGAACACGCACAGCAAAGCCGTCAAGCAGACCGTTGAGTTCGGGCAGCACAAGGCCGACAGCCTTGGCGGCACCGGTCTTGGTCGGAATCAGCGAGCGCGTGGCGGCGCGGGCGCGACGGATGTCCTTGTGATAGAGGTCCGTGAGAACCTGATCGTTCGTGTAGGCGTGAACCGTGGTCATCAGACCGCGTTCAATACCGACGGTGCGGTGGAGCGCCTTGGCGAGCGGAGCGAGACAGTTCGTCGTGCAGGAGGCGTTGGAGACGACCAGATCGGAGGCCTTCAGAGTGTCCTGATTCACACCGTAGACAACGGTCGCATCAGCGGTCTTGCCCGGAGCGGACAGCAGAACCTTCTTGGCACCCTGCTCAATGTGAACAATGCTCTTTTCCTTGGAATTAAAGGCGCCGGTGCATTCCATCACCACATCAACGCCATAGTCGCCCCAGGGGATTTCCTTCGGGTCACGGGTGGCGAAAACGTGAATCTTGTCACCATCAACATACAGCGTATCGTCACCGGCGACTTCCACCTTGGCGTTAAAACGACCGTGGCAGGAGTCATACTGCAGCAGATGAGCATGCACGGGCAGTTCGCCCGGGGCGTTGATGGCCACAATCTCGATGTCATGCTGCTTGGCATATTCATAGTGGGCACGGAGAACATTTCGGCCAATGCGACCAAAGCCAGTAATGGCAGCGCGAATAGTCATGTTTTGGGGTTCCTTGAAAATTATTTCAGCAGTTGTTCAACTTTAGAGACCACATTTTCGACGGTAAAGCCGAAATGCTTCCAGAGCACACCGGCAGGGGCGCTTTCACCAAAGGTGTCAATACCGATAACGGTACCCTTGCCGGAGAAATACTTGTACCAGAGATCCGTGCGGGCGGCTTCAATAGCCACAACCGGCACGCCCTTGGGGAGCACGCTCGAGCGGTACTCTTCGCACTGTTCATCGAAGATGTCCGCACAGGGCATGGAGACCACACGGCACTGGATATTGCGGGCAGTCAGTTCCTTGAAGGCGCTGATGGCGAGACCGACTTCAGAGCCGGTGGCAAGCAGCACAACCTCGATCGCTTCAGCACCGGCAGGCGCTTCCTGCACGACATAACCGCCGCGGGCGATTCTGTCGGCATCAATTTCCTCACGATCGATAAAGGGCACGCTCTGGCGCGTCAGCACGAGGCAGGACGGACCGCGACGGCGTTCAATGGCGCTCGCCCAGGCAACAATCGTTTCAACCGTATCGGCAGGACGCCAGACATTCATACCCGGGATCAGGCGCAGGCTGGGCACATGCTCGATGGACTGGTGCGTGGGACCGTCTTCGCCAAGACCGATGGAGTCATGCGTGAAGACATTGATCACACGCTGTTTCATCAGCGCGGCCATGCGAAGCGCATTGCGCGAATAGTCGGAGAACGTCAGGAAGGTTGCAGCATAGGGGATGAAACCGCCGTGCAGTGCAATACCGTTCAGGATGGCAGACATACCGAACTCGCGCACACCGTAGCTGATGTGGCGGGCGAGCATATCGCCGGTGTTGAGCGACTTCACACCATTCCAGTTCGTCAGATTCGATCCCGTCAGGTCAGCCGAACCGCCGAGCAGCTCGGGCAGTGCGGGGGCGAGTGCGTTAAGCGCCTTCTGGCTGGCTTTACGCGTAGCGATCGATTCCTGAGCAGCCTGGGCTTCGCAAAGCGCGTTCATCACGACTTCGGGCCACTTTTCGGGCAGTTCCCCGTCAAGGCGGCGCAGCAGCTCGCGGGCGAGTTCAGGATGAGCGACACTGTAGCGGTCAAACATATCCTGCCAGTCGGATTCCTCCTGAGCACCGGCCTCGCGGTGATCCCAGGCTTCGTAGACGGCAGCGGGAATTTCAAAGGGCGGATAAGGCCAGCCGATAGCTTCACGGGTGAGCGCGATTTCCTCATCGCCGAGCGCCTCGCCGTGCACCTTGGAAGTCCCCTGACGGTTGGGCGAACCCTTACCGATGGTGGTCTTGGCAATAATGAGTGTCGGCTTGTCGGTGGAGGCCTTCGCTTCGGCGATCGCCTTGTCCATGGCATCAATATCGTGGCCGTCCACGGGACCGATCACATTCCAGCCGTAGGCTTCGAAACGGCCGCGGGTATCGTCGCCGAACCAGCCCTTGACGTCACCGTCGATCGAAATGCCGTTGTCGTCGTAAATGGCGATCAGCTTGTTGAGTTTCCACACACCGGCCAGAGAACAGACTTCGTGGCTGATACCTTCCATCAGGCAGCCGTCACCGAGGAAGACATACGTATGGTGATCGATCACAGGGTAGCCGTCACGGTTGAATTCAGCGGCAAGCATCTTTTCCGCAAGCGCCATACCCACACCGTTGGCAATCCCCTGTCCAAGCGGACCGGTAGTCGTTTCCACACCGGGCGTCACATCGACTTCAGGGTGTCCCGGCGTTTTGCTGTGCAGCTGACGGAAAGCCTTCAGGTCATCGATCGAGAGGTCGTATCCGGTCAGATGAAGCAATGCGTACTGGAGCATCGAACCATGGCCGTTCGAGAGAATAAAGCGGTCACGGTTGGTCCACTGGGGGTTCAAGGGATTGAAACGCAGGTGACGGCTCCAGAGTGCAGTGGCAATATCAGCCATGCCCATCGGCATCCCGGGGTGGCCTGACTTGGCTTTTTGGACAGCGTCCATGCTCAGAGCGCGAATGGCATTGGCCATCATTTGAGCGGAGACAGAAGAAGTCATAGTTATGTTGACTGGGAGAAGTATGAGGAAAATTGAAACTACGTCTCCCTCCGGAAGACTGCTCTGCGAGCGGTGTCCTACCAAAGGGGCATCAGCAGCCGGTTTACGGATCCCGCAGGAGGTCACTCCCTCGCACTGCAGGCATCCGGCGTTAAGCGGGCGATGCAAGACAGCTAGTGATTTTAGCGTATATCCGTCTCCGCCTCATCCTTTTCCCTGTAATTTCTTGTTTGCCGGGAGGATCCTGCAGACAGAAACAGTACAATAGCGTCAGACAAATTCCGTCCACACCGATACAGAGGTTTTCTCATGGCACAACCGCGTTTTTACCTGCCGCTCTCCTCAGAAGTGCTTGACCGGGCGCTGGAGACCGGAGAACCGCTTGAGCTCACCGCCGAGGCCGCTCATCACGCCGGCAGAGCACTGCGACTGAAAAACGGGGAGCGGGTCACACTTTTTAACGGTGAAGGACTCGAATGGGGCGGCATCATCAGTTTCAGCAAAGCCTCCAGTGCCGTGACTATCGACACCCGGGCGGCGGTTGAGCGGGAGTGCCCGCTGGAGATAATTCTCCTCCAGGCGCTGGTTGCCCCGGAAAAAACGGACTGGATTGTGGAAAAAGCGGTCGAGCTCGGGGTAAGCGAGCTCATTCTCGTGCCCTCCGAGCGCAGTGTCACCCGGCTCACTGACGAGCGGGCGCAAAAACGCCTCCAGAAACTCGAGAGTCTGATTATCTCCGCCTCTGAGCAGTGCGGCAGAAACAGGCTGATGCGCATCCGCTTCATCCCTGTGCTCAAAGAGGCCTTTGCGCAGACCGAAGCCGATCTCAAGCTGATTCTCGCCCCCGGTGCCGCCCCGGCTGAGTATACCGGGAGCAGCGCGAAACGCATTGCGGTGGCCGTGGGTGCGGAAGGCGGGTTCAGCGAAGCGGAAATTGCCCTTGCTGCAGAATCCGGCTGGCTGCCGAAGCTGCTCGGAGCACGGGTGATGAGAACCGAAACCGCAGGACTTGCTGCCGCTGTCTGGCTCAATACGCTCTACGGGGATTTCCGCTGAAGGCGTGAAGCAGTACCGCCTCACGAAAGCGGCAGAGCCTTAACAATCGCCGTTCGGCAGCCCGAAAAAAAAGGAAACCCGCAGGTTTCCTTTTTTGTGCGATTTATGCGCAGCACTTACGCAGCATCTCTGGTCGCCACCACCACCCACTCTTCAAAAGCGAGCGATTCGGGCACCTTGTCAGGCGAGAAACTCGGTACGGTTGCCTGCTTCTGGCTCAGCTCGATGGCGCTCTGCGTGTTGCCGCTCGCGGCAATCGCCAGACGGTGGCGCTCGGCAAGAACCTTGGCGCTGTAACCTTTGTCCGAAGACATGTTGGCTGCACCGCTGTACCACTTGAGGGCTTTACGCACACTGCCGGTGCGCTGAATAAAATCATTCAGAATATCCGTGCCCACACTGATGTTGGCATACGGATCAAAGGCTTTTTCCTCACCGCCGAACTGTTCATAGCGCGAACGGTGCAGGCTCGTCATCACCTGCATAAGGCCTTCGGCCCCTGCAGCAGAACGGGCTCGCGGGTTGTAGCTTGATTCGGTGGCAATCACTGCCAGAATCAGCAGCGGATCAACGTTTTTGGCTTCACCGATCTCGATCGCCATCCCCGTGAGCTGACGGGCGTTTTTGAGCGGAATCCGGTAGGCGCTCGAGACATACTGCGCCACCGACTGGGAGGCGGTTTTCAGTCTCTGCGTCACACTTTCAAGCGAGTCGAGCGGCATTTCACCGGAAGGAGTGCTCTCTGAGACCGCAGGTGCGGTTTCCGAGGGCCCGTCAAACGGTGTGGATGCCAGCATCATGGAGGGCTGAAGCATACCCGGGGTATTGTCGGGTTTGGAGGAGTAGGACACAGCATCCACTTCGCCGCCGGCCTGACTGAGCTCGAAACCGAGTCTCGGAGAGTCACCATAGCGCGACTGAGCGAAGGGATTGATCCATAGCAGTGCGGTACTCACTGTTGCCAGCAGCAAGATTGCAACCGCCATCCACCCGAAACGACGGGAATTTGGTGGTTTTATCATGTTGTTTGAGGCGCTCTTGGACACACTGTCTTCTCTCAAAGGAGGCAGTGAAGAAAACGGGGGTACCTTTCCCTTTTCTACCGGCTCGGCGGCTGTCCTCTGCATTCCATAAAAATTAAACACTCCGCGATCGTAGCAAGAGAAAAATTTTTTTTCAACATCATTTCTGATCTAATCCGAGGGGCAGACGCTCAAAAATGACGTTCAAAAACATTCCCGAGCGAAGCCAAAAACTTCCCCTGCCGACGCAAACACCCCGTCTGTAAGGGTTTTCACCTATACAGACACGCTTGCGATACCGTGGATTCAGCCTGCTGTCCGCCTTCTGACAGAAATCAAAGAAAATCACATTTGCTACAATGCAATTACGATAATCTCTGGACTCATCTGTCCTAAGAGGAGGTGTCATGCAACGAAAAAGTATCCATCGCGGAGGGATTCTCTCCGCAGGCTATGACGCAACCCGCCGCTGGCTTGAAGTGGAGTTTGACACCCACCGTCTGGTGCGTGTCGAAGGGATAGGCCGGGAGATGGCAGAACGGTTTCTGCACTCGGAGATCCCGGCCCACTACTGGGAAGAGGAGATCGTGGAGAATTTCCGTGTTCGTGAAATCTCTCTGAAGGAATCCTCGCTTTCTGATGAGGAAACCAAAAGCAAAAGCAGCAGTAGCGCGGACGCACTCAAACGTCTCTTCGGAGACCTCTGAGGAAGATTTTCTGTTTTTCCACGGGCCCGGCTAGTGGAAGAAAATACTGGCGAGCCCCAGGAAAATCAGAAAACCGCCCGAGTCTGTCGCAAACGTCAGCAGCACCGATCCGCCAAGGGCAGGATCGCGTCCGAAATGTCTCAGTGCCAGCGGCACTGCCAGTCCCACCAGAGCACCCTGAATAATATTGAGCATCATCGCGAGAAACATCACCAGCCCGAGCAGCGGGCCCTGGGCCGTATCCCAGTAAAGCCCCCAGGTGCAAAGTCCGGCCACCGCCCCAACGAGCACCCCGTTGATGGTCGCCACAACAAGTTCCTTCTTGATAAGGTCGCGTTTGTTGGAGTCGGTCACCTGGCCGATCGCAAGCGAGCGCACCAGCAGAGTCAGTGTCTGATTGCCGGAGTTGCCGGCCATCCCGGCCACGATTGACATCAGCGTGGCCAGCGCGACAACGCGTTCAATCGTTCCATCAAAGGCGGAAATCACGCGTGAAGCGAAAAATGCGGTGCACAGATTGACGCCGAGCCAGAGCCAGCGCGCCTTGGCAGTCTGCCAGGAGGAGGCGAAAAGGTCCTGCTCATCATCCAGACCCACGGCCGCGTAAGCATCCTCATCACTTTCCTCTCGAATCACGTCAACGATCTCGTTAACCGTAAGTCGTCCGACCAGACGGCCCGACTCGTCGATCACCGCGGCACTCACCAGGTCATAACGTTCGAAGGCCTGCGCCGCATCACCCGCATCGTCGAGCGGGTTGAGCGTGAGCATGTCCTTTTGCATCACATCTTTGACGGCAATACCCGGATCGGTGATCAGAATTTTCGAAAGGGCCAGCGCCCCCTTCAGATGCCCGAGACGGTCCACCACAAAGACCTGGTCGGTATGGTCGGGAAAGCTGTCAAAACGGCGAAGATATCTGAGCGCCTGCTCAATATTGGTTTCCTCACGTATGGATACCACTTCAAAGTCCATACGCGCACCGACGCTCTCCTCCGGATAGGACATGGCGGCACGCAACTGGGCGCGCTCCTCATGGGAGAGCCCTTCCTGCACCTCGGCCATCACGTCGGGCGGCAGGTCATCCACAAGGTCGGCGATTTCGTCCGTATCCAGTGTTTCAACGGCGTCCACCAGCTCGTCGCGATCCATCGCGTCGATCAGGGTTTCACGCACGCCGTCGTTCACCTCGACGAGCACCTCACCGTCGGACTCGCTCTCTACGAGGTTCCAGACGGCAAGACGTTCATCGAGCGGCAGCGCTTCGAGCACCCAGGCGATGTCGGCCGGATGCAGAGAATCGATGACTTCACGAAGTTCAATGGCGGCCTCAGGACTGATCGGCAGCGCCTCATCGTCCTCGTCAGCCTTTTCAAGGCGAACGTCACGATGGCGCTCCTCATCCTGAGCAAGAATCTGCTGGATCCACTCCAGCGCACGGGATGCCTCCTCTGAATCTCGACTCAGATTGTCATCAGCGTCTTTGATTTTATCTTCTTCTAGTCGACCATCCGACATCTTCGTCACCTCCGTTCAGTTAGGACCTCTCGTTGACAGGGAGTGCCGCAGGCGGGCATTTCAGATACGCTGCGGAGGAGAAATCGTCTCGGCAGCATACAGGTGAAGGGGGCATTTAAGGAGCTAACACCCCGAAACAGCCCCTATTCTACCTAAAAGTGACCGCGATTGGCCTTTTCCGTCCGTGTTTAAGCAAATTTCTTTGGCTGCTTCCAGGCGGCTGTCCGACGGGTGCAGACGCTCGCGGTAAAACCGGTTTTATGCACTGTACTGCACAGAATCTGAGCAATTGTACGTATTGACCGATGATGCCGCTTTGTATAATCTCAAACCTGTCTCTGAAGCGCTGTAACGCCCGTGTTTTAACTCTTTGCGGCCGCCAGGACGGCAAACCGGACATCCTCCGCGGATACCGCTCCGGTGTCCCGTCACTCTGCCTGAAGTCCTGTCATTTCCGAACTGAACCGGCCGCCTCTTTAATCATGACTTTATTTCAACTCCGCCAAAGTATTCTTCTTCTGATCACCGCCACAATCTGGGGGGCTACCTTTATTGCGCAGTCTCTCGGGATGGATAACGTTGACCCGTTCACCTTCACGGCAGGCCGAATGTTTTTCGGCGTCGCGTTCCTCCTGCCCATCGTTCTCGTGCTTCGGGCAAGATTAAAACAGTATCACAGTGCCGAAGCCACGCGCCGCAGCGCTCCGGAATACAAACGCAATCTTCTTATCGGCAGTCTGCTCTGCGGACTGTGCCTGTTCGGGGGCGAATCCCTGCAGCAGTTCGGACTCTTTAACGATGCCGAAGTCGGCAAAGCCGGTTTCATCACTTCGCTCTATATTGTGATCGTGCCGCTGCTCGGTCTTTTTGTCGGCAAGCGCCTCACCCCGACTCTGATCATTGCGGTGATTCTCTCCGTATTCGGTCTCTGGTATCTGTGTGTGCCGCCGGGCGGTTTTCATGTCGAGCTCGGTGACTCGCTTATCGCCATGTGCGCCCTGGTGTTCTCTTTTCACATCATGGTCATCTCGCACTTTGTGCAGAAAGTCAACGGTATTGAACTCGCGGTCGGTCAGTTTTCGGTAGGCGGGCTGCTCGGCTTTATCTCCATGCTCATTTTCGGCGCGCCCACCTGGGCGGGCTTTGTCGCCGCACTGCCTGCCATTCTCTGGGCCGGTGTGATGAGTAACGGTATTGCCTACACGCTGCAGATTGTCGGACAGCGGGGAATGAATGACACCATTGCCAGCCTGATTATGAGTCTGGAAAGTGTGGTGGCTGTGATCTGCGGGTGGCTCATTCTTGATGAGGCTCTCAGCTCGCGCGAGCTTTTCGGCTGTCTTCTCATGGGCGGCGCCGTGGTGCTCGCGCAGATCCCGTTCTCGAGTATCGCCGGTTTGTTTAAGCGTAAACGCGCCTGACTGATGGCGCCATAAAAAAAGGCGAAGCCGCCCGGCTTCGCCTTTTTTATGACCTGTCTCAGGACTCTCCCTCCTGAGGGGGAGTTTCCGTTTTCTGAGCGCCGTCCTCTCCGGCAGCGTCCTGAACGTCTTCAGCCGCAGCCTCCAGGGACGAGTCATCATCCTCTTCGGCATCCTCGCCGGTTTCGACGCTTTCGTCGAGCACCCGGATGAGCGACGCGTCAAGCACAAGATCCACCAGATTGCACTGATGAATCTGCAGCAGAACCTTACGTCCTCGCGGCAGATCCTCCGGCAGACCGGGGAAGCGCTGCATGAAGGGGAGTCTGTCAATACGCAGCAGATCACCCTTGACCACAATCGCCTCGACCTGACGGATTCCCTCCTGCATAATCCAGCGCATCGACCAGTAGCGGTCCATGCGACTCTGGAAGTCGTTGTAGAGCGCATACAGCTCGTCAAAGCGACTCACTACCGAATACATATCAATGTAGTTGTTCTCCTCGTACGGCGAGGGCTCTCCGAGGATGGTCGCGATGATCTGACGCTGGTTCACAAGGTCGACATAACGGCGCAGCGGCGACGTGCTCCAGGCGTAGCGTTCAACCCCGAGACCGTCATGAGGTCCGGGACTCGTGCTCATCTTCACACGCCCCATGCGCTGAGAACGGTAGATGCCCTTCATGTGATGCTCTTCGAGCCACGCACCCCAGGTGGCGTTGGCAAGAATCATCATTTCCGCCACAAGCAGATCGAGCGGCTCGCCGCGGCGGCGGCCCCGGATACGGATCGTGGCATCCTCACCTTCGCCTTCAAGCGCAAAGAACCAGTCCACCCGGCCCATCACTTCAGGACGGCCGCGGACCTCTTCGCGGGTTTTCAGAAGGCGGCGGGCGAAATGCCAGAGCCAGCCGATCTCGTGGGCAAACTCCACGTCGAGCGTGCCGCTGACAATAGCCTCCTCGGTCACGAGGGAATCGATTCTGTCGTAGCGCAGGTTGCGCGACACGGCAATCCGCTCGAGTCGCGTTTCACTCTTCTCGACGCTGAGCGTTTCATCATCCACCGTCAGGTAGAGCGAGACACAGGGAACGAGCCGGCCTTCGTCAAGCGAGTAGGTCTGAATCCAGTTCTCCGGAAGCATGGTCGTCTTGAGCCCCGGCGCATAAACCGTGCTCATGCGCGACTGGGCAACCTTGTCGAGCGCATCGTTAAAGTGAATCCCGAAGGCGGGCGCCGCAATATGGATACCGACGCGTGTTTTGCCGTTCTCAAGGTGAGTAACCGAGGTTGCGTCGTCAATTTCGGTCGTATCCGAGTCGTCAATCGAGAAAGCCTTAACCTCAGAGACCGGCAGGCTTTCCCAGTGCCCGGTGCCGGGCTGCGGCAGATCGTCGGCAAAACCGCGTCCCCGGGGGAAGTTCTGCAGGTAGAAACTGTCCACATGCCAGCGCCAGGGGCTTGCAACACCGCCGAGCTTGAGCATCAGATTGAGCATGCTCATGCGGCTTTCAGCCGCCGCATCCGCAACCGCCTTCCATTCAATGGAATTCTTGTCCGGGCGCACCAGAATATTCATTGCCTGTTCACGCAGCTCATCGGGCAGCCGGCCTTCGACCATCTCAGCAACCCAGCCGCGGCGGATCGCCTCCTGACGTTCCTTGCGCGCCACCGCTTCGAGAGCTTTTTTCAGAATATCGGCAGGTGCCTTCTTATAGCTGCCGCGAACCTTGCGGTAGAAATACACCGGATTGCCGTGAAGCGCAAAAATCATGGCAATCTTCCGGGTCACCGAGACCTCTTCGCCCCAGTACTCGCGGGCAAGTTCCTCGTAGGAGAACTCCTCGTCGGGAGCTACCTCCCAGAGAAAATCCGGATCCAGTTCGCCCACGAGCTCCTGAGCCTGAGCCAGCGCTTCGGCCGGTCCCGGTGTCTCGAAGGTGAAAAAGGCGTGGGAGGCTTTAATCTTTGTGCGGCGTCCGGTCGGCAGTTCAACCTGATACGCGTTACCGGCCTGAGAAAGAACGGTACCGGTTTTAAAGGAACCGTCCTCTTCGAAAAACAGATACATTACAAACCTTTATTTCCACCTTCACCGGTGGAAGATACTGTGCCTGACGCACCACTGAAGCACAGGCAGTCAGACGCACTGATGAGTGTTTTTAGATTACCACATTTACCGCAGGCATCACTGTCAGGCCGGCGGACACTCACGCAGCGAGAAATCCATCACCAGATCCACCCAGCGTCCGAATCCGGAGATGCGGTGATCCTCGCCGGTGAGAATCACCTGACGCGAGCCCCGTGTGGCCGCGAGTGTCTTCTCAAACGGGAGAACCTCGTCCGCAGTGGAAATCAGGGTGAGCACACGGCTGCCGGGCGCAATTTCAGCCGGGCAGACCCTGTTGAGATCTTGAAAGTCCTGTTCAAACTCCGCTCTGACCTCAAGCTTGCGAGTCGTGCCGTAAACCGTCTGTGTGCCGACAAAGTCGGGAATAAACCGCCAGGGATCCAGACAGGGGTTGAGCAGCGTCACACGCGTACCGTAGCGGCGGGCGAATCTCAGAGCATAAAAGCCTCCGAGGCTCGATCCCACCACGGCCGTTTCCCGCAGATCAATCCGGGCGGCGATTTCACCGAGCAGCGTGTCGATGCAGCGCGGCGGGTAATTCATATCCGGCGCAATGAGTTTCACCGACGGGTATTTTGCCGACAGCGCCTCACGGAGAATACGAACCTTTTCAGAGGCCGGAGAGGAAAGAAAACCGTGCAGATAAAGAACTGTCTTCACGCCTTACTCCTTTGCCTTGAGCCCTGAGAGCAGACGACCGTGAATACCCCCGAAGGCGCCGTTACTCATGCAGAGAATGACATCCCCCTCTCGGGCGCTCTTGAGCACCGCCGAAACAAGCGCCTCAAAATCATGGGTTGTGAAGACTTTGTCGCCAAGCGCGAGCAGCGCCTCATGCGGCTCCCACTGCACTGCACTCGAGGCGTAGCAGAAAACCAGATCCGCCTCACGCAGCGACGCGGCCAGACGATCCTTCATGGTGCCGAGCTTCATGGTATTGCTTCTCGGCTCAAGCACGGCAAGCACCCGGTGACCGGCATACTTTTCCCTGACAGCGTGCAGGGTTTCCTCAATGGCGGTGGGGTGGTGTGCGAAGTCATCGATGACCGTCACGCCGCCGGCAACCCCTTTGACCTCCTGACGGCGTTTGACGCCGCTGAAATGTGACAGTGCCTCGAGCGCCAGCGGTGCGGCCACACCGACATGGCGGGCAGCGGCAATCGCCGCTACCGCATTGAGGGCGTTGTAGCGTCCGGGCATGGACAGTTCAAGACGTCCGAAAACCTCCTCTGCGAAGGCCACCTGTCCGTCATCCGTCAGATGCCAGCCCTGAGGCGTATCAAACTTTTCCAGCGCACTGTAGCAGGCACGCTGCAGCACCCGCTCGAGCGCTTCGGAACGGCCGTTGGCAATGACAAGCCCCTGACCGGGCATAATGCGCACCAGATGATGGAACTGCGTTTCAATGGCCGCAAGATCCGGGAAAATATCCGCGTGGTCGTACTCGAGATTGTTGAGAATTGCCGTACGCGGCCGGTAATGCACAAACTTGCTGCGCTTGTCAAAAAACGCCGTGTCGTACTCATCGGCCTCAATCACAAAGGGCCCCATCGGACGCGGATCACCCAGCTCAGCCGAGCGCTCGCTCCACTGCGGCACGCCGCCAATGAGAAAACCGGGATGGAGTCCCGCATAGCGAAGTATCCAGGCAAGCATCGAGGTGGTGGTCGTTTTTCCGTGAGTTCCTGCGACGGCCAGCACATGACGACCCTGCAGGACGTTCTCGGAAAGCCACTGCGGTCCCGAGGTATAGGCAAGCCCCCGGTTGAGAATCTCCTCGAGCAGAGGATTACCGCGGGAGATGGCATTGCCGATGACAAAGACATCCGGACTGAACCGGTCAATCTGTGAGGCATCCCACCCCTCCACAAGATGGATGCCGGCATTTTCCAGTGCCGTGCTCATGGGAGGATAGACCTTTGCATCACATCCGGTGACGGTGTGTCCTGCCTCTTTGGCAAGCTGTGCCACACCGCCCATAAACGTTCCGCAAATACCCACAATATGAATGTGCATGCCTCAATACTCCTGATTTTTTTTCGTCTGACAGCCGCCACAGGCGGCATCCGGGCACCCGGGCGCCCCGGTTCTCTGACCTGAGTGAGGTAATTCTAACCTTGACGGCATTTGCGGACACGGTTCTGTCACACTTAGGCACCTTCTTTTCCGCCTCATCCGCCATCCCATATTGTGGTTTCGTCCGTTAAATTCCCAAAAACAGAGGAAAAATCCGCCTAATTTCGCGCTATGATTAGCCCTTTAATAAACTTTGCGCAGCGTGTGCCCTCCGGGCGCCGTAACAAAACTCCGTTACGCCTTCGTGAAGTTTTACAACGATTTGACTCTTTACATTTCCCGCAGAATTAGGGAAAATTGCGTTGAAATAGATATGCTTTAGAGTCAAATAGGCGAATTTTCCGTTCTTCAGGCACCGCTTTGACGGCGTCCCGGGAACACTTAAAGCATTTACGGGAATAAACACCCGTTATTTAATAACAATCCCATCGCCAAACCTGCCTGCGAAGGGTCAAACTTTAGGAAAGGCATTAACATCATGGACCTCAGAAAACTTAAAACACTGATCGATCTCGTCAGCGAAAGCGGCGTTGCCGAACTCGAGATCACTGAAGGTGAAGATCGCGTCCGAATTGTTAATCACGTCAATTCTCCTGCGCCTGTCGCCCGTCCTGCGGTTGTTGAGATCGCGCAAGAACCCGTTGCCGCACCTGCTCCCGCAGCGCAACCGGCCGCACCGGCACCGAGCGCTCCCGCTGCAAGCACCGGCACGCCTCTGAACTCTCCGATGGTGGGAACCTTCTACCGTTCCCCCTCCCCGGGTGCTGATCCGTTTGTTCAGGTCGGCGACACCGTCAAGAAGGGACAGGTCGTTTGCATTATTGAAGCCATGAAGCTGCTCAACGAAGTTGAAGCTGAAGAGGATGGGGTTATTAAAGAGATCTGCGTTGACAACGGTCAGCCTGTGGAATACGGTCAGCCCTTGTTCATCCTCGAATAACCTCGGACACTTCTATGTTTGGAAAGATTCTTATTGCCAACCGTGGCGAAATTGCCCTTCGCATTCAGCGTGCCTGTCGCGAAATGGGTATCAAAACGGTTGCTGTGCACTCGACTGCCGACGCGGAAGCCAAGTATGTCCGCCTCGCCGATGAGAGTGTGTGTATCGGTCCTGCGCCCTCTGCGCAGTCCTACCTCAATATTCCGGCCATTATCTCGGCGGCCGAGGTTACCGATGCCGAGGCTATTCACCCCGGTTACGGTTTTCTGTCAGAAAACGCCGACTTTGCCGAACGTGTTGAACGCTCCGGCTTCACCTTCATCGGTCCGCGTGCGGAAACGATCCGCCTGATGGGCGACAAGGTGAGCGCAAAGCATGCCATGCGCGAAGCGGGTGTGCCCTGCGTGCCGGGTTCCGACGGTGCACTGCCTGATGATCCGGCGGAAATTTTCCGTATCGCCCGTCAGATCGGCTATCCCGTGATCATTAAAGCCTCCGGTGGCGGCGGCGGACGCGGTATGCGTGTCGTGCGCACCGAAGCTGCGCTGCTCACCTCGGTCACCACGACCCGTGAAGAGGCACGTGTGGCCTTCGGTAATCCGACGGTTTACATGGAAAAATTCCTGGAAAACCCGCGCCACATTGAAATTCAGGTTCTCTCGGACAACTTCCAGAACGCCGTGTATCTCGGTGAGCGCGACTGCTCCATGCAGCGGCGCAATCAGAAAGTCATGGAAGAGGCGCCCGCCTACGGCATTCCGCCCCGGCTCATCGCCAAACTCGGCAAGAGCTGCGTGGAAGCCTGCCGCCGCATCGGCTACCGCGGTGCCGGCACGTTTGAATTCCTTTATGAAAACGGCGAGTTCTACTTCATCGAAATGAACACCCGTGTGCAGGTTGAACATCCGGTGACCGAACTCGTCACAGGGGTGGATATCGTGCGCGAACAGATCCGTATTGCCGCCGGCGAACGTCTCACGCTGCGTCAGAAGGATATTGTGATGCGCGGTCACGCCATCGAGTGCCGTATCAACGCGGAGGATCCCTTCACGTTTGTCCCCTCGCCCGGTCGCATCAGTGAATGGCACCTGCCCGGCGGTCCCGGTATCCGTATCGACTCTCATGTCTTTGCCGGTTATACCGTTCCGCCCTACTATGACAGCATGATCGGTAAAATCATTGCTCACGGTGACACACGTGAGCAGGCGATTGCCCGTATGCGTATTGCGCTCTCCGAGCTGGCGGTCGAAGGCATCAAGACCAACGCGCAGCTCCATCGTGAGCTTCTTCTTGATGAACGCTTCTGCCAGGGCGGCACAAGCATTCACTATCTGGAAGAAAAATTGCGCAACAGACACGCAAGCGCGTCATAATTGCTCTTAACGCGGTTGAAGCCAGGCGGAAATCACCTGGCTTCTTCACCATTAATTTCCTGAAAATATCCTCACCCGAAAAAAATCCCATGAGACAGATCAAACTTCTTGCTGACGAGCGTAATGCCGAGACCCTTGCTGATATGCTGATGGATGCAGGGGCATTGTGTGCCGTCATTGAAGATGCCGATGCCGAATCGACCGATGAAAAGCCCCTGTACGGGGAGCCGGGACTCGAGCCGGACAACTGCGCCTGGCCCCGTTCGATTCTCTCTGTACTCTGCGAGGACGATTTTGATATCGCAGTGCATCTGGCGATTGCAACCGATGCGCTGAAGATGGAACCCACAGAAATAATAGAAAACGAACCTGTCGAGGATGCCGACTGGGTGCGTATCACGCAGGCCCAGTTCCAGCCGACACAGGTTTCCAAGCGCCTCTGGATTGTGCCCACCTGGCACGATCTGCCTGATGAAGAGGCCGTCAACCTCCGACTTGACCCGGGTGTGGCCTTCGGTACCGGCTCGCATCCGACAACACATTTGTGCCTGCAGTGGCTCGATGAACACGTTCGCCCCGGCGATAGCGTTCTCGACTACGGCTGCGGGACAGGGATTCTTGCCATTGCCGCCAAACTGGTGGGTGCTGGGGCCGTTCTGGGGACGGATATCGATCCGCTCGCCGTGGAAGCGTCCGAAGCGAATGCTGAAATGAATCATGCAGAGGCCATGTTTGTCCTGCCCGATGAGATGCCTGAGGGCAAATTTGACATCGTCGTGGCAAACATTCTCTGCGGACCGCTCATTCAGCTCGCACCGGTGCTGCTCGGCAGAGTGAGCGAACACGGTTCGCTCGTTCTCTCCGGAATTCTGGCCAAACAGGTTGATGAAATTATCGAGGCCTACCGTAAGGTGGATCCCTCCATCCGGCTCTCGCTCTGGAAGCAGGAGGAGGACTGGGTCTGTCTTGCCGGCAGCCGCGCTTAATTCATCTTTTTTTCTCTCACGCAAAAAAGAGTAACGTCATGGCAAAGATTATTCGATGCCCCGCCTGCGGTGCACTCTGGAAGGTCAGTGATGATTTCGCTGACTCCCGGCTGCAGTGCTCGGAGTGTCACACCGTGTTCTCCGCAGACAAGGCTGAAACCGTTCAGGTAAGTGATGAGCGTCTTGAAGCACGTCTGGCCAGTGTCCGTCCGAGTGTCGCGCCTGCAGAGGAAAGCGCCGAGACGACGATGAACGAAATCGCCTCCCAGCTCTCGGAGTTCGAATCCCGAAACCCGGTTTATATTCCGCCCCGACAGTCCTCCTGGCAGTGGCTCTTTTCGCTGCTCGCCTTTGTCATTCTGCTGATCATTCTGGCTGAGGGAGCACTGCTCGGGCACAAGTACGTCCTCGAGCAGTTCCCGGTGCTTGAGCCGCTCTACGAAAAGGTCTGCCGCAAAGTCCCCTGTCCGGGTTTTGCCTGGACCGATCCGGGGGCGGTACGGACCACGGCAACGCTTGCCCCTGACAGCGCCAATCCGCGCAAGGTGGCTGTATCAATCGGTCTGACCAATACCACGGAGTT
Source organism: uncultured Sutterella sp. (assembly GCA_905194315.1). GTDB lineage: Bacteria > Pseudomonadota > Gammaproteobacteria > Burkholderiales > Burkholderiaceae_F > Sutterella. The sequence goes on along the minus strand of CAJJRX010000002.1, from coordinate 78,595 downwards.
CGCCCAGAAGCTGCCGCTCCTTGAAGTCCGTTTCCTCGATGCGGCCGGCGACACGATTGCACAGCGTCTGCTCGAACGCGGCACCTACGGTCTGGCTGCCGGCACGATTCTGGCACCGCAGCAGAAGGCCATGGTCACGCTCACCCCGGATGCAACCTTCCCGGTTGCCCCTGTGAGTGTGAAAGTCCGAAGCGTCACCGATATGCGCTGAGCCACTCAGCATTTCTCGAAGGAGTTCATCATGGCAGTCATTATTTCCGGTTCACTTGCCTACGACACCGTCTTTGAACATCGCGGGCGGTTTGCCGACAGCCTTCTCCCTGATGAACTCGACCGGCTCAACCTGACTTTTCAGGCTGAAAGCATGCGCCGCACCTTCGGTGGCTGCGCCGGCAATATCGCCTACAGTCTCAAGCAGCTCGGCGGTGATCCGCTGATCTGGACTGCTGTCGGCGGCGACGCCGGCGCGATTCTCGAACATCTGCGCGCACAGCAGATGCGCACAGACGGCATTACCGTCATCAGCTCCACCTTCAGCGCGCAGGCGATCATCACAACCGACACAAACGGCTGTCAGCTGACAACGTTTTATTCGGGCGCCATGGATTATGCGCATCAGATCCCGTTCCCGGAATTTGCACCGGTGACTCTGGGCATTCTTGCGCCAACCACCCACGAGCCGCTGCTCGCGCATGCGGCACTCTTTCGCAAACATCACGTTCCCTACCTGCTTGATACCGGACAGACAACACCGCTTTTCAGCGGCGAAGAACTGTTGAGTCTGGCACGTGAAGCACTGGCGGTATGTTTTTCCGAATACGAGGCTGGCCTATACAGAGAGAAAACCGGCTGCACGCCTCAGGAGCTGAGCAGGCTTGGCTGTACGGTTTTCTGCACAGCCGGCGCAAGGGGATCAACAGTCTACGAGAAGGGAGTCGCGAGTGTGGTCGAGGCCGCGCCGGCACAGGAAACCGATCCTGTCGGGGCGGGGGATGCCTACCGCGGGGGAATTTTGCGGGCTCTCGAATTGGGGCTGCCGAGTGTGGTCGCTGCCCGCATGGGCAGCCTGGTGGCAGCCAGAAAAGTCAGTGTGGCAGGCCCGCACTACTGCTACAGCTTCGACGAGCTCTGCCGGGACTACGAAACGGTGTACGGCGAAACGCTCACGCCTGAACCGGCGGCTTAAAAATAAACCCGTGCGTAGGAAAACGGCATCACGACGGACTGCAGCAGGTTGGCAATCAGAAACAGCAGGACCGGTGAGAAGTCAAAGCGCCCTATCGTCAGCGGCAGACGGCGCAGCGGACGCATGAACGGTTCAATGAGCGTGCCGAGCGCATACGTCATCGGACTCTGAGGACTGAACCAGCTCAGGAACACCCACAGGAACGCACTCCAGCTCACCAGCTCGAGCGCCCAGCGCACCAGCATCGCCACCGGCGCCACCACGAGCGCCCACGGGGAGAACACCGCACCGGCACTGAAAATCACATGAACGGCCACAGCGAGAATGGCACTGATAAATGCGCTGAACAGACTGGCCACATCAAAGGGCCCCTGCGGATGCAGCACCTTTGAGAGCGGCATGATCAGCCAGTCGCTCACGCGACGGGTAAACATAACAATGGGATGACGGGGAGAGAAGGCCCACACGTAGAGCCAGGCTCGCAGCACCAGGATCAGGCCGAAAATGGAAACGACCGACCCGAGCAAAAATTCAAGCAATCTCATAAGCATGGTGAAATCTTCTTCCTAAAAAACGGTTCCGTGATCCCTGATTATACGGGCTGAGCACGCATGCACGCGAGTCCGGCTGGTGACAGGTTTTTTCAGTCTGCTTTTGCGGCAGGCGTCTGCGGCGACGTAACAATCCGCACGCGGGCGGGCAGCAGCGCTCTGATACGCGACCAGTCCATAAAGGGACCGGGGTCGGATTTGCGTCCCGGCGCAATAAACTCATGCCCGGTGACCGCCCGGATCGGGTAGGCACGCACGAGCGCCCGGAGCACCTTCCCGAGCGAGCGGTACTGCGCGGCGGTGTAAGGCACCTCCCCCGTACCTTCTATTTCGATACCGACCGAGTAGTCATTGCAGCCGCTGACACCTTCAAATACGGAAACCCCTGCGTGCCAGGCCCGTTTGTCCGCACTGACATACTGCCGGAGTTCGCCGCTGCGGCGGATGAAAAAATGTGAGGAGACTTTCAGTCCCCGCACCTCTGCGAGAGCCGGATCCTCCGTCTCGAGAAGTTTTCCCTGAAAAAGTGCGTCAACAGTCTCACCTGTGAAGACGCCCGCAGGCAGAGATATAAAATGCAGCACCACCAGTCGGGGCTGCATACCGGCCGGACGTTCATTGTAGTGAGGACTTGTCCGGTGCGTGCACGGCGTAAGCCAGCCGTTCTGAAAAAAAGGACGCAATCTTGCCATTATCACTTCCGGTAACGGAAACGGGGCACGCCTCCCTGCGCTGCCCCGCTGCAGCAGTCAGAAGGGGGCCTCAGCGGCCGGCCCGCTGCCGGCAGACTTCCGAGCAGAAAACATGTCCGTCAGCCACAACGGCTTCCGACTTCGGGAAATACACTCCGCAGTGTTCACACTGCGCCATAGCCGTCTCCTCCTTCGAGGCACCTCCGGAACGGGATTCCTGCTGTTTTTCCAGTTCGCGCAGTCTCTCGCTCATCTGTCGTTCACGGATACGCTGACGGCGCTGGAATGTCCAGGCAATCCAGATCAGTGCGGCGAGCAGAACAAAAAAGAGTATGCGACCCATGCTTCCCCCTTAGACTGCACGAAGCAGTTCATGCGTGAGCGAATAGCCGAAATAGGCGATGCAGAAAAGCACAATGCCGGCCCAGAACCAGCTAAGCGCCGTCTTCGCACGCCAGCCGGCAAAGGTCCGTCCGAGCAGCAGGATGCAGAATATGCACCAGGAAATCCAGGTCAGTACCGTCTTGTGGTCGATATGCAGCCACGTGCCGTATGTCTCATGCGTTGCCATACTGCCAAGCACGAGCGTGCAGCTGATGCAGAGAAAGCCCACGGCAACGATACGGAAGAAAATGCGTTCCATCACGATGAGCCCGGGCATTGAATCAAGGAAACTCTCCCTGACATCACCTTCGCGGGGCTCTTTGAGACGGCGGTTCTGAGCGCCGATCAGAATGGCCTGAATCACCGCCACAAACATGAAGGCATACCCTGCAATGGCAAAGAAGAGATGCCAGCGGAAAACCGGTGTCCATTCGGTGGCGACAATCGCCTGACCGGGAAAAGCGAGCGGCATCAGAGTACCGAGTGCCGTGATGCACAGCGCGATGCCGAACTGACCGTGAAGACGGTGAATCCAGGTCTCAATCAGAAGAATGATCACTGCGAAAAAGCAGGTCTCGGCCACAGCATAACCAAAGCCAAAGTGCACACTGTCAGGCCGGAACATTTCCCCGTGCAGCGCGAAAGCCTGCAGGATCAGCCCCAGGAGAATCGGCCAGCGTAACCAGCTCGAAGCCTTGCCCTCTTTGCTTTTCATGGCTGAAATAATGGCGAAGCCCGAGCCGCAGTACAGAACTGCTGCAGCCAGCGTGCAGAGCGTCAGGGTGTTTAGCGTCATAAATTTTTTAGCGTCAGGTCTTTTCAGCCGTGCGCTGTCTCTGGTTGGATTGAAAAAACGCCTGTGAAGACAGATCTCCACAGTTACTCTCAAGTATATAACGCCTGCAGAGCATATGTCCGATGCCAAACACTGCCGGCAGAGGTGCAAAACCTGTCTACACTCGATACAATTACTTATCCGGCAAGCATCCGGGCTGTCGGGGCTTTTCACAAAGCCTCTGTTTTCCTTTTAACGGAAGCCGCTGCCCGCAGAGCTTGACCATGACGGAATTGTAGCCCCTAGCAGGCTGAACGTCACCCTAATTTTTGCGCCCTGTCCGCTGATCTCTGTCTTCTCAGCCGGACATATGTCTTCAGCGCTTTTGTACGCCGGCGACCGAGACTGGAAGTCACTGTCGCCGAGCGCCAAACATAAAGGATTAAATCCCCTATGCTCGACTCTTTAAGTCAACGCCTTGCCAAAATCGTTAAAACCATCCGCGGTCAGGCCCGCCTGACTGAAGAAAACACGAAGGACATGATCCGCGAGATCCGTCTCGCGCTTCTTGAAGCTGACGTCGCCCTGCCCGTTGTCCGTGAAGTGCTCGCCCGCATCAAGGAAAAGGCAATGGGTGAGGAGGTTGTCGGCAACCTCAACCCGGGTCAGGCCCTCGTCGGTGTCGTTCAGCGGGAGCTCACGGCAATTATCGGCGGTGACGTTGAACAGAAGGACCGCGAGCTCAATTTCCGTGTTCAGCCGCCGGCGGTGATTCTGCTCGCCGGTCTTCAGGGGTCCGGTAAAACCACCAGTGCCGGCAAACTGGCCAAATACATCACAGAGACGCTGCACAAGAAAGTGCTGACCGTGTCGGCTGACGTGTACCGCCCTGCTGCTATTGAGCAGCTCAAGGCGGTGACTGCCCAGACTCAGGCAGAATGGTTCCCGAGCGAAGTGGGTGAAAAGCCGCTCGATATCGCCGCCCGCGCGCTTGATCATGCAAAACGCAAATTCTTTGACGTGCTCATCGTCGACACGGCCGGCCGTCTGGCCATCGATGAGGCGATGATGCGTGAGGTTGCCGAGCTCAATAACTTCCTCAAACCGGCTGAAACCCTCTTTGTGATTGACGCCATGCTCGGTCAGGACGCGGTCAATACCGCCAAGTCCTTCAACGAAACGCTGCCGCTCACGGGTATCATCCTCACAAAGATCGACGGTGACAGCCGCGGCGGTGCCGCGCTGAGCGTCCGTCACGTTACCGGCAAGCCGATCAAGTTTGTCGGCTCTGGCGAAAAACTCACAGGCTTTGACACGTTCGATCCGGAATCCATGGCAAGCCGTATCCTCGGCATGGGCGACATTGTCGGCCTGGTCAAGGATGTGCAGAAGTCTATTGACGTGGCGGAGGCTGAAAAGCTTGCCCGCAAGCTGCAGACGAGCAACACTTATGACCTCAACGACTTCCGTGCCCAGCTTGCCCAGATGAGCAACATCGACAGCTTCTCCTCAATCATGGAAAAGCTGCCTGCACAGTTTCAGGGACTTACCCAGAAAATCGATGACAAGCAGGCCATGGCGCAGGTTCGCCGTACACTCGGGATTATTGACTCGATGACGCCGCTTGAACGGCGCAAACCCGCCCTGATCAAAGCCAGCCGCAAGAAGCGTATTGCCGCCGGTGCCGGTGTGCCGGTTCATGAGGTCAACAAACTTCTGAGCCAGTTTGAACAGAGCGCCACCATGCTCAAAAAGATGAAGAGCGGCGGGCTGCAGAAAATGATGCGCAGTCTCGGCGCGCTCGGCCGCGGTTTCCCGGGCTTCGGACGCTAGGCGTATCACGATGCGGATTTTAGGCCTTGACCCCGGTCTGAACCATACCGGCTGGGGTATTCTTGACTGCAGACAGAACCGGTTTGAGCGCATTGAAAGTGGTGTTATCAACGTGCCTCAGGGGGCACTCTCGGTCCGGCTCGGCCATATTGTCCGTGAACTGCGCGGTATTATCGGGCGCACGCAGCCCGAAATTGTCAGCGTTGAAAAAGTCTTTGTGAACATGAATCCGCAAAGCACCCTGCGACTGAGTCAGGCGCGTGCGGCGGCTCTGATTGCCGCCGACCTCTCCGGTCTGCAGGTTCTTGAATACACGCCAAGCGAAATCAAACTCGCCGTCACGGGAACCGGGTCAGCCGACAAGGTGATGGTGCAGAAGATGGTGCTGATGCTGCTCAAGCTCGATGAGCGTCTCTATCCCGATGAGGCTGACGCCCTGGCCTGTGCCATCTGCGGTGCAAACCGCATGGTGATGCAGGCGTATGAAAATCAGGGCGCTACCGCACGCACCTATGCCACCGCCCGGCACGGACGCTCGGCTCAGGGAGCCCGTCGCGCCTGGACGCAGGCCTTAGAGAAAAAAGGAACGAAATAATGATTGGTCGTCTCAGTGGAACACTGCTTGAAAAAATGCCGCCTCGGGTCCTCGTTGATGTCAACGGTGTGGGCTATGAGGTGGATGTGCCGATGTCCACCTTCTGCAACCTGCCGGCGGAAAACAACAAAATCGTACTGCTCACACATATGGTGGTCCGCGAGGATGCCCAGCTGCTCTACGGCTTTTCAACTGAAGCTGAACGAAGCGCCTTCCGCGCTCTGGTGAAGGTCTCCGGCATCGGCCCGCGCATTGCCCTTGCCGTGCTCTCGGGTATGAATGCGGCAGATCTTGCCGCCGCCGTTGAATCGGGCAGCACCAGCCTGCTCACCCGTATCCCCGGCATCGGCAAAAAAACCGCCGAACGTCTTGTTCTCGAACTCAAAGGCAAACTGTCTGCCATTGGCGCCGGTGCGGTAATGCCGGCCGACTCCAGAGCCGGCGATATTCTGGGCGCCCTCGTTGCACTCGGCTACTCCGAGCGGGAGGCGCAGGCCGCTGTGAAGGCGATCGATCCCGATGTCAGTGTCAGTGAGGGTATCCGACTGGCTCTGCACCAACTCTCCCGCTAAGAGGAGACTTGAAGTATGGAACATGATGACCGTGTAGTGAGCGCCCGTGCAGCCTCCCCCAACGAAGAGAATGTTGACCGTGCCCTGCGTCCGGATTCGCTCTCTGAGTATGTCGGGCAGGAGGAGATCCGCGAGCAGCTCCACATCTTTATTGAAGCGGCAAAGCGCCGCGGTGAACCGCTTGACCATCTGCTGCTGTTCGGGCCGCCGGGGCTCGGAAAGACGACACTTGCGCATATTGTTGCCCATGAGATGGGGGTAAACCTGCGACAGACCTCCGGGCCGGTGCTCGAGCGTCCGGGGGACCTCGCTGCGATTCTCACGAATCTCGAACACAACGACATCCTCTTTATTGACGAAATTCACCGTCTCTCGCCGGTTGTTGAGGAAATTCTCTATCCTGCCCTTGAGGATTACCAGATCGATATCATCATCGGCGAAGGTCCCGCGGCACGTTCCATCAAAATTGACCTGCCGCCCTTTACCCTGATCGGGGCCACCACCCGCGCCGGTTCACTCACCAACCCGCTTCGTGCCCGCTTCGGAATCGTGAACCAGCTGCAGTTTTATACGCCCGAAGAGCTCTGCCGGATTGTCCGACGCTCCTCCACGCTCCTCAATGTGAGCATGGATCCGGACGGTGCCATGGAGATCGCACGCCGCAGCCGCGGTACACCGCGTGTGGCCAACCGTCTTCTCCGTCGTGTGAGAGACTACGCCGAAGTCAAGCACAACGGGCGCGTGAGCGCTGCCGTGGCGGCTGATGCCCTGCGCATGCTGCAGGTTGACCCCGAGGGGCTCGACAACTTTGACTGCCGCTTCCTGCTCACCATCATTGAAAAGTTCAACGGCGGCCCGGTCGGTATTGACAATCTGGCCTCCGCACTCGGTGAGGACCGCGACACGCTCGAGGATGTGGTCGAACCGTATCTGATCCAGCAGGGACTCGTGCAGCGCACACCCCGCGGTCGTGTGGCCACAGCCCGTGCCTGGCAGCACTTCGGCAAGCTGCCGCCATCACCGGCGGCACCCGACCTGTTCGGCGGGCTCTGAGGCTGCCTGTCACAGGGAACCGGCGTCGGGCTGCAGCGCTGCAGCAGTACCGTTTTGCGGCGACGCCGGCGGGCTCAATATTTCGCATTTTTCTCCACCTTTTTCAGATGGGCGGCGCTACAATTCGAGCGCTCCGGGAAGCGTGCATCCGGGGATTGTCCGGGAGAACATCCTGAAACATAACACCCCGAAGCGAAACCGCCGCTGCCCTATACTACTGAGAACCTTTTCTCCTATACTTTGTAACTGTTATGCCGGCTCAAACATTTCCGATTCGGGTCTACTGGGAAGACACCGATGCTGGTGGTATCGTCTACCACGCCAACTACATCCGCTATATGGAACGCGCCCGTTCCGAATGGCTCCGGACAATCGGTTTTGTCCAGAATCTGGAACGCATGGGACCGAACGGCGTCCTCTTTGTGGTCGCCGGTATTGACATTAAATACCACCGCAGCGCCCAGCTCGATGAGGCACTGACAGTGACGACCGGAATTGAACGGCTCGGACGTGCGTCGATTATTTTCGACCAGAAAGTCTGGCGCGGCGAGGAACTGATCGTGTCGGCAAAAGTCCGCGTGGGTACCATCCACAGCGAGACACGTCAGCCCGTTGCGATCCCCGCACGTCTGCACGAGATGATTGTCAGCTCTCTTGAGGCTGACCAATAAGCATTCACCTGTTTTTTCAACAATTTCCTTAAAATCGTTAATAAATATGCCTACCGCAGATTTATCCATTCTGACTCTGATCGCCAACGCCAGCCTCGTTGTGAAGTGCGTTCTTGCAGTGCTGCTCGGTCTTTCCATCGCCAGCTGGACGGTGATCTTCCAGAAATATTTCTTCGTCTCCCGTGCCGGCAGAATGGTTGACGAATTCGAAGACCGCTTCTGGCGCGGTGTCGAACTCACGCAGCTGATGGACTCCGCCCGCCGCAATCAGGAATCGAGCGGCATCGAAGAGCGCATCTTTGCTGCCGGTATGACGGAGTTTCTCAAGCAGAACCGTCAGGATCCCCACGCTCTCAACAGCGTCTCGCGAGCCATGAAGGCTGTCTACACGCGTGAAATGGACCGCCTTGAAGCCGGTCTGCCGCTGCTCGCCTCGATCGGTTCGACAGCACCGTATATCGGTCTGTTTGGTACGGTCTGGGGGATTATGAACGCTTTCACGGGGCTTGCCAGCCTTGACAACGTGAGCCTCGCTGTTGTTGCACCGGGCATTGCCGAAGCGCTTGTGGCAACAGCTATCGGTCTGTTTGCCGCCATTCCGGCTGTGGCCGCCTACAACTACTACAACAACCGCATTCTGCGTCTTGCCAACCGCGTTGACGGCTTCAGCGAAGAGTTCCTCAACATTCTTCACCGTCAGCAGACGAGGGGGTAATTATGTCTTTGCGTGATGGTTCAAAGCGCCGCGGACTGATGGCGGAGATGAACGTCGTGCCCTACATCGACGTGATGCTCGTGCTCGTCATCATTCTGATGGTCTCCGCGCCCTTTGTGAATCCGTCTCTCGTGAACCTGCCTTCTGTGAACAAGGCAAGCAAGGCACCCGAAACCATCATCGAGGTGGTGGTCTTCCCTGACGGCAAGCTCAGCATGAAAAACGGCAAGAATGTCGTCCCGGTTGACATGGCCGGTCTTGTGGAAATGGTGAAGAAAGCTCAGGGCGACAAGGCGGACACCCCTGTGGTGGTGGCTGCTGATAAAGAGGTTCGTTACGAGTCGGTTATCAATGTTCTCAAAACACTGCAAGGAGCGGATATTCCGCGCGTGGGCCTTTCCCTGCGCGTCGAACGTGGTCCTCATTAACTAGCCATGAGTGAAAAGTCAGAAATCACAACAAATCGCGAATACGAAAAGAAGGATCTGCAGCGCTCGCTGCTGCTGTCCTCGGTTGTGCACGTCCTGCTCTTCATCGGGCTGTTCACTGTCTTTAACTGGACAACCCAGTCCGAGACGGTGTATGCCGAACTCTGGGCGCCGGAGGATGTCTCCGGCGGTAACGATCCCAACGGGGTAGCCAGAAAGTATCCGGACAGAGAACCCGATCCCAAGGCAGATCCGAAGCAGGACCCGCAGGAGGCAGAGCAGGCTCAGGCAAAAGCTGAGGCCGCTCTCGAGAAAGAGATTGCCCAGCGTGAGGCCGCCCGTCAGGAGCAGATCCGTCAGGCCGAACAGGCCCGTCAGAAAGCTGAAGAGCAGCGCCGTGAAGCCGAAGCCAAACGCGCACAGGAGGAACAGGCCGCCCGCGAGAAGGCTGAAGCAGAACGTCTGGAAAAGGCCCGTGAGGACGCCATAGCCGCTCAGAAGGCCAGGGAAGAGGAGCGTAAACGCCAGGAGGCTGAACGTCAGGCTCAGGAAAAACTCGCTCTGGAAAAGAAAAAAGCCGAAGAGGCGCGAAAGGCTGAAGAGGCCCGCCAGGCCAAACTCGCCGAGGAAAAGCGTCAGGCCGAACTGAAAAAGCAGGAGGAGGCCCGCAAAGAGGCTGAGCGCAAGGCTGCCGAACAGAAGGCCAAAGAGGAGCGCATCAAGCGTGAACGCATTGCTGCGGCTATGCGTCAGCAGGAACTTGCCCGCCTCAACAACGCCAAGGCTGACCCCAACGGGGAACGCTCCGGCCGGACCACCGGCGACAAGAACAATGTCCGGCAGAATCTCACAGGCAGTGCCTACGCAAGCTATAACGCGCGTGTGGTGGCCTGTATCCGGCCGAACATCAATATTGATGTCGGGGTGAATGTCAAACGCGGCCAGTACGTCGCCGAGTATGTTGTCAAGCTTCTGCCCACCGGTGAACGTGTGGGTCAGCCGCGACAGCTGAAGGCCTCGGGCTGGGTTGCCTATGACCGCGCCGTGGAAAGCGCCATCATGAAGTGTCAGCCCTTCCCGAAACCCGATCCCGGTTACGATGTTCCGCGTGAGCTCAAACTCACTTTCGACCCGGTCGACGACAAGAACTGATACCGGTTCAGGAACCTGCGTCCCGCACCGCCCGATGGCGATGCGGGACTTTTTTCGAGGCTGCAAAAAAACTCTCCGCCCGGCAACCGGTGCGGAGAGTCTTCAGAACACTGTCTGTTCTCTTAAGCCTTAGCGGCTGATCTTGGCCACAATCGCGTCAACAGCCTTTTCCACAGGAATCATTTCCTTCTGATCCATGTGGCGGCGGCAGACGTATTCAACCTCACCGTTGACCAGACCGCGGTCACCGATAACGATGCGGTGCGGCACACCGATGAGCTCCCAGTCGGCAAACATCACGCCGGGGCGCATATCACGGTCATCGAGAATCACATCCACGCCGGCGGCCTTGAGAGCTTCATAGAGCCGGTCGGATTCGCGGCGGACATCTTCGCTCTTGGCATAGTTCATCGGGCAGATGACCACTTCAAACGGTGCGATGCTGTCAGGCCACATAATGCCGCGTTCGTCGTGGCACTGTTCAATGGCAGCCCCCATCAGACGGGTCACACCGATACCGTAGCAGCCCATCTGCAGGACCTGCGGCTTGCCGTTCTCATCAAGGAAGGTGGCGTTGAGCGCTTCGGAATACTTCGTGCCGAGGAAGAAGACGTGACCGACTTCGATACCGCGCTGCATTCTGAGCGTACCCTTGCCGTCGGGCGACACATCGCCTTCAACAACATTACGCAGGTCAGCAGCCTTGGGTTCGGGCAGATCACGACCCCAGTTCACCCCCTTGAAGTGGAAGCCCTCCTCATTGGCGCCGCAGACAAAATCGCTCATGTTGGCGGCCGTCAGGTCGGCATAAATCACCACATCCTCTTTGGGATTGACCGGACCGATATAACCGGGCACGGAACCGAAGGCACGCACGATTTCCTCTTCCGTGGCAAAGCGGAAGCCGTCTTTGAATTCAGGCAGATGACCGGCTTTGACCTCGTTGAGTTCATGGTCGGCACGCAGCATGATCAGAACGATCTGTGCCGGCAGCGAATTGCCGTTTTCATCCGTACGGTCAGCCGCAAGAATCACACTCTTCATGGAGCGCTCAAGCGGCATGCCGAGATGGGCGGTCACCGCTTCGCACTTTTCCATCCCGGGCGTGGGTACCTTTTCCATCGTTTCCGTGGCAGCTGCACGCTCTTTGATGAGCGGGAAAGCTTCCGCCAGCTCGATATTGGCAGCATAATCACTTTCCGGACAGTAGGCGATCACGTCTTCACCGACGTCAGCGATCACCTGGAATTCGTGCGAACGGCTGCCGCCGATGGAGCCGGTATCAGCACGCACAGCACGGAACATCAGTCCCAGACGGGTGAAAATGCGCTGATAGGCGGCAAACATCTTGTCGTAGGAGAGCTGGGCACCGGCCTCATCACGGTCGAAGGAGTAGGCGTCCTTCATCGTGAATTCACGACCGCGCATCACACCGAAGCGTGGACGGCGTTCGTCACGGAACTTCGTCTGAATGTGATAGAAGTTGACCGGCAGCTGACGCCAGCTCTTGATTTCCTGACGGGCAATGTCAGTGACCACTTCCTCGGAGGTGGGCTGAATGACAAAGTCACGGTCATGACGGTCTTTAAAGCGCAGGAGCTCGTCACCGTACTTGGCCCAGCGGCCCGACTCCTGCCAGAGTTCAGCAGGCTGAACGATCGGCATGAGCAGTTCAATCGCGCCGGCATTATCCATTTCCTCGCGGATAATGTTTTCAATCTTACGGATGGTGCGCAGACCAACCGGCATGTAGTTGTAGACGCCGGCGGCAAGCTTCTTGATCATCCCGGCACGGATGGAAAGCTTCATACTGGTAATGTCGGCATCAGCGGGCGCTTCTTTGAGCGTCGAAATAAAGTAGGAACGGGCTCGCATAACTCAAAAAAATTGTGTTGGCGGATAAGCGTAACGGCCTTCCCGGCAAAGCCCGGAAGGCCCGTCAAAAGTGAATTTACTATTGTACAAGAACTGCAGGTCAGGATTCCTGAAAGACCACCATATTGTCTCGGTGGATGATTTCAGGCTGCTCCATATACCCCAGACGTTCTCTGATTTCATGCGTGTGTGCACGGCGCAGACGCAGCGCATCGGTCGAGGAGTAGTTCACCAGACCGCGGGCAACGGGCGTGCCGTCCTCACGGATGCAGGTGACCACTTCACCACGGACGAAATCCCCCTGCACATCGATCACCCCCACCGGCAGCAGTGAGGTGCCCTGATTGAGAATCGCATTGGCTGCGCCCTCATCGAGCACCAGGAAGCCGCTCGAGCGCAGATGGTCGGCAATCCACTGCTTGCGCGCATGCAGCACGGAGGCACTCGGCGTCAGATGCGTGCCGATGTGTTCACCGCCGGCAAGACGCACCAGCACGTCGGGCTCACGCCCGCTTGCGATGATCGTCCCGGCACCGGAGCGCGCAGCACGCTTGGCGGCCAGAATCTTCGTGATCATGCCACCCTTGCTCAGGCTGCTTGCAGCACCACCGGCCATTTTCTCGAGAGCAGGATCCCCGGCCTGAGCAGTGGCCACAAATTCGGCCCCGGGCACTTTGCGCGGATCAGCCGTATACAGACCTCTCTGATCTGTCAGAATCACCAGCACATCAGCTTCCACCAGATTCGTCACCAGGGCGCCGAGCGTGTCGTTATCACCGACTTTAATTTCGTTGGTAACGACCGTATCGTTTTCGTTGATCACGGGCACCACTTTCAGCCGGAGCAGCTCGCGGATCGTCATGCGTGCATTGAGATACTGTTCACGGTCTGTCAGATTCTGGTGCGTGAGCAGCACCTGAGCCGTGCCGATACCGTGTTTTCTGAAGTGGGTTTCATAGGCCTGCACCAGCCCCATCTGTCCCACAGCGGCAGCAGCCTGCAGCTCGTAGACATGCTCAGGACGCTGTGCCCAGCCCAGACGGAGAACGCCTTCGGCGATAGCGCCCGAACTCACAAGGATGACCTCCTTGCCCATTTTCTGCAGGGCGGCAATCTGTGCGGCCCACCTTTCAATAGCGGCCTCGTCGAGTCCTCGACCGTCGTTGGTGACCAAAGCACTTCCCACTTTGACAACCACGCGTTGTGCTTCTTTCAGCATCTCTCATTCTCCCGGTAGTGACCTGCATCGGTCTTGAATGCATTGAATTCTCAAAAAAAGACCGTTCGCCAGCCGACAGCCAGAGAACGGTCTTGGGTAATACGAGTTTAGAGAATTTCCCCTGCTCTGTGCAAGGAAAAGACTAGGCTCGCATAACAAAATTCACCACAAAGCACAGGGCGATGAGGTACATGAAGGGGGTGACTTCACGCCATTTGCCCGAGAGCAGATGCAGGAGCGCATAGCTGATGAAGCCGAAACCGAAGCCAGTGGCAATGTTGAAAGTGAACGGCATCACAACGATGGTAAGGAACGCCGGGATGGCCACTTCAAGCTTGTCAAAGCGGATATTCACGACTTCCTGCATCATCAGAGCGCCGACGATCACAAGCACAGGGCTGGTGGCATAGCTCGGCACGATGCCAACGAGCGGGATGAAAAAGAGCGCGGCAATAAAGCAGAGCGCCGTCACCACCGCAGTCAGACCCGTACGGCCGCCGGCGGCAACACCGGCCGCGCTTTCCAGATAGCTCGTGGCAGTCGTCGTACCGCACACGGCCGAGAACATCGTACCGACGCTGTCGGTGATGAATGCCTTGTCGAGGTTGCGGATTTCGCCATCAGGCTGCATGAAGCCGCACTTGCGGGCAAGACCGATCAGCACACCCATGTTGTCAAACAGGTCAACCATCGTCAGCGTGAAGATAATGCTGATCAGACCGTGCGAGAGCGCCCCCTTGAGGTCCATCTGCATGAACGTGCCGGAAATATCGGGCAGAGTGAACGAGACCCAGCTGCCCTTCGGGAGTTCCGTCACACCGCAGGCGATACCGAGGATGGTCGTCACGATAATCCCGAGCAGCATGGCGGCACGGAACTTCAGGATCATCAGGGTGCTGGTGAAGAAAAAGCCGAAGATAAAGAGCAGCACTTCGGGGGTGGTGATGTTGCCGAGCGTCACAAAGGTGCTCGGATCCTTCACCACGATGCCGCCGTTTTTCAGACCGATGAGCGCGATGAACGAACCGATACCCACGACAATGGCGAGCTTGAGATCAAGCGGGACGGCATTGACGATGTACTGGCGGATACGGGTCACCGTCAGGAGGAAGAAAACGATACCGGAGATAAACACCGCACCGAGACCGGCCTGCCAGGTATAGCCGGCCGGACCGCAGACGTAGTAGGCGAAGAAGGCGGTAATGCCAAGTCCGGGAGCGACACCGACAGGATATTTCGCCCAGAGCCCCATCAGCAGTGTGATGAAGATCGTCACCAGAATGGTGGATCCGACCACGGCATCCTTGGGCATGCCGCCGTCAGCGAGCATGCCGGGAACCACGAAAATCAGATAGGCCATCGCCATGAAGGTCGTGATACCGGCGAACACTTCCTGTGAAACGGTGGTGTCATGATCCTTCAATTTGAAGTAAGTCTCTAACCATGAGGACATGATTGCGTACCTTTGAAAAGTAAGAATGGTAAAAAGGAAAAGTCAAAATGAAAAAAGGAAACTCGCCGCTACGGGAGAGCTTCCTTCGGGATTATTTTCAGTCAGCCGGGTTGAACCGTTCATCATCAATGAATGCGACTTCGCTGCGGCGATCTTCGTCAACCTTCTGAGCAAGCGCATTCACAAGTTCCTCACAGCCCTGACGGGTAGCCGCAGAAATCACATAGAGCGGTTCACCATCGGGTGCGAGCGCTTCACGGTAGCGCTCAACAAGCGCTTCACGTTCACTTTCATCAACCAGGTCAATCTTGTTGATCACAATCCAGCGCGGTTTTGCCGCCAGAGCCGGATCGTACTTTTCTAATTCAGCCACCAGAGCGCGCGCCTGAGCGATCGGATCACTTTCCGTATCAAAGGGCGCCGCGTCGATCACATGCAGGAGGATGCGGGTACGCGAGAGATGGCGCAGGAAGAGATGACCGAGACCGGCACCTTCCGCAGCCCCTTCAATAAGTCCGGGAACGTCGGCGAGCACAAAGCTCTGCTCGGGTCCCACGCGTACCACACCCAGATGCGGGTGCAGTGTTGTAAAGGGATAGTCCGCAATCTTGGGGCGGGCATTCGAGACGGCGGTAATAAACGTCGACTTGCCTGCGTTAGGCATGCCCAGCAACCCCACATCGGCGAGCACCTGCAGCTCCAGTTCAAGAGAGCGGTACTGCCCGGGCTCACCCGGCGTGGCCTGTTTCGGCGCACGGTTAATCGAGCTCTTGAAGTGCAGGTTGCCAAGACCGCCTTTGCCGCCGGCAGCGAGCAGTGCACGCGCGCCATGCGAGTTGAGGTCGGCAATCACCTCCCCGGTGTCCGTATCGCGGATCAGGGTGCCCACAGGCATACGCAGCTCGATATCGGCACCGCCGGCACCGTAGCAGTCAGCCCCGCGGCCGTTTTCCCCGTTGGGGGCAAAAAACTTGCGCGTATAGCGGTAGTCCACAAGCGTATTGATGTTACGGTCAGCAATGGCGTAAACCGATCCGCCGCGACCGCCGTCCCCGCCGTCGGGACCGCCTTTCGGAATAAACTTTTCGCGACGGAAGCTTGCTGCACCGTTGCCGCCCTTACCGCCTTGGACTTCAATTTTTGCTTCGTCAACAAACTTCACAATCGTACCTCGGGAGAGTTTTTCGAAAAAAAGTTATCTGTGTCTTTTTTCGTTGCACACAATAGCAGGTCTGCAGAGTTAATGCATCAGTTTCAGGCTTTTACCTTTCCACAAAGGCGTGTGCAAACAACAGAAAAGCCCAGAGGGAAAACCTGCTGGGCTTATGGATCAAACCATCTCAGGTGCAGGCGTCTCAGAGGAGCCCTGCACCTGTTCTGCCCTGATTAGGCAGAGACCGGTTCAACCTTCACGTACTGGCGGTTGAGGGCGCCTTTGACTTCAAACTTGACCACGCCGTCAACGAGAGCGAAAAGCGTGTAGTCCTTGCCCATGCCGACATTGTCACCAGCGTGGAACTTCGTGCCGCGCTGACGAACGATGATGCCACCAGCGTTCACGTTAGCGTTGCCGAAAACCTTCACACCAAGGCGCTTTGCCTTGGAGTCACGACCGTTGCGGGTAGAACCGCCACCTTTTTTATGTGCCATTTTAGTACTTCTCTATAAAAAGTCGGTTAACAGATTAAGCCGCGATCGCGTCGATCTTGAGCTCGGTGTAGTTCTGACGATGGCCGCCAGACTTCATGGAGTGCTTACGACGACGGAACTTGAAGATACGGACCTTGTCACCACGACCGTGGGAAAGGACGGTAGCCGTCACGGTAGCACCGGCGAGAGTGGGGTTACCAACTTTCAGGCCCTGATCATCGCTGATGGCCAGGACTTCAGTGAGAGTCACCTGAGCGCCGGCTTCAGCTTCGAGGGTTTCAACCTTGAGCTTGTCGCCAACAGAAACGCGGTACTGCTTACCGCCAGTTTTGATAATTGCGTACATGTAATAAACCTCGCCCGTTTTGCTTGGGTCAGCGCTGAAAATTCCGGCCTGACTCGCAAAACCTTTTTGTAATAGCGGACGGTATGTCTGAGGGCACCCCTCACATGAAATCCATACACGTCACGCGTGTGCGTGGAAAAACGCAATTATGAGGAGTTTTTCTCCCCAAGTCAAGTGAAATCCCTATTTTTTCTGCGCTACAATGCCTCTCTGAACAGAACGCACAGCACCCGGGATGACCTGGTTATACTGTGCGCACCTGCCTTAACCGTCAACCCACATTACCACAAGAATCTATGTCTGAACAAAACGCCCAAACGGATCCAAAAGTCCTGGTTCAACAGCTCCTTGCGCCCATCGCTGAGGACATGCAGGCTGTCAAACGCATCATCATGGCCGAGCTCGAGAGCGATGTTCCGCGCATGAAGGAAATCAGTGAGTACATTGTGGGTGCAGGCGGCAAGCGTATGCGTCCGGCACTGCTGATGCTCATCGCCCGGGCGCTCGGCTACGAGGGTGAGCTGCACCGCTATCTCGGTGCTACGATCGAGCTGCTGCATACCGCCACGCTCATGCACGATGACGTGGTCGATGAGAGTGATATGCGCCGCGGACGTCCGACAGCCAACAGCCGCTGGGGCAACGGCGTAGCGGTGCTCGTCGGGGACTTCCTGTACACGCGCTCTTTCCAGATGATGGTGCAGGCGGGCAATCTGAAGGTCATGCAGGCACTCTCGGATGCCGCCAACCGCCTCAGCGAGGGGGAAGTGATTCAGATGGCCAACGCCCATGACCCCGAAGTTGACGAAACCCGTTACTTTCAGGTGATCGAACGCAAGACCGCCTGCCTTTTTGAGGCCGCTGCCCGCATGGCTGCCGCCATTGCCGACGCGTCGCCTCAGGCTCTTGAGGCGGTCTGCACTTATGCGCTCGCGCTCGGCAACGCCTTCCAGATCGCTGACGATATGCTCGACTATCAGGGGGTGAGTGCAGAAATCGGAAAGAATCTGGGTGCGGATCTGCGCGAAGGCAAGGTGACACTGCCTCTGCTTTACGCCCGGCAGAGCGCCACGGATGCGGAACGCGCAATCATTGACAGGGCCATCCGCGAAGGCGACGGTGACTTTGAGCTCATCTCCGGCATCATTACCCGCTCGGATGCACTCAGCCGCTGCCGTGAGCGCGCCCGTCAGGAACTCGAGCGCGGTGCCCGTGCGCTTTCCGTGCTGCCTGAGACGCCCTACCGTGCCTCGCTCATCGGACTGCTCACCTACACGGTCGAACGCAACAGCTGAGAGCTAGCAATCCGGTGAGAGTGAGAGGAAAAAAAGAAAAAATTTCTGCTTTCGTTTTTCTTCTTCAACACAAACACAAAAAAGTCTGATATACTTCCGTTCCTCTGATGCTTCATTAGAGAAAAAATTCGGGGTGTAGCTCAGCCTGGTAGAGTACTACGTTCGGGACGTAGGAGTCGGAGGTTCGAATCCTCTCACCCCGACCAGATTTCTAAAAGAAGGAACCGCTCATTTGAGCAGTTCCTTCTTTTTTTTGTCTTCTCCCGCCTTCCGCACAGCACACTACACCGGTTCAAATCTGTTAAAGTGGTTTTTTGTCACTATCCCGGAAAAAACGCACAGACATGCTTCACGCAGTTATCGGCCTCACAGGAGGCATCGCTTCAGGAAAAAGCACCGCTTCGGCTTACTTTCAGGACCAGGGCATCCCCGTCGTTGATGCGGACCGCATCGCTCACGAGCTGACCGCTCCCGGCGCTGCCGGCACTCAGGCTGTCAGAGAACACTTCGGAGAGACCTTTATCGATGCGACCGGCGCCATGGACCGCCAAAAAATGCGCTCGCTCGTCTTTTCCGATCCTGCTGCAAAAGAAAAACTGGAGTCGCTCCTGCACCCGCTCATCGAGCACGAGGCCCGCAGCCGTATCGAAGCGCTCTCCAAAACGCATCCGCTGGTCATTTTTGACTGTGCACTGCTGCTTGAAAACGAACGCTGGCGCCACCTGGTCGACCGGGTTCTGATGATTGACGCCTCGGAAGAGACCCGTATCGGCCGTCTGGCCAGACGTAACGGCTTCTCCCGCGAGCAGGCGCAGGCGATTATCCGGGCGCAGATGCCGGCAGACAGCATGCGCGAGCTCGCCGACACTGTTGTGGTCAATGAAGCCGATCCGCAGTCGTTTCTGCTCTCGCTCACAGATCTATACAAAAAATGGACGGAAGTCACATCCGGATGATCCTCAGGTGCCGGGTACTGTGGTATTTTTTTGTAAGAGTATTGATTGTGCGCGCAATTTGGCGCACAATGTCAATAAGATGTCAATCTCCACCATGAGCCAGTGCGGCGGCTCCACTGTCGCAGTGCCTCCCTTATCCGACCACATAAGAAGAAAGCCGCAGACATGACAGCATCGAGTTACCTGCTTTATGAATTTCCTTGTAATGAGAAAATTCGCACTTATCTTCGCCTGGAAGCCCTTTTCAAGCGTTATGAGTGGTTCTGTGAGCAGGAAGACCCCGTTGCCCACCAGGCGGCCATCTCTGCTCTGTTTGACCTCCTTGACGCCACAGCCCGCTCGGATCTGAAAAACGAACTCATTCAGGAGCTCGAACGTCAGCGTCAGCGCATGGCCTCGTTTCTTGACGATCCCGCTGTTAATCAGAATGCGCTCGAAGAGAGTCTCGCGAGCATTAAAAATGTGATGCAGGAAGTCTCCGCCACTGTCGGACGCACCGGCCAGAGCATCCGCGAAAATCAGTGGCTGCAGCTCATCCGCACCCGCCAGACCATCGCCGGTGGCACGTGTGAGTTTGACCTCCCGCAGCTGCACTACTGGCTCCACAAGCCGTGTGAAGTGCGCCGTGAGGAGCTCATTGGCTACGCCAGCCCGCTCTCCTCGATTCGCGATGCCTGTGCACTGCTTCTGAAGTTCCTCCGTTCAAGTGACGAACCGGTTGACTATGTGGCCCATAAGGGCGTGTTCCAGTACCCGATGTCCAACCGCCCCTCTCCGTCGCTCGCGCAGATATGGGTTCCGTGCAGCGCCAACGCCATCCCTGAGGTGAGCGCAAACAAATACATGCTCTGGATCCGCTTCACCCGACCCGACGCAAACGACAAGCTCCATGCGATCCGCGGTGAAAACATCCCGTTCAGAATGGAAATCTGCACACTTCAGTAAACTGTGCATTTCTGCTGATTATCCGAAGTATTCTCATGTTAAAAGTGAAATGTCCCACATGCGGTAAGGAGATCGAATACCGCAAAGACAACCCATGGCGTCCGTTCTGCTCTGAACGGTGCCGTCTGATCGATTTAGGCGAATGGGCCTCCAACAGCTACGTTATTGAAGGTGAACCGGGCTCGGCCATGAGACTGCCGCCCGAGGAACTGGAGAATCTTGCGGCTGCCACACTCAAGGCAAAAGAGTCGCAGTCCTGACAAAAAACGGCCGTCTTTCGACGGCCGTTTTCTCAGCATCCCGGATCCGGTCAGGGCTTAACGCCGTGAGCGCCCCTGTCCTGCCACTCTCGCAGATCGGCAGCACTCACCCCTTCCACATAAACAGGCAGACGGGGTTCGCCGCGAACCAGTGTCACCTCGAAGTGTTCCGGGCGCACAATCACATAGTCATAGCCCATGGCCACAGCCTTGAGCACATCGTTGGCCGTCTCTGCACGGGCGCCGACAAAACGGTGAGTATTTTCACGGACAACCTGAGCGTGCAGCGCATGCCGTGAGAGCGTCAGCAGATCGATATCGTCCTCCCAGACCTCCGGCAGATCCACCCGGTTGAGAATCGGTTCATCGACCGGCAGAAGCAGACCCGGCAGACGTTCCCGGGGCGCAAAGAACCCGAACTGCTGGCCTTCTTTGGCTTTCGGCGTGCCGATAAAGTCATGAGAGCGGTAGAAATGCAGGCGAACATGCGCATGCTCATAGCGGTGTTCCATCACAAACCACGGAAACGAGTCGGAGAGCGAAATATCAAGCTCTTCTTTGAGCTCGCGAACCAGTGCCGCATGCACTGTTTCACCCTCTTCGAGTTTTCCGCCGGGAAACTCCCAGTAACCCGCATAAGGCTTGCCTGCAGGGCGCGAGCCCAGCAGCACGCGACCATCTTCGCGAATCAACACGCCTACGGCGACCTCAACAATTTTTTGCTCGCTCACGTCTGTACCCCTCTTCGTGAAGCCTGTGGAAAACCTGTACTGCGCGGCTGGTGAAAAATGCCGCGCGCATCAGCCATTCTAGCGCAGATATTTCCTGCTGCCACTCGCAAAGCCTCAGGATTAGAGTGTTACCTCAAGAGAAACGCTTCCGCGAACGAGCTGCCAGGTGAGCGGTTCACCGGCATCGAAGACCGAATGCCAGAGTGCCTGCGCATCCGGCGCGGCGTTGAGCCTTCCCTCCTCGACGAGAACGCCCGACGGGGTTATCAGCGTGAGATCCTCGCGGGCAAGGGTGTCTATGCCGGAACGGGCGATACTGAGTCTGAGCAGCTGCCAGCGCTGCGCAGGCGTCATGTCTGTATTGCGTATGCGGCGGATTCCTCCTGCTATCGCCGTGATGAGTTTCTCACACTCTTCAGCGTTCTGTGCACCCGCCACCCGCAGCCTCAGCGTCCAGCCCTCTTTTTCAAAAAGCGGTGTAAGAAGGGTTTTTGCCGCCATGGCGTAAGCGGCTGCTGCGATATCCGTGAGCTCCTCATCAGAGGCTTTGTAAGTGAGCGGTGTTTTTCCGGTGGCAGCAAGCACCAGGGTGTCTGCCGCATGATCAACGCCGTGCAGACGGTAGGTCAGAAAGAGTGCGGTTCTGAGTCGGGTGAGTACTGCCCGGAGCACCGTCTGGCTGAGCGGCAGATCACTCGAGATGATGAGATGGCGGTTTTGTGTCTCCCCGAAGCCGCCTGCCAGAATCGCCCCGACATGAATCCTGAGACCGGCGGACATGAACAGAGTGCTGAAGTGCCGCACCCCGTCCTGAAACGGCTGCCCGCCCGAGAGACAGGACTTTACCGACTCAACAACAGGATCCACGGCAAAAAGCCCGCCGTCCTCACCGTAGAGAAGACTGAGCAGCCCCTTGAGCGGCACCTGCTCCTTGAGACGGTTATCGAGCCCGGCCACAAGCGAATCCGAGAGTGCCCCCATGCCCGTGCCCGATCCGGCTCCTATGAGCGCAATCGCACCGGGCATCAGCGGCGAGGACAGACGGGTGTTAAGCCCGAGAGCCTGTCCGTCGCTCAGAGCCCCGCCTCTGACAGTACCGGCAATAATCGTGCCCTGCTCGAGAATGAGCATATCGGCACCCGGAGCACCGAGCGCCTTCGTGCCGGGGACATTCCAGATAATCGGATTGGCTGATGCTGACATAGCGGACCTCAGAGAAGCGAAAACCCGCCAGTCACGGTTACAGGTGGCTGACGGGTTGTATTCAGAACGGCCGGTTAGAGTTTACCGTGGCAGTCTTTAAAGCGAAGACCGGAACCGCAGGGGCATGGATCGTTGCGACCGCAGTGCTTGAAGGCTTCCGGATCCACTGCCGCGGCGCCCTGAGAGCTGTTGGCCTCAGTAGCGGGAAGCTCCTGAGCATTCTCTGCAGCAGACTGGGGCTCATCCTCGGTAAAGCGGATTTCAAGGCGCATCAGATACATCACCACACTCTCGCGGATCTGATCAAGCAGCGCTTCAAACATCGTGAAGGCCTCACGCTTGTATTCCTGCTTGGGCTGCTTCTGCGCATAGCCGCGCAGATAAATGCCCTGACGCAGTGCGTCAAGTGCAGAAATGTGCTGACGCCAGAGCTGATCGAGCATGCCGATGAGCACAGCGCGGGCCAGATTGTTGAAGGGCTCATGACCCACCAGATCCTCCTTGGACTGGTAGATCTCATTGACCTTGTCAATGAGCACCTTGAGCAGGTCCTCATCCGTGAACTGATCGTTTTCGTCAAGCAGCTTGCGGAAGTCGATATCGATACCGAAGTTGCCCTGCAGCTGGGAGCGCAGCTTATCGAGATCCCACTGCTCCTCAACCGTTTCCTCAGGCACACAGGCACGGAACATGTCCGTGAAGTAGCCTTCGCGCAGACTGGTGATGAGCTCGGAGACATCATCCTTTTCGAGAATATCGTTACGCAGACCGTAGATCTCGTGACGCTGGTCGTTCTGCACGTCGTCAAACTCAAGCAGCTGCTTGCGAATGTCGTAGTTACGGCCTTCGACCTTGCGCTGGGCGCTTTCAATCATGCGGGTGAGCATCTTCGACTCGATTGCCACCCCCTCTTCGAGCTTCAGACGGTCGGCAATCGCGCGCATGCGTTCACCGCCGAAGATGCGCAGGAGCTGGTCTTCCATCGACAGATAGAAGCAGGAGCTGCCCGGGTCACCCTGACGGCCGGCACGGCCGCGAAGCTGATTGTCAATACGGCGGGACTCATGACGTTCACTGCCGATAATGCGCAGACCGCCGGCTTTGATCACGGTATCGTGATTGGCCTGCCAGATGCGGGTTTCCTCTTCGATACGGGCCTCACGCTGTTCGGGCGTGAGCGTTTCATCAGCGCGGATCGCATCAAGAATCTTGGTCAGACCGCCGCCGAGCACAATATCGGTACCGCGACCGGCCATGTTGGTGGCAATCGTCACCATACCCGGACGGCCGGCCTCCAGAATGATCTGCGCTTCGCGTTCGTGCTGCTTGGCGTTAAGCACGTTGTGCTCGATGCCTTCAGCGGTAAGAAGCTGAGAAATCAGTTCGGAGTTCTCAATCGATGTGGTACCGAGAAGCACAGGCTGCTGACGGGCATGACAGGCCTTCACGTCTTCGATGATGGCACGGTACTTTTCCTCAACCGTGCGGAATACCTTGTCCTGCTCGTCAATTCGGATCATCTTGCGGTGGGTCGGAATAACAACCGTTTCAAGACCGTAGATGTCCTGGAATTCATAGGCTTCGGTATCAGCCGTACCCGTCATACCGGAGAGCTTCTGGTACATACGGAAATAGTTCTGGAACGTGATCGAGGCAAGCGTCTGGTTTTCCTTCTGGATTTCAACGCCTTCCTTGGCCTCAACAGCCTGATGCAAACCGTCGCTCCAGCGGCGTCCCGGCATCAGACGGCCGGTGAACTCGTCCACGATCACCACTTCACCGTTCTGCACCACATAGTGCTGGTCACGCTTGAAGAGCGTATGGGCGCGAAGCGATGCGGTCAGGTGATGCATCAGAATGATGTTCTGCGGCGAGTAAAGGGTATCGCCCTCTTTGATCAGACCGCGCTGCACAAGAATCTGTTCAAGGTGCTCATGACCGGCTTCACTCAGGTAGACCTGATGCGCCTTCTCATCAACCCAGTAGTCCCCTTCAGCCTTTTCCTCGGCCTGACGGGTGAGCATGGCGGGGATGTCATTGATCACGCGGTACAGATCCGTGTTGTCGTCAGCGGCACCGGAAATAATCAGCGGTGTTCTGGCCTCGTCAATCAGAATGGAGTCCACTTCGTCGACGATGGCAAAGTAAAGCGGACGCTGCACACGCTCCTCAACAGACTGCACCATGTTGTCGCGCAGATAGTCAAAGCCGTATTCGTTGTTGGTACCGTAGGTGATGTCGGCGGCATAGGCGGCACGTTTGACCTCCTGGGACTGCCCCGAGAGAATCTTGCCCACGGACATACCCAGCCAGTTGTAGAGGCGGCCCATCCAGTCCGCGTCACGACTTGCCAGATAGTCGTTAACGGTGACAACGTGCACACCCTTGCCTGCCAGTGCGTTCAGATACACGGCGAGCGTAGCCATAAGCGTCTTACCTTCACCGGTACGCATTTCCGCGATTTTCCCGTCATTCAGAACCATGGCGCCGATGAGCTGCACGTCAAAGTGACGCATACCCATCACACGCACGGACGCCTCACGCACCACGGCGAAAGCCTCGGGCAAAAGCTGGTCAGTGGTTTCGCCTGCCGCAATACGGTCGCGAAACTCCTGTGTCTTGGCCTGAAGCTGCTCATCGGTGAGCGCCTTCATGGCAGGTTCAAGTTTGTTGATTGCTTCACACTGACGACGGTACTGCTTAATCAGGCGGTCGTTGCGACTACCGAAAATTTTGGTAAGGATAGAGTCAAACATTCTTTTTACTTTCTGGCTAATAACACACAGACAACAGATACTGTCCCTCTGTAATGAGACGACAGGAGTTTGTCGATGCTGATAATTAGTGGATTATCGCACATTAATCCAACAGATTGGATGCTTATGGCGGCATGGTTTCGAGCCTTTACAATGTCTCGGACACAGTGAGCTTTCCGGCACGCACAGCATCACCGATCGGATATAACACAATTCCGATACAATAGGTCAGGCAGATCCGCCGAATTTTTTCGTTCCGGTTTTCCAGGGGCGCCGCTTGCGCCCGGTTTTTGCGCATCATGACCGAAGATTTCAAAGTCCGCCACCGCCAGCCCATTCCCGTTAACGAGCGTCTCAGTGAAGTGCACCGCCCGCTCATGGAACAGCTGCGTCTTTCCGGTCAGGCCGCCCGTGTGATCTCTTCGACACTTGCCCGTTTCCGACTTTCAAAGGAGCTCGCCACCACGGAACACTGCCGTATTGACGGGAACACACTCGTGATTCTTGCCACAAGTGCAGCTCAGCTCTCGCGTCTGCGCCAGCTCAAACAGCGTCTGCTTGCCGCACTGGCTGCAGCGCGTCTGCCTATTGATAACATCGAGGTTCGGATCATGCTCGACACCCCGCTGCCCGAGCACGGGGAAACGGTTGTTGCCCCTGCCCGTCCGCGCTCGGCACTCGGAGCGGCAAGCATAGATACGATCATCAGCGAGATCCGTGACGAAAAACTGCGCGACACGCTCTCCCGGCTCGCCGATACTCTCAAACCCGACGAGACCGCACTCAGAGATAATGTCGAGCGCTATATCGATGAGAGTGCGATTACCATCGCCAACGAAAATCTGGAGCTTGCGGATAAGATCACCTCACTGCGGCAGCAGATCGAGGCGCTGAACATGGATCAGTCCGGCGTCGGACTCACGCGTATGGAGGTGAAACTGCTCGCGCTCAAGAGCGACTTTATCACCCGGCTCAAAGCGCTTGAGAGCAGGAAAGCCGCCAACGACATGACCCTCAAACATCTGCAGATCGCTGATCAGTGGCTCAACTCCGATCCGCGCCGGGCGGCGGATTATCTTGCACTGCATCTGGCTGACAGACTCTCGCCCGAAGAGCAGAAAGAGGCTGCCGCGCCTGCTCCTGTGAGCATTCCGGGGGCGGTTGCACTGGAAAAACTGGCTGCCGAAACAGAGAGTTATCAGCTCTCTCGGACACTCAAAAAACTCAGGACACTGATTGCCCCGGACAGAGAGACCTTCCGGGAGGCGCTTGTGAAAACCGTCCGCGAGGAGATCGGAACACTGACAGCAGCCGGGCAGGCCGGTACGAAGCGTCTGGGCGAACTTAACACCGCACTGGCCTCACTGCTTTTTGATGAGAACTGCTCAGCTGAGGACATTGCCAAAAAACTCTACAACATCCGGCTCACCGGTGAGCGCTGAGCTCAAAACAGAAAAGGCCGGAAACCGGCCTTTCTTCTGTCTGAAAAAACTCAGGCTGCAAGCGTCCTGTTCTCTCCGCCTTCGACCTCCTGAGTTTAGGAAAGGAAAAATTGAAAATGACCAGTAACCGCAAGGGGTTGACTGGCCATTTGGTGCATCAAATGTGTTGGCGAAATCCTACTCTAAAGTGATTGGTAACTTCACTCGTAATTTCCGCTTGATACTG
Source organism: uncultured Sutterella sp. (assembly GCA_905194315.1). Classification (GTDB taxonomy): domain Bacteria; phylum Pseudomonadota; class Gammaproteobacteria; order Burkholderiales; family Burkholderiaceae_F; genus Sutterella. Next base: position 51,631 of record CAJJRX010000002.1, on the reverse strand, counting down.
GCGGTTGACTCGATGCTGTTAAGCGCTGGCAAATCTACAGCCTGAAAGAGTTGATCAATCTGATTCCGCAGTTGCTCGTTTTCTTGCTCATCCCTGCTGATACCCAAACGTATCAGCAGACTGGTGTCGTGTCTGGTGTCCTGCACGATAGCGAGGCGGGCGGCACGCAGGGTATCAATGACCTCTTCGCCAGATATATCGAGACCTGTTTTTCTGACTAACTTGTAGCTCAAGCGTTCCAGTACAAGCGCCAGATAACAGACCAGAAAGTGCCCTCGAATATGCTCGGGGGACCACACGAAAACCGGACTCGTGTCCAGTCCGGACTTCATCACCCGGAAGCATTCTTCGATGTGCCACAGCATACGGAGCTGCTTGTAGATTTCCTCAGAAGATTCATTGACTTTTGAGGTCACGACTGTATAAAAACCTGCAAATTTACGGCGTTTTTCATAGAGTTCCGAGTTAAAACTGAATTCGAGTCTGGACCCTCGTTTTCCCGTCAGGAATTGCCTGACACCATGTTTGATGGATGCCGTCACTGCCGCATCCCCCTGTTTCAAAAGCTGCAGGGCTTTTCCCGCACGCTCCTCTAACACGGCAAGATCATGCATCTCCCGCTTTTTAGACCATGTCACGATGACTCTATCCGTCGTGCCTGCGGCATTCTCAATGTCAAAGGTTTTAACTTTGAACACATCCTCACCCTCTCGGGTGGTGTAGACCTTCTCCCAATTCTCCTGACTGAGTGCAAAGTCTCTGTCCCTGGTCTTGAGGCGATTAATGCTCTGAGCAACGATGTACTCAAACCCCAACTCCCTCAGGTCAGCCAGATTCTGGTTACTGTTCAAACCTCGGTCGGCAACGACAGTAACTTTGGACAAGTTGGCTTTGGTACGGTAATCGTTGACCACGTCGATGAGTGTCTTCATCTCGGCAGTGTTACCGCGGAAGATTTCGTATGTCAGAGGGATGCCTTCACCGTCAGTCAGCAGTCCCAGTACAACCTGAACTTCGTTGGTTTTGTTTTCCTTACTCATACCGCGAGCCCTCAGTTCATCACTGTCGAAGCTCTCAAAGTAAAACGTGGTCACATCGTAAAAAGCAATGCACTCAACTCGCTCGTAGATCTCTGATATCGCCTTGTTGACTGTCCGGATGATGGTGTCTTTCTTAGCAGCGAGTACCCCCAGAACGTCGTAGAGATGATCGAGCTTGATGTCTGAAAAGTCGAACAGACTCTGATTGCGCATTTCAAACGTTTTCTTCTTCGATGCCGGGAAAAGAATACGGTGTGAAACAAGGAAAAACGTGTACAGATCAAGGTCATACGTGATTGTTCCACGGCTGTTGCGCTTTGCCCGGTCAAACCAGGTATGAAGTCCGAGTTTTTCCCACAGCGCCCTGTAGAACGCCAAACCGTAATTAGCCGTTGGCTGCAGCCGGTTGTCTGCGTCACTCTGAACGTGACGCAGATCGGCTACCAGCCGCTCCAGCTTACGTTCCTCATCTGATTCCTGATACTGATTCAGCTGCTCGACATGAGCTTTGAGCTTTTCAAGAAAATCCGGATCCTGCGCAAGTCTGGTCTGGAGATTCCCGTAGCTCTCTACTGAACGGTGGCGAGCCTTCTTGGTTTGCGGGTCATAGAGTGTTTGAACAATCTGAACATATTCAGCGCCTGATTGTTTCTTGGTGACTTTGATGCGGTAGGTCATAGCGGTACCAGTATCTTCGAAGAATGATATCTATTATATCACTTTCGATCCACATTCGCCAATATTTCGCCAAGAATTTTTATTCATAAAAAGTCGTTGAAAATCAGTCAGGAGAAGGGAAAGAGAAGTTTTTCGAAGCAAAACTCAGGAAAAACTCAGGCGGCAAGCGTCCTGTTCTCTCCGCCTTCGGCCTCAGAGGCCTGACGCCAGAAATCAACCGGGCAGTCCTCGGCTTTTTCAAACGTCACCCATTCCCAGGCGGACTCATCCGCAAGCAGCGCTCGCAAAAGCTGGTTGTTGAGACCGTGACCGGACTTGTGGGCACGATAGTAGGCGAGCAGCGGATGGCCAAGCACATAAAGGTCACCCATTGCGTCAAGAATCTTGTGCTTGACAAACTCGTCATCCGAACGCAGTCCTTCAGGATTCAGAATCCTGAACTCATCCATCACAATAGCGTTGCCAAGACTGCCGCCCTGGGCAAGACCGATACGGCGGAGCATTTCCACATCCTGCACAAAGCCGAATGTGCGTGAGCGCGCCACTGCCTGCTCGTAAGTCGTTTTGGAAAAATCTACATCCGCCATCTGAACGGTCTGATCAATGGCCGGATGGCCGAAGGCAATCGAAAAACTCAGACGGAAACCGGACCAGGGCTCGAGACGGGCCCATTTGTCACCGTCGTGCACTTCAACGGGTTTGATAACCCGCACAAAGCGTTTGGGCGCATCCTGCTCGACAATGCCGGCACTGCGAAGCAGAAACACAAAGCTCGACCCGGAGCCGTCCATGATCGGGATCTCTGCGGCGTTGACCTCAACATAGATATTGTCGATACCGAGACCGTTGAGTGCACTCATCAGATGCTCGATCGTCGAAACCGCCACATTTCCGATATTGACGGTTGTCGCCATACGGGTGTCATTGACATTAAGCGGATAGGCAGGAATTTCAACCGGAGGCTGACAGTCGGTACGGCGGTAGATAATGCCGGTATCAACCGGTGCCGGACGAAGCGTCAGCTGAACCTTGCGGCCGCTGTGCAGACCGATGCCGATCGAGGAGATAGGTTGTTTGAGTGTACGTTGCTTGAACATCTGTGTCCTCAACGGAAAGCCGCCTCCGGCACTGCCGGAGGGCTCTCGAAATGTCCGGTGACCAGCGTCACAGACGCATACTCCGCAGCGCAGTGCAGATCGCCCTGCGCCACAGAGCACCGGTATTACTTGCGCAGATAGGCCGGAATTGTAAAGGCCGGCGCAGCAGCCTCAGCCGGTTCTTCGGCAGCAGGTGCAGGAGCCGGAGCGGGTGTCTCGACGGGCTCGGGAGCCGCCTCTTCAGGGACACTCGTTTCCTCGGCAGGAGTTTCCACCGGGGCGGGGGCCTGAGCGGCAGGAGCCGGCGCGGGTTTCACCGTCGAGCCTGTGCCGCCGAGGTACTGCGGAATGTTGAACTTCGGCACATTGGCATCGGTTTCCGTATTCGCAGGCTGGGCAGACGGCTGCATAAAGCCGGCCATGTTGGAGTACCCCTGGCGGGTTTCACCCGGATCGAGCGGGCGGTCAAGCCCGGTGGCAACCAGCGTCACGCGAACCTCGTCACCCATGGACTCATCAATGGCAGAACCGAAAATAACCGTGGCGGAACGGTGAACAAACGTATTGAGCACGTCCATCGCTTCGCGGATTTCGGCCAGCGTGACCGATTCGTTGCCCGTGAAGTAAACGAGCAGACCGCGTGCACCTTGAAGGTTGGCCCCCTCGAGCAGCGGAGAGGCGATAGCCTTTTCAGCCGCAACACGGGAGCGGTCAGGACCGGTGGCGGTAGCCGAACCGATGATGGCGGTACCGCGTTCGCTCATAACCGTTTCCAGATCCTTGAAGTCAACGTTGATCGTACCCGGGGTGTTAATGATTTCCGCAATGCCGACACAGGCCTTGTAGAGCACTTCGTTACTCATCATGAAGCACTCTTTCATCGTGGCGTTCTTCGGCGCTTCCGTTTCGAGCTTCTCATTGAGAATCACGATCATGGAGTCAACATTGGCCTTGAGGTTCTCAATGCCCTGTTCAGCCACACGCATACGGCGGCTGCCTTCAAAGCTGAAAGGCTTCGTCACGACAGCCACAGTCAGGATTCCGAGCTCTTTGGCAATCTCGGCGATCACCGGCGCAGCACCCGTACCCGTACCGCCGCCCATACCGGCAGTGATAAAGAGCAGATGCGCACCACGGAGCGTTTCAGCAATCTGTTCGCGCTTTTCCTGAGCGGCGGCAGCACCGATCTCAGGCTTGGCACCGGCACCCAGGCCGGTCGAGCCCAACTGAATATTGACATGAGCATGCGAGCGCTGCAAAGCCTGATGGTCTGTGTTGGCTGCAATAAATTCAATACCTTTAGCCCCCTGAGCAAGCATGTGTTCCACTGCATTGCCACCGCCGCCGCCGACACCAATCACCTTGATGACGGTCTGCAGGGTATCCACTTCCGGCATAATTTCGTAAGGCATAGTTGACCTCTAATGTTCGAATTTTCTAATTATCGCCTAGATTGGACCTCTATGCTGTAATCGGCCCATATCAAGCATGTTTTTTTCAGTAGTTACCTGTAAACAGTGTGGTTAGCCATCCGAAGCGGCTGGTGAGCCCCTTGGGACGGTAGCGGTGCTCCTCACCCTGCGTGAGCTGCTGTCCTGCGGAGGAAATCAGCCCCATGGCCACACTCGACTCGGGCTTGGAGATAATCCCCAGCTGACCGAGCACATACTGCGGCTGTCCGATGCGCACAGGCACACCGAAAACCTCCGAGGCCACTGTTTCAATACCGGTCAGATTGGCTCCGCCTCCGGTAAGCACCACACAATGTATGTTCTTGAGCATGTCCGCCTCTTCAAGATTCTTCCGGTAGAGGCGGAAAATTTCCAGTGCACGCCCTCTGAGCGTTTTCACCAGCAGCTCTTTCGAATACAGTCTCGGCTGCCGGCCGTTCTGCTCGCGCGGCTGAACGGTCTCGCCGTGCTGCACGCGGTTGGGCAGGCAGTGACCCGAATTGATCTTCATCTCCTCGGCCTGCTCGAGTGACAAACCAAAGATGATAGCAATATCACGGGTGAAAAACTCTGCACCATAGGGGCGAACATCAGTAAAGCAAATTTTGTTTTCGTTAAAAAGTGCTATCGACGTCGTCTGTGCCCCCAGGTCAAAGACCACCGTCCCGCAGTATTTTTCCGTCTCCGAGAGCACCGCCATCGATGCCGCCCAGGGGTGCGGCTCATAATTGAGCAGCTCCAGCCCGGAGCGCTGCAGACAGCGCCGCATATTCTCGGCGTTTGTCAGCGAGCCGAACACCGCATGATAGAGCGCCTCGATACGGTCACCGCAGAAGCCGATCGGCGGCTTGTCGGTGAGCGCCTCCCCGCAGCGGTAGCCCTGAGGAATCATTTTGATCATCTGGCGGTCTTTACGCACACTGTGTTCACGGGCATTCGCCTCGGCAATCTCCACGTCATGCTGAGTCACCTCACGGCCTCGCACAACCGAGGTCCCCACACAGTCCTCACTTGTCAGAGTACTGCCGCCGATGGCAGCACAGACCTGAGAGATCGGCACCTGGGCTGTGAACTGCGCTTCCTTAACCGCCTCACGGATAGAGGTCACAACCCCTTCAAGGTCCGCCACAACACCGTGACGGATCCCGTGAGACTGCACCCGGCCATACCCCTCAATATGGTAAAAGCCGATTTCCTCAGCAGGACGCGCCACCACACAAAGCACTTTGGTGGTGCCGACATCAAGGCCAACAAGGATATCCGTGGGATTATTCATAATTCTGCTTACCGTCTGTAGAGACTCTCATGTCCGGCGGCAGCTGCCGCCCGCTAAAAGTCTACCAATAAATACTCTCATGCAACCGGACTGACTCTATTTCCCCTGTGTTTTTCCACCGATCTGTCCGTCCTCATCGGGTCCGTTCTCCGGCACCTCCAGATCCTGAGGGGCGCTGGCCTGATATTCCCTGTTGGGCGGCGAGGCGGAAAAAGCATTGTTGTAACGGGCGTCAATCGACCCGGGCGGTCCCTGAAGCAGCTCACGCATACTCGGATAGGCCGCGACCACATTGACAAGTTTCTCCATCACACTTTCGCCCGTCCCCTGCACATCCAGTCCGAGATCGATTTTTGTGGGCGGAATATCACGCGAGGAAATGGTCAGACTCCAGCTGCCGCGGTCACTGCAGTAGACCTCAGAGACTACCACCCCTAGAGGCTGCACTGCACGTGTGAACTCTCTATAGTACTGCACTATCTGGGGAATCTGCCCTGGTGTGCCATGGAAATTCGGTAACGGCGTCCCGGTGCTTTCCTGCTCCTCTGGGTTGCCGACAAAGAGCGCACCGGTTGTGTCCACAAGCCGGCCGTCCTCAAAAACAGCAACGGCCTGACGGGTCGTAAAGCTCACCACCAGCTCATCGGGCCAGACACGACGCACGCTGACCAGCCGGACCCAGGGCACCGTCTGGGCGGCATCACGCACCGCCTTCATGTCCACGGTGAAAAAATTGCCTGTAATAACCGGCTGAATCACTTCCTTGAGGCGGGCGGCGGGCACCTTGTTCGTATCACCAAGCACCACCAGACGGCTGATATTGAAGTACGGCAGCGTCACGGCGTAACGGACACCGTAAAAAAGGCCGAAACACACGGCCACCGTCAGGAAGCCGAGCATCATGCCGCGCACAACGACACGGATGCTCTCAAGGCGCTCGGCACGCTCCACGGCCTGACGGCGGGCGCGTTCGAGCTCCTCGAGATTATCGGGCTCGAGCTGAAGAGGGACCTGTTCGTTATCGCTGGGTGCTGCCATATCTGCTGACTCTATGTCTTAGTCGGTCTGTGCAAGCGAGAGCACTTTGAGGCACAGATCCGCATACGAGACACCGACCGCGCGGGCCGCCATCGGCACGAGCGAGTGCGGGGTCATTCCCGGGGAGGTGTTGATCTCAAGCAGTACAAAACTGCCGTCCTCACGCTGCAGAGCATCAACTCGCGCCCAGCCGCGGGCACCGATCAGGGCAAACGCCTTTTCGCACAGCGCGGAGAGCTCTGCCGTCTTCTCCGCATCGAGCGGCGCCGGGCAGACATACTTCACGGCATCCCCGTAGTACTTGTTCTGGAAATCATAATCCCCTTCGGGCGCCACGATCTCGATAACCGGCAGTGCACGGCCGTCAAGCAGCGCCACCGTGAACTCGCGTCCGTGGATGTACTCCTCGATAAGCATCTCATCATCGGGCATCTTTTCAACGGCTTCGCGCACACTCTCAAGCGTGGGCGAATCGAGTTTGCTCACGCCGATCGAAGAGCCGTCATGGTCGGGTTTGACCACCAGACCGGTTTTACCGAGCCGCTCGATCACGCTGCAGAGCACCTCGTCGCTCACACCGCTGCGCACGGAAATCCCCTGAGGAACAGGCAGACCGCCGGCACGCCAGATGGTCTTGGTCATTTCCTTGTCCATGGCGATAGCACAGGCCATAACACCCGGCCCCGTATACGGAATGCCGAGGTAGTTGAGCACACCCTGCAGTGTGCCGTCCTCACCACCCACGCCGTGCAGTGCAATAAAAGCACGGGAGTAGCCGCCCGACTCGAGCTCGGCGAGGCTCTGCTCCTTCGGGTCGAAAACCGTCACATTCACACCGCGCGAAAGCAGCGCATCACGGACGCCGGCTCCCGACATCAGCGAGACTTCCCGCTCCGAGGAGGTGCCGCCCATAAAGAGCACAACGCGTTCTTCTGTCATTTTTTCATCCTTTATTTGATTGAAGCGCCGGCGAGCTGTGCCGGAACACGACCGATCGAGCCCGCACCCATGGTGACCACCACATCACCGTCCCGGGCGACTTCATCAAGAACTGTTTTAATTTCGTCGAGCGAACACACACGGGGACGCACACCACCGCGTGCCGCAATTTCATCAGCAATGGCCTGACTCGTTGCCCCTTCAATAGGCGCCTCACCGGCAGGGTACACATCCAGAAGGACAACACTGTCAATGGGTCTGAGCACTTCAACAAACTGCTCAAAGCAGTCACGCGTACGCGTATAGCGGTGGGGCTGGAAAACCACCACCAGACGGCGCTCAGGCCAGGCGCCGCGGATGGCGGCAATCGTAGCCGCCATTTCGTGCGGATGGTGTCCGTAGTCGTCAATGAGTTCGTAGTGCCCGCGGATGCTGCCGTCAACGTTGCGCAGTGCCACTTCCCCGTAGCGCGAGAAGCGGCGGCCCACGCCGCGGAATTCCAGCAGTCCTCTGACGATCGCCTCGTCACTCACGCCGACAATCGTGGCAATGGCAATAGCGGCAAGCGCATTGCGCACATTATGCAGACCCGGCAGATTCAGCACAACCGGCAGCGGAGAGTGATCCGGACGCAGCACGGTAAAGGCCATCTGCGTGCCGACCGCCCGTACATCAATGGCGCGAACCTGCGCGTCATTGACCAGACCGTAGCTCACAATGCGTTTGGTCACGCGCGGTGCAATAGAGCGCACGTTTTCATCATCGACGCAAAGCACGGCCACGCCGTAAAACGGCAGCCGTTCAAGAAAATCGACAAAAGCGCTCTTGAGCGTTTCAAAGTTATGACCATACGTATCCATATGGTCTTCGTCAATATTCGTGACGGCGGAAATCACCGGCGTGAGATTGAGAAAGGACGCATCAGACTCGTCAGCCTCGGCGACCAGAAACTCACCGGTTCCCAGGCAGGCATTGGCACCGGCACTGTTAAGTTTGCCGCCGATCACAAAAGTGGGATCAAGGCCTCCGGCCGCCAGCAGAGAGGTGGTGAGCGAAGTGGTTGTGGTTTTCCCGTGTGCACCGGCGATCGCGATACCGCGGCGCAGACGCATCAGCTCTGCAAGCATCACGGCACGGGGCACGACAGGCACGCCGATTTCGCGGGCAGCCACCACTTCAGGGTTATCCGCCTTCACGGCCGAAGAGATCACCACGACATCAGCGCCGCGGATGTGCTTCTTATCGTGTCCGATATAAATGCGGGCACCGAGCGTCTGAAGCCGTTCCGTCACAGGGGTGCTCTGAAGGTCGGAACCGCTCACCACATAACCGAGGTTGAGAAGCACCTCGGCGATACCGCTCATCCCGGCGCCGCCGATACCAATGAAGTGCAGATGTTTTACAAGAAACATACTTTTCCTTTTGTTTTACCGCGAGCGGGTTTCACAGCCCGCTCACTGCCTGTCTTTTCCTTTTTATGCGTCCTGCTGCGGGCCCTTGCCGCTGCTGATGCGTTCGATCAGCAGCGCCACATTTGCCGTGGCATCGGCTTTACCCAGTGCACGAGCATTCTGCCCGATTGTAAGCAGTCGTTCACGTGTCAGGCCGGTTAAAATTGTTTTCACTCGTTCAGGCGTCAGATCCTTCTGCTCGAGAAGAACGGCGGCATCCTTGCCGGCCATGAAGCGGGCGTTACCGAGCTGATGCGCGGTTGTCTTTGCCACAAACGGCACAAGAATCGCCGGCACACCGCCCACACACAGTTCACTCACACTTGTGGCGCCCGCGCGGCACATCACCACATCACAGTCGCGGTAGCGTGCCGCCATGTCGTTGATAAACGGCACAACCTCGGCCTTCACATTGAGCCGCTCATAGTGTTCTCGCACCTCGGCGTCTCTGTCCTTGCCGGTCTGATGCACCACGATCGGACGTTCGTTCTCGGGAATAAGCGCCAGCGCCTCGGGAAGTGTTTCATTGAGCACCTTCGCACCAAGACTGCCGCCAAACACAAACAGACGCAGCGGTCCCTCACGGTCACGGAAGCGTTCCTCAACCGGCGCAAGCGCCACAATATCCGCGCGCACCGGGTTCCCCGTGATCACACCTTTACTCTTGGCAAAGGAACGGGCACCGCCGGCGAAACCGCAGGCGAGCGCCTGGCAGAACGGCATCAGTGTGTTGGTGGACATCAGCAGATCCGCATCACAGTTCATCATCACCAGCGGGATGCGCAGCGAGCGTGCGGCAAATCCGACCGGGACAGCCACATAACCTCCCGTGGAAAAGACGACGTCGGGACGGCAGCGTTTCAGAGCCGAGCGTGCGGAGAGTGTTGCAAGAATCAGTTTGATGCCGCCCGTGAGTGCACCGAACAGCCCCCGGCCGCGAACCCCTCTGAAATTAAGTCCCGTAAAGGGGATCTCATCCCGTGCAACGAGCTGACTTTCCATACCGGTTTGAGTACCGATCCAGTCAATCTGCCAGCCGCGTTTTTTCATTTCACGGGCAACAGCCAGTCCGGGCATAACGTGCCCGCCTGTCCCTGCCGCGGCAATAACCATGCGACGCCCCTCTGTCATACCTGTCCCCCTAACATCAGAATTTTGTTTTCCTTATCCACTCTCAGCAGCAGGCCGACTGCCACAAGACTCGACAGCAGCGCACTGCCGCCGAAACTCAGGAACGGCATCGTCAGCCCCTTGGTGGGCAGCAGGCCGCTGGCCACACCCAGGTTGATAAACACCTGTACGCCGAACCACAGTCCAATCCCCTGAGCAAGCAGACCGGAGAAGAAACGTTCAATCTTGATCGCCACGCGGCCGATTTCAAAAGCGTAACGGATCAGCCAGTAGTCGATAAAGAGTACCAGAGCCACCCCGACCAGTCCGGTCTCCTCGGCCACGACAGCCATAATAAAGTCGGTATGCGCTTCGGGCAGGTAGTAGAGCTTTTCAACCGAACCGCCCAGCCCCACGCCGAAAAGTTCACCGCGCCCGAAGGCGATCAGCGAGTGAGAAAGCTGATAAGCCTTATCGAGCACGTACTCCGGATCCCACGGATTGAGGTACGCCATCAGACGTCCGACACGCCACGGAGTATCAATAATCATCCAGCTCACAAAGCACACGACCACAATGAGCACGAAGATGAAAATGTTGATCGACAGTCCGGCCAGGAAAAGCAGTCCCAGCAGTTCGGCCACAATCACCACCAGTGCGCCGAGGTCAGGCTGCTTGGCAATGAGCCCGGCAATGAGCGTCATGATGATCGCCATCGGCAGGAAGCCTTTCTGGAAGGAGTGCATGAACGTCTGGCGGGTCACAGCGTACCAGGCGGCAAAAAGCAGCGCCGCCACCTTCATCACTTCGGTTACCTGCAGATTCATCAGACCGAGATTGATCCAGCGGCGCGAGCCGTTAACCACCTTGCCCACCCCCGGAATCAGCACAAGAACGAGCAGCAGGACAGCTGCAAAAGAAATGTACGGGGCCAGCTTGAACCAGACCCGCATCGGAATCTGATAAACGGTGATGCAGGCAAAAAGACCGATCGCGATACTCTGCAGATGCTTGACAAGGAAGTAGGTGCTTTCAACACCGTAACGTGAATTATCGGCAAACATGGTTGTCGCGGAATAAACCATGACCGTACCAATGCCCAGCAGGGCAAAGACACACAGTATCAGTTCCCAGTTAAGCCCGACGGAGGTCGATTGACGAACAAACGGCTGTTCGATCGTCAAAGGTTTGCCTTTTGCACGTTTCAGCACGACTCAATCCTACCTGCGAGTTGATGAGCGCGGGCGACAAAACGCGCACTGCGCTCGGCATAGTCCTTAAACATATCCCATGACGCACAGGCCGGCGACAGCAGGATCACATCGCCCTTCTGGCGACGGTTCCAGAGCCATTCCACCGCTTCCTCCAGCGAGGTAAAGCGCGTCTGGGGAATTCCGGCGGGCGCAATCGCCGCAGCAATCCCGGGCGCATCACGTCCGATCAGCGCCACCGCGCCGGCAACGCCCTTGAGCGCCTCGGCCAGCGGCGTGAAATCCTGTCCCTTGCCGTCACCACCCATCAGGATGAGCACACGGCGGTGCTGCTGCCCGAAACCCTTTACTGCAGCAATCACGGCACCGACATTCGTACCTTTGGAGTCATCGACAAACGTGACGCCGTCAGCTGTGGTGAGCACCTCTTCAACACGGTGCGGCTCTCCGCGGTATGCACGAAGCGCCTCAATGGCAGGAGCCTCGGGAAGGCCTGCCGCATGAATCAGAAGCAGCGCCGCGAGGGCATTCATCGCGTTATGACGGCCGAGGATATGCAAATCCTCCTCCGCGATCAGCGGAACAATCACATCATTGTCACGGCGTACTAGCACCGTATGACCGTTGTTGCTGATCAGACCGGCGTCACCGTTATTCACGGGCGTATCCTGTCCGAAACTCACCGTAACACCGCCTCGGGCGTACGAGAGCGTTGCGCTGTCCTCACGGTTGACGACACGTACCGTACCGGGCTTGAAAATCCGGGCTTTCGCTTCACCGTATGCCTGCAGACTGCCGTGCCAGTCAATATGATCCTCGGTGAGATTGAGGTAGGCGGCAGCGTCAGGCTCGAGCGAGGATGTTGTCTCGAGCTGGAAGCTCGAGAGCTCAAGCACCCAGACCTCGGGCAGACGGTTTTCGTGCTCGGCCGTCAGCAGTTCATGAACCGCATTGGGGCCGATATTGCCTGCCACAATCACCGAGCGCCCGCAGGCGGCAACCATTTTCCCGGTGAGCGAGGTGGTGGTCGTTTTGCCGTTGGTGCCGGTGATGCCGATCACCACAGGGCGATAGTCCTTTTCGCGCCGGAGCCGCTGAAGTTCCCGTGCGAAAAGTTCAATTTCTCCGACAACCTCAATACCCTTCTCGCGGGCGGCACTCACCAGCGGGGCTGCCGCACCGTAGAGCGGGGAAATCCCGGGGCTCATGACCAGCACGGACACCCCGTCGAGCATTTCCGGGTCAAGGTGTCCCGTGATGAGTTCAACGTCCGGGTGCGCTTCAAACTTCGCCTTCGCCGGCGGCATCTCACGCGTATCCGCGACACGCACACGGTAACCGCGCTCGAGCAGGTACTCCAGACTTGCCAGTCCGGAGGCTCCCATCCCGATGACGAGTGCCAGAGGGGTGCACGCTTCGCAATCTGTCTGCTTATCCATGACTGTTACTTAACCTACATCTGTCCTGAGGACTGTTCCCCGGACGATCAGCGGATCTTCAGGGTACTTAACCCGATCAGAACCAGAATGATGGTGATAATCCAGAAGCGGGTCACCACCTGTGTCTCTTTCCAACCCTTGAGTTCAAAATGATGATGAATCGGTGCCATCAGGAAGATGCGTTTACCGTGAGTGAGACGGAAATACACGGTCTGAATCATCACCGAGAGGGTTTCCACAACAAAAATGCCGCCCATCACCGCGAGCACAAGCTCCTGACGGGTAACCACTGCCATGGTGCCCAGGCAGCCGCCGAGGGCAAGTGCCCCCACGTCACCCATGAACACCTGCGCCGGGTGGGCGTTAAACCACAAAAAGGCAAGCCCTGCACCGAACAGCGCACCGGCGATCACAATCAGTTCACCCGCGCCCGGAATATACGGAAAAATCAGGTACGAGGAGAAGTCGGGACGACCCACCACATAGGCGAAGATCCCGAGTGCGGCGCCAACCATCACGCTCGGCAGAATTGCCAGTCCGTCAAGTCCGTCGGTCAGATTGACCGCGTTGGAGGAGCCGACCACGACAACATACGTGAAAATCACAAATCCGATCAGGCCGAAGGGAAGCGCAACATCCTTGAAAAACGGAATCAGGAGGTGAAGTTTTTTAGACACGTCGAGCGGGAAGCCGGCAGCCCACCAGGCGGCAACTGTTTCTGTGAGAGAGCCGCCCGCGGGAACCGACAGAGCAAACACCAGATAAAAAGCCGCCACAAGACCGATCACCGACTGCCAGCCGAATTTCTCTCTTGCACTCATCCCTTTCGGGTTGTGATAGACCACTTTCCGGTAGTCATCGATCCAGCCGATGGCGCCGTAGCCGAGCGTGACAAAAAGCACCACCCAGATAAAACGGTTGCTCAGATCAGCCCAGAGCAGCGTCGAGATGGTAATCGAGAAAAGAATCAGCACCCCGCCCATCGTCGGCGTACCATCCTTGACCAGATGACTCTTGGGGCCGTTCTCACGAACCGCCTGACCGAAATGCATCTCCCGCAGCCGCGCGATCATCCAGGGGCCGAGCCAGAATCCAAGAAACAGCGACGTGAGCGCCGCGAGCACGGCACGCAGCGTCAGGTAGCTGAAAACGTTAAAGCCGGAAACCGATTCGGCCAGCCATTTAAAAAGTGCGAGTAGCATGACAAATCTTCGCTTTTTATTCTGTTTATCAACATCTCCCTCATAAGGGAGACTTAATGGTTATCTCTCGGTCAGTTCGTTCACCAGACGTTCAAACCCCATGCAGTGACTGGCCTTGATCGTAACGATGCCTCTGAGCAGACGGGCTGCCCTGAGGGCTTCATCCACATTCCGGCAAACCTGAGCACCTTCCCCGAAGGCCTCCGCTGCAAGTGCCGCAAAACGGCCGACAGTAATCAAACGGTCAATACCGAGTTCACGGGCATAGCGTCCGACTTCGCGATGGACGGCCTCCGCCTCCTGACCGACTTCGGCCATATCCCCGAGCACATAAGCCTTCGGTGTGACCGGCGACTCACTGAGCGCCTTCATCGTGGCTCTCACACTGTCGGGATTGGCATTGTACGCTTCATCGACGACAACCAAGCCAGTAAAAGGCAACTTATATCGTGCACCCCGTCCGCGGGGCAGATTGAAATTCTGCAGCGCATTTTCGATCACCACTTTCCGCAGCCCCATCATGCTCGCTGCCGCATAGACTGCAAGCGCGTTGTGCACCGTATGTGCTGACATATCACGCAGCACCATGGGATGCCCCTCGGCAATCAGAAAACCGTCACGGATAAAACCGTTGAAGTCGGCGCGGATATCCGGATTCGTGCTGTAGGTGACCACCCTGACCCCGCGCGCAAGGGCGAGATCACGCCAGACGTCACACTGCGGGTCATCCGCCGGAATGACGGCAATGCCGTTTTTGCGCAGGGCGACAATCGCCAGACCGTTCTCACGGGCGCTTTCACGAACGCTGTCAAGAAACTCCTGGTGTTCACGCTGTGCGTTGGTCACGATAACCATATCCGGCTGAACCCAGCGGGCCAGCTGAGCCATCTCTCCGCGGTGATTAATCCCGGCCTCGACAACCGCCGCGCGGTGCTCGCTGCCGAGCTCAATCAGAGTACGGGGCACCCCGATATTGTTATTGAGGTTGCCGCGCGTGGCATGGGAGCAGTAGCCGTAGTACTGCTCAAGCACATCCGCCATCATGTCCTTGGTGGTTGTCTTGCCGTTACTGCCGACAACCATCACCACAAACGGACCGTGAATCATGCGGACTTTGCTCGCGAGCTGTCCGTACGCCTCAAGCACGTCCTTCACCACAAGCTGGGTCACCTCCACGCCGGGGATGAAGTGATCGACCACAACAGCAAGGGCGCCGGCGCGGGCAGCCTGTGCAACATAATCATGCCCGTCAAAAACCTCGCCCCGCAGGGCAAAGAACACCGAACCGGGTTCAATCGTACGCGAGTCGGTGCTCACCGAGCTGAACCGGGTCTGTGAGGCGGAGTAATAGACAAAATCCTCCGCATCAATCACCTCTCTGAGCTCTTCGAGTTCCATTGCTTCCATAGCTGTGCCTCACTTTAATGTGCGCGTGCGGCGTTCGTTGAAAGCCGCCTTGACAACTTCCTGATCACTGAAGAAGTGATGCACGCCCTGAATAATCTGATAAGTCTCATGCCCTTTGCCGGCAACCAGAATGACATCCTCGGGTGAGGCTTCCAGCACGGCCTCGAAAATCGCCGCCTTGCGATCGGGCTCGGTACGCATCCCTTCGAGCCCCGCCGTGATATCACGGATAATCGCTACCGGATCCTCGGAGCGGGGATTGTCACTCGTCACAATGGTCTCGTCGGCGAGACGGGCTGCAATTGCACCCATGAGCGGACGCTTGCCTTTATCACGGTCTCCGCCGCAGCCGAATACCGCCCAGAGCCGGCCGTTACGCGCGCGGGCAACAGGCGCCAGACTGCTGAGCGCCTTTTCAAGCGCATCCGGCGTATGGCTGTAGTCCACGAGCACCAGCGGCGAGTTTTCCGCACGGAAAAGCTGCATACGCCCCGGCGGGCTCGGCAGCGTCGACACCAGCGGCAGCACTTCACGGGCACTGTAACCGAGCACCATCACCGCTGCAATCGCCTCCATCGCGTTAGAGACATTAAAGTCTCCCACCTGCGGGAGCTGCAGCCGGTGCGCTTCACCGTCAATAAGCAGAGTGAAATGAATCCCGTCAGCGGTAAGACTGATGTCCCTTGCCTCCAGGCGGTGATCAGCCTCAACCCGGGCGCCTGTGAGCGTTGTCGTCCAGACGGGCACATTGTGTTCCCGGGCTACACGGATCATGGTTGCAGCGGCGGGGTCGTCAATATTGACCACCGCACCGGTGAGCCCGGGCCAGGCAAACAGAATGGCCTTGGCCGCTTCATAGTTTTCCATGGTCTTGTGGTAGTCAAGATGGTCACGTGTCAGGTTGGTGAACACCGCCACTTTGAAATCGCTCCCTTTGAGGCGGCCCTGATCAAGACCCACAGAACTCGCTTCCACGGCAAAGGCACGGGCTCCGGCCTTTTTCACCGCTCGGAAAAGCCGCTGCACACTGATGGCATCAGGCGTGGTGAGTTCAGGACTTTCAAACGACTCGTCGCCGAGCTTCGCACCAACCGTACCAAGCACGGCACAGGGTTCACCGAGTCGCGACAGCAGCGAACTCACCCAGTGCGTGGTCGTCGTTTTACCGTTGGTCCCCGTCACGGCTACGCCGCGCAGATCACGGGTGGGCTCATCATTAAACCCGCTGGCAATCTCACCGAGATGCTGCAGGAGATCCTTTACCATAATGACGGGCACACCGGCTGCGGGCAGCGGTGTCTCAGGGGTTTCAAGCACAACCGCGGCAGCGCCGCGGGCAACGGCGACCGGAATAAAATGACGGCCGTCGACATGAGCGCCCGGAACGGCGACAAAAATATCACCGGGCTGTACCGTCCGGCTGTCAAGCCGGAGCTCGGATCCCTGTCTTGCCAGTTTTTTCAGTGTCTGGACTATTTCGAGCACGTCTTTTCTCATCTTTATCCTTCTGTTACGCGGTGTCCGAGGTCACGAACACCCTCTTTTATTTTTTCTTCACCGCCGGGGCCGGCTGAATGTTGGCAACCTCTTTGTCATCGGGCTGCACAAGCAGCGTGCGCAGCGCCCCTTCAGCAATCTCGCTGAACACCGGTCCCGCAACCGTACCGCCAAAGCGGCCCCGTTTCGGTTCGTCGATCATCACAGCCACGATAAAGCGCGGCTGTGTAGCGGGCACAATCCCGACGAAGTCGGCCACCACGTCACGTGTATACACACCGTTTTTCGGCTTCATAGCCGTACCGGTCTTCCCGGCAACGGTATATCCTTCGACTTTCACACGGCTTGCCGTACCGCCGCGGCGCACGGTATCCATCATCATGGCGCGCATCTTGCGCGAGGTCTCGGGTTTGTACACCTGCACACCCTTAACCTGCGTACCCTCGGGGCGCTTGAAAAGCGTCAGATCAATCACGTCGCCGTTTCGGGCAAGTGCCGTATAGGCGCGCACAAGCTGCATGAGCGAAACCGAAATCCCGTGACCGTAGGAAATCGTTGCCTGCTCAATCGGGCGCCAGGTCTTGCCCGGACGGATTCGACCCGAGGAGGCACCGGGGAAGCCGATCTGCGGCGCACGTCCGAAACCGAGATCCGAATACATGTCATAGAGCGTGGTGGCGGGAATTTCCAGACCGATCTTGGCTGTACCGATGTTGGAGGACTTGGCGATCACCTCTGCCACGGTAATCAGCCCGTAGTCATGGGTGTCCCCGATCGTACGGTTGCCGATCGTGAGTTTTCCGGGCGAGGTCTGAATCGTGGTGAGCGGGTCAACAATTCCCATATCGAGCGCCTTGGCAATCGCAAAAGGCTTCATCGTCGAGCCGGGCTCGAACACGTCGGTGAGCACACGGTTACGCATACGCTCAAAGAGCACCGTCGAGCGGTCGTTCGGGTCATAAGTCGGGATATTGGCCAGCGCAATGATTTCACCGGTGGTCACATCCGCAACCACTGCCGCGCCGGCAATGGCTTCGGTCTGTTCAACCTGTCTGCGAAGCGCATCGTAAGCGATAAACTGCACGCGCGAATCAATCGAGAGCTGAATGTCCTGGCCGGGTTCAGCCTCCTTGGTCCAGACCTCATCAACAATACGGCCGCGGCGGTCGCGAATAACGCGACGGGCACCGGTCTGCCCCGAAAGCACATAGTCCTTGGCGAGCTCCACGCCCTCCTGGCCGTGATCGTCCCAGTCGGTAAACCCGAGAATATGCGCCATCACAGGACCGTCCGGATACTGCCGGCGGCTCTCGGGTGAAACACCGATGCCGGGCACGTTGAGTTCACGCACCGCCTCACCGACATTCAGCTCACGGTTGCGCGAGAGGTAGACAAAACTCTTGGCACTGTTTTTCTGGATTTTGTCGATCACTTCACGGGCGGGAATACCGAGTATTTTGGCCACCTGCGCCAGTTTGTCCTTATCGTTCATATCCACAAACTGCGGGTCTGCCCAGATGCTGCGGCTCGGCTGGCTCGAAGCGAGCACTACGCCATTGCGGTCGAGAATCTTCCCTCTGGCCCCCTCAATGGAAATCGTACGGGCGTAACGGATTTCCCCCTGATTCTGCAGAAAGTCGTTGTTGAAGATCTGCAGATACGCCACGCGCCCGACAAGCACCAGCATGCCGAGCACGATAGCCGTCAGGACAAACTTGCTGCGCCCCGCGGGAATGGGAATCACAATGAGCGGTTCAGCTTCGCGTTTGGGCTTGACCGTCCGTGCCAGGCGGTCCCGCTCAAGAATCCCCAGGCAGAACTCCCAGAGAACAATCAGCTTTTCTTCGAACCAGCGCATAATGCTGTTTATCACCGTTTGCCCTCCCCGTTTTCATTGGGTTGAGCGTAGCCGGGCATATTCTGGGGGATGACATCGAAATCCACGTGTGTCACCCGATGGTTCTCATCCATCACCAGACTGACGGTGTTTTCGCTTTTAGCCTCTTCCAGACCGAGTTCCTGCGCCCCCTGCGTGATGGCGCTCGGCAGTGCAGCACGGCGGATTTTCAGCAGCAGATCAGCCTGATCGTCGGCAAGACGGCGGCTCACATCCACAGCACGCTCATGTTCAACAAAGAGCGTGCGGATCTCATAGCGCTGATGCACAAGTGTGACCGCCAGACCGAGCGTGACCGTCACGAAAATCATCATGAAAATAAACTGCAGGAGTCCCATGCGTCCCATTTTCTAGACTCCTTCAACCGGTGCGTCAGTTCGCGTGGCCACACGCAGAATAGCCGAGCGTGCACGCGGGTTGCGCTCGCATTCCCCGTCAGAGGGGCGGATGCGTTCAACAGCGCTCAGCACGGGCTGCGGGAGCTGGTCTGCCGTAAAAGGCAGACGAGGATCGATTTTGCGCTCAGGGTGCGCCATTTCATCAAAGAAGTGCTTCACAAGACGGTCTTCGAGGCTGTGAAAGGTGATGACCGCCAGCCGTCCCTGAGGACGCAGCAGTCTGACCGCGCCTTCCAGAGCGGCTCTGAGTTCGTCAAGTTCGTGGTTGATTTCGATACGGATCGCCTGAAAGGACCGGGTAGCCGGATGCTGTCCGGGATCCTTTTTGTTTTTGGGCACAACACTCTGAATCAGCGCGGCAAGCTGTGCGGTGGTGGTGATCGGTGTTGCGCTGCGGGCTCTGACGATTGCACGGGCGATCTGTCCGGCAAATCGCTCTTCGCCATACACACGCAGAACCTCTTTGAGACGCTCTTCGGAGACACTTGCGAGCCATTGTGCAGCCGTGGGACCTGCACTGGTGTCCATGCGCATGTCAAGCGGACCGTCCATTCGGAAGGAGAAACCGCGTCTGGCATCATCAATCTGCGGAGAAGAGACGCCGATGTCAAGGAAAATGCCGTCTACGGCGTGGATGCCGTTTTCTCTGAGGGTGGTTTCAAGCGTGGAAAAGGGTTTGTGGAAAATGTGGAAACGTGGGTCAGAGATGGCCTGAGCGGCGGCAATAGCCTCCGGGTCGCGGTCAAAAGCGATTAATTTTCCGTTCAGTGAAAGTTTGTCTAAAATGCGGCGCGAGTGTCCTCCACGTCCGAAGGTCCCGTCAACATAGAGACCGTCCGGATTATGGACGAGCGCTTCAGGCGCTTCCTGGCCCAGCACGGAAATGTGCGTAAACACTGTGCTCGCTTCAGACACGGTAATTCTCGTTATGCAAAATATTTTTCGACACTTCTCTCGGGAAAAAGAAGGAAGGCGCCAGTCAGCACGCTCTTGCCTCAGAAAGTGAAATCGATGCTGTTGACATCAATAGCTTCGATGTTGCGGGTCATTTCGAGCCAGATCCGGCGATCCCAGATTTCAAAATGCTCACCCATCCCCACCAGAGCCACCTCCCGGGTCAGTCCGCCGAGTTCACGCAACTCCGAAGGAATCAGAACGCGACCGGCGCCGTCGCAGACAACGTCTGCCGCACTGCCAAGCACAAGGCGGACAAATCCGCGTGCCGCGCTCGGCAACGCTGTGAGCTGTTCACGTTTTTCCTCCCAGATCCGACGGGGGTAAAGGACAAGGCAGCCGTCAGGATGGCGCGTCAGCGTCACCTCCCCGCCGGAGTGCTCAACAAGCACGTCACGGTGACGGGCAGGCAGCAGCAGACGACCCTTCTGGTCGAGCGTCAGTAATGATGTCCCTTGAAACACGCTTACACCCTGCGATGAGGAAAAGAAAAACACGGCGGTCTGTTCCACGTAACAGACACACTTTCCCACTTTCTCCCACTTTAATCCATCACTTTACCTACTCTGTACAGTCAAGGTCAAGGCTATTAGCAATTTTTTTCTTTTCTCTTATTCCCACCTTGAAAATCACTGTGAGACACTCTAAAAAAGGCGTGTTGTGATACAGTTGTCACACTGGACTCTAACGCCTCTGCAACGCCGCTGAGCCGACAGACGGCCGGCCGCCGGAGGCGTTCACTTTCTAGGATTTCTGAAGGTTTTTCACTTTATCTGACCTATGCTCGACAAAATCATGAAACCCCGTTCGGTGGCTGTCGTCGGCGCTTCCACGCGTGCACACACCATCGGCTCTGACATTCTCAAGCGTCTGCTCGAATACGGTTTCACCGGTCCCGTCTACCCCGTCAATCCCAAAGGGGGTGTGATTGAAGGACTTCAGGTGTACCCGAGCGTCTCAGCCATTCCCGGCGAGGTGGATCTGGCCATTCTGGTGATCAACTCACAGTTCGTCCTGGAAACAGTGGATGAATGCCACCGCAAAGGCGTGGGCGGTCTGGTGGTCATTTCCGCCGGATTCAAGGAGACCGGCCCGCAGGGGGCGGCGCTTGAACAGGCTCTGGCTGAAAAGGTGCGCGCCTACGGTATGCGCTGCGTCGGCCCGAACTGTCTCGGTGTTGTGAACACGCATCCGGACACGCGGCTTGACGGCTGCTTTGCCGAAGCACTGCCCCAGCGTGGCGATATCGGTTTCGTGTCGCAGTCGGGGGCGCTCGGCGGCGGCATCCTCAATATTCTGAAGGATCTGAATCTCGGCTTTGCCCAGTTCATCTCCATCGGCAATCAGGCTGATGTGAACGCCGAAACGGCTATGCAGTACTGGGAGAATGATGACGATATCCGTCAGGTGCTTCTGTATATGGAAAGCATCCAGAATCCGGTCAACTTCCGCCGGATCGCCTCCCGTCTCACCCGCAAAAAACCGGTTCTTGCGCTTAAAGCCGGCCGTACCTCCCAGGGAGCATCTGCCGCCTCCTCTCATACGGGCTCGCTTGCCGGGACTGACCAGGCTGCTGACGCTCTGCTTCGCCAGTGCGGTGTGATTCGTGAAACCTCTCTTGAGGCGCTTTTCTCCTCGGCAAAGGTTTTCAGTACCTGTCCTATTCCCAAGGGAGACCGTGTGGCAATCGTGACCAATTCGGGCGGCCCCGGGATTATGGCCACGGACGCGATTGTCAGTAACGGCATGCAGATTGCACAGTTAAGTGAGCAGACCCGTGAGACACTGCGCAGTTTCCTGCCAGCGGCAGCCTCTGTGAAAAATCCGGTTGACATGATCGCCTCCGCACCGCTGGAACACTACCGCCGTACGGTTGAGACTATTCTCGCCGACGAAAACGTCGATATGGTCCTCGTGATCTACCTGCCGTTCCTCGGACTCAAGGACACAGATGTGGCCCGGGCACTCTCTGAAATCAAGCTGGCACACCCGGAAAAACCGATCGTCGGCGTGTTCATGACAACGAGCAGCTTTTTTGCCTCGCTCGCGGATATGCATCTCTCACTGCCTTTTTACATGTACGCCGAAGAGGCGGTGGATGCCATGCTGCGCCTGAACCGCCAGCGCCTCTGGCTCGAACGTCCTGTCGGGACGGTTCCCTCGTATGTTGTCGCCCGTGACCGGATCGGGGAAATTCTGGCTTCGGTTCGCGCCGAAGCCCGCAAGGAACTCAGTACGCGCGAAAGCATGCAGGTGCTGAAGGCCTACGGCATCCGTACCTGTCACGAGGCGTTTGCCGGTGACGAGGACAGTGCCGCTGCTGCCGCCGGCGCCATGGGCTACCCGGTCGTAATGAAGATGACCAGCAAGACCACATCCCACAAAACGGATGTCGGCGGCGTGATTGTCAACATCCGCTCCGAAGAACAGCTGCGCCGCGAATTCAGGGCGCTCACAGAGCGTCTGGCACAGAAGGGGCTTCTCGACGGATTCGAAGGGGTTCTGGTTCAGGAAATGGTGGTGAGCACCCGTGAAATGGTCTGCGGTATCGCGTCTGATCCGCAGTACGGCCACATGATGATGTTCGGCCTCGGCGGTATCTTTATCGAAGTGATGAAGGACATCACCTTCCGTCTTGCGCCGCTCACGGATGCGGACGCTCATGACATGGTGCGTGACATCAGATCCTATGCGCTGCTCGAAGGTGTGCGCGGAAAAGCGCCTGCGCAGATTCCTCAGATCGAGGAAACCCTGCTGCGACTCTCTCAGCTCGTGAATGATTTCCCTGAAATCGCCGAGCTTGACATCAATCCGCTGATGATTTCCGACACCAGCGGCGAGGCGATTGCCGTGGACGCCAGACTGGCGCTGAAGTAACCGCACCGCGCTCTGACACCACAGACTGCCGCGCCCGCCTTTCGGGCCGCGGCAGTCTTTTTTCCAGCCACCAAAGAAAACGCCCGGCGTAAAGCCGGGCGCAAAAAAATCAGTCTACTACCAGGGTGTCCGTAAGCCGGATTCTGTCAACGGCCGGGGCCGCCGACGATCATTCATCTAGTACGGCATTCGCATGCCGCATCGTGCCACCTACCCGCAGCCTGTCCGGGCCGGATTAGCGGCTGCCTATTTGGTGTTGCTCCACGTAGAGATTGCCCGTTTCACCCGACCCGAGGCCGGCTCGTCTCTGTTGCTCTGATCCTCGCCTTGCGGCGGACAGCCGTTAGCTGCTACGTTGCCCTGTGGAGTCCGGACTTTCCTCTCGCAGAAAATCTGCCAGCGATCGTCTGTCCACCCTGAATAGTAGAAGGGAGACTGTACGCTAAAAATCGCGCTTTTGCAAGCAACTCAATTGAACATTAGTCTATTCTGTACAACAAAGCGGACTAAGCCCGCTAAAATAGTGGACAATTTTCAAATGTCCCCAAAGCTTTTGAGTTCTGAACAAGACAATATGACACGCAAATTTTCCAAACTGCTCACCCTGTCACTGCTCACCGGCATCGCCTGCTCAGGCGCTCAGGCCGCCTCCGTGCTGGACGCTGTGATTGAAACCACGCCGGCCGGTCTTTCCGGGAAAAGCGGCTCGTACACCTGGTCCGACCTGATCGACGGCAGCAAGCAGATCATGGATCAGGGCAACAGCATGTGGATTGTCCCCACTTATACCAATCACCCCAACTGGGCCTGGGACAACCGTCGTGAGCAGAACGGCTACCCGTTTGGTATGGGGCTTGGCCGTCAGGTCATCGACGAACGGGGGAATGAACGTTCTTTCTTCTTTGTGAGTTTTGTCGATTCGAACTACCGCATTGAACCGACCTTCGGCTACCAGTGGGTGGCTCGCTACCCGCTCGGCAACTCCGGCCTGCATGTGGGTGCCGGCTATCTGGCCGGATTCACTATCCGCGGTGACTACAACTGGCTGCCCATTCCGATGCCGCTGCCGGTGATCAAAGCCGGTACCGACTGGGCTTCCCTGTATATGACCTACATCCCGGTCACGAACGTGTTCTTCTTCTACAGCTCGTTCACAATTGATGATGCCAAGTCGCGCAAAGCGCCTCTGCCGGCCTCGAGCCCCTGGAGCCACAAGCAGAACTTCCTGTACGGCGGCTTCGGCTGGGAATACATGGACAACGGCAATACGGAAGATACGGTAACCTGGGTCAACAACGACACCTCCTGGCACGGCGGTCTGCGCCACTACTCCGGCCGCAGCTGGGCAACCGACCTCTCGTACCGCCGCTCCGAACATCTGGTGCGCACGCCTGAACGCCGTGACACCTACAAGTTTGAAGCCATCGCGCTGCAGATCCAGTACAACATCGATGCAACCGATGACCTGCGTCTGTATGCCGGCGGCGGTATCGGCTACGCCACGATGAAGGGGGCCGGCAAGCGTGCGCACAGCATTCATCCCGTGACCAGCCTCGGGGCGACCTATGCACTCACCGACTCTGTCTTTGTCAATGCCGATATGACAGTCAACTTCTCGCGTTTCAAGAACAGTGTCGCCGGCAGCCCGGATGAGTACTTCAAGGCCATGCCGACGGACTTCAGCCTCTCGATCGGCTACGCCTTCTAAGTGCCGTTTCACAGGCAGAGTGTTGCATAAAGCATCAGTTTGAGGACAGTGTTGCAAAATTCTGTCCTCATTTTCTGTGCTGACCCACTACAATGCTAAAAATATACCCGTGTCTGTTCCCGTCCGACGGGAAGAGCCTTAAAAATTCAGGAGAAAATTCAATGGATCGCAACGATGAACTGTTTGAACGTGCTCAGCAGAGCATTCCCGGCGGCGTGAACTCGCCAGTCCGCGCATTCCGTTCAGTAGGCGGCTCCCCGCGTTTTATCGATCGTGCCAAGGGTCCGTATATGTGGGATGTGACCGGTCAGAAATTTATTGACTACATCCTTTCCTGGGGTCCGATGATTCTCGGCCACAACAACGACGAGGTGGTTGCCGCCATGGAAGCCACCGCCGAGAAAGGACTCTCGTTTGGCGCCGCCACCGAAGCCGAAATTGTGATCGCAGAAGAAATCCGCAAGCTCGTTCCCTCCATGGAACAGGTCCGCCTGGTGAGCTCGGGTACCGAAGCCGGCATGTCCGCCATCCGTCTGGCCCGCGGCTATACAAACCGCAATAAGATCATCAAATTTGAAGGCTGCTACCACGGTCACTCCGACTCGCTTCTTGTGAAAGCGGGCTCGGGTATGCTCACGTTCGGCAATCCCTCGTCTGCCGGCGTTCCCGCCTCCATCACCGAAAACACACTCGTACTCGAATACAACAACCTCAATCAGCTCGAAGAGGCCTTCCGCAAGTACGGCGACGATATCGCCTGCGTGATCGTTGAAGCCATCGCCGGCAATATGAATATGGTTCGCGGTACGCATGAATTCATCCAGGGTATGCGCGAGCTGTGCACGAAATACGGTGCCCTGCTGATTGTTGACGAAGTGATGACCGGTTTCCGTGTCGCCCTCGGCGGGGCACAGGCCCATTTCGGTGTCACGCCTGATATCACGATGCTCGGTAAGGTCATCGGCGGCGGGATGCCTGTTGCCGCATTCGGCGGACGCAAGGAAATCATGCAGCACATTGCCCCGGTCGGCGCCGTCTATCAGGCAGGCACACTCTCGGGCAACCCGGTGGCTGTGGCCTGCGGTCTTGCCACCCTGCGTGCTATTCAGGCCCCGGGCTTCCATGACCGCCTGAGTGCTCAGACAAGCAAACTCATCAAGGGGCTGACCCAGGCTGCCAAGAGTGAAGGCATTGAATTCTGCGGCGACAGCCTCGGCGGCATGTTCGGCATCTACTTCCTGCCCGAAGTACCTCACGGCTTTGCTGATGTGATGAAGGCGAACACGGCACTGTTCAACCGCTTCTTCCACGGCATGCTCAAGCGCGGCGTGTATTTTGCTCCGTCCACGTTTGAAGCCGGATTTACCTCGATCACTCACACCGATGAAGTGATTGACGCCACCGTGAAGGCTGCTCAGGAAACCTTTGCAGAACTGCACGGCTGACCAACTGATATTGACAAGGACGTTACATGACGGGCTGGAAAAAGGGTGTTTTCGGTGCTCTGGCACTGCTCACGGGGTGCGTTGAGGCTTTAGCCGCCTCAACAGGATGGACTGTTCCCGGCAAGGCCGCTCCTGAAATGGAGCAGCCTGCCGTCACGATTCGTCTCGTCTCTGAGAAAAACGCCCTCATCCCGCAGGCCGTCAATCAGATGGCCGTCGTGATTGACCAGAAAAACGGCTGGCACACGTACTGGAAAATGCCGGGCGATGCCGGCTTTCCGACCCGTTTCACGTTCTCTCTGCCGCAGGGACTCTCTGCGACAGAACCTGAATATCCTTTCCCGGAGCGTTTTGACACGGCAGGCATCATCAGCTATGCCTTCAACGGCGAGACGCTTTTCCCGTTCAAGGTTGATGTGCCGCGCGGCGTACCGGCCGGCAGCCGGGTCACCATAAAAGTCGAAGCCGACTATCTGGCCTGCAAAGACGTGTGCGTACCCGGACACGGCGAAGCAGAAATCACCCTGCCCTATGCGGTTGGGGCGGATCTCTCCGAAGATGCACCGCTCATTGCAAAGGCCAAACGGCTGATTCCTGAAAAAAATCAGTCCCTCAATGCCAAAGGCACCCTTGAGGGGACAAATCTCGTGCTGAGCATTCCGCCAAGTGAGGTGAGAATCAACCGCTCGCTTGTGTTCTATCCGCTCGATGCGAACCAGTTTGTGCTCTCGGACAAAGGCACCTTCCACCAGAATGACGGCACGAGCTCACTGTACTTCACGCTCACACCCGAATTCAGTAAAACCGCCCCGCAATCGGTCCGCGGCGTGTTTGTCGCCGATGGCGGCCCGGAGAAAAAAGGCGGGTGGGCGATTGAGACGACCATTCCTGTTGAACCCGGTACGGTGGTGCGCCCGCTCGGAGATGGCGAATCACGCGTGATCGACTCCACTGGAAGCAATCTCACCCTCTTTACGGCGCTCGGATTTGCATTCCTCGGCGGTCTGATCCTCAACCTCATGCCCTGTGTGTTCCCGATTCTTTCTCTGAAAATCGTGCAGCTCACAGAAAGCGGCCGCAAAGGTGAGGCACTGCTGCCGCACGGTCTGGCCTTCACCGCCGGTGTTGTCCTCTCCATGCTGATTCTCTCCGGGGTACTGATCGCGCTGCGCGGCGTAGGACTTGCTCTGGGCTGGGGTTTCCAGCTGCAGAGCTCCTGGGTGGTGACTGCGCTGCTTTTGCTCTTTACCGGTATCACACTGAATCTGCTCGGTGTCTACGAGTTCACTCTCGGCTCCGGTCTGGGCGACCTTCCCGGTGCACGCAGTGCTGTCGGCACCAGGACAAACTCTTTCATTACCGGCATTCTGGCCGTGGTTGTTGCAAGCCCCTGCACCGCCCCCTTTATGGGCGCCGCCCTCGGCTATGCGCTCACCCGCCCCTCTGTTGAGGCGATGGGCATCTTTGCCTCTCTCGGTCTGGGGATGGCTCTGCCGTGGCTGCTGCTGTGTGCCTTCCCGTCCTGGACACGCTGGATGCCGAAACCCGGTCCCTGGATGAACACCTTCAAGCGCGTAATGGCCATTCCGATGCTTGCCGCCGCAGCCTGGCTTGCCTGGGTGCTCTATCAGCAGCTGCATATCCGCGGGGTTGCCATCGTCGCCGCTGCCGTCGCCGCCCTCGTTGTGGCCTGCTGGCTCTACGGCCGCATGCAGTGGGGCAAGGGCAGCTACCGCCTGATTATTTCGAGCCTGACGGTTTTCATGATCGGTGCCGTCGCTGCCATTGCCATGGGAATGTTCGACCGCAACGGCTCAGGCATTCAGAGCAAGGGAAGCTGGGAGCCCTGGTCTGAGCAGGCCGTCACACAGGCACTCTCCGAGGGCCGCCCGGTCTTTGTCGACTTCACCGCCGCCTGGTGCATCACGTGTCAGGCCAACATGGCTGCGGCACTCAACCGGGAAAACGTCCAGGAGACGCTCGACCGGCTGGGCTATGTGCGTCTTCTCGGCGACTGGACCAACTATGACCCGGCCATCACCCGTGAGCTCGAAAAATACAAACGCTCCGGTGTGCCGCTCTACCTTGTGTACCGCCCCAACGGACAGGTCACTGTCCTGCCGGAGCTGCTGACACCGGGAATAGTGATCGAAGCCCTTGAGGCCAACGCCCGTCCCTGAGCGCAAAAAAGGCAGGATTCTGTTCCTGCCTTTTTTGTCACTGTTTTAATGCGGTAAGTGAGTGCTCACATTTATTCCTGATCGTGCACCCATTCAATCACCCGGTCAAGGAACGGAATACCCTGCCAGACCGATTTTCCGCCTTCAATCTGAGCAAATACAGCATAGCGTTTGCCGCTTTCCGTCTGCACATAGCCGCCGATGGCGCGCACATTGGCAAGATACCCGGTTTTGATATGGGCAAAGGTGGTGGCAGCCTTACGCTTTCTCATCGTGCCGTCAATGCCGGAGATGGGCAGCGAGGACATGTATTCACTCATGTAAGGACTCACCCACCCGCGGATGAGCATCTGGGTCATGCCGTCAGCAGTGACACGCGACTCACGGGAAAGTCCCGAGCCGTTGTCGAGAACCCAGCCGTTGGTGTTCACACCCACGCTCTGGAGCCAGCGCATAATCATCGTGCGACTGGTAGGCAGGTCATACGGCGCGTCGCTGCCACGCCCCGTGGCCACTTTGCTTGTTGTCAGAAAAAGATGACGCGCAATCTGGTTGTTGGACCACTTGTTGGCAAGCGCCACCACTTCGCGCAGCGGCTGCGAGGCGTGAGTGAGGACTTTCTTCGCCGAGTCGGGCACCTTGCCGTCAACAACATGTCCGCTCCAGGTACGACCGTCCTTTTCCCAGAGGGCACGGAACACCCGCTCAAGGAATTCATTCTTGTCCATGGAGACAATGCTGAAAACCCTCGCGTCGCAGTCTTTCGGGAACACCCCCTCAAAGGTCACTGCCTTCTGACCGTTTTCCAGCACTTTGAACCGCAGTCCCACCTCTTTCTGCCAGTTTCCGCAGGGTTTATCCCCGAGCGGAATCTCTCTGGGCACGGCAATGCCGGCGAGCGGCGGGAGCGTATCAATATGAGCAATCGACTTTCCCGGCACCGGCACGAACTCAAAACTCATGGAGTTGTAGTTCACCAGGGCCGCATCGGGGAACTGGTTGTAGGGGCGGTTGCCCTTGCCGTCAAAGTCGGAGGTATCTCCGGGCGGCAGGTCAAAGAGTGAACGGTCAACGACAAAGTCCCCGTCAATGTGCGAAATGCCGTGCGCTGCCAGACGGTCAACCTCCAGCTGGAACTGTTCAATCACCAGACTCGGATCGCCACTGCCTTTGAGGTAGAGATTTTTAATATGTCCCTGCTGATCCGGGTCCTGATCAATATAGAAATCCGTCAGCCAGTGATAATTCGGGCCGAGCAGTTCGAGCGCTGCGAGCGTTGTCACCAGTTTTTCCGTGGAAGCCGGGGAAACCGGATCGGCTGCATTCACGGAAAGCACCGTTTTGTTCGTTCCGTCGAGCGCTTTGACGCTGATCGACATATTGCTCAGACCGATATTCATCTGTTTTGCCGCACGGGCAAGCGGCGCAGGCAGCGCCTCGTCAAGCGTCTGGGCGCTCGCGGACCAGGACAGACAGCCTGCCAGAATGCCGAGTGCAACCGCGCCTCTGAGGGCGGCAGAGTGTTTTTGCATATGCATGAACTGTGTATTGGAGAAGGCAAAGGAGAGAAATTAATGCGACTCATTGTAATACCAGAACCTGTCCGGACAGTCCCAAGCCTAAACTTTCGCCAAAACTGTAACTAATTTTCACAGAGAACTTGATTTTTTCCACCCCCGTCCCCATATAGCCCCTAAAGTGAGAGGACAGCTCCCCCCACAGTTATTTTCCGGGAGCAGGCCCTCGCCATAGAGCGGGCCCGGGAACGGGCTCACTTGCTACGCAAAATTCTTAATTTGGAGTATCAAATGCAAATTCGTCCGTTGCACGACCGCGTGATCATCAAGCGTCTCGAAGCCGAAACCACCACCTCTTTTGGTATCGTCATCCCTGACACCGCCGGCGAAAAGCCCGATCAGGGTGAAGTTATCGCTGTCGGTCCCGGCAAGCGTGATGAAGCCGGCCGTATCGTCACCCCCGATGTGAAGGTTGGTGACCGTGTTCTTTTCGGCAAGTACTCTGGTCAGACCGTGAAGGTCGACGGCGAAGAACTGCTCGTGATGCGTGAAGAAGACATCATGGGCATTCTCGAATAAGCCGCATAACTCCGAATTTGATCAATAAAAGTTTTTAAAGGAATTGAAAAATGGCTGCTAAGCAGGTTCTTTTTGGTGATGATGCCCGCTCGAAAATGGTCCGCGGCATTAACGTTCTCGCTGATGCTGTGAAGGTTACCCTTGGTCCTAAGGGCCGCAATGTGGTGCTCGAACGCGCCTTCGGCGGTCCCACGGTGACCAAGGACGGTGTGTCTGTTGCCAAGGAAATCGAACTCAAGGACAAGTTCGAAAACATGGGTGCCAGCATGGTTCGTGAAGTGGCTTCCAAGACCAGCGACAACGCCGGTGACGGTACGACCACTGCCACAGTGCTCGCTCAGGCCATCGTTGACGAAGGTATGAAGTTCGTTGCCGCCGGCATGAACCCGATGGATCTCAAGCGCGGTATCGACAAGGCTGTCGCTGCTGCCATCGCTGAACTCAAGAAGCTGAGCAAGCCCACCACCACGAGCAAGGAAATCGCTCAGGTCGGCTCCATCTCCGCCAACTCCGACTCCGAAATCGGTGAAATCATCTCCGAAGCCATGGACAAGGTCGGTAAGGAAGGCGTGATCACCGTTGAAGACGGCAAGAGCCTCAACAATGAACTCGAAGTTGTCGAAGGTATGCAGTTTGACCGCGGCTACCTCTCCCCGTACTTCATCAACGTTGCCGAAAAGCAGGCTGCTGTTTTTGAAAATCCGTACATCCTCCTGCACGACAAGAAGATCAGCAACATCCGCGAACTTCTCCCTGTGCTTGAACAGGTTGCCAAGTCCGGCCGTCCGCTCGTGATCATCGCCGAAGACATCGACGGTGAAGCACTTGCCACGCTCGTTGTGAACTCCATCCGCGGCATCCTCAAGGTTGTCGCCATCAAGGCTCCCGGTTTCGGCGACCGCCGTACCGCCATGCTCGAAGACATTGCCATCCTCACGGGCGGCACGGTCATCTCCAGCACGGTCGGCCTCTCTCTTGACAAGGCCACGCTTGAACAGCTCGGCAGCGCCAAGAAGGTTGAAGTCACGAAGGAAAACACCACGATTATCGACGGTGCCGGCGCTGCCGAATCCATCGAAAACCGTATCCGCAACATCCGTCAGCAGATCGAAACCGCTACGAGCGACTACGATCGTGAAAAGCTTCAGGAACGCGTTGCCAAGCTCGCCGGCGGCGTTGCGCTGATCAAGGTCGGTGCCGCTACCGAAGTTGAAATGAAGGAAAAGAAGGCCCGCGTGGAAGACGCTCTGCACGCCACCCGCGCTGCTGTTGAAGAAGGTATCGTCCCCGGCGGCGGTGTTGCTCTCATCCGCGCCAAGCAGGCCATCCTTTCGCTCAAGGGCGACAATGACGAACAGAACGCCGGTATCCGTATCGTTCTGCGCGCCATGGAAGAACCGCTGCGCCAGATCGTCAAGAACGCCGGTGAAGAACCCAGCGTGGTTGTGAACCAGGTCGCCAGCGGCGAAGGTAACTACGGCTACAACGCTCAGTCCGGTGAATACGGCAACATGGTTGAAATGGGCGTGCTCGATCCGACCAAGGTTACCCGTACCGCTCTGCAGAATGCCGCTTCTGTGGCCAGCCTGATTCTGACGACCGACTGCATGGTCGCCGAAATCCCGCAGGAACAGAAGCCCATGCCCCCGATGGGCGGCATGGACGGCATGCCCGGCATGATGTAATTGAGCCATCCTGGCGCCGCGCATAACGGCGCCTGCCTGAAGCTCAGCGCCCTGCCTGCAGCAGGGCGCTTTTTTACTGCATATAAAAAGGCGGTCTCAAAGGAGACCGCCTTTTTGCATCCGGCAGCAGCCGGTATACCGGCGCGCTCTTAGGCCTTGGGAGTCAGACCGGAGAGCTTGGCAAACTCTTCCGTCTTGATTTCCTTCATCGGGATGTATTTGCCGTCCTTGAGCATCACCGAGAACGGAATGGTACGGACAGCTGAACGGCGTGCAACTTTCGAATTGGCCCAGACCGCCTTACGCATTTCAAACGGAATTTCGGCTTCTTTGCCGTGGACATTCAGACCGCGGAAATCGGCATCCTTGAAGTGTTTTTCATGTTCAAGGAACTTGGCATAGCGGTCTTTGGCAGCCAGAATCACAGCCCCCTGAAGCTCACTGTACGGGCTCAGGCAGGCCACAGGGAACCAGCGGAAGGTCACCTGACCGAGGAAAGGCTTGAACTGCTCATACTGCCACTGGCACCAGGGGCACTGCGTGTCAAAAACGATATACACAACAGGAGCGCCTTTGGGGCCGGGAATATCTACTGACTGGCCTTTCTCGGAAAGCTCAACAAAAAACTCCTCGGGATTAAAGTCAGTGGGGATATCAGGTTTCTTGGGCCATTCATGCTTTGCGGGGTCTGCCGCAAAAGCTGCCGGGGCAACAGCGCCCAGGCCGAGCAGGCCTAACAGGTTGCGTCGGTTCAGTTTCATAAATCAATTCCTTCTTTCTTCTGCCCCAACAGGTGAGGTCTGCCATCAGTCTACCCGAAGACGCACTGAAAGTGTCTCACCATTTTCTGCAAAAAAGCCTGCAAATACAGATTGAAACAACCTTGCCTTTGCTAAGATTGGCAGACATCCGTTTTCAGACCTCAACTTTCTCTTCGACGAAGATGACTTACATTGAGAAACTCCGTCAGCGCTATCAGAGCACTGACTCGATGCTGTGTGTCGGGCTTGACCCCAATCCCGCCAAATTCCCTCTTCCGCTCGCCGGTCGCGCTGATGCGCTCTATGAGTTCTGCCGCGGCATTGTCGATGCCACCGCCCCCTGGGTGTGTGCCTTCAAGCCGCAGATCGCCTATTTCGCCTCCAGCCGCGGAGAGGAGACTCTCGAGGCCATCATCGGCTACATTCACACGAACTACCCTGATATTCCCGTCATTCTCGATGCCAAGCGCGGTGATATCGGCTCCACAGCCGAACACTATGCCAGAGAGGCCTTCGAGCGGTATAAAGCCGACTGCGTGACGCTTTCCCCGTTCATGGGACACGACACCATCAGACCCTACCTCCAGTACGAGGACAAAGGCGTGTACGTACTCTGCCGCACCTCCAATCCGGGCGGTGATGATTTTCAGATGCTTGATGTGGGCGGTGAAAAACTCTTTGAACGGATTGCCCGTCTGGCACAGACCTCCTGGAACAGCAACGGTTCTCTCGGCCTGGTGGTCGGCGCCACCTATCCGCACGAACTCGAGCGTGTGCGCGCCATTGCGCCTTCGCTCAGTCTGCTCGTACCGGGAATCGGCGCTCAGGGCGGGGATATCAATGCCTGCGTGAAAGCCGGTCGTGATGCACACGGCTACGGAATGGTCATCAACTCGGGCCGCGCCATTATCTATGCCGGAAACGGTGAGGACTGGAAGGAAAAGGCCGCTCTCAAGGCCGAGGAAACAGTCAGGGCTATTCGCGCCGCATCCTGATGAAAAAAGCCGGGGTTTCCCCGGCTTTTCAATTACGCCTCCTGCGTATCGTGCTCGCTGAGGGTCTGCTCATCAGACTCCGGCAGACGGGAGGCAAGAATTTTATCGATACGGCGTCCGTCCATATCCACGATTTCAAACTTCCAGCCGTCCCAGACGGTTGCATCGCCTTCCTGCGGCAGGCGGCCGATCAGGAACATCATCATGCCGGCGAGTGTCGCATAGCGGCCGGGAATATCCTCGGGAACAGTACGGATGTTCAGCGCGTCCTTGAGCTCGGGAATCGGAATCAGACCGTCAAAGAGATAACTGCCGTCGGAGCGTTGCGTAATCCAGGCATCCCCCGGAGACTCCGGCTTGAACTCACCGGCAATCGCCTCAAGAACGTCACGCGGCGTCACCAGCCCCTGAACCTCCCCATACTCGTCGACCACGAGAGCAAGCGCGGTATCGGTCGTGCGGAAATTCTCCAGCAGTTCCATCCCGGTGAGCGACTCCGGCACATAAACCGGCTTTGAGAGATTCTCATGGAAATTCGGTTTACCCTTTTCCATCATCTGCTGCAGCAGTGTGCGCGTTGTACAGATACCCTTGACGTCATCAAGACTGCCTTTGCAGACCGGCAGACGGGAGCGGTGGGAACTTTTGATTTTTTCAATGTTCTGCTCCACCGGGTCATCAAGGTCAATCCACTCAATATCCGCACGGGGAATCATCAGACTTGCAATCGGACGGTCATCGAGACGGAAAATGTTGCGCACCATGTCACGTTCGACACGCTCAATCACACCGCTCTCCTCAC
Source organism: uncultured Sutterella sp. (assembly GCA_905194315.1). GTDB lineage: Bacteria > Pseudomonadota > Gammaproteobacteria > Burkholderiales > Burkholderiaceae_F > Sutterella. Next base: position 16,997 of record CAJJRX010000002.1, on the reverse strand, counting down.
CCTCGTCAATGAGCGCGTGAATCTCCTCCTCTGTGACCTGTTCGCGCTCATTACCTTTAAGGCCGAACAGACGCAGAATCAGACGCGTTGAAGAACTCAGTAGACGCACAAACGGTGCAGCCACATAACTCAGAATATCAATGGGACGGGCCACACGGCAGGCAATACGCTCAGGGGCGAGCTGTCCGAGACGCTTGGGCACCAGTTCGCCCACAACAATGGAGAAATACGTCACCAGAATCACCACCAGCGCGAGGCTCACTCCGGCTGCTGTTTCAGCAGACAGCCCCATACGCACAAGCATCTCGGCAACCGGTGCAGACAGTGCACTTTCACCGACAATACCCAGCAGAATACCGATGGAGGTGATACCGACCTGAATGGTCGAAAGGGCTTTGGTAGGATCGCTGTTAAGGTCGATGGCCTTTTCCGCGCCGCGCATCTCATTGTCTTTGAGCTGCTGCAGACGTGCGCGCCGGCTCGTGATGAGCGCGATTTCGCTCATGGCGAAAACACCGTTGAGAAGAACCAGAAGAACGAGAAGAAAAACGTCAAACCAACCTGACATACAGCTCCAAGAGACTGCTTTCTGAATACGCAGATCTCTTACATTAGTCAGCCCTGCTTCCGGGGAGGGCAGACCCTGCCGGACGCACAAAAGATTCGCGCCGGCGTGCGTTCCATTGTATTACAAGCGCTGTTGTGTTACGCCCATTTTAGAGGCTTTTCTGGGACACTATCAGCTGTCGGTCCTGCCTAGGACCACTCGCAGGGCATGGCTGCAGGATTACCGAACCTGATGAGTTCAAGCAGACCTTCGAGAGCCACAATCACCGCAGCCCTTCTCACTGTAGCGCGTTCGCCGGGGACATGGATAACCCGTGAGGTGCTCACGATATGTTCGTTAAAGCGGAATCCCCAGCCGATACAGACACTGCCCACGGGCATCAGTTCAGTCCCGCCGCCCGGTCCGGCAAAACCGGTAATACCCACGCTGAGCGTTGCATCCGGGAACTGGGCGATCGCACCGCGTGCCATGGCCTGAGCGACCGCTTCACTCACTACCCCCTTCTCTTCAATGAGGTCTGCATCCACATCGATGAGCCGGGTTTTCGTAGACGTTTCATATGTCACAAAACCGGCGCTGAACCAGCCCGAGCTGCCGGCAACCTCTGTAATGGCGGCGGCAAGCAGCCCTCCCGTGCAGCTTTCGGCCGTCACCACCCTGTGACGGGCAGCACCGGCAGCCACACCAAGCTGGCCGGCAAGTGTTGCTATTCTTTCGTCAAGTTTGTGCATAAACGCCTCCCGGGGGCGGCAGAGCTTTCCGGAGCCCCCGAGGATAAAGTCCGTACAGGATTTCTCAGCTGAAGAGCCAGCCGAGGCAGCTCACCACAATCCAGGCATAGAAAGCGGCGACCACATCATCGAGCATCACTCCCAGACCGTTCTTCATCTTTTCGTCAATCATATCCACCGGCGGGAGCTTGTAGATATCAAAGGCGCGGAACGCAATAAAGCCGGCAATCCACCAGAGTGCACCATGAGGCAGCGCAGCAAAGAGCAGAAGAATACCGACAACCTCGTCAATCACCACGCCCTTGTGATCATCCACACCGAGGTCGCGTGCGACACGGTCAGCAGACCAGATGCCGAGGGCGAAAAGCACAACACACAGGAAAATCCAGGCCTGCGTCGAGAGCGTGGGCGCGAGCACAATAAAGAGGAGCGCACCCGCGATTGATCCTACGGTGCCGGGCGCCGACGAAACCCGGCCGACACCGAAAAAGGTGGCGAGCATATGAGCCGGATGTGACCAGACAAAGCTGTTGGTCACCGGAATCTTGTTAGCTGGATTTTCAGCATCGTATTTGTTCAGCATAGCTTGGATTTCCTGAAAGTCATGATTCGTACAGCGGGTCAAAGGCTACTCAGAGAAGTGATTGAATCCCTGAGACGGGGTCGGTATCACCATGCCCGCATTAGATCTCAATACCAGATTATCACCCGAATCGCTTGTGCGAATCTTACCTATTCGGGTTAACCTTAATGACAAAATCCGTGAAAGTTGCAGAATTTTGTCACGTTGTGTCGCAGGAGCGGTAAAAACCAGCTCGTAATCATCCCCGCCTGTCAGGGCGGCCTCACGCTGCTGAGCCTGTGTCAGACTCATCAGTGCAGGGGATCTTGGAATAGCATCCCAGAGCAGATCACAAGCCACATTTGAGCGCTCTAAAATGTGCCGCAAATCGGCAAGAAGTCCGTCGGAGACATCTGCTGCCGCGCTCGCAACCTCTAGAAGCGCCTCGCCCAGAACGATACGCGGTTCGGGATGCTCAAGCCGGCGGGTGAAAAACTGTTTTTCGTCTTCTTCAGCCTGCCAGTGCCCCCAGGCAAGCTTGAGTCCGGCATAGGCATCACCGAGCGTTCCGGACACCCAGACATCGTCACCCGGACGCGCTCCGCTGCGTGTCAGCCCCTTCTCCGGTGGCAGTGCCCCGATGGCAGTGATGGAAATCGTAATCGGGGCATGTGTTCCGTTGACAAGCGGCGTTCGTGTGGTATCACCCCCGAGGAGTGCACAGCCGCAGGCGCGCGCAAGCGTCATCATGCCCCTGGAAAACTCCTTGAGCCACGAGTCGTTGCGCTCAGGCAGTCCGATGGAGAGAAAAAAGGCACGCGGCGTGGCTCCGGCAGCTGCCAGATCGGAAAGATTCACGGCAAGCGCCTTATACCCCACCACCCCGGCAGGACAGTCGGGAAGAAAATGGGTGCCCACCGCCATCATATCGGTTGTCACAGCAATGCGTTCAGTACCGGTGTCAATCAGTGCGCAGTCATCCCCCACGCCCTGACTCGTCCACTGGCCGAACGGAGAATGGGTAAAGAAACGGTCAATAATCTGAAATTCACCTTCAGACATGGTTCTGTCCTTCTTTTGCTTTTCCGCAGGCATTCACAGCGGATCAACTGTACTTCCGTCTCTCCCGGAAGTACCAAAGAAAAAGACCGCCCTTGCAGCGAATGCGGCAAAATAAGCGGTCTCCTGCTTTTAACCGGCACACAGCCTGACGGGCGAGTGCCGGAGGCCGGGTTCAGGCCTGGTGCTGCGTTTCTTCCGGACGCAGAACGTTGGCAATCTTCTGCAGCACGGCATTGGTGTAGCGATTGCCGCCGCCGAACTCTTTAGCGAGTTCAACGGATTCGTTCATGATCACACGCCAGGGCGTTTCCGGGCAGGCCAGCAGTTCGTAGGTGCCCAGATAAAGCACGCAGCGTTCTACAAGCGCCACACGCTGAAGCTGGTTTTCAACCGCTTCAGAAACAATCGGCGTGATCTCCTCGTGACGGCTGAGCACTCCCGAGAGCAGTACTCTCAGGAAGGCCAGATTCGCACGCGCCAGATCTTCATGAGTCAGCTCAAGGCCGGCCGTGTCATCATTATCGTCCGTAACAAGCTCAGGCAAATGCGCTTCAATGCTCGCATAGTCCTGCGTCGGATCGGCAAACCACTGGTACAAGCCGAGAAGCGCAAAGACGCGCGCCAGATGGCGCGGTGTACGATTCTTTCCACGCACCTTTTTCTGCTCTGTCATCAGTACGATCCTTATTCGTCAGCGTCGTCGAAATCTTCTTCGGCGACAAATTCCTTGGCCAGATTAGCCATTTCCACGGCACAACGGGCACAGTCGCGACCCTTCATATCCAGACGGGCCTGGCACTGTTCATCGTTTTCCGTGGTCAGCACACCGTTGGCGACAGGGATTTCAAAGTCCAGAGAGACGCGCATGATGCCGGCGGCAGACTCGTTGGAAACCAGATCAAAGTGATAGGTTTCACCGCGGATCACCGCGCCGAGCGCGATAAGCGCATCATATTCGTCAGTCTGAGCAAGCTTCTGCAGCGCAAACGGAATTTCCAGAGCGCCGGGAACGCTCACCTTCGTCACATCCTCATCAACCACGCCGAGTTTGCGCAGTTCGTCCATGCAGGCTTCAAATTCGCCGCGACCGGCGTATTCGTTAAAACGGGCCACCACAATACCGATGCGAAGGTTGGTGCCGTCCATAACGGTCTGAACAATATCCAATGCCATTGTTTTCTCCTAAAGGGCTTTCGTTCGATTGAACTGTCCCCAATTCTGACTGTTGTGCTGTCCCCACGGGGTGAGGACAACGATAGCCTCTGTTCCAGGGGGTATTTCCGCATCAGCCCCGCAGGACCGGTGCAGAAACCAATCGGGCGAACATCGCCCTCGAAAATTCACAGCCACATCAGCCGGAGCGGATTAAAACGCCCTGACTGATGCCCGTGCGTCGAGTATTTTACTCGATTAACTCTGAGTCTGTCCTATTAAGGAGCGCTCTACTGACGGTAACCGAAAGCGACATTATTCGGCATGGTCAGACCGGTCTTGACCCCGAGCGTCTGAGCCGCGTGCCAGCCCCAGCGGGGATCGCGGAGCATACCGCGCCCGATATCGACCATATCCGCTTCACCCGAGCGGACAATCGTTTCGGCCTGCACCGGCTCGGTAATGAGCCCGGCGGCAATGGTCGGCAGTCCCGTTGCCTGCTTGATGCGTGCGGCAAACTCCACCTGATAACCGGCGGAAACCGGAATCTCGGTACGGATGAGACCGCCGGTGGACACGTCCACAAAATCAAGCCCCGTGCCTTTGGCTTTTTCCAGAAAGGCAATCACATCATCGCACTGCAGTCCGTTATCGACCCAGTCGGTTGCGGAAACGCGCACGCCGACAGCGATATTTTCGGGCACGGCGAGTTTGACACGGTGCAGCACATCCAGTCCGAAGCGCATTCTGCCGTCAAGGGCACCACCGTACTGATCGATACGAAGGTTCGAGAGCGGCGAGAGGAACTGATGAATCAGATAGCCGTGTGCCGCGTGAACCATAATGCCGTCAACCCCTGCACGCACAGCGCGGCGGGCCGCCTGAGCAAACGCCTCGATAATCTCCTCGCACTCCTCGGCAAGCAGCTCCTTGGGGGTGGGCCAGCCTTCAGCAAACGGAATCGCAGAGGCTGCCAGCGTACCCCAGCCGCCGTAGAGCGGTTTCATCGGTTCGCCGGTTGTCGCACTGGTGCTGGCCTTGCGGCCGGCATGGTTGAGCTGAATAAAGATCTTCACCTCGGGAGCAATATCGCGAAGCACATCGATCATGTGTTTCAGACTCGCCTCGCATTCATCAGACCAGAGTCCGAGGTCAGCATCCGAAATACGGCCGTCAGGACGGATTGCTGTGGCTTCAATCGTAAGCAGTGCCGCGCCGGAGCAGACCAGAGAACCGTAGTGCACACTGTGGAAAATCTGGGCCAGGCCGCTTTTGGCCCGGTACATGCACATCGGCGGCACGGCAACGCGGTTGCGCAGCTCGACCGGTCCAAGCGTGATGGGAGAGAAAAGTTGTACAGAACGCATGATGAAATCCTTTTATCGGTAGGCCTGCCGCCGTCCGCAAACCTGATAGCGGTTCGCCGGTATCCCTTCGGGTGCCGGGCAGGCGGTATCTTCAAAACTATCGGATTCTGAAGATGTGATAGATGCCTCCTATTTTAGTCCCGTCTGCAGCACCACGACGCACAATAAATGCGCCACAGCTGACTGACCTCAAACAAAACGGGCCGGACAGCAGCGTCCGGCCCGCGATCAGGTGCTTACAGAGGATGCGGCAGACATCCTCCTGTGTGATTCAGAATCAGAAGAAGTTGTCCTCGTCGTTCTGCAGCGACATCATGCGCTCGACATAGCGCGCAATCGTGTCGACCTCAAGATTCACATAGCTCTGGGGCTTGAGATTTTTGAGTGTCGTCACGGCCACTGTGTGGGGAATCAGATTGATTTCCACCAGTGTGTCGAGGGCGGTATCCTCAACGCGGTTGATGGTGAGCGAAACGCCGTTCACTGTGATGGATCCCTTGTAGGCGAGGTAGCGTGACAGAGTGCGGGGGGCACGGACAATCAGGCGGTAGCTTTCAGCCACCTTTTCCATGCTCTCGACCTGCCCGACACCGTCAACGTGACCACTGACGAGATGACCGTCCACACGGTCTCCCAGACGCATGGCCTTTTCAAGGTTCACCTCTCCGAAGGTGTCAAGACCGGTGGTCTTGGAGAGACTTTCAGCCGAGACGTCAACCTTGAACTCCTTCTCGTTGACATCAATCACCGTCATGCAGGCGCCGTTGACAGCGATAGAATCGCCCACACGGACGTCCTTTAGCCCGAGATCGGGGGCAAGAATCGTCAAACGGACACCGTTGCCGAGCTGTTCGGGTTCACGGACCTTACCAATGGCCTGAACAATTCCAGTAAACATTACTTTTTTCTCCTGATCAAAACAGTACGCATGTCTTCACCGACAAGCGAATTTTCAAGAATCTTCCACCGCGGTGCCTCGCCGGGGGCCGCAGGCGCAGGAATCTGCGCAATCGGCATCCCTGAGCCGAAGAAGCAGGGAGCAGTATAAATCACAATCTCATCGACCAGATCCGCCTCAAGGAATGCTCCGTTGAGACGCGCGCCCGCCTCAAGGTGCACCTCGTTGACCTCACGCCGCCCGAGTTCTCTGAGAAGCGCGCCCAGATCCACATGTCCGGCAGCGTCAGCGCCGGGCATAATCACTTCGGCTCCTTTTGCCTCGAGTACGGCACGCCGTCCGTCGGGATCGGCAGCCGCTGCGATCAGTGTCTGTCCGTCGTCAAAAAGCGCCGCACCGGCCGGAGTCTCCAGATACGAGTCCACAACAACTTTCAGCGGGAAGCGCTTCTGACCGGGCAGCCGGACATTCATACGGGGATTGTCCGCAAGCACCGTGCCGATACCCGTCACAATCGCGCCGGCGGCGGCGCGCAGATGCTGATTATCCTCCCTGGCGGCCTCACCGGTAATCCACATGCTCCGCCCGTCCTCAAGGGCAGTACGGCCGTCGAGCGTCGCAGCCACCTTCAGCCTGACCCAGGGCAGACCGGTACGCATACGGGTGAGAAAACCGGCGTTCATGTGCCAGGCCTCATCCTCACAAACCCCGGTAACAACCTCAATACCCGCCTCACGGAGCATCCGTGCACCGCGTCCGGCCACCATCGGGTTCGGATCCATGACGGCGATAACCACACGGGCGAGTTTGTGTTCGATGAGTGCCTTTGCGCAGGGCGGTGTCCGCCCGTAGTGTGAACACGGTTCAAGTGTCACGTAGATGGTTGCCCCCTCTACCGGCTCGCCGCGGGCTTTCGCGTCACGCAGCGCCATCACTTCCGCATGCGGACCGCCCACCTGCTGCGTATAACCGCGGCCGATAAGCTGTCCGTCGCGGACGATCACTGCACCCACGCTGGGGTTTGGCGGCGAAAGCGGCCGTGCACGGGCGGCCTCGGCAAGCGCGAGCCGCATCCAGTGCTGATCAAAGACCTCTGCCGGCATCAGCGAAGTGCCTCCACGGCACGGCGCAGACTGTCCACCGTCTTTTCAGTGGTCGGCTTGGAGTGGAAATCGAGAGTGGGATCGGTATTCTCCATCGTCTTCTGAATGAGCACGATGAAGGACTCAGGGTCGGCAATGTTAAGGTAGACCGAAGCAAAACGGATATAGGCAATGGTATCAAGACGGCTCAATGCATCAAGCACCAGATCCCCCAGACGCACGGAACGGATTTCGCGCTCACCCATCAGAATCATCTGCTGTTCGATATAGTCTGCGGCGTCCTCGACCCGTTCAAACGAAATAGGACGCTTTCTGAGCGCAAGCATCATAGAGGCGAGCATCTTCTGACGGTTGTATTCCGTACGGATACCGCCACGCTTGACAATCAGCGGCATATTGAGCTGTGCGCGCTCAAAAGTCGTAAAACGTTTTCCACAGGACAGACAGCGACGGCGGCGGCGAATAACCGCCCCCTCATCGGGCGCGCGCGAATCGATGACCTGTGTGTCTTTGTGCTGGCAGAATGGACAACGCATGAAGTACCTCTAGACTGTGTCCTCAAAGCGCCGGCGTTTAAAAAAAGACAGGCGCGGAAAATATGCGTAAAGTTTATCCCCGCTCTGCGTTAAATTCAAGCCCTAAAACACAAAATAAGGGCTGTCAGCACTATGAGTGTGACAGCCCTAGTATTTCTCTTATTCAATAAGAGGATTTATCCGGTGATCAGTCGTGGTACACAGGGAAAGCACGGGTGAGTTCACCGACCTGTTCACGCACACGGGCAAGAACAGCCTTGTCTTCAGGCGCTTCGAGCACGTCAACGATCAGGTTGGCCACCTTGCGGGCTTCAGCTTCACCGAAACCGCGCGTGGTGATCGCCGGAGAGCCCAGACGGATACCCGAGGTGACAAACGGCGTTTCCGGATCGTTCGGGATGGCGTTCTTGTTGACGGTAATGTTGGCTTCGTGAAGTGCGGCTTCTGCGGCCTTGCCTGTGATCTTGAGCGGGCGCAGATCCACCAGCATCACATGGCTCTGGGTACCGCCGGAGACGATGCGAAGACCGCGCTTTTGCAGTTCTTCAGCCATGGCAGCGGCGTTTTTGAGCATCATTTCACCGTACTGCTTGAAGGAGGGATCCAGTGCCTCGCCGAGGGCAACGGCCTTGGCGGCGATCACATGCATGAGCGGACCACCCTGCATACCGGGGAAGACAGCCGAGTTGATCTTCTTTTCCAGGTCAGGGCGCGAGAAGATCAGACCGCCGCGCGGACCGCGCAGAGTCTTGTGTGTGGTTGTGGTCACGATATCAGCGTAGCCGAAAGGCGAGGGATACACACCGGCGGCAATCAGACCGGCATAGTGAGCCATGTCCACCATGAAATAGGCGCCGACCTCACGGGCGATCTCGGCAAAACGCTTGAAATCGATATGCAGCGAATAGGCGGAGGCGCCGGCGATGATCAGCTTGGGTTTGTGTTCACGGGCGAGCGCTTCAACCTTGTCATAGTCAATCGCCTCATTGGCATCGAGTCCGTAGGGAACAACGTTGAAGTATTTGCCGGAATAGTTAAGACGCATACCGTGCGTCAGATGGCCGCCTTCGGCAAGAGACAGACCCATGATCGTGTCTCCGTGCTCGAGCAGAGCGAAGAACACGGCGGAGTTGGCCTGAGCACCGGAGTGAGGCTGCACGTTAACGGCCATTTCCACACCGGCGGGTTCGCAGAACAGTTTCCTGGCGCGTTCAATGGCGAGCGTTTCCACCACGTCCACGTTTTCGCAGCCGCCGTAGTAGCGCTTGCCCGGATAACCCTCAGCATACTTGTTGGTAAGCTGGGAACCCTGCGCCTGCATCACAGCCGGAGAAGCATAGTTCTCACTGGCGATCAGTTCAATATGTTCTTCCTGACGGACATTTTCCGCCGCGATTGCCGCCCAGACGGCAGCATCCGTTTTTTCAATCGTATTGGAGCGCTTGTACACGACTTACCTTCCTACTAAAAATAAAAAAAACCGGTTCCGGCAGCTTCCGCTGCCGGTATCAGTGGTCCTTAAGTGAATCAGAGCAGACGGGGGTTAAGGGTATAAATGCCGATAATCTCGTCGCTAGCCAGCACATGCCCTTTCATTGCACGCTCGGCATCCACCCAAGTATAGACATCATCGAGTCCTAAAGTCTCGACATCTAAGGCAAACACCATAAACCGGTAGGTGTGCCAGCGGGCATCAAAATACGGTGGACACGGGCCGTCATAGCCTGTTCCCACCTCTCCCGGAGTGACTTTGCCCCCGCGGCTGTAATCGTTCACACCGGGCCGCCCGAAGCCGGGCGCGAGCTTGTTACGCAGAGCGCCTTCAGGAATATGATTCACTGTGGCAGGGATATCCGCCTGAACCCAATGCACGAAACGCCGGCGAAGCTGACTCGCGGGCAGCTCTCCGCGGGCATCACGCTCCTCGCGGTCTGTCGGCACATCATCGTCCAGACAGGCCACCAGAAAGGAACGTGTTCCTTGCGGCGCACCGCCCCAGGAAAGCTCGGGATTGATGTTTTCCGAATCCGCCGTTTCTCCATTGTCTCCCACGCGACCGAACGCACAGCGCTCCGGGATGCGTCCCCCCATGGGAAATGACTCACTGCTCACACGCATCGTCTTGTCCTCCTCTAAAACACCCAAACAAAACGGGCGCCCTGCGCAAGCACGCCAGGAACCCGTCGGTGTTATTTTGACATCCAGAATGTTGCCGGACCGTCATTAATCAGATTCACTTTCATGTCCGCGCCGAAGACACCTGTCTGAGGCCTTATACCGCCCCTGGCGCAGCAATCAATAAAAAGTTCATAATTGCGCTCTCCCTCCTCAGGCGAGGCCGCACCGGAAAATCCGGGACGGTTGCCCGAGTGGGTATCGGCAGCAAGGGTGAACTGCGACACGACCAGCAGTTCCCCCCTGATGTCGAGCAGGGAGAGATTCATCTTCCCGTTCTCGTCGGAAAAAATCCGCAGCTTGAGCACTTTTGAGGCAAGCTGAGCCACTTTCTCCGGCGTGTCACCGGGCTGGGCACAGACAAAAACCAGCAGTCCGCGACCGATAGAGGAAACACGGTTTCCCCCGATACTCACCCCTGCTTCAAGCACCCGCTGTACTAAAGCTAGCATTCAAACTCCCTGATTCACAATGAATCGCGATTACACGCAAGTGGCTGGTGAAACGGTTACTTCACGGTCACCTTGGCCCACTTGCGCTTGCCGACCTGCAGCACAAAGCTGTCGCCTCTGCTGACAGTGGCGCGGCGATCCGTCACTTTTTCACCGTCGATCTTCACACCGCCCTGATCAATCGTGCGGTTGGCCTCGCCGGTGGAGTCAAGCAGACCGGTTGCCTTGATCATCACACCAACAGTCAGATGCCCCTCAGGCGCTTCGACCGTCACTTCAGGAATATCGCTCGGCATGGCACCGGCACGGAAGCGGGCATTGAACTCCGCTTCTGCGGCCTCGGCGGCAGCATCGTTGTGGAAACGGCTCACGATTTCCTTGGCGAGCAGTACCTTTGCATCGCGCGGGTTGCGACCTTCGGCACATTCCTTCTTCAGGCGGGCGATCTCATCATTGCCCTTAAGGCTCAGAAGGTCATACCAGTCCCACATCAGCGTATCGGAAATGCTCATCACCTTGCCGAACATTTCATCGGGTTTTTCCGTGATGCCGATGTAGTTGTGCTTGCTCTTGCTCATCTTGATCTGACCGTCAAGGCCGACAAGCAGCGGCATCGTGAGAATGCACTGTGCATCCTGACCGTACTGACGCTGAAGCTCACGACCGACAAGCAGGTTAAAGCGCTGGTCGGAGCCGCCGAGTTCGAGGTCGGCCTTCAGAGCAACCGAGTCATAACCCTGCATAAGCGGGTAGAGAAGTTCGTGCATGGCGATAGGCGCCTGTTCGGCGAAGCGCTTGGCAAAGTCATCGCGCTCGAGCAGACGGGCGAGCGTGTAACGCGAGGCGAGCTGAATCAGACCGACAGCGCCGAGCGTATTGCTCCATTCGGAGTTGTAGCGCACTTCAGTACGCTCGATGTCGAGCACATGCCCGGCCTGGGCAAGATAGGTCTCGGCATTGGCCACGATCTGCTCATGCGAGAGCGGCGGACGCGTGGCATTTCGGCCGGACGGGTCACCAATGGCGGCCGTGAAGTCACCGACCAGGAAAATCACCGTGTGGCCCATGTCCTGAAGCTGGCGAAGCTTGTTGAGCACAACCGTGTGACCGATATGAATGTCCGGCGCAGTCGGGTCAAGACCCAGTTTGCAGCGAAGAGGAATACCCGTGGCTTTGGAGCGGGCGAGTTTCTGCAGAAACTCCTCTTCGATCAGAAAAGTGTCAGTCCCGCGGCGGATAAGGGCCATTTGTTCACGGATCTCGTCAGTTACCGGGTAGACCGGCTGTGCGACAGATTTCTCTTCAGACATCAAGAACCTTCTTTAGCAATAAATTGCGATTCCGTCTCCCCTGAGACGTCTTCGCGGATGAAAATACAGACTTTTTTCTATGGTAAAAACCCTAGAAAAGGCATTTTTGTAACGAAAGATTGTCGTTTTGTGCACGCGACTGCGAGGCATGCTCTAAAATGCACAGATAGTATTCTTCCTGTTTTTAATCTTTTTCGCAACCCTAACCCCATGACAGCTACATCTCTCTTCGCCGGACAGCTGACTGATGCCAGTAAAACACTCCTTGGTGGGTTGCGAAGCGTCGTCCTTTCCGCGGCGCCGCGTTTTGCCGTCCGCTCCGGTTTAAGCCTGGCGCTTGCCGCCACGCTTGGCGCCGGTCTTTTTACGACCGCCGCACCGGCTCACGCCTATCGCCTGCTGGACGAAATCGTCTCTCAACAGGAATTCCGCCCTGTATCGAATCCCGCTCTGGATGCATTGCGCAGCCTTGATGTGACCGAACGCAATATCACCGTCAACACCGGTGATACCCTGCTCTCTCTTTACGGCCGTCTCGGTATCAATGACCCTGAAGTGATCGATCTTATCCGTTCGCGCCGCGAACTGCGTCCTTTTGCGATGCCGCAGCCCGGTCAGTTTGTGACTGCCGGTGTGTACGCTGACGGGCATATCGCGTATCTGCGCATGTACCTCGAAGGGCCGCATGAGCGCGACAGCCGTGTCATCGAAGTGGTTCGCGACGGTGCGAAGCTCACGAGCTCCAACCAGCCGTTCGTCTTTGACGTCATCGAGGAAACCGCCTCCGGCCGTTATGAAGGCTCGCTTGAGAGCACCGCTGAAGCGCTTGACATTCCTGACAACGTCCTTGCTCAGTTGGACAATATCTGGGAATCTGAACACTCCCCGATTGCCAAACTGCGCAAGGGTGACATGATTCAGGTTGCCTACGAACGCAAATACGCCGACGGACATTTCATCCGCAACGCCCAGCTGCTCGCTGTGCGTCTGCAGCAGGGCAAAAAGGTTACCGAAGCACTCTGGTATCCCGAATTCAAGACCTATTACACCGCTGACGGAGAGTCTGTGAAACAGACCTTCCTGCGTGTGCCGCTTGATGTCAAGGAAGTCAGCAGTGAATTCGCTCCGCTGCGTCGCCATCCCATTACCGGCAAACTGCGTCCGCACAACGGCACTGATTTCCGCGCTCCCAAGGGGTCGCGGATTTTTGCCGCCGCTGACGGTGTGGTGACCTTTGTCGGTTTCCAGCGCCGCGGTTACGGCCGTTATATCAAGATTGACCACGGCCAGAACCGTGAAACGGTTTACGCACATCTCTCCGCCTTTGCCTCCGGCCTCAAGAACGGTCAGACGGTTCACAAGGGGGATGTGATCGGTTTTGTCGGTCGCTCCGGTCTCGCTACTGGCAATCATCTGCACTACGAGCTCATTGTTGACGGCGTTCAGGTCAATCCGCTCACCGCTGATCTGCCGGATACGCAGAAGCTGAGCCCGTACCAGCTCGCCCGTCTGAAGACTTCCTCTCAGCCCCTGCTCGAGCGCTTCGCGGTGCTTGCCAAGGGTAACGGGAACGCCTCCAGACAGCCGCTTCTCAATACAGCTGAAGGTTCCGCCGGCGTGCGCTCCGACCTCTCCTTCCGCAGCAGCTTCCCTGCCCGTGCGGTCGTGAGAACGCGTCTTGCGCAGAAGAATGCCGCTCAGGACGATTCTGTCCGCTGATACTGACTCATGTCTGAATCCATGATAACCATCGGCCTCATGTCGGGTACAAGCCTCGACGGGGTCGATGCTGTTGCTGTCAGATTCTCAGAGGGCGCAATGACCGAAATCGGTCATGCCTATCAGCCCTTTTCCTCCGAACTCCGCACCCGTCTCTATTCTCTGTGCTCTCCGGGCGACAATGAAATCGAACGTATGGGGGAAGCCGGAGTGGCGCTGAGCCTTGCCTATGCCGACGTAACCGCCGCACTGCTCAAGACTGCGGGGCTTAAACCGGAAGAGGTTCGAGCGCTCGGTGCTCACGGCCAGACAATCCGTCACCGTCCTAAAAAAGGTTTTACATTTCAGCTGCTCAATCCCGCCCTGCTGTGCGAGAGGACCGGCATTGATGTCATCTGTGACTTCCGTTCGCGCGATATCGCCGCCGGGGGTGAAGGTGCCCCGCTGGTTCCGGCCTTCCATGCACGCTGTTTCGGCACCTCGCTTCCCCGTGCTGTTCTGAATATCGGCGGGATGGCCAATCTGTCGCTGCTGCCCGGTACGAACACTCCGCATGAGGGGATCCGGGGCGGCGACACCGGACCGGGTAATGTACTGATCAATGCCTGGTGCGAACGGCATATCGGCGCGCTCTATGACAACGGCGGCAACTGGGCACGCTCCGGGCATATATCCCGTCCGCTCCTCTCTGCGCTGCTTGAAGAGCCCTACTTTGCCCGCCCGTTCCCCAAGTCCACGGGGCGCGAACTCTTCTGTGAAGAATGGCTGCAGAAAAAACTCGCCGGTTTCAAAGCTCTGGCGCCTGAGGATGTGGCCGCCACACTGACCGAACTCACTGCCGTGAGTATTATTGAAGCTCTCCGGCGTGAAGCGCCTGATATCCGTGAGCTCTATGTCTGTGGTGGCGGGGCCTTTAACCGCTACCTCATGGAACGTCTTGCCCGCCACTTCACCGGACTCGTGGCAAGCACCGCCAAACTCGGCATCCGACCCGACCATGTGGAGGGAGCGGCATTTGCCTGGCTTGCTCGCCAGTTCCTCTGCTCAGAACCCGGGAATCTGCCCGGAGTGACTCATGCCGGCGGACTGCGAATTCTTGGCGCGCACTATCCCAGATAAAAAAAACTCAGCCCCTTTACGGAGTCTGAGTTTTTTTCTTGACGGGAAATGTCAGCGACAGATTAAACGCTGAACGACGAACCGCAGCCGCAGGTTGTCACAGCATTCGGATTGTCAATCACGAACTGGGCACCGCTCAGGTCTTCTTTGAAGTCGATAGTGGCGCCGACCAGATACTGGTAGCTCATCGAATCGATCAGCAGCGTGACACCACCCTTTTCCATCACGGCATCGTCTTCGTTCTGTTCTTCGTCAAAGGTAAAACCATACTGGAAACCGGAACATCCGCCACCCTGCACAAACACGCGCAGTTTCAGATCTGCATTGCCTTCCTCATCCATCAAGGATTTGACCTTGGCCACAGCAGCATCGGTGAATGTAATCGGATCCGGCATCAGTTCAGGAACTTCTTCCTGATGGACTTCCATGTTTTCTTGAACCATTGTGTCTTCTACTTATTAAGAGCGGGTGCGCTGATCTTTCAGCGCAGGCACTCCGGGTTGATGAATTAGCAGTGTGCCTTACTTGGGGCATTTGATGCTTATCCTACACGAAAACTCGGATTAATAAAACCTGCAGAGTGTCTAATCTTTATTGTGTACCTGCCAAAAGCACCTTGAAAAATTCCATGTATTATCTTTTGACGTCTTGAAATGCCGATTTTTCAGCTGCTTTTGTCATTTCCCGCCAAAATCCCTTCTGCTGTACCCTCCGACTGCATACCTGTATTATCAACGCATAAAACCCTGCACAGTCCTCTCTTTGATACTACAATCCGATACCTGACCGCCAGAATTCCGGACTTTACCCGGGGTGTTTTTGTGGCGTTAAATGACAATACAAAGTATAAAACCCTTCTTTTTGATATCAGCTAAACCAATGAATGTGCTACTAGAAAAAATCAGATCCTCCGGACCCGCTGCTATTGTTACCAGTGCCTTTATCGGCCCGGGAACCATCATTGTCTCCACCAACGTGGGAATCAGTTACGGTTACAGTCTGCTCTGGGCTGCTGTATTTGCTGTCATCGCCCTGATGTTTCTCATGGAAATGGCCTCACGCATTGCCATTGTCTCCGGAGAGGATCTGGTTGCAGCCAGTATTGCCCTTTTTCCGGGCAACCGTCTCTGGAAGGGGTTCATCAGAGTTCTGATGCTTGTCGGTGTACTGACCGTCTGCTTTGCTTTCCAGACAGGCAATCTCACCGGCGGGTCGCTGGGACTAGCCGACATATTCGGCGTCGACAACCGCTATGTGATTGCCGGTATGACCGTTATTGTGCTGCTGGTGACGCTTCAGGGCTCTACCCGGATCCTCGAATTCATCATGAAGCTCTTTGTAGGCTTTATGGGATTCATCTTCATCGTCACGATGCTGTTTGTCAAACCTGATTTGAAGGCCCTTGGCGCCGGGCTTATTCCTCAGATCCCTGAAGGGGCTTATGTACTGACGCTTGCGCTGGTGGGAACCACCCTTATCGGCATCAACCTGATTCTGCACAGCATTACCACGAAAGCCCGCTGGAGCCGCATCGCGGATATGCATGACGCCCGATGGGACATCGGCATCAACATCATCATCGGCGGGCTGATCACTGTTGCTCTTGTGGTCACCGCAGCGACCATCCTGCGCGGACAGGTGATCAGCGGTCATCCGGCGCTGGCCTTTACCCGGTCCCTTGAACCGGTGCTCGGGCATTATGCGCGCATCATGGGGGATCTGGGACTCTTTGCCGCCGGGCTTTCATCGGCAATTGCCATTCCCTTTACCCTGAAAAATATTGCCCACAGCACACTGCATTTCTCCGGTGGCGTGAACAGTCCCGCCTCCAACCTGCTCGCTCTGGTGGTGATTGTGTTTGGAGCCTGTCTTTCCATTGCAGGCCGCAATCCGGTAGAGGTGATCATTCTGGCTCAGGCGGCAAGCGGACTCTTCCTGCCTGTTGTCACAGCGCTTATCCTGTGTGTGGCGAATTCGCGCCATATGATGGGACAGTACACCAACTCGTTTCTGCAGAACCTGGTCGGCGTTCTTGCGCTCGTACTGACACTGCTGCTCGGCTATAACGGCATCACACAGGCCGTGAAGGGGGCTCTTAAACTGTTCGGAGGCTGATTGTCAGAAGCGGTCGCACATGGCACCGTGCGGCCGCTTTATCGCTGTGTTCCCGAGATTCCCATACCTGTTCAGCTACTGCGAGCGAGCCCCATCAGTTTACAAAATCGAGCGACGCTAACTCCTTC
>CAJJRX010000001.1 GCA_905194315.1 uncultured Sutterella sp. | reverse complement strand
CCGGCTTTCTCCGTTTGGAGCGGTTTGCGAAAACTCAAACCGACGGTGTCCGCCGAAAGTCCTGTGGTGAACTTCAAGTTTACCTTCTCTGCACCAGCGCCGGATGGTGCTCACAGAGACGCCGTAATGCTTTGCAAGAAAACCGATAGAAACCAGCATGGTGACCCCCTTCTTCCAGAGCCTCCCACAACTCCAGCATAAGGGGTGATGGTAGAATTAGCCAGAATTATTTCTAACTAGCTTATCCCCGGCGGTGCCAGCACTAATGCGTGCGCGTTTCTGCGCCGTGGCATCCTCCATGCCTAAAGAGGCGGCAATGGCGGCAGACGTTTCCGCACAGATCATCTGACGGGTTTTCTCTGCTGTTTCAACAGGGGGCAGAACTGTCGCCTCCACCGCCAGGCCGGGCGTGGCCACAATCCGGCGGATAATCTGAAACATCGGCGTCGCGCCAGCATAGGACGTCAGATTGGTTGTCTCGCCATTGAGCGTATAACGCAGACTGATCGGGAGCACCTTTGCGCCGCTCAGCGGGGCCGCAGCAAACAGATTCGAGTAAAAAGGCAGCAGCGCAAGTCCACCGCCGGTGCGTCCCTCAGGGAAAAAGAGCACGTTGTCGCCTGAGCAGAGGGCTTTAGCCATGGTTTCTCCGATCTCAAGCACTGCACTTTTGCGGGAGCGGTCAATAAATAGCGTGTTCACCCCCTTGCTGATCCAGCCGAACAGCGGCCAGGAGGCAATTTCCTTTTTAGCCACAAAACGCATCGGCAGAATCGCATCAAGCACAAAGATGTCCACGAAGCTGATGTGGTTTGCACACACCATATAACCGGGACCGTCCTTGCTGATGAATGAATTTTTCAGCTCTTCCGGAAGCTCGCCCCTGACCGTCACTTTGATGCCCACACAGCGGGGGATCTTCCCGGCGACGCGCTTGATATACCCGAGGCGCGTTTCTTTGCTCATGAAGGGAAAGCCAAGCAGAATAATCAGCGTGATCTGAAGAATCAGCCAGGCAAGCCAGATCAGTCGCCATGAACCAGACATTCAATGCATCCTTTGTTTTTCAGTTAATCATTCTGTGCCTGCAGTTCTTCAGCATGCTCTTCAAAGTACTGCTGAAGAATCACGGCAGCCGCACGATCATCAATCGCTTCCGCCCCGTCTTCCACCACCACGGAGGAGAACCGCTCATCGACGAGCGTCACAGGGCGGCAGAAGCGCCCTGCCACCTGACGTGCAAAACGCTCACAGCGTGCGGTCAGCTCCGTCGGCGTACCGTCACCGTGACGCGGGACACCCACCACAAACAGATCCGGGGTCCATTCCCTGACAAGCGATGAGAGACGCTGCCACCTTTCATCATTCGTTCTGGCGTGAATAATTTCGAGCGGCCGGGCCTCTCTGATGAGGGAATTGCCGACAGCCACACCGGTGCGCGAGAGTCCGAAATCGAACGCCATCACCACTTTGTCTTTTTGCATATTTTGAAAACAGGTTTTGGAAAATTCTTTTCTTTGCACATATTCCGTGCGTAAGCGCTATTCTAATGGGAACTGAGCCGTATCGGCTCTTTCCTGTTTTTTCTTTTACTGTCAGGTATCGGATTATGGTTGAAAACGTTCTGGAAAAACTCACCGCTCTCTTTACCGAACATCAGTGCCGGTTCCGCGTGGTGCATCATCCCGCGGGCGGAAAATCCAGTCAGTCTGTCGCGGACATTCGCGGCACGGAACTTGGTCAGGGCGCCAAAGCGCTGTGCTGTACAGTCAAAGGTAACGGGCACAAGCAGTACGTGCTCGGCATTCTGCCTGCTGACTTTCAGGCGGATCTTGCCCTGCTGGCGCAGTCTGTCGGCGGACGGCGTGCCTCGCTGGCAAGTCCCGATGAGGTTATGGAGCTGACCGGTAGCGTTTTCGGCGCCGTTCCGCCGGTGAGTTTTCATCCCGATCTGCAGGTGGTGATTGATCCTTCGCTCTTTACGCGTTATGAAGAAATTGCCTTCAACGCCGGGCAGCTCGACGCCTCAATCATCATCAATGCCGAAGATTTCCGCGCCTGCGTGCCCCACAAGGAATTCGCCTTCACAAAACTTCCGGCGGAGCCCGCAGCACAATGATCATCCCTTTTGAACATGTCATCAGTAACGCACTGACGCCCATCACTCTCATCTCGGGTGTGGGACTGGTGATGCTGTGCATGACCAACCGCTACAACCATACAGTGGACCGTATCCGTCAGCTCCTGCAGAAAATTCAGGACTCGGATACGGAGGATGAACCGGATCTGCTCGAAGAGATTCATCTCATTTTCTACCGTTCCGTCCTGCTGCGCCGGGCCATTCTGTCCATTGCCATTTCAGCAGTGTCCGCCGGGCTGATGATTGCCACCAACATTGTGGCCTACTATCTTCACACGGATCTCTCCGTGCTTGCATTCGTCTGGCTGTGCGTCGCACTCGGCGCCATTATTCTCGCCACAGGCACATTCGCTCTGGAGGCCACCTTCTCGCTGCATGCGCTCGATCTGGCCGTCAAGCACATGCCCCCGCGCAAAGGAGAGAACTGATGGTTACACCGGAATTCAACCGCCTGCTTCTTGAAGCACTCACCCCCATCACACTCATATCCAGTGTCGGTCTGCTGATGCTCTGCATGACAGCGCGCTACAACCACACGACGAACCGTATCCGTTCGCTGATGAGCAAGCGCCGTCATCTCCAGCCAAAGCAGGAGCCCGACATCGACAGGGAAATTGCTATTTTGTACCGCCGCTGCGCCCTGCTGCGCCGCGGGACAATCCTGCTCACCCTCTCGACGGTGTGCTCGAGCATCCTGATCGCCATCTCGGCGGCGCACAGTTTTCTCGGCGTGGACTACAACGATGCCGCTGCCCTCCTGCTGATGCTGACCGTGGGACTCATTGTCGTGGCCTCACTGTACTTTGCCTCGGAAATCTGGCTCTCGCTTCATGCCCTGCGTCTGGTCATCCGGCGCCTGCCGCCACCGCCAGCGTCACTGTTTTCCTCCGTCAGACATCCGCCTGCCGGTCCGGAGCACTGATGCGTTATAGTACGGACTTGTCCGGATCTCTTTTTCCTGAAAACCTGACCGGCCGCTGGCGGCAGACAAGCCGCAGGCCGGGCGGGACAACTTTTTCACATAAACAGTCATGAATATTCTGCTCACAGGCGGGCTTGGCTTTATCGGCTCGCATACCGCTGTAGAACTCCTCAATCAGAACCACAACGTGGTTCTCTACGATAACCTCTCCAATGCGCACATTGCCGTTGCCGGACGCATTGAGCAGATCACCGGAAAAAAGCCTGTCGTGGTGAT
This sequence comes from uncultured Sutterella sp., assembly GCA_905194315.1. Taxonomy (GTDB): domain Bacteria; phylum Pseudomonadota; class Gammaproteobacteria; order Burkholderiales; family Burkholderiaceae_F; genus Sutterella. The sequence continues at coordinate 143,811 of CAJJRX010000001.1, read as the reverse complement.
CGGCGATATCCGCGATGAGGCCCTGCTCACGAAAACCCTGCAGGACCACAGCATCGAACTGGTCATTCACTTTGCCGCGTTCAAGGCTGTCGGTGAGTCCGTTGTCAAACCGCTCGAGTATTACGACAACAACATCACCGGAACCCTGAGTCTGCTGCGTGCCATGAGAAGCACTAAGACAACGCGCCTCATCTTCAGCTCCTCCGCAACGGTTTACGGCGAACCCAAGAGTCTCCCTCTGACGGAAGACTCTCCGCTTGCCGACGCCACCAACCCGTACGGCCGCACGAAACGCCAGATTGAGGACATCCTTGCTGACGTCTGCCGTGCTTATCCCGAATTCTCTGCTATCAATCTGCGCTACTTCAATCCGATCGGTGCGCATCCCTCGGGACTCATCGGTGAGAACCCCAACGGGATTCCCAATAATCTGCTCCCCTATGTCGCCCGTGTTGCCAAAGGCACACTGAAGCAGGTTCAGGTTTTCGGCAGCGACTATCCCACGCCTGACGGCACCGGCGTGCGCGACTATATCCACGTGGTGGATCTTGCACTCGGGCACGTCAAAGCCATTGACTATGCCATGACGCATACCGGCTGGAGCGCCTTCAATCTCGGCTGCGGCCGCGGCTACAGTGTTCTGGAGGTGATTCACGCCTTTGAGAAGGCTGCCGCACGCCCAATTCCCTATGCACTGGTTGCCCGCCGCTCGGGCGATATTGCGGAAACGTGGTGTGATCCGGGCAAAGCGGAAAAGCTGCTGGGCTGGAAGGCTGAACGCGATCTCGATGAAATGTGCCGTGACTCCTGGCACTTTGAAATGATGCTCTCCGGCGAAGCCTGAGCGCGTAAATAAAATCCGCCCGCATCCCGATGACCAAAAAACGTCTGGGATGCGGGCGATTTAATTGACCGGGTGCAAAGTTATTCACACACCGGGTTATCCACAAAACCGGAAAACAGGAACCTTGATTTTTAAGGGTTTATTTTTAGCAACCCCCTACTTATCCACAATTTCAAGGCGCTGAAATTCACAAATTCCACAGACTTATCCACAGCCTGAAATTCTTTAGAGCTGATCAGTTTTTCTGCTTAAGCTTACGCAGATAAGGCGCGGTCACACTCGGCTTATCGGTCTTGAGAAGCTCCTCAGGCGTACCTTCAAACAGGATCTGACCGCCGCGGGCACCCCCGTCAGGTCCCATATCCACCACCCAGTCACTGCCCCAGACCACATCCAGATTGTGTTCAATCACCAGAACGGTATTGCCGAGTTTCACCAGTTTGCGCAGCACTTCCATGAGCTGGGCGATATCCTCGAAATGCAGCCCCGTGGTGGGTTCATCAAGAATATAGAGGGTGTTGCCGGTATCCGGGCGGGCCAGCTCAGTGGCAAGTTTGATACGCTGCGCCTCTCCGCCGGAGAAGGTTGTAGCGCTCTGACCGAGACGGATATACCCCAGACCGACCGCCTCAAAGGCCTCCAGAGTGCGCCGGATGCGCGGATAGGCATCAAAAACCTCCAGCGCCTGCGTCACTGTCAGGTTCAGCACCTCGGAGATGTCAAGCCCCTTGTACTTCACCTCCAGTGTTTCCCGGTTATAACGCTTGCCGTGGCAGACCTCACAGGGCACAAACACATCAGGCAGGAAATGCATTTCCATTTTGACCATGCCGTCACCCTGACAGGCTTCGCAGCGACCGCCTTTGACATTGAAGCTGAAGCGTCCGGCGGTGTAGCCGCGCTCGCGGGCGGTCTGCGTATTGCCGAACACCTCACGGATCTGGGTGAAGAGCCCCGAATAGGTTGCGGGATTCGATCGGGGTGTCCGTCCGAGCGGACTCTGATCAACCATCACCACCTTGTCAAGGGCATGCACATTCTCAAAACCGTCATTTTCAAGCGGCTCAGTACTCGCCCCGTTGAGTTCCCTGTGCAACCCCGCAAACAGTGTGTCCATCACCAGCGAAGACTTTCCTGAACCCGAAACCCCTGTCACGGTAGTGATCACACCAAGCGGCAGACGGAAGGTGACATTTTTGAGGTTATGTCCGCGGGCATTTTTCACCGTCACCCATTCTTTACCGGGTTTGTTGCGTCTGCCCGGCACCGGAATCTCTTTTTTCCCCGAGAGATACTGCCCTGTAAGCGAGGCCGGGTTCTTCATAATCTCTTCGGGAGTGCCGGCCGCCATCACCTCGCCGCCGAGTTCGCCCGCCCCCGGCCCGAGGTCAACCACATAGTCCGCGCTGCGGATTGCATCCTCGTCATGTTCAACCACGATAAGCGTGTTGCCGAGGTCACGCAGGGATTTGAGGCTTTCCAGAAGTTTGTCGTTATCGCGCTGGTGCAGACCGATACTCGGTTCATCAAGAACGTAAAGCACCCCGGTGAGCCCGGAGCCGATCTGACCGGCAAGCCGGATACGCTGAGCCTCGCCACCCGAGAGCGAATCCGTACGGCGTTCAAGTGTCAGGTAACCAAGGCCGACATGCTGCAGAAAACGAAGACGTTTCTGGATCTCAGTGATCAGGCGCATAGCCACTTCGGTACGCGCATCGGTGAAGCTCAGCTCGGAGAATGTACTGTCGAGTTCCTCCAGCGAGAGGCTCTGCAGGGAGGCAAGATCGACTTTTTTCTCTCCGTCTCCCACAAACACATTGAGCACATCACTGCGCAGCCGGTGACCGTGGCACGTCGGACAGGTCACTTCACTGCGGAATTTGGCAAGGCCCTGACGCATGTAGCTGCTCGTTGACTCCGACTCCCACATGTTCTCAAGTTCGGTCATGATGCCGTAAAAGGGCGGCTGCAGATCGCGGGTGGCATCACTGCCGTGAAGAACCGCCTCCTTCACATCAGCCGGCAGCTGTTCCCAGGGTGCGGTCAGATCAAGACCGATAACCGGCGCCACCATTTTGAGCCGTTTGTAGTTGGCGGCATTGCGCATATCCCATCCGGAAATGGCACCGGCAGCGAGAGAAAGCGGCGCAGCAGAAATGATCTTGCTGATATCAAAAATCGTAGTGAGCCCTGTGCCCTGGCAGGTTTCACAGCAGCCTTCAGGATTGTTCGGCGAAAACATCTTCGGTTCGAGTTTGCCGATGGTGAAATCACACTTGGGGCAGACATAACGGGTACTGAAATCGAGCCGTTTTTCTTCATCCATGCCCTGAAAATACAGACGGCCGCCGCCGATATTGGATGCCATCGCAACGGAATCAGCAAGACGTGTACGGTTGTCTGCGCTCACGCGCAGACGGTCCACGACAACAGCGATATCGTGTTCCCGGCCGTCGTCCAGACTCACCGGATCCTGAAGCTGCTCGAGCCGCCCGTCAATCATGAAACGGGTGAACCCCTGCGAGAGGGCCATGCTGAGTATGGAGGAGAAATTGCCGCGTTTTTTCTGCACAACGGGCGCAATCAGCATCACACGGGCGTTATCAAATTCCCGCAGTGCCTGGTCAACAATCGACGCGACCGATTCCATTTTCAGAGGAAGATGGTGCTCCGGACAGTATGGCACGCCGAGTCTGGCAAAAAGCAGCCGCAGATAATCTGCTATCTCTGTTACCGTGCCAACGGTGGAACGGGAGTTACTGCCTACCCCTTTCTGATCGATGGCAATCGCCGGAGAGAGGCCGTAGACGGATTCAACATCAGGCTTGGGCATTAACTCAAGAAACTGCCTTGCGTATGTCGAGAGGCTTTCCACATAACGGCGCTGTCCTTCAGCATACAGTGTGTCAAACGCAAGGGAGCTCTTCCCGCTGCCTGACAAACCTGTGAAAACAATGAATTTTCCGCGCGGCAGCGTTAAATCTATGTTCTTGAGGTTGTGTGTTTTTGCCCCTTTGATGATAATGCCGTCCATGTGGATCCGTTTCCTTAAGCAAACAAATAACTATTCACTATAGACTGCGTAACAACTACAGTAAAGTACTTCGCCCCGAAGTGCACACAGAAAAGAACAAATCAATGATGACAAACAACTCTGAAAGCCGGAGCGCAGCCCAGTTAAAAATGACGCCCGGTGAAAAACGGGCCAGCATGTCTCTTGCCGGCGTATTCGCGCTGCGCATGTTCGGGCTCTTTCTCATCCTCCCGGTTTTTGCCGTCTATGCCAGTCACCTGCCCGGTGGTGAAAACAGCTTTTACGTCGGTCTTGCACTCGGCGCCTACGGTCTGACCCAGTGTTTTCTGCAGATTCCTTTCGGTCTCGCGAGTGACCGTTTCGGGCGCAAACCGGTCATTGTGGCCGGTCTGATCATGTTCATTCTCGGCAGTGTGGTTGCCGCGCTTGCCAGCAGCATCTGGTGGGTCATCGCCGGCCGTGCACTCCAGGGTGCGGGGGCCATCTCCGCTGCCGTGACAGCCTTCATCTCGGACGCGGTTCGTGAAACCGTCATCACCAGGGCCATGGCCATGGTGGGCGCCTCCATCGGCGTGACTTTCGCTCTGAGTCTGGTCATTGCTCCGCCGCTCGCGAATCTCTGGGGTGTGCAGGGGCTTTTCTGGATGACGGCCCTGCTTTCGGCGCTGGCCATCTTTGCCGTCGTCCGGCTTCCCGACGTTACGCCGCACAAAGCCGAACCGCAGCAGGAGGAACACCAGCACTGGAGCCGTGTGCTCTTTAATCCGCAGCTGTTGCGACTCAATGCGGGGATCTTTTTCCTGCACGCCGCTCAGATGGCGCTCTTTGTGGTGGTTCCACCGCGTCTGGTCTCCATGGGACTGCCCGTGCTGCATCACTGGTACATCTATCTGCCTGCCGTGCTGCTCGGTTTCGCCATCATGGTCAAGCCGATTATCTGGGCTGAACGTCAGCGCAGGGTGACCCGCCTGCTCCGCATCTGCGTGTTCCTGCTCGGCATCGTGTTCGGCCTCTTTACCTTCCTGATGCATTCGATCTGGGAAATCGCCTTCCTGATGACCCTGTTTTTCGCCTGCTTCAACATTCTCGAGGCTACCCTGCCTGGACTGATCTCCCGCAGTGCCCCCAAAAAAGACAAGGGGCTCGCACTCGGCATCTACAACACCACCCAGAGTCTCGGTCTGTTCATCGGCGGAGCGGCCGGTGGCTGGATTTCGCAACATTTTTCAGCCGAAAGCGTGTTTATTGTGTCGGCTTTTGCTATGCTTGTATGGTTCTTACTCGCTCTCGGTCAGCATGAGCCGGCCTTGAGCAAGAAAGCACAATGAAGCTCAATTTTTTATAGTTCAGATATACGGAAAAGTGGTTTTATTATGGCTTCAATCAATAAAGTGCTCTTAATCGGGAATCTCGGTCGGGATCCCGAAACTCGTTACTCGTCTGATGGTAAGACAGCTATCACAGTGCTTAACATGGCAACGACCCGTCGTTACCGCAACACTGACGGACAGACTGTAAGCGAAACCGAATGGCATCGTGTAACGCTGTTCTCCCGCCTGGCGGAAATCGCCAAGGACTACCTGCGCAAAGGTAGCGCTGTCTACATTGAAGGCCGTCTGCGCACGCGCCGCTATACCGGCAAAGACGGTATCGAACGTTTTGCAACGGAAATCGTCGCTGAACAGATGCAGATGCTCGATCGCCGTTCCAATGAGCAGCACGATGTTGATGACGGCTTCGAAAGTGCCCCGCGCTCTCGCCCGGCCGAACATTCGCACTCCGCACCGAGTGCGGCTCCGGCCTCCTCCGGCGGCATTGACTCTCTTGATGAGGACGTTCCGTTCTGATCTGACGTTATCAGAGGAATTCCGCTCCCGCTCTGCCACGGCTGCAGAACGGGAGTTTTTTTACTTTTCTCCAAAGCAAAAGAGCGTCCTCTACAGGACGCTCTTTCGCGATGCAGTGTGTCTCTTATTCGTGTCGCACCGCTTCAATCGGATCAAGACGGGCCGCACGTCTTGCAGGCACGTATCCGAATACCACCCCGGTTACGGCAGCCACAGTGAAGGCCAGAATGTTGATGAACGGATTAAAGATAAACGGCACATCCATCATGTTGGCCAGACCGATCGATACCCCCAGAGCGAGCAGCAGACCGACAAGACCGCCAAGGCCGCCGAGCACAAGAGATTCAATCAGAAACTGAAGCTGCACCTCACGGGCAAGAGCGCCGATCGCAAGGCGGATCCCGATCTCACGCGTACGCTCGGTTACCGAAACCAGCATGATATTCATAATGCCGATCCCGCCCACAACAAGACTTACCCCGGCCACAGCAGCCAGCAGGGTGGTCATGATGCGGGTCGTCGACGCCACTTTGGCTGCAATTTCCGCCGTGTCCAGAATCTGGAAATTGTTGTCATCCCCGTCAGAGAGCTTGCGGCGCTCTCTGAGCAGATTGGTGACAGCCTCCTTGAGCCGTTCACGGTCCGAAAGCGGATTAATGGCAAGGAGCAGACCGCTGACCTTGCTCGAACCGAGCAGTCTGCGCTGAACAGTTTTGATCGGCATAACGATCAGGTCATCCTGGTCGCCGCCCATCGCCGCCGTTCCTTTGGTTTTGAGCAGGCCGACCACACGGCAGGAGAAATCCCCCGTGCGGACCGTCTGTCCGATCACCGGTGCCCGCTCGCCGAAAAGCTCTGTCTGAATTGTGGAACCGATCACGCAGACAGAGGCCCCCGACATCAGTTCGCCGCTTTCAAAATACCGGCCGTCCTGAATTTCGCGGTTGTCAATCTGGAAATAATTGTTGTCACTGCCCACGACACTGGTCTGCCAGTTGCGCCCGTGAGCCACCACTGTCAGCGTTCTGGAAACCTGTGGCGCCACCGAGGTAATACCGGCAATCTGCCCGACAATAGCCTCGGCATCGGCAAGCTTAAAGTCCGGAGCACCGACACTCTGTCCCGGCCCCAGACGCAGTCCCGGACGGATCATCAGCTGGTTGTTCCCGAAGGACTCAATCTGCGTTCTGATTGCCTGTGAAGCACCGTTGCCAACTGTCACCATGGAGATCACGGCGGCCACACCAATCACAATACCGAGCACAGTGAGCAGACTGCGCATGGGGTTGCGGAAAATCTGGCGAAGCGCCAGCAGGAAAGCATTACCGATCATGGTGCCACCTCCCTTGTATCCGACTCGATTCTGCCGTCACGGAAACGCACGACCCGGGAAGCATACTGTGCCATGTCAGGCTCGTGGGTCACCAGAACCACGGTGATATTGTCAGAGCGGTTCAGATCGGTCAGAAGCTCCATAATCTCCACCGAACGGGCGCTGTCAAGGCTGCCTGTCGGCTCGTCAGCGAGAAGCAGACTCGGTTTGGTTACGATCGCACGTGCGATAGCTACGCGCTGCTGCTGACCGCCCGAGAGCGCCGCCGGCGTATGATCCTCCCACTCAAGCAGACCCACGCGATCAAGAGCCGCCCGTGCGAGATCACGGCGCTCATGTTTGGGCAGGCCGCGGTAGAGCAGCGGCAGCTCCACATTCTCGAGAGCAGTCGTTCTGGCAAGCAGGTTGAAGCCCTGAAACACAAAACCGAGATAATGCCGGCGCAGCAGTGCCCGCTGATCACCGCTCAGTTCCTCGACATGAATGTCGTTGAGACGGTAGGTTCCCTTCGTGGGACGGTCAAGCGCACCAATGATATTCATCATGGTGGACTTACCGGACCCCGAAGGTCCCATAATGGCAACGAACTCCCCCTGATCAATCGAGAGCGACACATCCTTGAGCGCATCAAAGGCGGCAATCCCTGTCCCGTAGCGCTTGTAGATGTGTTCAAGCCTCAGCAGAGGTTCCGTTGCATGTGCTGATTCAACTGTCATCACCTACCCTCGCTCAGGATCCCTGGGCTCGCTGCTGATCAACGATCACCTGATCGTTTTCGGTGATATCTCCCGAAACCACCTCCGTGTGCAGACCGTCACTCACGCCGGTAAGCACAGTGACCTTCTGCGCTTTACCGTCACGCAGAACATAGAGATCCTTCTCGGTTCCCTCCTGAGGTCCGACCTCCTTGGAGACTTTGTTTTCTGTCGTACGGTGAGGCGGTCCGACCATAATCTGCGATTTCTTGGCTCCCTTGCCGCTCGCAGCGGGGCTGAAACGGAACGCCGAGTTCGGCACAAGCAGCACATTTTCCTTGTGTGCCGTACGGATGGTGGCTGACGCAGTCATCCCAGGACGCAGCAGCATCCGGCTGTTATCCACGCTCATGTAGGCCGTATAGGTGACGACATTCTCATTCGTGGTCGCCCCGTAGGCGACCTTCTTGAGCTCGGCAGGAAAACGCTGATTGGGATAGGTGCTCACCGTAAAGTAGACAGGATCCCCCGGCTTGACGACGCCGATATCCGCTTCGTCCACGAGCACCTGCAGTTCGAGTTCTTTCAGGTCTGTCGCGAGAGTAAGCAGCTCAACAGCCTGGAAGGATGCCGCCACGGCATACCCCGGCTCAACAGTTCGAGCCAGAACAACCCCGTCAATCGGAGAGACGATATTAGCTTTCGAGCGCTCCGTCTCTGCCGTCTTGAGCGTGGCCTCGGCATCAGCGATGGCTGCCTCGGAGACTGCCAGTGTGGCCTTGTTTACGGCGACCTTGGCCTCCTGCTGTTCGAGTTCACTCTTTGAGGGGCTCAGACCGTTGGAGCGCTTGTGCAGGTCAAGCATACGCTTGAGCGTGAGCTGCGACTCCTTGAGATTGGCCAGACTCTGCTGCTTCTGTGCATGAGCGCTCTGCACGCTGGCCTTGGCGCTGAGCACCTGAGCATCCATTTTGCGGGTATCGAGATCGACGAGCGGATCGCCCACATGGATTGTCGAGTTCACATCCACGTGGACTTTACGCACAATACCGGAGAGTTCAGAGCCGAGCGAAACCGTCCGGATGGGATTGAGTGTCCCGTCGGCGGTCACCGTCATACTGATGTCGCCGCGCTCAGCGACCTCCGTCACATAACGCGGCGCATCTCCCGCCTGACTCTTCTGATACCAGTACCAGGCACCGGCAATAACAGCACCGGCCACAAGTACCCCGATCCCTTTCACATACCACGGGGTTTTGGGCATTTCGAGCAGATTTTTCTCTTTATTTTTCATGGTGTCCTCTAGATTGACGGTGTTGCACTAGCGGGTATTCCATTCACCGCCGAGCACCCGGAAGAGCGTGGCGTACGCATTGCTGGTGCCCGCTCTGTTGTCAATTTCACTCTCCTGTGCACTGAGATATTCCCGTTCAGCAGTCAGCAGCTCGGTATAGTCACCGAGTCCCGACTGGTACTCCAGCCTGGATATTTCACGGGCGTTGCGGGCATGCAGCACACTCTGCTCAAGCGCTGACGCGGACATCTCGGAAGACTTCACCGCCCAGAGAGCGTTATCCGTTTCCTCAAGTGCCTCAACCAGCGTCTGACGGTAAGTTGCCTTGGCCTGATCAAAATTTGCCTGCGCTGTTTCTTCAGCCGCCCGCAGGCTGCCCCAGTTCAGAATGGGACTACTCAGGGCTGCCGCGAGCATGCCCACGCCGGTCCCGGAGGCACCCAGCGCACCGATTGTTGCGGCTTCAGTGCCTAGCGAACCGGACAGTCTGAGTGTCGGGAAAAAGTCCGCCTGACTTGCCTGCACGCCTTTGGCAGCCGCCTGCAGGGACTCAAGCGCACTTCTGACATCAGGCCGGCGCATGAGTACCTCAGCCGGGATCGAGACGGCAAAACCGGCGTCCGGCCGGGGGATTTCCCCTTTCTCGGGGATGTCCAGACGGTCATTGGGCAGGGCAACCAGACGGGCAATGGCATTTCTGTACTGCGCCTTGCTCTCACGGATGGAATTGAGCCGCACAATGGCACTCTGAACCTGTACCTGAGCCATTTCGGAGTCTGTCTGTCCCACCAGCCCGGCCTCAGCCTTCCAGCGGGCGAGCTGTGCAGTAGAGCGGTAGCTCTCGAGCATTTTCTCAAGAAGCCGCTCTTTTTCCTCGGCTGCGCGCAGATTGATGTAGGCCGTGGCCACCTGCGCTTTCATCTGATCCTTGACCGCCTCAAGCGACCAGGCCTTGGCCCGGGCAGCCAGAATCGCCTCGTCATAACGGGCGTACATGGCACCGGCGACATTAATGGACCACTCACCTGAAAGTGTTCCGTCAAACCGGTTGCTTGACGAACCTGCTGCACGCGTGCGCGACGCACCCGCACTGCCGGTGACAGAGGGCCAGAGCTGCGCATCAGCGCTACGGATACCAGCCCTTGCACTGCGCAGCGCAGCCATAGCACTCTCTACGGAGGGAGAGTTTGTCTGCACCAGCGAAATCAGTCGCTCCAGCGTTTCGTCATGCCAGGCTTTCCAGAACTCTGCCGGCGAGACTCCTGCCTCGATGCGGGCATCCGTACTCCAGGCGGCAGGTGTGACTGCACTGAGTGTCTCATCAGACCGGATATCAGGCGCAGCACAGCCGGCAAGCAGTACCGGAACCAAAATGCCGGCAAGCGTACCCGTCTGCCACTTTCGTTTTTCAAAAAATTCCATCACTTACCCTGCGGCAATAACATTGACACAAGCCAATACCTAAAACCAATGTATTCAAGAGGCAATTTGAATCAGAGAACCGTTAGATTTAAAGACTCAAATTTGTTAAGATCAACCTAGTTTTTGTCCTAAATCATATAACTCGCCTCAGCTTAACACTTCGTATGGATTGCGCTCCTCTTATTCTCGTTATTAACGATGATGAAGATCTTTCAACACTGATCGTTGATTTTCTGGCGCTTGAGCACTTTACGCCAATCCGCGCCTCCTCATTTACCAAAGTCTTCAAGAGTGTTGCCCCAAACGAAATTGAGTTTCTCGTCATCAACAACACAATGCCTGACGGCGACGCCGTGACCTGGCTGCGGGAAAATGCAGACAGACTGCACGCCTCTACGCTGCTGCTGCTCAAACCCGGGGAAAAAGCCCCGGATGACGAGGTGTGCAAGACACTCGACATTCAGGCTGTGATCGAACTTCCCTGTTCGGTCAGGAAGATCTTTACACAGATTCAGCGTATGTATGTCACCAAGAGCCTCAAGCGTAAAGAAGAGCTGGTGCTTACTTTCCATGACCTGAGCATCCGCCTCAGCAACAAAGAGGCACGTTATCACGGACAGGTGCTTGAACTCACAGCGAGTGAGGCGACCATTCTGGAAATTCTTCTTGGCCGCCCTGAACAGGCTATCCCCAAAGAATACATTTACCAGCGCGCCTTCGGTCGAACCATGCATGCCTCCGATCGCTCGCTTGATGTGCACATCTCGAGTATCCGCCAGAAACTCAAACGTATCTCCGACGACATCCGGATCGAGGGGCTGCGGCGCGTAGGTTACATGCTTGTCCAGAAACCGGCGGAAAACGCCACCGACTCCAAATGAGAGTAGCATTTTTGCCATCCTGTCTGAGATAGCACCCGGCAAACTTGCGCTAACGAAATGTAACTGCTGTGCCTATTGTTGTGGACAAAGATTAGTAGCACCTGAAGAGACGTAAAAAAATGCCGCTGCTAACCGGAACAGCTAACAGCGGCCACAGTCTCTCAAAGAGAGCACCCGCCGGGGATGCTCTCTTTTTTTGTCAGCAGGCTTACTTCTTCATGTGCTTGACGATATCTTCAACAGCCATACGGCCGGAGTTGATAGCGAAAGCCGAAGCCGTACCTTCGCCGATTTTCAGGTCATACGTGTCGCCGTAGACACCACCCGCATCATGACCGATGGCATAAAGCCCGGGGATCGGGTGTTCATGCTTGTCGAGCACCTGCAGACCGGCATTCACCTTCACGCCATTGAGGCTGGCAAGGGTATTGAGCTTGCCGCGAACGATGTAGAAGGGGCCCGTGTCAACAGCACGCAGATAGTACGGATCCTTGCCGAACTGTTCATCCTTACCCTGCTTGGCGTACTTGGAAATAGCTTCCGTGGAGGCCTTCAGGATTTCAGGTACCATCCCGGCCTTCTTGGCCACTTCCTCAATCGTATTGCCGATAAACACGTTGCCGAGTTTTTCGTTTTCCTTGAGCAGCTGCTCGAGCTGAGTAGCAGCCTGGTGGCGCAGAATAAAGTTGCCGCAGGGGTTGGGATAGCCCTTGCCTTCGGTGGAGAACTCTTTGAGCGTGTTCTGGTCAAAAATGATGTAAGTGTATTCACCCGTGCGGGCAATGGCGTTCGAGGCCATCGGCCAGTCAATGGTCAGCTCCTCGTTAAAGAAGCGCTGACCGGTGGAGTCCACATAGAGCAGCCCCTGACGGAAAAGCGCACGGATTTCCTTGTTGGGACCATTACAGATAGCCTCACCTTTTGCCGGCATAAAGGCACCGTTAATCATCATGGGACCGATATTATCGCCAACGGCGCCCACGCTCATAGCCATATTGATACCGTCACCGGTGCGTCCGGGCGCACCAACCGGCGTCATGTCAATACCTGTCGTATCCTTGACGAATTTTTCGTTAAAGGAGTAGCCACCCGTTGCGAGAATGACATTCTTCGCCTTCACCGTAATCTTGTCACCGGCGGAATTCTTGGCCACAACACCGACCACCTTACCGTTATCGGTGAGCAGTTTCTGGGCAGGTGTGCTCAGCAGCAGCTTGCCACCCTTTTCCTTGAAGATGCTCACCATCTGTTTGGGCAGAGAGCCCGCAGCCGGATAAATATGCCAGGTCTTGGTATCGTTGTCACGCCAGGCAGTCTTGACTTCCTTCCAGTGGACACCGTGATCCCAGACCCACTGAATGGTATCGGCGGATTTATCAACAAAGGCTTTCACCAGCGGAGCATTAATGCGCCACTTATGGTAGGCGGCCATGCGGTTGAAGGCTTCAATCTTCGTCAGTTTGATACCGGCTTCTTTTTGCATGAAGCTCTCAGCTGCGAACGAACCTTCCATAAAGTTCCCCGCGCCGCCCGGGAAAGCATTTTTCTCGAGCATGACAGTTTTCAGTCCTGCTTCAACAGCACTCACGGCTGCCACTGTACCGCCGGCACCGGCCCCCACGACAACCACATCAGCTTCGAGGGTCTGGTCGGCAGCATAGGCGTTTGCAAAAGCCATGGATACCGCAGCTGCGAGAAGTACTTTTTTAATCATAAGTTTTCTCTCCTTATAAAGTACGAGGTATGAGTCAAAACCAAGCATTTACAGAAAAGATACTTCCCGGTTTACTTAAGTAAACTGGCAGAGGTCAAAAACCCGGACGCTCAGATATTAAGGTTTTCCCTAATGTAGGGTGCAAGCAAATTAAACTGCAGCACGGAGTGAACACCCACCGCCTTGTACACATTCGAGCGGTAGACCTGGACAGTGCGCTCGGAGAGTCCCATGATCTCCGAAATACTGGCATCATTGAGCCCCTCAAGCATGAAACCGAGTACTTTGCGGGGCTGTTCAGAAAGACGGGAGAGTTCAGCATGCAGATTGTCAGGCACACGCACCCCCTCCCCTGCGAGCCGGCTTCTGACAGTCACTTTCCGGACAACTTCAAGCAGCCGGTCCGGATCTACAGGCTTGAGCAGAAAATCAACCGCACCGGCCTTGAGTGTTTCTATTGCGGTATGAATGTCTGAGTAGCTGGTGATAAAAACAATCTCTATCGGCTTGTCCGCACTGAGCAGCTTCTGCTGCAGTTCCGGTCCGGAGAGTCCCGGCAGACGCACATCCAGGAGCAGACAGCCGGGGATCCGGCTGTCAAAATCCTTGAGAAAATCCTGTGCATTCTCATAGGCTTTCACCAGATAGCCTTCGCACTCGAGCATAATCTTGAGTGACTCTCTGACCTCCTGATCATCGTCGACAATCCGGATCACCGGCTCCACGTTTCTGGGCGCTTTCATCGCCTCTCCTCCGTACTGATCTGATGCTCACCGGCAAGCGGAAGCTCCATCACAGCCACCGCACCGCCGGCCTCCTTGGGCTCAAGGGAAAACCGCCCGCCATGCGCCTCCGCAATGGAGTTAATAATGATGAGCCCCAGTCCGATTCCCTCCTCTTTGGAAGTGCTCATTGGCGTCATGTGCTCAAGCAGGCGCTCGCGCTCAAGGAGCCTGCCGTCATTTTCGCACACAAATTTTGCCCGGTTGCCGGAAGCTGCAAGTGTGACTGAAATCTTTTTCCCGTCCCCGGAAACAGCTGCCTCGGAAGCATTTTTGAGAATATTGTGCACTGCCAGTCCGAGTTCAAGTTCATCTCCATCGACGAGTACCGGCTCGATCTTCAGAGCAACAGGCAGCGTGATTTTTCCCAGCCGTCTGAGCTCAGCCAGCGTACTCTGTGTAAGCAGATCCAGTCTGACCGGCGTGTTCCTGCTTGTTGCCCCTTTAGCGTAATCACGGACTTTCTGCAGAATCCGGGCGGCTTTTTCCCCCTGCGCAGAAATCACCTTCAGCGAAGAGGAGATCAGTTCCTCTTTACCCCGGGGATTCGCAAGCATTGACTCCAGCGCCCGTACCCGGTAACGGATAGCGGAGAGCGGCTGTCCCATTTCATGAGCAAAAATTGAAGAAAGCTGACTGACGACCCCGAGTCTTGACATGGCGGCAAGCCGTTCCTCCGCTCTGATGGCTTTGTCTTCGATCGTCCGCTGACGGATATAGGCCTCAGTGAGCTGACGCGCTCTGACTTCGGCAAGCCGCTCCACAGAAAGCCAGTGTCCGATCCACCCTGCGATGGCCAGTACGGCCAGCATGATCATCTCCCAGTGCTCCTCCCAGATCCGTTTAATCGTCCACTCGCGCAGATGCGCATACGGTCCGGCCTTGATCAGCCGGAACACCTCGTTGACCCTTTCGTACTCGGTCGCGATTCTCCATCCCATCCCGTTGTCGGGGTTTTCCGGCATGTTCAGCAGCGCCTTGGCGATTCTAGTGGTCAGTGCTGTGTCATTGGACGAGGTGACCGTAACCGTCCACCCGGGATACAGATCGGTTGAGCGCAGACAGGCTGCTTTCGGGTCATCTTTGAGTGCCACAGGATGAATGGCATCACGGAATGCCGGATCGAGCCGTGTCAGCGCCTCGTACTCACAGATGCGAAACACACCGATATCCGCCTGACCGCTTCTGATGAGCTCGAGTACCTTCTCCGGCTGGTCATGGGTGAACAGCTGCTTACTGAAAAACCGGTCGGCATCAAAGCCCTGTTTGACGATCTCGCCAAGGGGGATCTGGTAGTTGATAAAGTTTGCCTTGCTGTTGAATGCTGCCCGCAGACCTTTCATATCGGAAAGGGTTTTTACATGAGGCAGCCGCGAACTGGCAACAAAAAGGGCACCGGTGAAGCGGTTCGGATCCGGGAATCTGGAAGTGTAGACCGTTGCCAGAGCGTACGCCCCGCTGTTCTGCACCTCCACAAACTGACCGGCACTCATCAGCGCGAAGTCAATCCTGTGCTCGCGTGCCATCCGCCCAAGCTCCGGGAGGTGATACTCGACAAATTCAAAGTTAACATCCGGCAAAGCCTTGCGAAGGTAGGTCTCAAGCGGCTGACGGATATCGGTTTCGCCCGGCTGGTAATTGTTTTTGCCATACACAGGCATCGGCTTGAGGAAGCCGAAGCGCACCACAGGCGAGCCCTCCGCGGGTAGAGACGGCGAGCAGAATGCCGCTAGCAGCATACCGAGCAGACATGTCCGTAATGCTTTCACGCCGTGTCCCCGGTGTCTGAGGCGCTAGTGCGCGAGGATGGTGAGAATCTGCGAATGCAGCTCAGGGGTGGCGCAGCACACTGCAGAGAGCTCCTCAAGCGGGTTTCCCCCGGTGGTACTGGTGAGAATGCCGCCGGCTCCTTCAACCACCGGCAGCAGCGCGGCCACATCCCAGTAACTCAGATCCGGGTCGATCATCACGTCAGCACCGCCTGTGGCAACGGCAAAGTACCCGAAGCAGTCGCCCCAGGTTCTGTAGAGTTTGGCCTGATCAATGACGGCCTGAAGGTGGCTGTCACCGACCTGCTCAGGTGTTGTCCAGTGCGAAGTGGTCAGCACAGTGGCTTCAGAAAGCGAGACGGTTTCTCGGACATGCACAGCATGCCGTTCAGTCTCCCCGTTCGGGAGCATCCGGTAAAGCCAGCAGGCCTTTCCCGTTCCGAGCGCCCACACTCGGGCCGCCGCAAAGGCCACTACAGAAATAATGGGACGGAAACGGTCATCGGGTCCCGTGGAGCACTCCAGCGCAATCAGGGTTCCGAAGTGAAACGAGTGAGAGATAAAAGCACGTGTGCCGTCAATCGGGTCAAGAATCCAGCGGTAGCGCGGCCATGTGCCTGTCGCCTCTTTGATGCCGTATTCCTCACCGAAAATACCATGCTCCGGCCAGCGCTTTTCAATGTATTCGCGCAGCAGCAGTTCGGTGGATTTGTCCGCCTGTGTCACAGGGGTGCCGTTGGCTTTATCGTCAACTGCAAGCGGGTTCAGAAAGTAGGGCGTGATGTTATTAAACGCAACCTGCACCATCTCGTTGAGTGCTTGCGTGAACTGATTTTCCTGCTGCTCTGACAGCTCCCGACACCAGGTCATTCCTTCGCTCCTTCTTTATGTGGCACAGTTTTCTAGTTTGCTCTTATTTGCCCGCAAATGCAATACCCTTAAGCACTCTGTCCAACCTATATCAACTGCTTCGGCCTTATTTTTTCAGCGCCGGCTTCACGCGCTAAATTAGATCTTATCTATCGACCAACATTGAGGGAGAACGCTTTATGAGCAACTATCAGACCGAAAACCTTCGTACTGTAGCTTTGGTTGGGCACGGCTCATGCGGAAAAACATCACTCATTGAAGCGATGCTGTTTCGTTCCGGGATGATTCCCGAGCTCGGAACTGTTGAGCGCGGCAATACGATGTGTGACAACGATGCGCTGGAAAAGCAGGTCGGTCACTCCATCCGCCTCGCAGTCGCGCATATTGACACGGCCATGCCTGACCTGACACCAGTTCGCATTCACGTCCTTGACACCCCGGGTTATGCAGACTACCTCGGCCAGGACCTCTCCGCTCTGGACGCAGTGAAATCCGTCTGCGCAGTCATTGACGCAAGCAAAGGGGTTGAACTGCTGACCCGCCGCATGATGGACGTTGCCAAAGAGCGCAAACTCTGCCGCATGATCGCCATCAACAAATTTGAAGACCCCAATGTTGATCTCGAAGCGCTTCTCGCACAGTTGCAGGAAATCTGGGGACCTGGTGTTCTCCCGATTAATCTTCCCGCAGATAACCGCACACGTGTGATTGACTGCTTTGACAAGGACGAGGGCAACGCCGACATTCTGAGCGTCGCTGAAGTGCACCGTGCGTTTATTGAAAAGATTATTGAAAACGACGATGAGACCCTCGAACGCTACTTCGAGGAAGGCACTGTTGACCCGCGCACTCTTCACCCGCTCATCACAAAGGCGCTGCGTGAAGGCAGCATCATTCCGGTGTGCTTTGTCTCTGCAAAGAACCTGATCGGTATCCGTGACTTCATGAAAGTCATCATCCGTCACCTGCCGAGTCCGGAAGAGGCCAACGATGCCCTTTTTGTCACAGCAGACAACAAGCCCTATCCCACGACGCCAGACAAGGACAAACCAGTGATTGCCCAGGTCTTCAAAGTGGTCAACGACCCTTACATCGGCAAGATCGGTATTTTCCGCGTGCATCAGGGCACCATCACCAAGGACAGCACGCTGTATGTGGACGACGGCCGCAAGCCGGTCAAAGCCGCCCATCCCCTGATTCTGCAGGGTAAAACCACCGCTGAAACCGACCGTTTGAGCCCGGGCGACATCGGTGCACTCGCCAAGATTGATGAGCTGCGTTACGGTTCCGTTCTGCATACCGAACCGGAGCTGAGCATCCGGATGCGCCCGATCAACTTCCCCAAACCCATGTTCGGCGTTGCCATCAAACCGGCACGGCGCGGGGATGAAGGCCGCCTCAATGAAGTGCTTGCCAAGATGCTCTCCGAAGACCCGACGCTGGCGGTGGACCATGACACGGTTCTCAATGAAACCGTCATCCGCGGTCTGACGGAAATGCATGTCCGTTCCGTGCTCGACCGCATGAAGGTGGACTTCAACCTCGAAGTACAGACCGGCACACCGAGCATTCCGTACCGCGAAACGATTGCCGCCCCTGCGGAAGGTCATGCCCGCCATAAGAAGCAGACCGGCGGTGCCGGTCAGTTCGGCGAGGTGTATCTGCGTATTGAACCGCTTGAACGCGGACAGGGTTTTGAATTTGTGGATGCCGTCAAGGGTGGTGTGATTCCGTTCAACCTGATTCCGGCAGTGGAAAAAGGTGTGCGTGAGGTGCTCGCTCAGGGCTACCTTGCAGGCTACCCGCTGCAGGATCTTCGCGCCACGGTCTATGACGGAAAGAGCCATCCGGTGGACTCCAAGGAAGTCGCCTTCGTTGCTGCAGCACGCAAGGCGTTCCTCGATGCGCTTGAAAAGGCCAGTCCGCAGATTCTTGAGCCGATCGTCAAGATTGAGGTGGTTGCTCCCAACGACTACTTCGGTGACATTGCCAGCGACCTTGGCTCGCGCCGCGGCCAGCTCTCGGGCAGTGACACGCTTGCCGGCGGTCTGACGGAAATCCATGCTCTTGTGCCGCTCAGCGAGCTCGACGGCTATGCAACCCGTCTGCATGCCCTCACTCAGGGTCAGGGCAGCTGGTCAATGGAACTTGACAGCTATCAGCCCGCCCCTGCAGCCAAGCAGGCGGAACTCGCGAGCAAGTACACCCGTAAGGCCGAAGAGGACTGACGGACAGCGAAACGAACCGGCCAACACTGCCGGCTCCGCACCCCCGGGAGGAGATCCTTCAGCATCTCTCCTCCCGGGGGTGTTCTTTTCTCAAATTCCCCGGCAATCCCTCTGTTGCCATCCGGAATTCTGCTAAACTTCCCTCTTCTAATTTCAATATGGTCGGAAAGCAGGCTCGATCTGATCGCCTCCGCCCGGTGCTCTGTGCAGAGCGCCCGGCATACACCTCCTCTTCCCGCCAGTGTTTTTCTTTTCTGAATGACCGGTTTTTCAGAACCGTTTTTATCATGCCTATTTACGCTTATAAATGCACCAACTGTGGCTTCGAACACGACTATCTGCAGAAGATGAGCGACAAACCCCTCACGCAGTGTCCTGAATGTGGTAAAGATACTCTTGTCAAGGAACTTTCTGCCCCCGGGTTTGAACTGAAGGGTTCCGGCTGGGCCGCCACTGACTTTAACGGTGGACATAAAGCTCTGCCGGCCTCACACGCCAAGTCGAAGAAGTAACCTCTTCACCGGTTTCCGGAGGAAGGAGTCCGAGACTCTTTCCTCCTTTTTTATGGCTGCCAATCATGCTCAAAAAATATCTCACTGCCGGCCTGCTTCTCTGGTTGCCCCTTGCTATCACTGTCTGGGTGCTTGAATCGGTTATCCGCTGGAGCGATGTGATCGTTAATCTGCTGCCGCCGGCCTACCGTCCTGACGCCCTTTTCGGCGTCTCCATTCCCGGATTCGGTCTTGTTATCGCTCTGGTTGTTATTCTGGGCACCGGGGTGCTGGTCGCCAACTACATCGGTCAGGCTGTACTGCGCCTCTGGGAGGCACTGCTCAACAGAATTCCGCTTGTCCGCCCGATCTACTCCGGTGTCAAACAAATTGCCAGCACCATCCTCTCTGACAACACGGACAGCTTTAAAGAGGTGGTGCTTGTGGAATTCCCGCAGAAGAACCAGTGGACGCTCGGCTTTATCGTTTCCACACCGAGCCAGCTCATCAAGGATACCGTTGAGGCCGATGATCTTGTGACGGTTTACGTGCCCACGGCACCGAATCCGACCTCGGGTTACGTCATTATGATTTCGCAGAAAGCGATCAGAAAAACGGAGATTTCCGTCGATCAGGCCTTCAAATTCCATCTCTCACTCGGTGTGATGTCTCCACAAGTTGATTTAACTCAAACGAAGGAGCCCGAGAGCGGCAAAAGTGCGAACAAGTCCTAATGGGCTTTTGTCGCAAAAGTGTTTGCGATAGGGGTAAACTTAATAGGACTTCACGGCTCTGGCGCTTTTACAACGAGCTGTGTGACTGATTACCTGTTGTGTGGTTTTATACTGCTCAACGTTTCTTTTTTTTTCGACTCTCCTCAAAGTCGGCTGCCAGTGGGCTGCCGACGCTTTTATCGGAGCTTTTATGAGAACCGTTTATTCTGGCTTGGTTGATGAAAAACTCATCGGCCAAACTGTAACGCTGTACGGCTGGGCTCATCGCCGTCGTGACCATGGTGGTGTTATCTTCATTGACCTTCGGGATCGTGAAGGTCTGGTGCAGGTGGTCTGCGACCCTGATCGTCCTGAAGTTTTTGAAACTGCAGACAAGTGCCGTAATGAATTCTGTCTGGAAGTCAAAGGGCTGGTTCGTGCACGTCCTGACGGCACAAAGAACCCCTCTCTGATCTCCGGCGGCGTTGAAGTTCTCTGCCAGGAATTAAAGATCCTCAATCCTTCTGCCACCCCTCCGTTCCATCTTGATGATGAGAACCTCTCTGAAACGACCCGTCTGACGTACCGTGTCCTTGACCTTCGTCGTCCTCAGATGCAGAAGAACCTTCGCACCCGCTATCGTGCCGCGATGGCTTTCCGCAAGTTCCTGGATCAGAACGGCTTCATCGACATCGAAACTCCGATGCTGACCCGCTCCACGCCTGAAGGCGCCCGAGACTATCTGGTGCCCTCTCGTGTTCAGGACGGCTGCTTCTACGCTCTGCCGCAGTCTCCGCAGCTCTTCAAACAGCTTCTGATGGTTGCCGGCTTCGACCGCTACTATCAGATCGTGAAGTGCTTCCGTGACGAAGACCTCCGTGCCGACCGTCAGCCTGAATTCACCCAGGTCGATATTGAAACGTCCTTCCTCAATATGGACGAAATCCGCAACCTGATGGAAAACCTGATCCGTTCCGTGTTCAAGGAAGTGCTCGATGTCAGCCTCAAGGATCCGTTCCCGGTCATGCTCTACGATGACGCCATGGCCAACTACGGCTCTGACAAGCCTGACCTTCGTGTCAACCTGAAGCTGGTTGAAGTTACGGATCTGGTTGCCGACTCCGAATTCAAGGTTTTCTCCGGCGTGAAGTCCCTGCACAACGGCAAGGTTGTCGCCCTGCGTGTGCCCGGTGCTGCCGCCATGCCGCGCTCGGAAATCGACACCTACACCGAATTCGTCAAGATTTACGGGGCCAAGGGGCTGGCCTACATCAAGATCAACGAGCTCGAAAAAGGCCGTGAAGGTCTGCAGAGCCCGATCGTGAAGAACCTCTCCGATGCTGAACTCAACGGCATTATGGAACGCACCGGTGCCAAGAACGGTGACGTGATCTTCTTCGGCGCCGACAAGGCCAAGATTGTCTGGGACAGCCTCGGTGCGCTGCGCCTGAAGATCGGTCACTCCGAATTCGGCAAGAAGACCGGTCTGTTCACCCCCGGCTGGCAGCCTCTGTGGGTTATCAACTTCCCGATGTTCGAATACTCGGAAGAAGACCAGCGCTGGGTTTCCTGCCATCACCCGTTCACGAGCCCGCTTGACGGCCATGAAGACCGTCTGCTGAGCGATCCTGAACACGCCTATGCCAAGGCCTATGACATGGTGCTCAACGGCTGGGAAATCGGTGGCGGCTCCATCCGTATCCACCGCGAAGAAGTCCAGGAAAAAGTCTTCGAAGCGCTCAAGATCGGTCCCGAAGAAGCCCGTCAGAAATTCGGCTTCCTGCTCGATGCGCTCAAGTTCGGTGCGCCTCCTCACGGTGGTCTCGCCTTCGGTCTCGACCGCATTGTGACCATGATGTGCGAAGCGGAGTCCATCCGCGACGTAATTGCATTCCCGAAGACCCAGCGTGCCCAGTGTCTGCTCACGCAGGCGCCGTCCACGGTCGACGAAAAGCAGCTGCGCGAACTGCACATCCGTCTGCGCAACGAACCGAAGAAAGACCACGATATCGCCGGTCAGTAATTTCTACGGTTAACGGCTGAAAAAAAGGGCCCGGGTGAGTTCACCCGGGCCTTTGTCATCTGAGGTCGGCGTCCGCCGCCCAGAGGCTTATTTTTCCTTTTTCAGGCTCTCCACCGGCGCATGCAGTTCCTCATAATCACACTCGAGAGAGTCCACAAGCGCATGCAGCGCCTCCCGATAGTCAACCTTCCCGCAGCCGAGCAGCACCGCGTCCTCGAACATATCCTGAAGCATCGACCGCGCCTCATCCCAGTTTTCATTCAGCACCTTGATGCTCTCAGTACACGAAACGGTCGATCCGTCCACACGCAGCCAGCGTTCAGGCCGTTTTGCCTTATCCATTGCATTCCTCACTTCCCGCGACGGCGGGGCTGACCGTAGGTCACAAACTTTTCGATAATTTTTTGCATTTCCGCCTCTTCAATGAGGCGTACCTCACCCAGAGAGCGAACAATAACATACTGATGGGCAAGATTTTCCACTTCACTTGCAAGCGTGAGTGCATGCTCGAGTGAGCTCCCGGCGACAAGCACACCGTGATGTTCAAGCAGGCAGGCACTGGCGCTGCACAGAGCTTCTGCAGCCTTTCGGGCCAGCTCCGTCGAACCGAAGGTGGCATAAGGCACCACCCCGATGCTGCTCGCGCCGCTGACGGCCACCATGTAGTGAAACGGCGGAATGGGCAGATTCTGACAGGCCAGCGCCGTAGCATAAGTGGAGTGTGTGTGAACCACCGCCTGCACATCCGGTCTACGGCGATACACCTCCAGGTGCATGAGCCACTCCGAGGACGGCTGCATCTGCCCGATCGCATCTCCGGGTCCCGCCCCCTCGGCAAGCGGCATCCACGGAATATCCGCAGGGGTGAGCAGATCGTACGCGAGGCCTGTCGGCGTGATCAGCATGCCGTCCCGGCCGTCCAGGCTGAACCGGCAGGACACGTTCCCGGACTTGTTGACATTAAGCCCTTTGCGGGAAAGAGCACGAGCGGCATCAATAACTTCGGCAGCTGCCTGATTGTACTGTTCGTCCATACGGCTATACCTTATCGGGGGCCGGTGCACGTTCGGAAAGTTCCACCGGCGTGAAAACCCCGTTTTCCGTGATGATACCGGTCACAAAGCGGTTGTGGGTCACATCAAATGCCGGATTCGAAACCGGGGTCTCAGGCGGTGCAATATGCACGGCACTCAAATGGCCCTGATCATCAAATCCGTGAATACTGAGCACCTCGTCAGGTGAACGGTCCTCGATTTCTATTTCACGCTTTCCGTCGGTAATCGTCCAGTCGATCGTGGACTCGGGCGCCGCCACATAAAACGGGATGTCATTATCTTTGGCGGCAAGCGCTTTGAGATACGTTCCCACTTTGTTTGCCACGTCGCCGCGGCGGGTGATACGGTCCGCCCCCACGATAACCATGTCAACGTCACCCTGCTGCATAAGCTGCCCGCCGGCATTATCGACAATCAGCGTGTTGGGGATACCCTGCTGTTTGAGCTCCCACTGGGTGAGCAGCCCCTGATTGCGGGGACGGGTTTCCTCCACCCAGACCTTGAGCGGCACACCCTGCTCAAAAGCGATATACACCGGCGAGAGTGCTGTTCCGTAATCAACAGTGGCAAGCCACCCGGCGTTACAGTGCGTGAGAATATTCACCGGCCGGCGCAGTGCCTTGTACTTTTCCGCAATCAGCTTCGCACCCTCTTCGCCGATACGGCGGCACGTGTTGACATCCTCCTGAGTGAGGGTTTCAGCAAGGCGGATGGCCGTCTCACGGCGCTGCTGGGGATCACGCGGCATCAGAGCTCTGAGCATTTTCTTCACGCCCCAGGAGAGATTCACCGCAGTCGGACGCGCTTTGGCAATCACATCCGCAGCCTTCATCAGCGCCTCGTTTTCAGGATTCTCCTGTACAGCCAGCGCCACAGCCCAGATCCCGGTCACCCCGATCAGCGGAGCTCCGCGAACCCGCATTGAGCGGATCGCCTCCACACAGTCGCGCCAGTCACTGAGCACACGCGTCTCAAACCGGTACGGCAGCAGTGTCTGGTCAATAATCTCCACGGCGCTGCCGTCACGGATAGAACGGATACAACGATAAACCTGACTGCCAACCTTCATGTAAAAACTCCAACGTTCAATCTGATTGATTCTCAGCGGCATCCGAACCGGTGCAGAGACCGCCGGCGGTGTGTCTGTTCACGCCCTGACACAGTTAGTGTACTCGGAAACGTTCCTGTCGGGCCGAAACACAGTACACTCTAAGTGTGCTTAACACATTTCCGGCTGCTCACTGATATGACCTTACAGAAGTTGCTCTCCCCTGTCTCTACCGTCATTGTCGGCGCAAGTTCCAGACCCGCCGGCCCGGGATATTCTGTCTGGGGTGCAACACGCCGCTCCGGAGGTCTCAGCACTCTGATTCCTGTCAATCCGAAATATGAAACGCTTGACGGCTACAGCTGTGTTAAAGACATCCGCCAGCTCAGAGAACCGGTCGATGCGGTTCAGATCTGCATCGGTCCGGAAAAGGCAGCCGGTACCATCGAACATGTCTCCGGACTCTCCTGCTCGCTGATGATTCTTCACTCTCCCGCCTCTGCCGGCTGGCAGAGTCAGACGGCAGAAAAACGGCTCAGGGACTGGAAGGCCCGCACCGGCGGACGCATTATCGGTCCGGGTGCCGCAGGCATTATGCTGCCCGGTCAGAAACTGAATCTGAGCGTCTGGGAGGAGCTTCCCAAACCCGGCAACATCGCCCTTATTACACAGACGCGCGCTATCGCCAGTGTCATGCTCGACGATACCCGTGGCACGGAGCTCGGCTTTTCGGCCGTGATCAGCACCGGGGCGGAGTGCGACCTCTCGCAGGCGGAACTGATCGAGCATTTTGCTGCGGATAAAAACACCCGCGTAATTGCCGTCGAACTGTGTCGCATCAGGGATCCGCGCCGTCTGTTCTCCGCCCTGAAGCAGGCCTCCAGACACAAACGGGTCGTGGTTTTCTCAACGTACCTCTCTCTGAGGGAACATCCGCTTCTGGAATCCATTCTCAGACAGGCACAGGTATGGCTCACCGGCACTCTGGAAGAGTTTGTGGCCGTCACCAGCACACTGGCGACCAACCGGCTGCCCCGCGGCAACCGGCTGTGCGTTGCCACTCTCGGCGAGAGCATCGGGGAGTGGGCGGTGAGTCAGTTTTCCGGACAGGGCGCCGCACTCTCAAGGCTCTCCGCTCAGACACTGGAAAAGCTTCGCCAGAGCGGCATCACAGAGGCGATTGAAAATCCTCTGGTGCTCCCCGGATCTCTCGAGCAGGCGCTTAAAGCGTTACCGGTGCTCCTTGAGGATGACAGTACGGACGCCCTCCTGCTGATCGTACCGCCCACGGGCGGGGAGAGTGCACCGCTCGCGCTCGGTCAGCTCATTAAAAACACAACCGGTTCACAGAAACCGATTCTGAGCGTTTGGCTCAGCGACAGAAATGCCCGTGCGATGCGAGGCGGGCTCTCTCAGACACTCAACACCCCGCTCAGCGTTTTCACCTCCGTCGGGATCGCCTGCAAAGTGTTTGCCGCCCTGGTCGAGCAGACCCGTCACCGGACGCAGCGCCACGAGGTACTGCTTGACCGGCCGCGTATTCGCGACACTGCCACGATCCGCGATATCCGTCTGCTGGTGATGAGTTCTCTGGAAAAACGCAAATTCACTATGGAACTGCCGCAGAGCAGAATGCTGGTTGAAAAACTGGGGCTGACCAACACACCACTCTGGGTCTGTCAGAGTACAGAGGACATTCTCACGCAGGCCGGAACACTCGGCTGGCCGCTCTGGGTGAAACTGCGGGCAAAAGGTTTTGAGAACCTGATTCCCCCGGCTGTTTACTATCACCCGGAAGAAATCCGGCATGCCTGGCAGGAGGCACACCGCAGAATATCAGCACTCTCTCTGGGCGAGCCCAAACTTATTGCCCATGTTCAGCGCTATATTCCGCACTCTGCCCGTGCGCTTGAGGTGACCCTCGAGCGTTCTGCACTCACCGGTCCGTATCTGCAACTGGGAGGTGGTGCTCCGGACGCGACGCTGCCGCTGCAGATTCCGTTCCGCTTCAGGGAGGCTGTTGACAGACTCAAAGAGCTTGACCTGCCTTCAGAGGTCTCAGCAGCCGGACGCTTTCAGCTTGCCGAAAGTCTCTCAAGAATTTCCGATGCTGTTGCCTGTATCCCGGCACTCGAGAAAATGGTGCTCCATATCGTGACCGATCACGGGAAGTGGGTTGTTCGCGACTCTCTGATCAGTCTGTGTCAGGATGCCGCACAGGCTGACGATCAGTACAGTCACCTGCTGCTACCGCCCTCGCCGCTTGAGGCGGAAACCACGCTCATGGCCGGTCCCTCTGAAGTGACGCTGCGACCGCTGCTCGACGGGGACTTTGCCGCCCTTCGCGCTTTCCTCGAAAGACTCTCCGAAAAAAGCCTCTACCTGAGGTTTCATACCCGGGCAAAGCTGACGCCACAGCGCATTGCTCAGGTCTATGACCACGATCCGATCCGGGAATCCGCCTGGGTGATTGAGTCTGCCGGTGAAATCCATGCGTTCGCCAACTGGCATCAGAGCGCAGAGGACAGTGAAGCCGAGTTCGGTATTGTGGTTGAAGACGCATGGCAGCGCCGGGGACTGGCCCGGGCGCTGATGAACACCCTCATCGACACTGCACGCCGCCGGGGTATTTTCCGCCTTGTGGGGTATGTTCTCAAAGGCAATGAAGCCATGCGAATGACGATGATTCATCTCGGTTTTTCAAAACAGCCCGGTGAAAGCGCGGACACCGAAACCTGGAGTTTCAATATTTCCTATAATCCTGAGCAAACTTCAGATTAACGGGACAGGCTGACTCAAGGTCACTGCACTCAAGGAATACTATGGATTTACTCGTCAATAAAGAATTCGGTCTTATGCGGCTCTCGTTTAACCGTGAGGCCAAGCGCAACTCTCTGAATATCTCGCTGTGCAATGCACTGCGCGATGCGCTTGTACAGGCACAAACCGATCCGGCCGTACGCGTCGTCATGCTTGAAAGCGAACAGGAGGTTTTCTGCGCTGGTGCGGACATGGAGGAGATGCGCGACAAAGCTGAAGCGCTGGAATCCGCGCTTGTGGAACTCTTTGACACCCTGCGTCACTTCACCAAACCGGTTATTGCCGGTGTGTACGGTCCCTGTGTCGGTGAAGGTGTTTCCCTTCTGCTGTTTGCAGACATGGTCTTTGCCTCCGCTGAAGCCGTATTCGCCTTTCCCTCCACTGCGCTTGCCAAAATCCCCCGTTTCGGCATTACCGAATGGGCTTCACGCTGCGCCAATCCGCGACTGCTTGCTCAGAAACTGCTGCTCTCTGAGCCGATGAATGCTCAGGAGGCGCTCTCTATCGGACTCGTCACGGCCGTAACCGACCGTGATTCTCTCCCCGGTATGCTCGCTGAGAAAGCGGCACGCCTCACGGTACTGCCGCCTGCGGCCGTTCAGGCCACCCGCCTGCTGCTGAACCGCGAATTTCTTGCCGCACTCGACAAGCACTGGAACAGCGACCTGCTCATGTACGAAGAGCAGGCGGCTTCGGATGAGGCAGCAGAGGCTCTCGCTGCATTTCTTGAAAAGCGCGCCCCGGTTTATACCAGTAACTGATCGCCGGCCGCCTCTTTTTAGTGCAATGCACTATTTTGGTGCGATCCAAATCTGTTTTTCCTGACGCCCTCCCCAAAGGAGGGCGTTTTTTTGGGGATAACTGGGCGGTTTTCGCAAAAAAAAACCTGTTTTAAAAAGTTGGCACGCTTCTTGCTTGTAAATAAATAACACCTCGCCAATTGTTCCTGATGAGGCTCGACAAAGTACAGACCAAGGAGATTGCTCTATGAAGTTATCCAAGATTTCCATCGTTGCCTGCGTTGCCGCAACGCTTTTATCCACATCGGCCTTTGCCGGTGACGCCCTGACCGGTACCCTGAAAAAAGTGAAGGATTCCGGCACGATCATCCTCGGATATCGCGAGTCCAGCGTTCCGTTCTCCTACCTGCAGGCTGACGGCACGCCGGTCGGTTACGGCTATGAAGTCTGTAATGCCATTGCTGATGCTGTGAAGAAAGATCTGAACATGCCCGATCTGAAAGTGGTCTATCAGCCCGTGACCAGTGCCAACCGTATTCCGCTCATCCAGAACGGAACGGTGGACATTGAATGCGGCTCGACCACCAACTCCAAGAAGCGTCAGGAACAGGCCTCCTTCGGCACCAACTATTTCGGTATTCAGGTTACAGCCGCCGTCTGGAAAAACGGCCCGATCAAGTCCCTCAAGGATCTTGACGGCAAGAACGTCGCGGTGACCTCCGGTACGACCTCTGTCGAGCTGCTCAGCAAGTTCGAAAAGGACAACGGTATCAAGATCCGTCTGCTCAAGACGAAAAACTTCGCCGAAGCTATGAAGCTCGTGGCCAACAAGCGTGCTGACGCCTTCGTGATCGACGATGTGCTGCTCGCCGGTCAGATTGCCACCCTGCCCAATCCGCAGGACTTCACCATCATCGACGAATCGCTTTCGACTGAACCGTATGCCCCGATGTTCCGCAAGGATGATCCTGCCTTCAAGGCACTGGTCGACAAGACCATTACCGGCATGATCAAGGACGGTACGCTTGCCAAGCTCTATAAGAAGTGGTTTGAAAGTCCGATTCCCCCGAAGAACACCAACCTTAACTTCCCGATGAACAGCGTCACAAAGGATCTGTTCGCCAAGCCCAACAGCGACGGGATTTAATTAATCGTTTTAACACCCCGGGGTGCCAGGCTAGCAAAAACATTCGGCACCCCCGGGGACTTTCTATTCATAACAATACCTCTCACGGGCGCAAGCCTTGCCCGAGAAGTAAAGAGGAGCTCAATCATGGCTTTGAATATGTCTCTGGAAGTCCTTCTGGAAACTTCCAGCCTCAATGACTCTCCCTGGTGGCTCTACCTCGTTGAAGGGGCGGAGTGGACCATCGGACTTGCAGTTGCATCCTTTGCACTTGCCCTTCTGGTAGGTACCGTCATCGGGACGCTGCGCACTTCCAGCAACAGACTGATCAGCGGCTTCTGCGAGGCCTGGATTGAGCTCTTCCGTAACATCCCTCTGATTGTTCAGATTTTCATCTGGTACTTCGTGGTACCGGAAATCATCCCGGCTTACAAAGACTGGATTATTTCCGTTGACCCGATTTACTGCCAGTTCCTTTCGGCCTTCCTGTGCCTGGGGCTGTTCACCTCCTCGCGTGTGGCCGAACAGGTCCGCGCCGGCATTACCTCCCTGCCGCGCGGTCTCTCCAATGCCGCCAAAGCACTCGGTCTCACCGGTTTTCAGCGTTACCGCTATGTGATTCTGCCCATGGCATTCCGTATCGTGCTGCCGCCGCTCACCAGCGAATCCATGAACCTTGTGAAGAACACCGCCGTGGCCATCACCATCGGTCTGCCGGAGCTGACAATGCGCGCCAATGAAATGGGTGAGGACACCTTCCAGTTCTTCGCCGCCTATGTGTGGGCCACTGTGCTCTACATCATCATCGCCTTGTCGGTCAATTTTCTGATGACCTGGGTTGAACGCCGCAGTGCGATCCCCGGCTTCATCGTGGCAAAGTAATCAGGGAGTGGTCATGTCTATCGATTTTTCCTCCATCACCAACAGCTGGGGCTACATTCTCAACGGTGCCGCCTACACACTGGAACTGACAGTCATTACCGCTGCCGGCGGTCTGTTTCTCGGCACCCTGCTGGCGCTGTGCAGACTCTCGAACCGCCCGTGCCTCGCGGTTCCTGCGCGCCTGTATGTCAACCTGATGCGCTCCGTTCCGCTCGTCCTTGTGCTTTTCTGGTTCTTCCTGCTGATGCCGGAAGTTCTGCGTTTAATGCTTCATTTAGACCGCCCCGTGCAGATCGGAGCCGAAAGCACTGCTATTATTACGTTTGTACTCTTTGAAGCTGCATACTTCTCCGAGATCATGCGTGCAGGGATTCAGTCCATCAAAAAAGGACAGATCTACGCCGCCTACGGTCTCGGTCTGACCTACGGCCAGACCATGCGTTACGTGGTTCTCCCGCAGGCCATCCGCCACATGCTGCCCGTGCTGCTTACGCAGACCATCATTCTGTTTCAGGACACGAGTCTGGTCTATGTGATCAGCGGCAACGACTTCATGGGCGCAATTTCCAAGATCGCTCAGCGTGACGGACAGCTGATTTTGATGTACTCTTTTGCTGCAGTGTGTTATCTGACGATTTCACTTTCGTTGTCACTGTTGATTCGTCGACTTCAGTGGAAAGTGACCTCTGCACATTAATCGTATAAACCCTTTGATTTGAAACAGGATTACCCCCATCATGGCAATGATTGAAATTAAGAACATCAGCAAGTGGTATGGCTCCTTCCAGGTGCTCAAGAACTGCTCTGCTGAAGTCCAGAAAGGTGAAGTGGTGGTCGTTTGCGGTCCCTCCGGTTCCGGTAAGTCCACCCTCATCAAGACTGTCAACGCACTCGAACCCTTCCAGAAGGGCGAAATCATTGTTGACGGCATTTCCGTTGGCGACCCCAAAACCAATCTGCCGAAGCTGCGCAGCCGCGTCGGTATGGTGTTCCAGCACTTCGAACTGTTCCCGCACCTCTCCATCAAGGAAAACCTGGTGCTCGCTCAGATGAAGGTGCTCGGCCGCGGCCGCGAGGAAGCCACGCAGCGCGGTCTCGAACTGCTCGATCGCGTCGGCCTGTCCGCTCACGCTGAAAAGTTCCCCGGTCAGCTCTCCGGCGGTCAGCAGCAGCGTGTGGCTATCGCCCGTGCACTGGCCATGGACCCGATCTGCATGCTCTTTGACGAACCGACTTCGGCACTTGACCCTGAAATGATTAATGAAGTGCTTGACGTTATGGTTCAGCTCGCCAAGGAAGGTATGACCATGATGGTTGTAACACACGAAATGGGCTTTGCCCGTAAAGTGGCCGACCGCGTGATCTTCATGGAAGCCGGTGAAATCATCGACAACCAGCCCGCTCAGGACTTCTTTGAAAACCCCAAGAGCGAACGCGCCCAGCAGTTCCTCTCCAAGATTCTGCACCACTAAAACACTGGTGCAACGCCTCAGGGTTTACGCAAACCTGGCTGCCCGACGCTCGGGAGCCAGGTTTTTCTTTTGAATTTGCTTACTTTTGAGGCAAGTCCTGCGATCAGAATTCCGGCAGGTCACCGGACAAATTGAGTATTATTACGGCAACGAAAAAAGACAGACGAGGACCCTAAATGGGACAGCACATCACAGAAGAAAACATTCTCAGCCTCGGGCGTGAAGTTCTCAAGGCCGAAGCTGGCGCTCTTGAACACCTTGCACAGACGATCAGTGACAATTTCGTGCACGCTGTTGAACTGATTCTTGCCTGCAAAGGCCGGGTGATTGTTTCCGGCATCGGCAAATCCGGTCATATCGCCAGCAAGCTCGCAGCCACGTTCGCCTCCACCGGCACACCGGCCTATTTTGTGCACGCAGCCGAAGCCGCTCACGGCGATCTGGGAATGATCACGAAAGATGACCTTGTCATTGGTATTTCGTACTCGGGAGAATCGAGCGAACTGCTCACCATGCTCCCCGTGCTCAAGCGCGAAAGCATTGCGCTCATTGCCATGACGGGCAATGCGAACAGCACGCTTGCCCGGCATGCCGAGGTGCATCTGAACTGCCATGTCGAACGTGAGGCCTGCCCTCTGAATCTCGCCCCGACCACGTCCACCACACTCACGCTTGCGCTCGGGGATGCGCTTGCCGTCGCCTGTCTCTCGGCAAAGAACTTCACCAAGGAGGACTTTGCGCGCAGTCACCCCGGCGGAGCACTCGGGCGCAAACTGCTCACCCGCGTGCGCGATGTTATGCGCTCGGGCGATGCCGTACCGGTTGTCGAAGAAGGCGTGAGCGTGATCGATGCCACCCGTGAAATCTCCAGAAAGTGCATGGGTATGACCGCTGTGGTCAACAGCCGCCGGGAACTTGTCGGCGTCTTCACCGAAGGGGACCTGCGCCGTCTGATCGAACGTGTCGGTGACGTCCGCGGCATTGAACTCTCCGAGGTGATGACCCGCTCTCCGCGTATGATCAGTGAAAACGAGCTGGCTGTCAGTGCGGCAAAACTTCTTGATGAGTACCAGGTCAACCAGCTGCTGGTAACCGATGAACAGGGAAATCTGATCGGTGCACTGCATATTCATGACCTGATGGATGCAAAGGTGATTTAAATGACGCTGACTGAAAAAGCCCGGGAAATCCGCCTGGTCGTCCTCGATATCGATGGGGTGATGACCGACGGGAGTATTATCACTTCCGGAACCGGTGAACTCTTCAAACGTTTCTATGTCCGCGACGGCCTCGGCATCAAGATGCTCCAGAAGGCGGGTATTGAAGTGGCTGTTATTACCGGCCGCAGCTCCGACATTGTTGCCGAGCGCTGCCGTGAACTCGGCATCGAACGCGTTTACCAGGGACAGCGTTTCAAAACACCGGCCTATGAGGCACTGATCGCTGAACTGAAACTCACCGATGAGCAGGTTGCCTATATGGGTGATGACATTCCGGATATCCCGCTGCTCGCCCGTGTCGGTCTGGCGACCACCCCCGCGGACGGCAACCCTGAACTGACGCCGCTCATCACATGGCGCAGCAGCTTTAACGGCGGCAACGGCGCCATCCGTGAACTTGCAGAACTGATTCTCAAATCCCGGGGGGTATGGGATAATCTTGTAAACGACACTTTTGTACTGGGTAAATAAGCACATGGCTCAACGGAGTTTGGTTCTTCGCGAGCGCATGACCGCTCTGGTCGGAATTCTGCTTCTGACCGCGCTGGTGGGCATGAGCTACTACTACTCCATCCGCATTCAGCTTGACGGACTGAAGTATGTCCCGAGCGAGAAAAGTCCTGACTTTATCGCAAAGTCGATGGTGATGACGGACTTTGATCCCGCGGGACAGCTCACGCGCCGTCTGCTTGCGGATAATGTTGAGCATTACTCGGACGGGCGCATGAACGCCACGGACGCCCGAGTACAGGGCTTCGGCAAAAACCGTGCGCCGGTCTATCTCTCCAGCGACAAAGCCTGGACGGTTGACAGTCTGGCAACGCTCGAGCTCTCCGGCAATGTGCGGGTGTATCAGCCTGCCTACGGCAAAAACCCCGATATGACGCTCAAAACGGAATACGTCAAGGCATTCCTCGATAACGACTACTTTGAGACCGACCGTCCCGTGTTTCTCTCGAGAGGCCGTGACACAACACAGGCCCAGTCCGGCATGCGCTTTGATAACGTCACCCGCACGGTGGAGCTTGAAGGCAAGGTCTTCTCGGTCTTTCATCCGACCTCCGGCAGCAAAACCGCCGCCAAACCGACCAAACAGAAAAAATAGCTTTCGAAATCTTTTTCGGCCGCCTCCGGCCTACTGCTATACTCAGTATGTTTCGCATACTAGGCGTGCCAGGAACTCATCTCCGGGGCGGGTATCTCATTTCGAGCAACCCGAAAAACGCCTAAAATACGGGCTGATCCTCCGGTGTTACCCCACCGCGGATCCGATCGGTTTATTAAACCGGTGCTATAGCCCCGGGTGTTGCCCTCAATACCTTATTTTCGCGCGGTATTTACTATGAAAAAGCTTCTTGCCACTGGACTTTCTCTGCTTCTCTGTGCCGGCTGTGCACATGCTCTCTCAACCGACAGCAGCCAACCCATTGAGATTCATGCCGACCAGTTCAACGGTGACGAAGTCAAGCAGACCGCCATTTACAGCGGTAACGTTGTCGTCGATCAGGGGTCCATCCGCTTTACCGGCACCAAGCTTACCCTCTCTGTCACCCCGAAAGGGTACCGCCACATTGTTCTGGACGGCTCTCTGGCAACCTTCCAGCAGAAACGCGATAACAAGGATCCCAAAATCGAAGAGTGGATCCATGCCAAAGCCAGACAGATTATCTACGATGAGGAGACTGACCGCGTCACGCTCTCCGGGCAGTCTGAACTGCGCCGCACTGAAAACGGTGTGCAGAAGGATATGACCAGCGGGGAGACGATCACTTACGATATGCGTAACGCACTCTCCGAGGTGAACGGCGCTGTTGTCAACGGCACTCGCCAGCGTGTGACTACGATCATTGCACCGCGTAAAAAAGGCGATGACAAGCAGTCCTCGACGAAACGCCAGAATCTCCAGCCGTCCACCAAACTCTCCGATCCCAAAGGAAAGAACTGATTATGAGCACAGCCGGTGAAACCGGGCAGCACACCCTGCAGGCCCGCGGTCTTAAAAAACACTATGGCTCCCGACGTGTCGTCAAGGGCGTAGATCTGGTCGTCCGATCCGGTGAAGTCGTCGGCCTTCTCGGCCCCAATGGTGCCGGTAAAACGACCACGTTCTACATGGTGGTCGGCCTGGTGGTGGGAGACGAGGGGACGGTCGAGCTTGACGGTCAGGAACTCACACACATGCCGATCTACCAGCGCGCCCGTCTGGGGGTCTCGTATCTGCCGCAGGAAGCCAGTGTGTTCCGCAAACTCAGTGTTGAAGACAATATCCGCGCCATTCTTGAGCTGCAGAAAGACGAGAACGGGCAGCCCGTTCGCGGTGCAGAGCTTGAAAAGCGTCTGGATAACCTGCTCACTGAGCTGCAGATTCAGCATATCCGTACCAACATGGCACTCTCGCTCTCGGGCGGTGAACGCCGCCGTACGGAAATCGCCCGTGCGCTTGCCGCCAATCCGCGCTTTATTCTGCTCGATGAACCGTTTGCCGGGGTTGACCCGATTGCTGTGATTGAAATTCAGCGTATCGTGCGTTTCCTGCGCGAACGCAACATCGGCGTACTGATCACTGACCACAACGTTCGTGAAACGCTGGCAATCTGTGATCACGCCTACATCATCAATGAGGGTCAGGTGCTTGCCTCGGGCGAACCCAAGGACATCATTGAAAATCCGGACGTCCGCGCATTCTATCTGGGCGAAAACTTCCGGATGTAACACCTCTGCCTATGAAAGCAGCGTTTGTTCTCTCTCAGACACAAACTCAGACTCAGACCCTATCCGTGAGGCAGCAGGCCTCGCTTGAGCTCCTGCAGATGCCCCTTAACGAGCTCCTCACGGATATGAGCTTTCTTGCTGCTGACAATCCGCTGCTTGAAGTTGACAGCTCCCCGGTAAGCACCGCCGGAAGCGCTGCCCCCGCTGCCGAATCTCCGGACGAGCCGTCCGTCACATCACCACAGGCCGAAACCCCTCTTGAGCAGGCTTTTGAGTATATTCCCTCCGCAGAGACAGATGACTCGTGGATGGAGCGTATCGCACAGCCGCCCTCCTTTAAGGACGCTCTTATTTCCGAACTGCGCTGTCTGCGCCTGACACAGAGTGTGCGGCTGCGTGCCGGCATTCTGGTCGATGAGCTAACGGGCAGCGGCCTGCTGAGCGGGTCGCTCGAGCACATTGCCACCGAGTACTGGCCCGTCCTTGAAAGGGACGGTCTCGCCGTCGGTGAGGACGCAGCAGATGAGATGCCGCTCTGGCTGGCCGCTCAGAAAGCGCTCCGGCGCATCTGCGCACCGGGGGTGGGCGCAGACTCCGTTACACAGAGTCTCACCTGGCAGCTTGAGGATGCCACCAGAACCAGCCCGGTCGACGCCAGTCTGCTCGATACAGCTATGCGCTTTATCCGGCTTCCGCTTGCGGATATCGCCAAAGGCGCCACTGCCCGCAATGCCAGGACACTTGGCGTCACAGTAGAAGCGCTCCGACTCGCACAGGGACTGGTTCATTCCCTGCGACCCTACCCGCTGCAGGAGGAATCCGCCACCCGGACCGACTTCATCACACCCGAACTTGTTGTGCGAATTGAAGACGGCCGGGCGCTTGTATTCCCCGTCAGCGATCCGCTCACTCAGATCCGCTGGGTTTCCGAACAGCAGAAGGCACGCATCAGAGCAGAACTGCCGCCGCAGATGTGGCAGCGCTACCTCAGTGAAGCCTCTGCGCTGCTCTACAGTCTTGAAATGCGGCAGAACACACTGCTGCGCGTAGCCCGTTTCATGGTCGGGCATCAGCAGCGTTACTTCCTCGAAGGCGAGAGCGCACTGCTGCCGCTGAAAATGCAGGACATCGCTGATGCACTGGAAATCAGCATCTCCACGGTCTCGCGTACTGTTGCCGGAAAATACTTCATCTCGCCAGCGGGCACCCGTGCACTCTCAGACCTGCTCGCGCAGCAGGCCAAAACCCTGCCCGCAGCAGAAAACACCGGAGCCGATGAGAGCCCCACAACCGCTGCTGTTCTGAAAGCCATCACGGAAATCGTGGCCGCTGAACCTTCCGGCAAACCGTATTCGGATGCCAGAATTGAAAAGGCTCTCAAAGAAAGAGGGTTTAACGTCTCCCGCCGGACAGTAACCAAGTACCGCGAACAGCTTCAGATACCTGCATCCTATATGCGCAAACAGAGTGCTTAACTCGCACATCAGTTAAATTTCAGTTAGACTGCTCTTTGGGAATCTTTCCCGTCTTACCTGAGTAAGCTGATTTAGCCCTTTTTCATGACTCTTATATCATCACTCATCAATCTCGGCACAGTGCTGCTGGACCAGGAAGTTGTCAGCCGCAAGCGCCTTTTCGAAGAAGCCTCACTGCTCTTTGAAAGTGCACATGGGATCCCTCACACTGACGCTTTTGAAGCACTGATCGCCCGGGAAAAACTCGGCTGTACCTGCCTCGGACGCGGTACGGCGATTCCGCATGGACGGCTCGAGGAGCTCGAAAAGCCCGCGGTCTGCTTTGTTCGCACCAAAACCGCGCTTGCTCTCGACGCA
This sequence comes from uncultured Sutterella sp., assembly GCA_905194315.1. Lineage (GTDB taxonomy): Bacteria > Pseudomonadota > Gammaproteobacteria > Burkholderiales > Burkholderiaceae_F > Sutterella. The sequence continues at coordinate 106,964 of CAJJRX010000001.1, read as the reverse complement.
CCGGACGGCAAACCTGTGCAGCTCTTTTTCTTTGTTCTCATCCCTGAGAACAACCGTGAACAGTACAAACTGCTCATGAAGGAAATCCGTCTTCTGCTCGAAGACAAGGAGATGCGCCAGAAGCTTACTGTCTGTGATACCCCGCTCAATGTCTGTGAAACCATCGCCGGGTGGCAGGCGCCACCTGAACTGGCAAGCGAATTTGAGCAGCTTCAGGCGCAAGAAGAGCACACAGAATAAAATCGACCGGGAGGAAATCAGAGATGCAACTCACACTCGTGACCGGAATGTCCGGTGCTGGAAAATCCATCGTGATCCGACAGCTCGAGGATTGTGGCTACTACTGTATCGATAACCTGCCGGCTGATTTTCTCATTCCCGTTGTCACACGCCTGGCACAGGCCGGGACAGAGACTGTGGCGGTCGCCATTGACGCACGCAGTCAGGCAACCTTTGACCATGCGCTCAGTGCGCTGGAGACTCTGAAAACCGGAGGGGTTGATGTCCGGGTGCTCTTTCTCACCGCCAGTCAGGAAGAGCTGGTGAAGCGTTTTTCGGAAACCCGCCGGCGTCATCCGCTCTGCACCCGCGCAAAGAAACACGATCAGATGCTCTCCCTGCAGGAGGCTATTCAGACCGAGCGTGATCTGCTCGCCCCCATCACGGAGTTTGCCTCTTCCATTGACACCACGAATCTGCTGCCGGCGCAGCTGCGCAAATGGGTTCAGCAGTTTGTCGGTCAGCCTCATGCGGAAATGACGCTCACCTTCGAGTCCTTTGCCTTCAAACACGGGATTCCCATTGCAGCTGACCTGGTCTTTGATGTCCGCTGTCTGCCCAACCCGTACTATGATCCGGCACTGCGACCGCTCACCGGCATTGACGAACCGATTGTGCAGTTCATGCAGGGCAAGCCGCAGGTGACTGCGATGATTTCCGACATCAGAGACTTTCTTGCCCGGTGGCTGCCTGCCTATCTGCAGCAGAACCGCCACTACCTGACCATTGCAATCGGATGCACCGGCGGGCAGCACCGCTCGGTATACGTTGCACAGACTCTCGCCCATGCCTTTGAAAAGGAATATCCGACTATTGTGCGGCACCGGATTGTTGAGCAGCGTGAACTGCTCAACCCGCTGCAGGCTGTACAGACGCTTTAACGCTGATTCCGCCAGAGACTCATCTGAGTCAGCAGGGTCTTAACGGGCGCTGGCAGTGCAGGCCACGGCGCATCAAGCGACACCGCCGTCATGCCCTCAGGCACAGCCCCGGCACGCAGTTCAACCAGCACCGGATGCACGATAAGGCGGAAGTGGGTGAAGTCATGGACAAAGTCCGCCCAGCGGGTCTCACTGAGAACGTCCTCTGAAGCGACACCTGTACGGGGTCCCTCCTCTGCGTCCTGCAGCGTAAAGTCTGAAAAAGCCGGCACCCACAGATCCTTCCAGACGCCTTTTTCCGAGCGCTTCTGCAGCCAGACACTGTCTGCGGAGAACATAAAGCGGGCGGTGGCATACCGGACCGGTCTCTCCCGCCGGGGTTTTCTGCCGGGAATCTCCGCTGTACGGCCACACCGGAAGGCAAAACAGAATTCGCTCATGGGGCAGCGCTCACACAGCGGTTTGCGTTTGCAGAGAAGCGCACCAAAGTCCATCAGCGCCTGCGTATAGGCCGGCATATCAGCAGACTCCGGCAGCAGCTGTCCGGCAATCTCCCAGAGTGTGCTCTCAAAAGTCTTCTCCCCGGGGTAGCCTTCAACGCCGAACACACGCGACAGAGAGCGTTTTGCATTCCCGTCACACATGACCGCTCTTTCCGATGTGACGAAGGAGGCGATTGCCCCGGCAGTCGACAGGCCGACGCCGGGCAGTTGCGCCCACTCAGCCGCACTCGAAGGCACCTCTGAATGACGTTCAAACACGATTTCGCGAACAGCCCGCAGCAGATTTCTGCAGCGCGAGTAGTAACCGAGTCCGGCCCAGAGCGCCATCACCTCCTCATCGGGAGCGGCCGCGAGCGACTGAGCATCAGGATAGTGTGCAATGAAGCGCTCGAAATACGGAATCACTGTGGCCACCTGCGTCTGCTGAAGCATCACCTCGGAAAGCAGCCGTGTATACCAGTTATCCGTTTTCTGCCACGGAAGCTGATGGCGCCCGTTGCTTTTATGCCACTCCAGCAGCTGGTACGTAAAGCGCTCAAACGCTTGTCCACGCTCAACATTTGCTTGCATTCCTGCGCTCCTTAGTTCTATATCCTGACCCACTTATCTGTTATCGTGAATTGCATTCGTTAGAATAACGCCTTATCGCATTCCCATTTGTGGACTTTATGTCGCGCCCCTTTACATACTTAGCCACCGTGCTGCTATTCTGGCTTGGCACAACCGCTGAAGTGTTCTCGCAGGAAGAGGACTCTGCCGCCCTGATGGCAGAGCCCGGGCAAACGCTTTACGAACTCCTGCTTGGCAACCTGGCGCTCGGCGCCGGGGATCACCAGCTTGCTTACGAGCTGCTCAAAAGCGCTGCCGAGAAGCTGAACAACACGAGCGTGGCAGAGCTGGCGTGGACTGCTGCCGTGAGAACCCATTCCGGCAACCAGATTGTGGAAGCCTCCAGAATCTGGTCGACACTCGACCCGTCTGCACAGGCCGCAAATGATGCACTGCTCACCAATGCCATCTCCCGACAGAACGGTGCCGAAGTGCAGCGCCTGCTCGATGAGCGTGTCGAAAAACTCGGTGAAAACGCCGCCGCCTTCATTGCAACACTGACCCGCAATCTTAGCAAAGAGAATTATGATCTTCAGTGGCTCGAGTCCTATCTCGAACCGTTCTGGGACCGCTTTGTCTCCACTCCCGACGTGGTGATCGCCAAGGCTGTCTACAAAAAGCGGATCGGTGAAGATAAGGAGGCCTGCCGGGCCGCTCTTTCCGTACTGCCCGGGAACGGCCTCGTTTTCCGCCCGCGCTACACGCACTGGTTTGCCGAGCATGAGGATTTCGCGACCACCGCTGCCGACATCTGCTGGTCGGTCATGCCTGAGAAAAGTCAGCGTATTCTGGAAACGGTGATTGTTGCCAATCCCAACTCCACTGTCGCCCGGCTGATGCACGGCAAGATTCTCGCCCGCTTCGGACACACCGATCTCGCACTGCAGGAAACCCGGGAGGCCGTTCGGCTTGAGCCTGACAGTCCGATGGTGCTGTTCAATGCCGGTCAGCTCGCCATTGAGGCAAAAGACCTCAAATTCGCCAGAGAGCTTTTCAACCGCTATATTGCGGCAGGACGCGTGAAGAACCCGCAGCACGAGTGGGCCACAGATGATGTGTGGCTCGAGCTCGCACTCATTTATGATCAGCTCGGCGAGTACGCCGCCGAGGCACAGGCGCTTGAGCGCTACCACCCGAAAGAGAATGCCGCCGACATCCGCATTCGTGAAACGGCCGCCTGGCTCAAGGCCGGCAAACCCGACAATGCCGAACAGGTCCTGCTCAACGCCATCGAAGCCGATCCGGCCAACAAGCGGGTCTACTTTAATGCGCGCATTGAAACGCTGATCAAGAGTGAACAGGTCGACAAGGCCATACGCATTCTGCAGGGACTGCTGCGCGAATCGCCTGACAACGAGGATCTGCTCTATCACCTTGCGCTTATCTATCAGCAGCAGAACCAGCCCAGAGACTATGAGGCCACCCTGCGGCGGATCCTCGCCATCAACCCGGACAATCCCTTCGCCTGCAACGGACTCGGCTACCACTACGTGCTGGCCGACACACGGCTCTCGGAGGCACGACGTCTGATTGAGAACGCATACCGTCAGCGTCCGCTTGACTGGCATGTTCTCGACAGTATGGCCTGGCTGTGCTTCAAGGAAAAACGCTACGAGCAGGCCTACTACTTTGCGCTCGCCGCCATGAGAGGGCCGTTTCACCGGGAAGTGGTGGTGCACATGGTTGAAATTCTTGTCGCCTCCGGCCGCCCGAAAGAGGCGCAGGCGGTGTATACCGAGTTAAAACGCCGTCTTCCCGATGACAGTACAATCCTTGATATTGGTAAACGACTTCAGCTGACACCGTAATTTATGATGCGTCTTTCTCTCCGACTTTGCACTGTTGCCATACTGGGCCTTCTGGCCGCCGGGTGTACAACCCCTGATCAGTCCGCCTACCAGCAGGGCGGCCGCTTTGCGGTGAATTTCTTTGACGGGGAGAAACTCAGAGCCGAAAACGGTCGTTTCCTTTACCGGGAAAGCACCGGCCTCAGACAGCTTGACCTCCTCACGCCGCTCAACGGCGTACTGGCACGCATCGAGGTCACGGCGCGCGAAACATGCCTTACCCGCAGCAGCGGCGAAACCACATGCCGCCCGTCTGCCGGCACGCTTCTGGAGGAGCTGATCGGGTTTGACATCCCCGTTGAGGCGCTCGGCAGTCTGCTCAGAGACGGCACTATGCCCGCCGGGGTGACACAGTGGCAGGCACGCGTCCGCGCGCGCCATGAAGACGGCCGCGTGAAAACCCTCACCATCACGCCGCTCTTTCCGAATAATGTGAAATCGCTTTCTATCGTTGCGGACTGATTCATATGCCCACCCTCCCTCAGACCACCGCCTCGCTCAAGGGGCTGCCCGCCCCGGCCAAAATCAATCTGTTCCTGCACGTCATCGGACGCCGTCCTGACGGCAAACATCTGCTCGAGAGCGTGTTTATTCTGATTGACCGGGCCGACACTATCGACCTGACGCTGCTCAATGAGGATGTGATCGAGCGCGACGGAGACATTGTGGGCGATCTCGAAGGGGATCTGTGTGTGCGCGCCGCCAGACTGCTCAAAGAACGTTTCGGTGTAAAAACCGGCGTCAGGATCACATTAAAGAAAACGATCCCGAGCGGGGCTGGTTTAGGTGGCGGAAGCTCTGATGCCGCGACCACCCTGATCGGGCTGAACCGGCTTTTCGGTCTGAGGCTCAGCAGATCCGAGCTCATCGACCTGGGGGAAACGCTCGGGGCCGATGTTCCGTTTTTTATTTTCGGCCGTCCGGCCTTTGTTCAGGGGATCGGAGAAATCCTCACACCGGTCGGAATTCCCCCCGCCAGATATGCCGTTATATGGCCCGGACAGTCCGTTTCTACAGGGAAAATTTTTTCCTCTCCTGCCTTGACAAGAGATACTGAATCCAGCAAAATACAGTGCTTCAAAGATTCGGTGGATCATTTTTGGCCCAGACTGTACGGTCATAACGACCTGCAGCCCGTTGCCGTGTCTTTGGAACCTGAGATTGCGACTGCCCTGCAGCGGCTTAAACCGTTTACAGAGCCCCGCATGACCGGATCAGGCAGTGCCGTGTTCGGCATTATTCCTCCCTTTGAAGAGTCAGTGTCAGAAATTCTCTTCACAGGTTTGCCTGCCCACTGGATCGGGTTTATTTCAGAGTCTTTGCCGGAGCATCCTCTGGCGCATTGGCTCGAAGAATAAAGTAAGGAGAGGGGTATCGCCAAGCTGGCCTAAGGCATCGGATTTTGATTCCGACATTCGAAGGTTCGAATCCTTCTACCCCTGCCAAACGAGAATTTGAATGGAGGATGGTATTAGGCCTTCCTCTTTTTTCTTTTGCACAACGCCCTCTTCGTCTCCGGAAAGTCGTGTTGTATGTCTGTCAACCCGGACGCATAGCGCCCCAACACAAGTAGAGCTTTTATCATGGATCCCATGGTGCCAGAAAGTATGATGGTTTTCTCCGGTAACGCCAACCCGGCGCTTGCCCTGGCCGTCACCAAATACCTCAATATTCCCCTTGGTTCTGCAACGGTTAATCGTTTCAGCGATGGCGAAGTTATGGTTCAGCTGTTGGACAATGTCCGTGGCAAGGACGTCTTCATTCTTCAGCCTACCTGCGCTCCGACGAATGACAATCTGATGGAACTGATGCTTATGGCCGACGCCCTCAAGCGCGCCTCCGCCCGCCGCATCACCGCCGCGATCCCCTACTTCGGCTATGCCCGTCAGGATCGCCGTCCCCGTTCCACCCGCGTTGCCATTTCCGCCAAGGTTGTGGCAAACATGCTCCAGAGCGTCGGCGTTGATCACATCCTCACGATGGACCTCCATGCCGACCAGATCCAGGGTTTCTTTGACATCCCCGTTGACAACATTTTCGCAACCCCCATTCTGCTCAACGACCTGGTTGAACGTCACTACACCAATCTGATGGTTGTGTCTCCTGACGTCGGCGGTGTGGTTCGCGCCCGCGCCATGGCCAAGGCTCTTGAGGTTGACCTTGCGATTATCGACAAGCGCCGTCCCCGCGCCAATGTTGCTGAAATCATGAACATCATTGGTGAAGTGAAGGATCGCACCTGCGTGATCACGGACGACATCGTTGACACGGCCGGCACGCTGTGCAATGCCGCCGGTGCTCTGAAGGAACGCGGAGCCACGCGCGTTGTCGCCTATATTACCCACCCGGTGCTTTCCGGCGCTGCGGTTGAACGTATTAACAATTCCGCTCTTGACGAACTTGTCGTGACCGACACGATTCCGCTCAGCGAAGCCGCTGCTGCAAGTCCGAAGATTCGTCAGATCACCACTGCCGCCATCATCGGTGAAACGCTTTCGCGTATCGCCCGTGAGGCTTCAGTGAGCAGCCTGTTTGCTGTTTAAGAGATAATTTTTTTCCCGCCCCCGCAGTTGGTCGCGATTGCGGGGACTTTCTTTCTACTATCTAGGAGTAATCCAATGAAATTCATCGCCACTACGCGTAATACGCAAGGTACGGGTGCGAGCCGCCGCCTTCGTCGTGCGGACAAATTGCCTGGTATCGTTTACGGCGGCAAGGAACCCGCTACGCCCATCGAGCTCGAACACAACCCCATCTTCTATGCACTGAAGAAGGAAAAGTTCCATGCCTCGATTCTGACGATGGAACTTGACGGTGTTGAACAGCTGGTTGTTCTGCGTGCTTTCCAGATGCACCCGTACAAGCCGCAGGTCATGCACATCGACTTCCAGCGTATTGACGCCAACGAACCGGTGACCATGCGCGTGCCCCTGCACTTCCATGGCGAAGAAGACAGCCCCGCTGTCAAGATCGACAAGAACCTTGTTTCTCACACCGCTTCCTACGTTGAAGTCACCTGCCTGCCGCGTCAGCTGCCGGAATTCGTTTCCGTCGACCTGTCCGGCATGACCACCGGTGCCACCTTCCACGCTTCCATGCTCGAACTGCCTGAAGGCGTTGAAGTTTCCCACAAGTTCGGTGCTGACACCGTGATCGCCTCCGTGGTGACCGTGGCTGAAGAAACCATCGTCGGCGAAGAAGCCGCTCCTGCCGCTGAAGGCGAAGCTGCTCCCGCTGCCGCTGAAGCTCCCGCCGCCTAATTTTTCAGGCAGGCTCTGAGCCTCAAAAACAATAAGGACCCGCTGGGAGTCCCTCCCAACGGGTCTTTTTTACGAGTCATCCCTGACTCGCTGCTTCTCCGTGAGTGCCGTGCACTCCGGACACTCTTATTTTCTGTTGTGCCGTTTGCCCCTTGCGTTGTGATCTTTGCTGTGTGGTGGGGTAGGTGGCCCGCACACTCTCTCTAGGACAAAGATGACAACCTTTGCAGATCTGGGGCTTTCCCCTGACATTGTTTCCGCTCTCACCCAGCTGGGTTTTGAAGAGCCCACCCCCATTCAGAACGAAGCGATCCCGGCCATTCTTTCGGGCAGGGACGTTCTCGGCAAAGCCGCAACCGGTACAGGTAAAACCGCCGCGTTTGCCCTTCCGCTCATTGAACGCTATGCGCTCAACGTGGAGGCAGACAAACCCGTTATTCTCGTTCTGACGCCGACCCGCGAACTCTGCCTGCAGGTGAGCGAATCGTTCCACAACTACGGCAAGAACGCCCAGGTACTCGTCACCCCGATTTACGGCGGTCAGGACTACAGCCGTCAGATCCGTGCACTCAAGCGCGGCACTCATGTCGTCGTCGCCACCCCGGGGCGTGCGCTTGACCATATCGGCCGCGGCACGCTCGACCTTTCGCACATTCAGGCGATTGTGCTTGACGAAGCCGATGAGATGCTCGATCTGGGTTTTGCCGATGAGCTTGACGCCATTTTCGAAGCGCTTCCCAACAAGATTCAGACGGCGCTCTTTTCGGCCACGCTGCCCCCGAAGATCGCCTCCATTGCCGAAACACACCTCGCCGACCCGGTTCGCATCAGCATTGCACGTGAAACCACTGCCGAAGGGGAAACACCCCGCGTGCCTCAGATCGCCTATATCGTCGGGCGCAACTACCGCACGGCTGCGCTGGGTCGCATTCTCGACATTGAAGCCCCTGAACTCGCCATCATCTTTACCCGTACCCGTATGGAGGTTGATGAGCTCACCGAGGCATTGCGCGCCCGCGGCTACAGTGTTGAAGCCCTTCACGGCGGTCTCGATCAGCCGACCCGCGACCGTGTGATGAAGCGCGCCCGCGCCGGTCAGGTCGAAGCGATTGTCGCCACTGACGTGGCCGCCCGCGGTATCGACCTTGAAAACCTCACGCATGTGATCAACTTCGGTATCCCCGCCTCGTACGAGACCTACATCCACCGTATCGGCCGTACCGGCCGTGCCGGTCGCTCCGGCACCGCAATCAGCATCCTCGAGCCCCGCGAACACCGTCATCTTCGAGCCATTGAAGGCATCACCAAGGCCCGTATTGAAATCCGCTCCGTGCCGAGCGTTACCGATATTCAGGCCAAGCGTCTCGAGGCCCTGCGCGATGACATTCTTGAGATTCTTGACAAGCATAATCTCGACAGCTATAAGGTCATCCTTGAAGAGCTCTGCGAGGACAATGACCCGTTTGATGTTGCCGCTGCCGCCATTGCGCTCACGCAGCGCCTGCAGGGCAACATCGATGACAAAACGGATATTCCGGCCTACTCTCCCTTCGAGCGCCCCCGCCGTGATCAGAGTGCCCGCGGAGAACGCGGCCGCCAGCGTCACCGAATGAGTGAGGCCCCCGAACCCGGAATGGTCCGTCTGTTTATCGGCGTCGGCCGGGATATGAATATCCGCCCGAGCGATCTTGTCGGTGCCATTGCCAACGAGGCGGATGTGCCCGCGAAATCCATCGGCGCTATTGACATTTCCGAGCGCTTCAGTCTCGTTGAGGTGGATGCCCGCGAGTCCGACCGGATTGTCGAAGCGCTTCAGGGGATCCGCTTTAAGGGTCGCAGTGCCACAGTGAAATACGACCGTCCCGGCAGCCAGCATGAGGACGGTGAGTACCGCGGCCGGCACGACCGCGGCGACCGTGAGGAGCGTCAGTATCGCGGTGCACGCACGCAGCGTAACTTCTACCGCGAACCTGCTCAGGACCGCCGCCGTCCCCGCCGCTGATTCTGATTCGCCCTTTTGTGAAGGTTAGAGATGTCTGAAATTCAGTTGATTGTTGGTCTAGGCAACCCGGGCGCGCAGTACGCCAGTACCCGGCACAACGCCGGTTTCTGGTTTGTTGATGCGCTTGCGCGCCAGAAAGGTGTCTTCTTTCGTGAGGAAAACAAGTTTCATGGTGAAGTCGCACGCGTGCGTCTGGACTCGAGCGAGGTCTGGCTTCTCAAGCCCGGTACCTACATGAACCGCTCAGGGGACGCCGTCGTTGCCCTGGCGCTCTACTACAAGATTCTGCCCGATTCGATTCTTGTGGTTCATGATGATCTCGATCTGATGCCAGGCTGCATGAAATTCAAAAACGGGGGCGGAAACGCAGGGCATAACGGCCTCAAGGACATTACCGCCAAGCTCTCCACCCCGAATTTCTGGCGCCTTCGTCTTGGGATCGGCCATCCGAGAACCCTCGGTCTGGCTCAGCAGGTTGCCGACTATGTGCTATCGAGCCCCTCTGCTGAACACATGCAGGGAATTGAAACCTGCCTTGAGGCCGCTCTCAAGGGTGTGGATCTGCTCGCTGCCGGCGAAACTGACCGCTACAACCGTATTATCAGCAAATACGCCTCGCCGAAAAAGGTCGAGCCGCAAAACGCCTGAGAGCCGGTGCGATGAAAATTCTCGTCAGCAGCTGCCTGCTCGGACAGTCCTGCCGGTATGACGGCAGATCTTCGGCCAATCTGCGTGAGCGGCTGCATGCGATGGGCTTCAGGGACGAAGACATTCTCCCTGTCTGTCCGGAAACAGCCGGCGGCCTGCCGACGCCGAGGACACCGGCCGAAATTAACGGAACGGCTGACGGCGTTCTGGCCGGAAGAGATTCCGTCAGAACCGCAGCCGGCACCGACGTGACTGCCGCCTATGTACTGGGAGCACTGAAAGCTGCCGAAAGCGCAAAGCGTCACGGTGTCAGCATTGCGCTCCTTAAGGCGAAGAGTCCGTCATGCGGAAACCGTCATATTTACGACGGACACTTCAGCGGACGGCTCGTTGAGGGCTCAGGCGTGGCCGCCCGTGCACTCTCCGCAGCAGGCGTAACCGTTTTCAGCGAAACCGAACTCGAGGCGCTGGAATCGCTCTCCGGACGGCAGACCAACGGAAACTGACGCCCGAGCTGAGATTTCTACCGGATTACTCTACAATGTGGGGCAATCCAACAACTCGTTTTTCTACTGTATTTATCTTTTTTTCAGAGACACAACTATGGGTTTAAAGTGTGGCATTGTTGGTTTGCCCAACGTTGGCAAATCCACTATTTTCAATGCGTTGACCAAAGCGGGTATTGCCGCCGAAAACTATCCTTTCTGCACCATTGAACCGAATGTGGGTATTGTCGAGGTGCCTGATCCCCGACTTGCTCAGCTCAGTGCAATTGTCAATCCCCAGAAGGTTGTTCCTGCCACCGTGGAATTCGTCGACATTGCCGGTCTTGTGGCCGGCGCCAGCAAAGGCGAAGGTCTCGGGAACCAGTTCCTTGCCAATATCCGCGAATGCGATGCCATCGCCCATATCGTGCGCTGCTTTAACGATGACAACATTGTGCACGTCGCCGGTAAGGTCAACCCGCTTGACGACATTCAGGTCATCAACACCGAACTCGCTCTGGCTGACCTTCAGACGGTTGAGAAGGCACTCTCGCGCTACAGCAAGCAGGCCCGTTCTGGCGGCGACAAGGAAGCCCTGAAACTCGTGCTGGTGCTTGAAAAGATTCAGCCCGTTCTGAACGAAGGCAAACCGGCACGCGCCGTGGCGCTTACAGCCGAAGAAAAAGCAACGCTGCGTCAGCTGTTCCTGCTCACCGCCAAGCCTGTCATGTATGTGGCCAACGTTGAGGAAGGCGGCTTTGAAGACAACCCGCTCCTTGACATGGTGCGGGAACATGCCGCAGCCGAAAATGCCCCCGTGGTGGCTGTCTGCGCAAAGATCGAAAGTGAAATCGCCGACCTCTCTGACGAAGACAAACAGATGTTCCTCGCCGACATGGGCATGAGTGAACCCGGGCTCGACCGCGTCATCCGCGCCGGCTATGATCTGCTCGGTCTGCAGACCTACTTCACGGCCGGTGTGAAGGAAGTTCGCGCCTGGACAATTCACAAGGGCGACACGGCTCCGCAGGCCGCCGGTGTGATTCATACCGACTTTGAACGCGGCTTCATCCGCGCGCAGACCATCTCCTTTGATGACTACATCACCTACAAGGGGGAAAAGGGTGCTCAGGAAGCCGGTAAGATGCGTGCCGAAGGCAAGGACTACATCGTCAAAGACGGCGATGTGATGAACTTCCTCTTCAACGTCTGATACCGCCCGGCCGGGTTCTCACCAGAGGCTGTTTTCTGTACGGAAAACAGCCTTTTGCTTTCTCCTGCACAACACAGCCGTCAATAGTTTGAAGCATTCTCCAAAAGCGATTCGCTACACACAGCAGCACTTTTTTTGTATCATCGCACTGATTACAACTTCCCAGTTTTAACGTCAATATGGCAACCACCACCTCCAAACAGCGTCAGGAAATCGGCGCACGCCTGCAGGCTGAACGCAATCGTCTCGGATATTCCGTACGTCAGATTGCACAGCTCCTCGGGGTGAGCAATGAAACCTACGAGGCTTTTGAAAAAGGACTGATGGATCCGGGGATCTACAATCTGCCCCGTCTGTCAGCCTGTGGTTTTGACGTGCTCTATATTCTGATCAATCAGCGGCACAACCCCATCGAAGAGGAAAACGAGCTGCTGAGCCGGTTCCGCGACCTCTCCCAGCGCGGCCGGGCCTCGGTGTTCACCACAATGGACGCGCTTGAACGTCTGGCCCCCAATCTGCGCCAGGAAATAAAACGTCACTTCAAAAACTAATTCTCACAATTAAAATAAACGACTGTTTTTGCAGTGTTTATTCTGTTTTATCGCTTTACCGGCGAGAGATTTTCAGACATATATCGATAGATTTTTCCTTTTCATATTGACTTATCAATAAATTTTTGCTAGCATAAACAAAACTTTTTCGGGATTACCCCAAGTCATTTTTCTAGGAGTCTACGATGTCCTTACTTAATACTGATGTTAAGCCCTTTAAGGCTGAAGCCTTCCACAATGGCGAATTCGTGACCTTGACTGATGCTGACCTCAAGGGTCACTGGTCTGTCGTGTTCTTCTATCCTGCTGACTTCACTTTCGTTTGCCCGACGGAACTGGAAGACCTCGCCGAAACCTATGAAGAATTCAAGAAGATCGGCTGCGAAATCTACGCTGTGTCCACCGACAGCCACTTCACGCACAAGGCCTGGCATGCCAGCTCCCCTGCTGTGGGTAAGGTTCAGTTCCCGATGATCGGCGACCCCGCCACGGTTCTCTCCCGCAACTTCGAAGTTCTGATCGAAGCTGACGGTATGGCCGAACGCGGCACGTTCGTCATCACCCCGGAAGGCAAGATCGTGATCATGGAACACCATGACGGTGGCATCGGCCGTGACGCTCACGAACTTCTGCGCAAGGTTCAGGCTGCCAAGTATGTTTCCGAACATCCCGAACAGGTCTGCCCTGCCAAGTGGACGCCGGGCGCTGAAACGCTCACCCCGTCTCTTGACCTCGTTGGCAAGATCTAATTCACAGCTTTTGTGATTTAACGGTGAAACCGCAGGTTATTTTTGAAATTTCCTGCGGTTTTTTTACCTCAGTTAAAAACAGAGATTTCGTATGATTGATGCCAATTTACAAAACCAACTTCGTGCCTACTTCACCAAGCTTCAACATCCTGTGGTACTGAAAGCCAACCTTGATGATTCCAAGGCATCAATGGACATGAACACCTTCCTGAGCGAAGTGAGTGCGCTGTCCGACCAGATCACCTACATCAAGGAAAATGACGCAACGGTCCGTACCCCGAGCTTTCAGATTACTCGCACTGATGTTGACACGGGTATCCGCTTTGCCGGTACGCCGATGGGGCACGAATTCACCAGCTTTGTGCTGGCCGTACTTCAGACCGGCGGTCATCCGTCCAAAGCGACGCAGGAGCAGATCGATCAGATCCGCGCCATCAGCACACCGCTGCACTTTGAAGTGTTCTTCTCGCTGAGCTGCCACAACTGCCCGGACGTTGTGCAGGCCCTCAACCTGATGGCTGTGCTCAACCCCAACATCCGCGTTACCAGCATTGACGGCGCCATCTTTCAGGATGAGGCCAAGCAGCGCAACGTGATGGCCGTTCCGACCGTCTTCCTCAACGGCGAGGAATTCATGTCCGGACGTCAGGAACTTGCCCAGATTCTGAGCAAACTTGACACTGACGGCAGCAACACCAGAAAGCTTGCGGAAAAACTCTCCGCCAAGGATGTGTTTGATGTACTCGTCGTCGGCAGCGGCCCTGCCGGCTGTACCGCCGCCATTTACACGGCCCGTAAAGGCCTGCGCACCGGCATGATTGCTGAGCGCATGGGCGGACAGGTCAATGAAACCGCAGACATCCAGAACTTCACCTCGATTCTGAGCACCTCCGGTGAGGCACTTGCAAAGAATTTCGGTGAACATGTGAAGTCTTACGACGTGGATATCATTGCCAACCAGCGTGTTGAGAAGGTCGAACGCAACGGCAGTCTCTGGAATCTGACCTTGAGCTCGGGCGCTGTCCTGCGCACCAAGACGATCATTGCCGCCACAGGTGCCCGCTGGAAGACGCTCAACGTTCCGGGTGAGGAAGAATACAAGGGCCATGGTGTTGCCTACTGCCCGCACTGCGACGGTCCGCTCTTCAAAGGACTGAAAGTTGCGGTTACCGGCGGCGGCAACTCCGGCGTGGAAGCCGCGATTGACCTCGCAGGAATCTGCGAGCACGTCACTCTTTTGCAGAGCCCCGATCATCTCAAGGCTGACGAGGTGCTTCAGGAGAAGGTGCGTTCCCTGAAGAATGTCACCATTCTGCTCAATGCCCGCACTACCGAGCTCAAGGGTGAAAACGGCAAGCTCACACAGCTCACCTACCGTGACAAGACTAACGACACCTACCACACCATCGATGTCGCCGGCTGCTTTGTGCAGATCGGTCTGACACCGAATACCGACTGGATCCGGGATGTCGCAGAAGTCAATCAGTACGGTGAACTGGTGATCGACAGCCATGGCGCCACCTCTGCCGAAGGTATCTTCGCAGCCGGCGACTGTACCGACATTCCCTACAAGCAGGTTGTGATCGGTCTGGGCGAAGGTGCAAAAGCCGCTCTGGGCGCTTTTGACTACCTGATCCGCCGCAAAGAGGACTGAGCGCATTCTGCGTAAAAAAGATGGCGTACCTGAAACGGTGCGCCATTTTTTTGTCTGCTCCGGACAGGTGCCGCTACGCCACAGCAGACTGAAAAAAATGCTACGCTTTTGAATATTCTTCTCTAACTCAATCCTGACTCGACGATGGGAATGCCTTCTTTAACCTCTTGTGTGTCATCGCTGCGCCGCTATATCCGGGGAACCCTGATTCTGCTTGCCTGCGCGGCCAGCGTGGTGCTGCTCATAGTCCTGGCGCTTTACTTTACAGTCACGCCCGAGGGCATCCGTGACCGGCTCACACAGGCGCTCGAGAACGAGTACGGTATTGAGTGGACAGCCGAGGCTGCGCCTGAACTCAAGCGACTGCCATCGTTTATCGTCAGAATTCCCCGCGGGCACTTCATGCACCGTGCCACGCAGACACAGGGCAGTTTTGAGTCCGCCGAGCTTGAGCTCTCTGCACTGGCCTATTTTGCCGAGACACCGCGCATCAGAACGTGGCGTATCTCCTCACTCACGCTCACGGTTCCGGGTGAGCTCTCACGAGAAGGCATCAAACATCTGCTCGAAGAGCTGACCCCCTATCCGGTTGATGAACTTCTGCTCGAAAACGCAACCATCCTGGATGCCGGCGGCAACACCCTTCTGACACTTACGGATTTTCGTCTCAAGCGGGAGAAGTTCTCGCATTTTGCCCTCTCACTGAGCGGCGTTACCGGTGAGGACACCCCTCAGACGCTTTCGCTTCAGAGCAGACTGCACTGGATGAAGGACGCACCGCTCACTGAGGTTGCGGTAACGGATTTTCATGCCGCACTCTCTGTGAACGGCACTCACACCTGGCGCAATGAGCTGCATGTCGCACGGGCTGAGAAACTCTTTTCCGCACTGCCTGCTCTCGAAGGCATCTCCGGGCATATCGCCGGTGAATGGGGTGAGGCGGACTTTAACGGCAATACGCTCAATATTGAAAACGGGACTTACCATTTCCCTGCACTGAGTATCGAAGGCTCTCTCAAGTACGACGCCCATCCGGTCAAGCTCCGCATTCAGGCCGATACCACCTACCGCCTGTCTCACGAGCTTGAATTTAATGAGCTCTACGTAAATCTGGTCAACACCGACTCACTGCACAGCGTGGGCAATCTGTACGGAAAAATCCGGGCCGATCTCGCCCGGGGTATCTCGGAGCTGACGCTTGACGGTGCTCTGTTCGGAGAGAGCCTGCACACGGATCTGACCTTCTCCAGATCGCCCGATCAGAGCTCGCACTTCATGGTCAGCGGGCTTCTTCATATGCGCCACATCCCCGATCCGACCTCGGCCGGTATGCCGGTGCTGCTCGACGCCCTGCACTATCTCACTGGAAAAGTGCGCTATGTTGCAGACAACCCGCACGGCATTGTCAACCGCATTGAAGGAGACTGGATTCTCGAAAATCATACCCTCCGGGCACCGCGTCTTGATGTCGGACTCGAGGGCGGTGGGGGCATTGCCAGTGTGACGCTTGAAGAAAATGGCCGCTGGCACGGCAGCGCTCAACTTGCCACGGCGACCCTCGAGGGACTTCAGAACATCCTTCCGATCAGAGGACCGGCAACACTGCAGCTCAGGGGTGAAGGCAATCTTGAATCGGACAATGACGCCTGGCACGCCGACATCAGACTCGGCAAGGGCTGTCTCACCGGCGGTGACATCACCCGCGTTTTTAAAGCACTCCTTAACTCTGATGAGGCCGGGAGCCTCTCCGACAGGCAGTTCAAGCCGTCTGAACACTCGTGCTACGACAACGGGCGGCTGATCATCGATGGAAAAGGGGCACACTGGGATATTCCTTTGCTCACGGTGAGCGCTTCGCAATTCTCGCTCGATGCCTTCGGCTCCCGTCTGGATGATGCCCTCTCGCTCAAGGGCACCTTTACCAGTCGCTCAAACTATGCCTATGATCCCGAGCTGCGTCTTGCCGTGGAGATCTCACGCCTTGAACGCCAGCCTGTGCGGTGGCAGGCCAACTGGGATGACGCATTTGCACAGTCCCGGCAGTATGGCAGCGCTGAGACCTCGAGCATTGAAGAGCTTTACCGCTCTGCGCTTTACCGCATCCGCAACGCACTCGACAGTGCACTCGACACGCTGAGTGCATACTGGCAGCGCATTGTTTCACTCTGGAAAAATTAAGGCCTCAAAACCGTCAGGTTTCAAGGCCTTAGCGCATTTTAAAAACCGGTTTCCTTCATGGCTGAGTGAATCCGCTTTCTGAGCTGCATGATTTCAAACTTCTCCTGCAGCTGCTCTCGTGTTTCAATACGACGGGGATTGGGAATAATGCAGTCCGAAATGGGACAAAGCTTCACGCAGACCGGTTCATCATGCGTTCCCACACACTCCGTGCATTTGCCGGCACGGATATAAAAAATCTCCTCGCCCATCTGAATTGCACCGTTAGGGCATTCCGGCTCACACACCCCGCAGTTGATGCAGTCATCTGTGATCATTAACGCCATAATTAATCCTTTGCCGGGGACTTCAGACTCTCTGCCAGTGCCTCGAGCACCACAGGAGAGACGAACTGGGCGGCATCCTTCAGACTCAGACGCGCGATCTCCCGCACGAATGTGCCGCTCACGAACTGGAACTGATCCGAAGGCGTGAGAAAAATCGTATCCACATCAGGCATCAGCTGACGGTTCATCCCGGCCATTTGAAATTCATATTCAAAGTCGCTTACTGCACGTGCTCCACGCACAATTACAGTCGCCCCACAGGATAGAACAAAATCCTTAAGCAGGCCTTCAAAGGGCGCCACCTGCACATTGGCATAGGGTTTGCAGAGACAGCGGGCAATCTCAACACGGGTACTGAAGTCGAGCAGAGGATGTTTGCCCGGATTGCTGGCCACTGCCACATACACCTTGTCAAAAATTCTGGTCGCACGGCGGATAAGATCCTCGTGGCCGAGTGTCATGGGATCAAATGTTCCCGGATATACAGCAATACTCATGAGCGCTTTCCTTTTTCTTTTGTCCGGGGCAGCCTGACTCTGGAAGCCATCGCACCCGAAGCGCGTGCAAGAAGTTCAAACACAACCACACCAGCACTGCCTGCGCGAACTTTGACCAGCCCGAGCGTCTCGAGCAGTTCGTCAGAAACCCCCTTCCCGGGGCTTTCAACATAAATAACCCCGTCAGCAGAGAGACTGCCAAGCACCTGCCGGATCGCCTTCTCCTGAAGCGAAGCTGCAAAAGGCGGATCGATAAACACCACATCATACGTGCGGGATGGGCGATCCGTAAAGGCAAAAGCATCAGTGAGAAATACGCGAAAAGCTTCAGGATCCGCCTTGAGCCGGACCAGCGTGGCTCTGAGACTTGCCGCCGCCTGGCGGTTCACCTCCAGCCAGTCAACCGAGGCTGCACCGCGGCTGGTCGCCTCGAGTCCCATGGCCCCCGTGCCGGCAAACATATCCAGCGCGCAAAGTCCGTCGAGCGAACCAAAGAGATGCGTCAGCCAGTCAAACACTGTTTCGCGCACTCTTTCCGGCGTGGGACGCAGCCCGAGACTGACCGGGACAGGGACAACAGAGCGCTTCCACTGTCCGGCTAAAATCCGTACAGAGCCTACCCCCCTTTGAGGCGAAAGCATTGATAAACTTGTATCATTCGCTTGTTTGCGTTTTCTATTATTACGTTCTGTCATTAGTAAATTATGTCTGAATCTTCTCAGGGCTGGTTTTCCAGACTCAAGCAGGGCCTCTCACGCACACGTGTCAATATCGTCGGGATCTTCTCCGGCGGTGTCATTGACGAGGATTTCCTTGATGAGCTGGAAATGGCTCTCATCACCGCCGACGTCGGCGTGGAAGCAACTTCCCGTATCCTACACCGTTTACGCGACCGCATTAAGCTCGACGGGCTGAAAACTCAGGAAGAAGTGCGTCTGGCACTTCGTGATGAAATCTACCGTATTCTGCAGCCTTCTGAAAAAGCCTTTGACGTTGAGGGCAGCAAACCCACCGTTATTATGATGGTTGGCGTGAACGGCGCCGGCAAAACCACCTCCATCGGCAAACTGGCCAAGCGTCTTTCTCTGGCCGGAAAATCCATTCTGCTTGCCGCCGGAGACACGTTCCGCGCCGCTGCACGTGAGCAGCTTGCGGTCTGGGGCGAGCGCAACCGCATCGAAGTCATTGCCCAGCAGGGCGGCGATCCTGCCGCGGTTGTTTTTGACACCATCAATTCCGCCAGAAAGCGCGGGACCGATATCGTTATTGCCGACACCGCCGGCCGCCTTCCCACGCAGATTAATCTGATGGATGAGCTGCGCCGCGTCTACCGCGCTCAGGGCAAGGCTCTCGAGGGCGCGCCGCACGAGGTTCTGCTGGTTCTTGACGGCACCACCGGTCAGAATGCACTCATGCAGGTCAAGGCCTTTGACGCCTCCTGCCCGCTCACCGGACTCATCATCACCAAGCTTGACGGAACGGCCAAAGGCGGCGTGCTGGTGGCTATCAGCCAGATGCGCAAGGACAACCCGCTGCCCATCTATTTCATCGGTGTCGGTGAAGCCATTGATGATCTGCAGCCCTTTAACGCCTTACATTTTGCGAATACTTTAGTGGGACTTCCTGCCGATACAGCGCTAGAAAACAACTAAAGTTGAGTGTTAATCCTGTTCCCTGAAAGGAATGAACATGGCACAAGAAATGCTTTTAGCCGCTGTCGACCTGGGCAGCAACAGTTTCCGTGTTGAAATCGGTCGTGTTATCGACAACCGCATTACAACGCAGAATTACTGGAAGGAAACCATTCGGCTTGCGGCTGGCTTTGACGAAAACGGCGCTCTCACCGAAGAGGTGATCGAGCGTGCTGTCGCCTGCCTTGCGCGCTTTAATGAGCGCATAGGCGGACTGCCGCCCTCCAGAGTCCGCGCCGTCGGCACACAGGCATTTCGTGAGGCCACCAACTCCGCCGATTTTCTTGCCCGCGCGGAAGCCGCGCTCGGTTATCCGATCGACATCCTTTCAGGTCACGAGGAGGCACGTCTCGTTTTCAAGGGCTGCGTGAACTCTCTGCCAGCCTCCACCGGACGCCGTCTCGTTGTGGATATCGGCGGGGCGAGTACAGAGTTTGTGATCGGTCAGGGGCTTCAGGCAAACCGCTTTGAAAGTTTCCACGTCGGCTGTGTCAACACGTCGCTGCGCTTTTTCAAGGACGGTGTTATCAGCGAAGAGCGCCTGCAGAAAGCCATCGTCGCCTGTGCTGCGGAATTTGAAGAGGCAATTACCGCCTTCGGTCCCGGAGAGTATGACGAGGCCTACGGCTCTGCCGGCACTTTCGGCGCCGTTGCGGACCTCTGCCGTGAGCTCTGGGGCACCACCGAGGTGACCTGGGATCATCTGCAGAATATCAGGCGGCAGCTGCTGAAATTTAAAAACACCTCCGATGTGTGTTTCCCCGGACTCAAGCCCGATCGCAAAGAAGTCATCGCCGGCGGGATCGCCGTACTGATCGCCGTCTTCTCGTCACTGAAAATCAAATCGATGAAGGTTGCCCCCGGCGCTCTTCGCGTCGGCCTGCTCTACGATGTGCTCGGCCGCGTGGAAAACCGCGATACCCGCTGTGCCAGTGTGGATGCACTGCTTGCCTCGACCCGTGTCTCCACGGAGCAGGCTGCTCTGGTGAGCCGTCTTACCGGAGAACTGATCAGCGTACTTGAACCCGATATCAGCGAGGAGAACAAAAAACGCCTCCTCTGGGCCGCCAAACTCCATGAGGTGGGCACAATGATTTCAACGAGCAAATATCACCGTCACAGTGAATACATTGTGCGGCATGCAGACCTGCCCGGCTTCTCCACCGAGGAGCAGCTTCTGCTCTCGGCTTATGTGCTCGGACATCGCGGCGGTCTCGGCAAACTGGAAGGCCGCCTGAACGACACCCGTTTTCTCACACGCCTTCTTGCACTGCGTCTGGCGGTGATTTTCGCGCATGCCCGCGCTGACGTGAAACTTCCGGCCATCAGTGCCAAAGGCACGCTGCCGGGCCTCACGCTCAGGGTCGATAAACACTGGCTTGAAGACCACCCCTTAACAGACTATCTGCTTGATGAAGAAGTAGAATACTGGACAAAAGTTAACGTCCACCTCAGGATCGACAGAAAATAATGGCTCCACAGGCACGCACATTGATTGAACTCCGCGATATCTGCCTTCAGTACGGGGAGCGGTCCATTCTTCAGGACCTCTCTCTGAGTGTGAAGGCCGGCGAGTTCGTGCTTATTTACGGAGGCACCGGAACGGGTAAAAGCACCCTGTGCCGGCTGCTCGCCGGGCTGATCCGCCCCACTTCGGGCCAGTATCTGCTCGCCGGCGATCAGATCGACCGGTTTTCTGAAATGCAGCTCCGGTGGCTGCGTCGCTCCATGGGGCTGATGACTCAGGAGCATCTGCTGCTCAACGACCGTACTGTTCTGGAAAATGTGATGCTGCCTGCCCTGGTCGCGGATGAAGCGGACCGTGAAGCCAGGCTGCGCGCCCGTCAGGCGCTCACCCGCTGCGGGCTCCTGGACAGAGCCGACATGATGCCCTCAGAGCTCTCTGTCGGGGAGCGACAACTCGCTGCACTTGCCAGAGCAATCGTCAACCGTCCTGTCGTGATCATTGCTGACGAACCTCTTGCACCGCTGGACAGAAACAATGCTCAAATTCTGCTCTCACTGCTCTCGAGCTTTGCCAAGGCCGGTGTCACCGTCATGATCACAAGTCACCGTCAGCTGCCTTTTACCGTTCCGGGTCTGCGGGCGGTAAGTCTTGACGGCTATGTCGCCAGGGAGAGTCAGGCATGAGTTTTTTCTCTTCACGGCTCTGGGCACTCAAAGAGGTTGCCCGCAGTCTCAAAAAAGACTGGGCACTGGCAACACTTTCAACGTGTCTGACCGCTCTTGCACTGTCCATTCCGCTGTTCGTCGGCAACCTGCTTTACGATCTGGCTGCGCCTGTGCGTACCCTGCCGACAAATGCGGAAATTACGGTTTTCCTGGAAAAACAGGCCAAACCTGAAGCAGTGGCGGAACAGCTCGAACAGTTCCCGGAAGTCGACACCGTGACGCAGATTCCCAGAGATGAGGCACTCTCATCGCTTTATGAGCGCCTGGGCATCAAGGATCTGCTTAAGGTGGATAATCCGCTGCCCGACATTCTTGTACTGCATATGCGCCGCGATGTCAGCAGTGCTGACATCGACAGTTTTCTCGCCGGTCTCGATAAAAACAAGTCCATCGATATGACAGCCTTTGACAATGAATGGCTGAAAAAGTTCGAGCTCATCAAGAAAGCAACACTGCTCACTGTCAGCTGTCTGGCTGCCGCTGGCTCCCTGCTCGTGATTGTGGTGCTGCTGATTGTGGTGCGGCTGAGCACTCATGCGATTGAGCCGGTGATGACGACACTGTACTTTTTTGGCGCCTCCCCCTGGTTTGCGATCCGTCCCTGGGCTCTGCGCGGTGCTCTGCTGATGGGGGTTTCCGGCGCACTGGCGCTTGGCATCTCCTTTGCCGGGCTCACGGTGCTGCGTCCGTCACTGCTTGCCGTGGCCAATATCTACCAGTCAGCTCTCACCCTGCACTTTCCGGACTGGACATGGTGTGCCGGATTTGTACTGATTTTTGCCGTCCTTGGCGCTATGACCGCGTCATTCTCCGCGCTGCGCATCTGGAAACGCATCCAGCGTATTCACTGTCTGATGTGAGGCAATTATGGACGAGACTGACGACAAGAAACAGAAGCCGACATCAACGGCACTCGCCCCTTACAAGGCGCCTCCCGTACCGACTGTTATCGGACCGCTTGGCGACATTCAGGCTTTTCTGCACGCTGCAGAGAACGCGCCGGTGCTCACGCCAGAGCAGGAGCGTGAACTTGCCATAAGTCTGCGTGATCACGGAGATCTGCAGGCGGCACATCAGCTCATTCTCAGCCATCTGCGGCTTGTTATCTCCATCGCCCGCGGTTTTCTCGGCTACGGTCTTCCCTACGCCGACCTGATTCAGGAAGGCAATATCGGTCTGATGAAGGCCATCCGCCACTATGATCCTGATCATGGCGCGCGTCTGATGACCTTTGCCGTACACTGGATCCGTTCGGAGATTCAGGAGTACATCATCCGTAACTGGAGAATCGTCAAGCTGGCCACCACCAAGAACCAGCGAAAGCTCTTTTTCAATCTGCGCCAGATGAAGGAGGACTACCAGAAAGCCCTCACTTATCAGCAGGCGGAAAAAATCGCACTCACACTCGATGTCAAACCCAAAGAGGTGCTGGAGATGGAAGAGCGCATGTTCGGCCAGCAGACCAGTCTGGACGCACCGGGCAAAGACAGCAGTGACGACGAGGATAATAACTTTACGCCGCTCGACTGGCTGAGCACCGAGGAGGATGAACCGGCTCGCGTGCTTGAAAATCAGGAGCAGGAAAAGCTCGAAACCGAGGGACTGTCAAAAGCGCTCCAGCAGCTCGACGAGCGCAGCCGGCGCGTCATTCAGGCCCGCTATCTGCATGTGAATGCGGACGGAGAAAATAAAGCCGTCACTCTTCAGGAGCTGGCCGCTGAGCTCGGCGTATCCGCCGAGCGGGTTCGCCAGATTGAAAAGACGGCTATTCAGAAACTGCATGATCTGCTTGCCAGCGAGGCAGAGGATATCTACGAGTAAAGAGGCTGTGCTTCCGCCGCAGGCGGTGCACCGGAGCCTTATCAGGTGTTATGTTCAATATTGTTCTTGTTCATCCGGAAATTCCGCCCAACACAGGCAACATCATCCGTCTTTGCGCCAACACCGGCTGCGCCCTGCACCTTATCAGGCCGCTTGGCTTTTCTCTTGAAGACAAGCATATGAAGCGTGCAGGCCTTGACTACCACGAGTACGCGACAGTGAAAGTGCATGACTCCTTTGAAGATTTTCTGCACAGTGAGAACCCCGACAGGACACGGCTTTTTGCCATGACAACGAAGGGCGCCTCGGTGTTTTCCACCTTCCGTTTCCTGCCCGGAGACTGGCTTGTGTTCGGCTCTGAGGGGTCAGGCCTGCCCGAGGATATCAGAGCACTGTTTCCCTCTGATCAGAGAATCCGGCTTCCGATGCTTCCCAACAACCGCAGTCTGAACCTGAGCAACTCGGTGGCAGTAACGGTTTTTGAAGCCTGGCGCCAGAACGGCTACGCAGGCGGCGTATAAAAAAAGAGACTCTGTTCCGGATCCGGGCAGAGTCTCCCTGTTTCAGCAGCGAGTCACTGATTGCTCTCAGAGCTCTTTGTCGATCTTGTGTTCAATGGCGAAAATCGCTGCCTGAACACGGCTTGTCAGTCCCAGTTTGCGCAGGATGCTCTGCACGTGAACTTTCACCGTACTTTCAGCGAGATTGAGTGCGCGGGCGATCTCCTTGTTGGATACCCCGCGGGCAAGCCAGGCGAGCGTCTGACGTTCGCGGCGGGTCAGCACATCCGGATTGCCGGCACTGCCCTTGGCGCTGTTCTGATCACCGCTGTCGGAGAGACGGTTGACAAACTTCGTCATCATCTGCGGAGACATCACGCTGCTGCCGGCATACACGGAGCGGATCGAGCGGAGCAGGAAATCCTGATCGATGTTTTTGAGCAGATACCCTTTGGCACCAAGGCGCAGGCATTCGCCAAGCGTGTCGCAGTCCTCGCTCACTGTCAGCATGAGTACGGAGAGATCGGGATGACTTTCACGGATCTGAGCCAGGGCCTCAACACCATTCATGCTGGGCATGTCAATATCGAGCAGCACAACATCGGCGGCGACCTGTTCAACCAGTTTGACGCCCTCGAGACCGTCGTTGGCTTCACCAACCACTTCAAAATCGGGCTGTCGCTGCAATAAGGCCTTGATACCGCTACGGAATAGCGTGTGATCGTCAATAAGTAAAATTCTGATTGGTGACATAATGCATCTCGCTTTAGGACTAAAGAAGCCGTCGTACTACTTCTGTAGGACTTGCCTCCCTACAGCTATTGTAGCAATGACTGAATGTTTGTCTACCACAAAATTGCTTTTTGTGATCCTTGCTACTGCGACAGGCGTTCTAACACCCGGTGTCATAACAAAGCACCATGCCGTTGCTGACATGGTGCTTGTGAAAACCTACTGCTAAGGTGTTAATTTTCAGGCGGAAGCCTTCGGGGTTTCAGCGCCTTTCTGAGCTTCGGCAGCTTCCTGAGCGAGGCGCTGCTGATAGAGGATTTCAAAGTTGACTTCCGGCAGATGAACCGGCGGAATGTTGGCACGGGTCATGAGGTCAGCGAGGTTGCCGCGCAGATACGGGTAAACAATCGTCGGGCAGAGCACGTTCAGAACATGGCTCATGGCATCTTCAGGCAGACCCTGAATCACAAACAGACCGGACTGCTTGCCTTCAACGAGCACCACCACACGATCGGCGACCTTCACAGTGATCGTGCCGCGCACCGTCACGTCCCAGAGCGAGTCGGCAATGGCTCGCTGAGCCACTTCAAACTGGATGTCAACCTGCGGTTCCTGGTTCTGCGGCTGGAGCAGAATTTCCGGAGCATTGGGCATCTCGAGGGATGCATCCTTCAGGTAGCAACGCTGAAGCTGGAAAACGGTCTGGGGTTCCTGCTGTTCGGTTTCGGGGGTCTGGGCGTTTTCGTTTTCTGCCATCTTGATTCCTTTGATCTTTGTCTAACGGAGGGAAATACCCTCAGTGTTTCCCGGCTGCGTCTGCCTTGGGCACGCATCCGATTAAGTTTACTCCTTCCAGAGAAAGAGTCCTGTCCTTAGTTATATGGGGGCTGTCACTTATTTTTTCAAGGGGAGCTCGGCCTTTTTCCAGGCTTCAATCCCGCCCTCAAGCACATAAACCTCAGAAAAGCCCACACCACGGAGCAGTCGTGCGACAGAGGGAGCAATACCTTCTTTCTGATCCACGAGCAGAACAGGGAGCGATTTGCTGAGCTTGTCGTAGAGATTCTGAATTTCTTTGGCCGACAGATTGCGGGCGTTGGGCAGATGCCCCTTCTTGAATTCATCAGCATCACGCAGATCAACAATCTGGGCATCCTTGCGGTTGATCAGCTGCGTGGCGTCACCGGTGCTGAGCGAAGGACCGGAGCGGAGCTTGCTGAAGCTGGAATAGAAAAGATAGCCGGCAGAAACAATGATCACGCCAATGAGAAGAATGTTATCGAGCAGAAACTGTGACATGTGGATGTTCTTTGTGTTAGAAGAAAAAATGGTGCTCACTGCCGGGGACTGCTGTCCCCTTCCGGAGTCAGTTTCACCGCAGTAGCGCTACGGTCATACGATTGTAGACGAGATTAGCTAGGAATTCACCACACGATTACGATTTTCGGAACTTTTCTCCTGCCGAAAAAGCTCCCGAAAACAAGGTGTGCGAGTAAAATTTCGGGACATGCCCAATTTCTGTTTCATCTGGCTTTCATGACAATTTTTCCTTCCAATACGAGTCTGCACGCCTCAGGCACACGCTTTCTCAGGGCGCTGCTTGTCTGTGTGCTCGCCGCTGCCATCGGGGTGAGCGCTCCGGCTGCGGCCCGTCGCAGCACCTCCTCGCCCATCACGGTAAAGGACAAGGAAAAAGCGGAAAACGAGAAAGCCGATATCGAACATAAGCTGCAGGATCTCAAGAGCGCTCTTCAGGAAAAGGAATCCCAGAAAGAGGCCGTTAACAGTGAGATTCAGAAAGCTGACACCGCCATCTCAGAAGCGAACCGGAAACTGCGCAAACTCGAACAGGACCGCAGACGTATTGAGCGGGAGATTCTCTCTTTGCGCCGCAATGAATCCTCTGTCGGCAAAGATCTGACACAGGCGGAAAGCACCCTCGAGCTGATCAGTAAAACGCAGTTCATCACACTGCAGAAACCGACCTGGCAGGCCATCATCAACGGGCAGAACCCGCATCAGGTATACCGTGACAGTGCCATGCTCAGCTATCTTGCCCGCGCCCAGCAGCAGGCGCTGCTCACACTCGGCAACCAGCGCGAGCAGATCCGCTCGGTCAAGCAGAGCACGCTCTCTCAGCAGGAGGAGCTGCTCAAAATCAAGCGCCAGGAAGAGGAACAACGGCAGATTCTGGTAAAAGAAAAGCGTGAACGCCAGGTGGCAGTGAAAAAACTCGGCGATGAAATTCAGTCCCAGCAGAATCAGATCGGCCGTCTGGAAAAAGACCAGCAGCGCCTCTCCAACCTTGTGAGCAGCATTGAGAAAAAACTCAAACAGCAGGCCGAAGAACAAAGGAAACGGGAGATTGCAGAGCGTAAGGAACGTGAACGTCTTGAACGGCTTCGTCAGGAGGAGGCAAAACGCAAACAGGCCTCCAGAACTGAGGTTGAAGAGACGCCGGTTCATACCGCTAAAGCCCCCGACACTCCGACACGCGCACTGCCCGGACTCAAGGGGCGGCTGCTCAAACCGGTCAACGGCCGTCTCGTGGCCCGGTATGGCTCAAAACGCCCGGGCGGCAGAGGCACATGGCAGGGGGTGCAGTTTGAAGCCCCCGAAGGAACCGATGTGCAGGCCTGTGCTGACGGCCGTATCGTTTTCGCGGACTGGCTGCGCGGCTACGGCAACCTGATCATTATCGATCACGGCAAGGGTTACCTCTCTGTGTACGGTAACAACGAAACACTCTACAAAGACGTGGGTGAATACGTAAAACAAGGCGAAACAATTAGTGCTGTAGGCTCGTCTGGAGGGAACACCGAACCGGGGCTATACTTTGAGCTACGTCATAATGGCAAACCTATGAACCCGACGCCATGGATCTCTCCTTAGGAACCGGTGACAGTATTGCCGCTACAACAGATTTTCAGAAAACTCTCATATACGATAGGTCGCAATGAGTAAATTACGTTCCGTCTCTTTACTGGTCATGGGCCTGTGTGTCGGTGCAGCGTCAACGCTTGCCTATACCGCCCCGGCTAAAGAGTCCAATGTCCCTATTGCGGAAGTGCAACAGTTTGCAAAGTCCTTCAACGCCATCAAGCAGTACTACGTTGATCCTGTTGAAGACAAGGATCTCATGCTTTACGCCGTCAAGGGGATGGTGAGCGGCCTGGATCCGCATTCCGAATTCCTCGATGAAAAGGGCTATAAAAACATGACTGAAAGTACTCAGGGCTCCTTTGGCGGCCTGGGTATTGAAGTCACCAAAGATACTGCCGGTGTTCTGGTGGTCTCCCCTATTGATGAGACCCCGGCGGCCCGCGCGGGTATCCGCCCCGGCGACATTATCACCAAAATCAACGGCATTACGACCGATGACCAGTCTCTGGACGCCAGCGTCAAGCTGATGCGCGGCGAGCCCAATACTGATATCGAGCTGACGATTGCCCGTAAAGGCGTCAACAAGCCGCTCGTGATCAAGCTCACACGCGCCATCATCAAGGTCAAATCGGTCAAGATGAAAAAGCTCGATAACGGCATCGGATACATCCGCATTTCGCAGTTCCAGGAGCGTACAGCTCAGGATCTCGTGGCCAACCTCAATACGCTTGCCAAAGAAAAGACCTTCAAAGGGCTGATTCTCGACCTGCGTAATGACCCGGGCGGCGTGCTGCAGTCTGCAGTGGCTGTTGCCGGTGCCTTCCTGCCGCCGAATTCGACCGTCGTGAGTACCAAGGGACGTACAGCAGACTCCAACTACATCTACAAGGTCACGCCCGAGGACTATTTCCTCTCGGACAAGAACCCTGATGTGCTCAAGGATCTGCCGGCTGTTGCCCGTGAAGTGCCGATGGTGGTGCTGATCAATTCCGCCTCCGCTTCGGCCAGTGAAATCGTCTCCGGTGCTCTGCAGGACTACAAGCGTGCCACACTTATCGGCAACCGCTCGTTCGGCAAGGGCTCTGTCCAGACCATTCTGCCGATGCGCACCGGTGAGAAAATTGTCGGCGTGAAACTCACCACCGCCCGCTACTACACCCCGTCTGGCCGCTCGATTCAGGCCAAGGGTATCGAGCCGGATATTTATGTTGACGACACACCCAAGGGTAATTTCCCCTCCTTCCAGATCCGGGAATCGGATCTGAAGCGTCATCTCTCCAACAAGGACGAGGATGAAAACAAGGAAAAGGACAATCTGCCCTATGACGGTGACGATGGCACGGTACCTGATTACCAGTACACCATGGGTGATGAGAAAGACTGGCAGCTGCAGCAGGCTGTGAACTTCCTCACGGGTAAAACCGTTGAAGTCTCCAAGTATCGCGGTAAACCCCGCAAGGAAGTGGAGAAAATGAAGAAGGCCGAAGCTGCACAGAAAGCCGCTCAGGAGGCCAAATCTGAAGCAAACGCTGAGGAAAAGTCTCAGACCGGAAAAGATACAACTGAAGGCGAGGTGAAACCCGAGGGTGCCCCCAAAGATGAACCTGCCGCCAAGTAAGCCATCAGCTTAACCGGGAAGGTCCTGCAGCCTATGCTGCGGGACCTTTGTTTTTCAGCACACCCGCTGCAGAAAATAACGGCATCCCGTTTTTCCGGAATGCCGTTTTCACATCTGTTTTCTGCGCAGCTCAGGCAAGCAGCAGAGGCGCAAGCGCGAGCGGGCTCAGACCGTTAACACGCTCCTTAAAGCCTGAAAGCACAAAACGGTTCCAGCGCCCGAGAATATAGACAAAGACCATATTGGCTCTGGCGGTGGTGTTGAAGTCCGCCGGCAGGTTGCCGGCAAGCACCGCTTCTTTGAACGCCTGCCGGAAGGCAATTTCAAATTTCGTGTACAGCATGGCGATACGTTCAGAGAGCTCAGGATTCTCATCAACCAGTGCGTGTCCGGTCAGTACCTTGGTGATTCCGCGGTTGACATCGGCAAAATCGAGCATCACACCGATCATGGCATGAATCTTCGCCACTGCATCAAGCTCCTTGCTGTCACGGATGTTCGCGAATAGCCCCATGAGGCTCATTTCACTGAAATCGATGAGAGCATCGTACATTTCCGCCTTCTTGTTGAAATGGCGATACAACGCTGCCTCACTGATACCGACAGCCTGCGCGAGACGGGCTGTGGAGATTTTCTCTTTATTTTTTTCTTCAAGCAGCTTTGCCAGCGCCTGAAGAATCTCATCACGCCTGTGCCCTTTTTGTGTTTTTCCCAACGTCATTATTGTTTTTTCCTGTGGCCAGCATTGAACGAGCCAATTGAGCCTGACTGTCCCGGAACAGATTATTTTATGAGGGTTGTCTCGGGTGCCAGAAGCATCAGCTCTCCAGTCACATCTGCCGCCGGAGCCAGCAGATCAGCCCCGAGCAGCATTTTTACCAACGAATTGAAACTTTCTGATTGCATTACCAGGTCCAGCAGAACTTTTTTAAAGTTCGTGCGGGAGACCCCATAATATACAACAGGTGCCGACTCGGGGAGTTTCCCCATGGACTTTGCCATTTTAATAGCATCATCGAGTGTGCCCAGCTCATCCACAAGACCGGCCTTCAGAGCCGCCTCGCCAGACCAGATTCGACCCTGCGCAACCTTTTCCACCTCCTCCGGTGTCATTGTCCGGGCGCGGGCGACGCGCTTTTTGAACTGGACATAGAGATTGTCAATGACTGCCCGGTCATGCGCCAGCGCCTCTTGTGAACGCTTCTCCAGCACACTCGCACGGCTGAGCGGCGAAGTTTTATACCCGCCCACACCGATTTTCAGACGACGTGCCAGCTCCTCTGCGTCAAAGGACACAGAAAACACACCGATGGAACCGGTGAGTGTCTCCGGACTCGCCAGCACTTTCTGACCGACAGTGGAAAGCCAGTAACCTCCCGAAGCCGCGGCATCCCCCATGGATACCACCACGGGAATGTCTTTGGCAAGATGGCGGATAGCGGCGGTAATCTCCTCGGTTGCGATAGCGTCACCGCCGGGCGAGTTGATGCGCAGCACAATTCCCTTAAGATGTTTGTTGCCTTCGAGATCCTGTACCATCAGCCGCACATCCGAAGCCTTCAGCTCCGAACCGATAGTTCCTTCAAGCGCCATCACCACGACGCCATCTTTGTCCAGTTTCATCGGCGGACGGTGAGCCAGCAGATAGTAGTCATGTGTGGTGGTCCGGTAGCTGTGATCTTTAGCGGCTTTCGGGAAGGCCTTGATCAGACTGTCTTCAAACTCCTCACGACTTTCAACCGCATCCACGAGACCGATTGTCCGGTAAAACTCCGCAGAATCCTGTCCGGTTTTCAGAAAGTCAATCTTCCCGGAGGCATCCCGGGCCAGCTTTCCGAACGTGCCGGCCTCAAGATGCCGGGCAGCCTCAATATCACTGCCCATTGCAGCCCAGACGGTATCCATCCAGGCTTTGAGCGCCTCAATATGTTCCGGACTCGGCGAGTTACGGGTGAACATTTCTACGGCGCTCTTGTATTTTCCTTCCTTGAGCCCCTGAGCACGAATACCGATCTCTTTGAAAAGGTCTGACAGATACACACCGGTGGAGCTGAGTCCGTTTACCCGGATATGGCCAAGTGGAGCAAGGGCGATACGGTCAGCATGGCTGGCAATCCGGTACTGCTGCTGTGAGTATCCGGTACCCCAGACCCAGATCTGCTTTTTCGCGGTTTTCCTGAACTCATCCATCGCACGGGTAATCTCCCCGATCTGCACAGGCGAGATCCCGGTCATGCGGGAAAGATTCATCTCAACAGCGGCAATCATCGGATCCGAGGCTGCTGCGCGCAGCGCCAGAACCACATCACGCGAAGAGGTAGACACAGTTTCAGTGGAGGAGAACGTTTTCGCCACCATCGAGGCAATGTTCTGAGAGTCTCCACCGGTTTCCTTCAGCTCTCCGATAAGAGAGACGTTGAGAACCGTCGGTTTGTCAACTGTCGGCACCGAATAGAGTTCATACACCGCAATGCAGCCGAAAGCAACGACAGCCAGCCACACACACCGCGTCGCCACCGTCCAGACCTGCCCCAGAAACTTAAAAAATCTACCTATTGCTTTTATCATCTCTTCTAAAACCGAATCTTTTTTAACTCACTTATATGCCGGACATGGGCGTCCACGTAGGCAACCGCCTGCCGGTGGGTGATGCGCCCATGGGCTAGTCTATACCCTGTGCACCAGACTGTCTTGAGACGGGCGGCCTTGGCCGCCTTGAGATTCATCCAGGTATCATCCACCAGAACACTCTCCGCGGGGTTCACACCGTAGCGGGCGCACTGCGCCAGAAGCATCGATGCGCTGGGTTTCGGACGCCAGTCCCCAAACAGACGCATCTCCGTGGAGCAGACAAGGTCATCCACCACTGCGGTGATGCCAAGATACTCGAGCACACGCTGCGCATATATACGCGGACCATTGGTATAGACAACCTTCATGCCCTCCAGAGCGCTCAGGTCGGCAGCCACATCCCCCGAGTAGTGAATATAGGGAGCAGGATCAAAGTCGTGGGTTTTTGTCAGAAAATCCACCGGATCAATACGATGCAGACGCCACAGGGCAATAAATGTCGAGCCGTAGGTTGCCCAGTACTTCGAGCGCAGTGCATGTGCCTGCTCAAGACTGATATTGAGCGTGCGGGCAATGTAATCATTCATGCGCAGGTGAATCTCCCGCAGCATACCGCCCGAAGCCTCGTAAATTGTGTCATCAAGATCCAGAAACCAGCATCGCGTCATTTCAAAAAAATCACAGAAAAAAAGCCCGACTGAGATGTCCGCCGTGCGGATAACGCAGTCGAGCTCTGAGGGAGTACCGGCGCTGATGCCGTACTCCCCTGCAGGATAGTTTATATGCAGAGGCATGGTGCAGCCCTTCCTCCACAGAAGAGCATCCGGCCTCTGACACAGAGATCTCAGGGAATCAGTCCCCGTACATCTTCTGCTTCAACTCACGGCGCTGCTGAGCCTCCAGCGAAAGCGTAGCTGTGGGGCGGGCCATCAGGCGGGCCACACCAATAGGATCGCCCGTCTCTTCGCAGTAGCCGTATTCACCGTCCTCAATACGCTTCAGGGCAGCCTGAACCTTCTTGAGCAGTTTGCGTTCACGGTCACGGGTACGCAGTTCCAGAGCGTGCTCTTCTTCGATTGTCGCACGGTCAGCAGGATCGGGAACAACCGTTGTTTCGCGCAAATTGTTCGTTGTCTGATCAGCGTTGGCACGAAGTTCAGCTTCCATCTGTTCCAGGCGATGCTTGAAAAAGGCCAGCTGATCGTCGTCCATGTAATTTTCTTCAGGCATCTGCAGAATCTCTTCCACAGTGAGCAATTTCTTTGTAGCCATAAACTACCCTTCTTTTCTATAAATATTTGTTGTCAACAGATAAGTTTCGGGTCTCTAAGAGTCAGCCTCTGAGTGAATATAGTTTTATACAGGAAAATCAATGGTTTTTCCATCCATATTTCTACTCAGTTATAAGGAATAACCCTGAGATTTCCTCGCTTATTAGGGTTTATGTTGACAAGCAGGTGGTTAATCCGTGACGAATGGCCTCTTCAGGCAGATTGCGCCCGATGAAAACCAGTTTCGAATACGGCTTCTGGTTACCCCAGGGGCCGAGCAGATCCGTTCCCGCGAACATGTGAACACCCTGAAGAACCACTTTCTGGTCGCTTCCCTTAAACTGTAGCACGCCTTTGTAGCGAAGGAGCTGCTCACCATAAACGGTGATGATCGAACCAATATAACGCTCGAGTTTTTCCGCATCAAAAGGCACATCCGATTCAAACACAAAAGAGTGAATGTCATCGTTGTGGTGATGGTGATGATGGGCATTGTTAAAGAATGCGGGATCCACATCCAGAATGTCATTCATGCTGAAGCCGTTGATATCGAGAACCTCCTCAACCGGGCAGGTACCCATGTTGACCTCACGGATCGGCGCACGCACATTCATCTGGCGCAGACGGGCCTTCATCGCCTCAATTTCTTCGGGCTTGCAGAGGTCAGTCTTGCTGAGCAGAATGCGGTCCGCAAAGCCTACCTGATCACGTGCAGCCGCCTCTTCAGCCAGTGTCTGATTGGCATGCTTGCAGTCCACAACCGTCACCACGCCGTCGAGCTTGAAAAACGACGCAACGGCGTCATCCATGAAAAAGGTCTGAGCAACAGGACCGGGGTTGGCAACACCGGTGGTTTCAATGATGACATAGTCAAAATCAATCTCACCACGGTCACGCTGGTGACGCAGGTCTGTCAGCACACGGGAAAGGTCGCCGCGGATGGTGCAGCACACACAGCCGTTGTTCATTGAAACGATCTGTTCCTTACCGGAGGTAACAAGCAGATCACTGTCGACGTTCTCTTCGCCGAATTCATTTTCAATGATTGCGATCTTGTAGTTGTGATTCTCACTCAGAATACGGTTGAGCAGGGTCGTCTTCCCTGCTCCCAGAAAACCGGTCAGAATCGTGACCGGAATCATCGGCATAGCTTCTTCAACTCTCATTTTGACAATCCTAAAAAATTACGGACGCGCCAGCAAGTGTAATCCTTTTAAGTACTCACCTTCAGGGTACGTCATTAAAAGCGGATGGTCGGCGCCGCCGCCGAAACGGCCGACTGCCCAGGCATTGACATGTGCGTCAAACACAGCCCCGGCGATAATCTTCTGGAACAGATCCGGATCGATCGCACCTGAGCACGAGAACGTAAACAGCTGTCCGCCGGGGGTCAGCAGCTTCAGGCCTTTGAGATTGATATCCTTGTACGCCCGGGCGGCACGTTCCACATGACGGTGGTTCGAAGCGAATTTCGGGGGATCCAGAATCACAAGGTCAAACTGCTCACCGCGTTCAATTGCGGTTCGCAGATACGCAAACACATCCTCACAGACTGTTTTGTGCGCATTCTCACTAAAGCCGTTGCGTGCCGCATTGGCACGGGCCATCTCCAGCGCTTCGGCAGAGGAGTCCACTGAGACGACCTCTTCAGCACCACCCTTGAGCAGGGCCAGAGAGAAACCGCCTGTGTAGCAGAAACAGTTAAGAGCACGCATCCCGCGACCGTGCTGACGGCGAAACTCCTCCGCCACCTTCTGCGCCGTAAGACGGCTCTCACGCTGGTCAATGTAAAAACCTGTCTTGTGACCGTTGCGCACATCAATACCGTAGCGCACACCGTCCTCAACCACTTCAATGGCTTCTGGCGGCTCTTCTCCGCGCATGAGTCCGGACATCAGTTCGAGCCCCTCGCGCTGGCGCAGCTGCGCATCAGAACGGTCATACAGACCGCGTGCGCCGGTAATCTTCATCAGCAGATCGGCAATCAGTTCACGGTAGCGGTCCACACCGGCAGCCATAAACTGCGTCACCAGATACTCACCGTACTGATCAACAATCAGTCCGGGGAGACCGTCGGCTTCCCCAAAAACAAGGCGGATGGCGGAAGTGCGCGAGTGCAGAGCGGCACGCGCATCAATCGCATTGCGCAGTCTGGTTTCAAACCAGGCGGCATCGATCTGCTCATCTGTATCAAAGGTCCAGCAGCGGGCGCGTAGCGTGGATTCCGGTGAATAAGCGGCAAGAGCGAGCGGCTTACCTTCTGCGCTGACAATACGGACCGTGTCACCGCTGTTTGCCCTGGCACTCAACCGGGCAACAGCCGTATCGTATACCCAGGGATGACGTCTCAGCAGAGACCGTTCCTTGCCCTTTTTCAATATCACATCAATCATTGTGATCTCCAGACCGCCGTGCGCTGTGCACATCAGCGATCAACTGTTTCAAATCAACTTCACTGTCAAACACCCAGCGTGCCGGTCCCTTGAGCGTCACACTGTGCTGCGGGTCACCATCCCAGAAAACGGTCAGCTCCCCGCCGGGGAGCACAATGCGCACCGTTGTATCGAGAATCCCCCGGAGGATTCCCGAAACCGCCGCAGCACAGGCCCCGCTGCCGCAGGCAAGCGTAATGCCGGTTCCGCGCTCCCATACATCCACATAGGCCAGAGAGGGTGTGATGACCTTTAAAAATTCCACATTAATTTTTGCCGGGAACACGCTTGAGGTTTCAATCGCGCGGCCGCAACGGGCAAGCGTCGCACTCGAAGGGCGTTCCTCTGTCAGAATCACAGCATGCGGATTGCCCATCGCCACCAGGTCTGCCGTGAAATACCCTTCAACCGTAGGCACCTGATAGCAGGACCGCCCGCCCTGCTCAACCTGCGAAACACCGGCAGGCGAAAAATGTTTGGGGCCCAGAAGCAGTTCGGGCACTCCCATTTCAACAGCAAACTCACCGTCCTCACACAGGCGCATCGTCACATTACGGGTCTGGGTTCTGGCGGTAATCACCGTTTTGCCGGTTAATCCGAGGCGGCGGACAAACAGTGCAAAGCACCGCGCACCATTGCCGCACATTTCCACTTCACTGCCGTCGCAATTGAATATGCGATAGACAAAATCCTCTTCGCCGGCAGACTTCTCCACGAGCAGCAGCTGATCTGCACCGATGCCGAAATGGCGGTCACACAACGCCTGAACAGCCTCCGGGGTGGGTTCGAAGTGCTGGGTGATGCCTTCAATCATGACAAAATCGTTTCCGGCACCATGCATCTTGCTGAATCGCAGCATTTTTTCTCCCCGTCTCCTGTGATTAATAAAATTTCTCTTCACCCTCCGGGCGTGTCTTAAAGCGGCGATGCACCCAGAAATACTGATCAGGGTAGGCCCTGATCCAGGCTTCAAGTTCCTGATTGAGTCTGAGCGTATCCGAATAAGGATCCTCCGTCGGGAAATCCTTCCACGGCTCGGAAATCACCACGTGGTATCCCTTTTCCGTCATGGTGGCGATACACCAGAGTACTTTGGCTTTCGTGAGCCGGGCCATGCGGGAAACCATCGGGAGGGTCGCTGCCTGAACACCGAAAAACGGCACAAAAAGCGAATTCCGGGCGCCGTGATCCATATCCGGCAGATAATAAAACGGCAGTTTATCGCGCATCGCACGGATCACAGGACGCAGGTCGTTCGCGTCACTCTTGGCAATCAGTACAGGGTCGGAGAAACGTTTACGCCCGGCAAGAACAGCCTCATCCCATACCGGGTTGCTCTGTTTCTGATAAAGCGACACACCCCGGACATATGTGTTGAGCATGACCCCTGCCGCATCAAGCCCGGCAAAGTGCGGGGCGACTACTATAACGGGTTCACCCAGCGCATTCAAGAGGTTATCCAGCCCCTCAATGGTGACAAATTGTCTGATCTCCTCTTTTGTTCCTTCCCAGAGAACACCGTGATCAAGTGCCGCACGGGCCAGACGGCGATAGATGCTTTTGGCCAGCGCCATTCGCTCCGTCTCACTGAGTTCAGGAAAACACAGACGAAGATTGGTCATCGTAACCCGGCGCCGCTTGGGGATAACCCACCATAGAAGTACAGCAAGCACATTCCCGATACGTTCACGCGTCTCGGGAGAGCAGTGGTACAGCAGCTTGATCAGTTTCACCCACTGTCTGGAAAACCATAGTTTCATTGTTAATTTTTCCAATAGGACATCACCGGCCTGACGGACGGAATTCCGGCGTCACCGGTGAGAATTGTCTCTCTGTCTTGCGCCATGGGGCTCTTTGTAGCGGTTATAACCCCAGGCATACTGTTCAGGCATGCGGCGGATAATGCTTTCGATCTGGGCATTCATAGCGGCAGCATCCGTGGGCAGATCCCCCGTCAGGGGTTCGTCCCATTCAAACGCATGCAGCTCCCAGCCGTGTTGCGTACGTTTGCTCCAGGCGAAAATCCGGATCGCGTCACTCTGGTAGGCCACGCGGAGAGGCAGTACCATGGTGTAGGCCTCTTTCCCGAAAAACGGCGCCCAGACGCCGTCACCGGCCGAAGGCACCTGATCGGGCAGAACGCCGAATGTGTGCCCCTGACGCAGGTTCTTGATGACGGTTTTCACACCGGAAAGTGTCGTCGGACAGGCAACGATTCCGGGGGCCTGCCGTGCATTGCCGACAATTTTTCTCAGCCACTTGTTCTTTGGCGGACGGTAAAGCAGGCTCAGATTTCGCCCGGTCGATTCAAAATAGGTGTCAGCGAACCAGACCGGCAGCACTTCAAAACAGCCCACATGAGGCGTCATGAAAATGATGGGGCGATTCTGTGCCATTGCACGGTCAATCACTGCCCTTGCGGAGTCCGCAATTGTGACCCGTTTGAGAACCTCTTTGGGATCGCGATACCACACCCAGATGCTTTCCAGTGACTGACGGCCGGCGCCACGCCCCGAACGCTCAAACAGATGCTCATTAAACATACCGGCCTGTTTGAGGTTGCTGATGGTTCTCTCGCGCAGTTCAGGAGCCAGCTTGAAAGTGATGTAACCGATCGCTGCACCCAGGAGCTGCAGCACCCTGAGCGGCAGAAGAGCAACTAACCTCAACAAAAAACTCATTGTTTTTCAGGCCTCAAAAAGAGAGTCCGCCTGCCGGAAACGGGCGGAAAATCAATAATTCTCTAGAGAAATCAAGATTCTACTATCTTATTACCAGCAGTCAAGCGGGCGGCGGGGCATTTTCTGCGGCTTAAGCTCCACTCAAGCTGAACGATGCATAATTATCCCCGACAACAATAAAGAATGCGCTTTGGAGTTGTCACAAATCTTCGCGAAGATGTATTATTCGCGAATCGCCGAGTTAACCTAGACAACTTGCGGGGCGACACA
Source organism: uncultured Sutterella sp. (assembly GCA_905194315.1). Taxonomy (GTDB): domain Bacteria; phylum Pseudomonadota; class Gammaproteobacteria; order Burkholderiales; family Burkholderiaceae_F; genus Sutterella. The sequence goes on along the minus strand of CAJJRX010000001.1, from coordinate 68,619 downwards.
AATACCGCTAAAGCGTCTTCGCAAGTGACTTTCGTCTCAGTATTTGCGCAGGCGCGCCATCTTATAAAGAACAAATACTGGAGCTGGCGAATGTCCAACAATGAATATCTCTTTACCTCCGAATCTGTGAGTGAAGGCCATCCCGACAAGGTTGCCGACCAGATTTCGGATGCTGTCCTTGATGCCTGTCTTGAACAGGATCCCATGAGCCGTGTGGCTGCTGAAACACTGGCCACCACCGGTCTTATCCTGATGGCCGGCGAAATCACCACCTCTGCCAACATCGACTATATCGATCTTGCCCGTAACGTTCTCAAACGCATCGGCTACGACAACACCGATTACGGTATCGATTACAAAGGCTGCTCTGTGCAGGTCGCCTATGACAAGCAGTCCAACGACATCGCTCAGGGTGTTGACAAAGCCATGGACGATGAGCTCAACTACGGTGCCGGTGACCAGGGGCTGATGTTCGGCTACGCCTGCGACCAGACCCCGACGCTCATGCCTGCCCCGATTTTCTACGCCCACCGCCTTGTTGAACGTCAGAGCCTGGTGCGCCGCAACGGGACGCTTCCCTTCCTGCGTCCTGATGCCAAGAGCCAGGTGACTCTGCGCTATCGCGACGGCGTTCCTGTCGGCTGTGACACTATTGTGCTCTCCTCCCAGCACGCTCCTGAAATGTCCGACGGCAAGAAGATGAAGCCCGAATTCATCGAGGCCATTATTGAAGAAATCATCCGCCCGGTCATGCCGGCTGAATGGCTCAAGGACACGAAATTCCTGATCAACCCGACCGGCCGCTTCGTGGTTGGCGGTCCGCAGGGCGACTGCGGTCTGACCGGCCGTAAGATCATTGTCGATACCTACGGCGGTTACTGCCCGCACGGCGGCGGCGCTTTCTCCGGCAAGGATGCCACAAAGGTTGACCGCTCTGCTGCCTATGCCTGCCGCTATGTCGCCAAAAACATCGTGGCTGCCGGTCTTGCCCGTGAATGCCAGGTGCAGGTCGCCTACGCCATCGGCGTGGCTGAACCGATGAACATTACGGTCTTCACCCACGGCACCGGTGTGATTCCTGATACGGAAATCGCCAAACTCGTGCGCGCTCACTTCGATCTGCGTCCGCGCGGCATCATCAAGATGCTCGATCTGCGCCGCCCGATCTTCTCCAAGACCGCCGCTTACGGTCACTTCGGTCGTGAAGAACCTGAATTCACGTGGGAAAAGACTGACAAGGCTCAGGTTCTGCGTGAAGCCGTCGGCATCTGATCATCTCTGCCGGTGATACTCACAAAGTAACGCATCAGCAGCCGCCATTCTCAACATTCAGAATGGCGGCTGTTTTTACTACTGCGCATGATGAGTTTCAAAACTTAATTCCGGCCCAGTCCCGCTTTTAGAGATCCGACACAACGTTGTATTATTAACAGGCATTTCCTGAGAACCGGCAGGCACCCGGCACTGTACCGGTACGGCTGCAATCTCAGTTTCCCGATTTTTACATTTCAAGTTGGCAAAACAATGAAAAAACGCACGCTTACAGGCATTACCACCACCGGCACTCTACATATTGGTAACTATGTCGGCGCTATTCGTCCCGCCATCCGAGACAGTCTCAATCCCGATGTTCAAAGCTTTTACTTCATGGCTGACCTGCACGGTCTGATCAAATGTCAGGATCCTGAGCGCCTCGCCACCAGCCGTATGCAGATTGCCGCCACCTGGCTTGCCGCGGGTCTTGACCCTGACCGCGTCGTTTTCTACCGTCAGAGCGATATTCCTGAAATTCCTCTGCTCAACTGGATGCTTACCTGCGTCACAGGCAAGGGGCTGATGAACCGCGCACACGCCTACAAGGCCAGTGTTGATGCTGCTGTTGCCGCCGGCAAGGAACCCGATGCTGATGTGACGATGGGGCTGTACTGCTATCCGGTTCTGATGGCCGCCGACATTCTGATGTTCAACGCTCACGAAGTGCCTGTCGGACATGATCAGCTGCAGCATCTTGAAATCGCCCGCGACATCGCCTCGGCCTTCAACCATCTGTTTGCCCCCAAGGACAAGCCGATCTTTGTGCTGCCGCAGGCCACCGGCGGCTCCTCTGTTGAAGTTCTTCCGGGGCTTGACGGCCGCAAGATGAGCAAGTCCTACAACAATGTGATCCCGCTCTTTGAGGGGGGACGTGCCGCGCTCGACGACGCTATCTCGCGTATTGTGACCGACAGCCGCCTGCCTGGTGAACCCAAGGATCCGGACAGCAATTCACTGATGGTGATTTATGAGGCCTTCTCCACACCCGAAGAGGCAAAAGCCTTCCGTCAGTCACTGATCGACGGTCTTGGCTGGGGCGATGCAAAGAAGCAGCTTGCTGACAAGATTGATGCCGAAATCGGTCCTATGCGCGACCGCTATGCCTCTCTGATGGCTCATCCTGAAGTTATCGAGGAAATCCTGCTCAAAGGGGCACAGAAGGCCCGCACGTATGCTCAGGAGCTGATGGAAAAACTCCGCTATGCCATGGGTCTGCGTTCATTTGATTCCATGCCGGCGGTAAAAACCGCCAGCCCGACAGAAGAAAAGAAAACGCTGCCGGTGTTCAAGCAGTACCGTGAAGCGGACGGCCTTTTTTATTTCAAACTCACACACAAGAATGCTGATCTTCTTGTCTCCAAAGGCTATCAGTCCGGAGCTGAGGCAGGCAAGATTGTCAAGAGTCTCAAGGCCGATCCGGAATTCCTCGACCAGATTGAGGTGAACTACGAACACGGGGTCTCACCTCAGGCTGTTAAAAACCTTCTGGCTCTTTTCTCCGAAGAATAAACTGATTTTTCACCTTTCCTGATGGAACACGTTATGTCTAACGCTGAAAATTTTGTTGTTGCCGACCTTTCTCTCGCCGCCTGGGGCCGCAAGGAAATCCAGATCGCCGAAGTGGAAATGCCCGGTCTTATGGCTATCCGCGAGGAGTATGCTACCGCTCAGCCCCTTAAAGGCGCGCGCATCGCTGGCTCCATTCACATGACCATTCAGACTGCTGTGCTGATCGAAACCCTGACTGCGCTCGGAGCTGAAGTCCGCTGGGCAAGCTGCAACATTTTCTCAACCCAGGACCATGCCGCTGCCGCTATCGCTGCTCAGGGCATTCCTGTTTTCGCCAAGAAAGGCGAAACGCTTAAAGAGTACTGGGACTTCACACACCGCATTCTTGACTGGGGTGACAGCTACGCCAACATGATTCTGGATGACGGCGGCGATGCAACCCTGCTCCTGCATCTCGGCGCAAAAGCGGAAAAAGACATCAGCGTTCTCGACAAACCCTCCAATGAAGAGGAAGAGGTCCTCTTTGCCGCTATCCGCGGTCATCTGGCACTTGACCCGCAGTGGTACTCCAAGCGCATCGTACATATCAAGGGCGTGACGGAGGAAACCACAACCGGCGTTCACCGTCTCTACCAGATGCATGCCCGCAAAGAGCTGCTCTTCCCGGCCATCAACGTTAACGACTCCGTCACGAAGTCCAAGTTCGACAATCTCTACGGCTGCCGTGAATCGCTTGTTGACGGCATCAAACGTGCCACTGACGTCATGATCGCCGGTAAGGTTGCTGTCGTTGTCGGTTACGGTGACGTGGGTAAAGGCTGTGCACAGGCTCTGCGCGCACTCGCCGCTCAGGTCTGGGTGGTTGAAGTCGACCCCATCTGTGCACTTCAGGCGGCCATGGAAGGCTACCGTGTGGTTACGATGGACTACGCCAAGGATAAGGCTGACATTTTTGTCACGGCGACCGGCAATGTGCGTGTGATCACGCATGATCATATGATCGCCATGAAAAACGAAGCGATTGTGTGCAATATCGGTCACTTCGACAGCGAAATCGACGTCGCCTCCATGCGCAAATATCCGTGGGAAAACATCAAACCTCAGGTTGATCACATCACGCTGCCCTCGGGCAACCGCATCATTCTGCTTGCCGAAGGCCGTCTGGTGAATCTGGGCTGTGCAACCGGCCATCCCTCCTATGTGATGAGCTCCTCGTTTGCAAACCAGACGCTTGCACAGATTGAACTGTTCTGTCATACGGAGCGCTATCCGGTCGGTGTCTATATGCTGCCGAAGATTCTGGATGAAAAGGTGGCCCGTCTGCAGCTGACAAACTTCAATGCCCAGCTCTCTGAACTCACCGATGAACAGGCCGCCTACATCGGCGTGCCCAAGCACGGTCCGTTCAAGTCTGACGCGTACCGCTACTAAGCCCCCCGGTACAGCAAAAAATCCCGCCGCAGGCAAAACTGCTGGCGGGATTTTTTTGTTTAAAAATGCCTGATTGAACGCTCTGTTACGATCCAGTGCATCGGGATGTCTTTTTCGTTGAAAAGTGAATCTGGTACGATAAGTTCTTCAAAGGCAAGACCGACAGCCTTCACAGCCGGGTGTGCGGCCATCCAGCGGTCAAAATAACCGCCTCCATTGCCCAGGCGATACCCTTTTTCACTGTAGCCGACGCAGGGAGACAGAACGATCTCGGGAGTGATCTCTTCACCGATAGCAGTCCGGATTCCGGCGGTATCCTTCACAAGAGGCGCATCCTGATTCCAGCAGCGGTACTGCATGGCGTGCGTGTCTTTGTACACAAAAGGCAGGCACAACTGCACACCGCGGTGCATTGACCACTCCATCAGAGGTTCCGCCAGATCGAGTTCACCCTTGAGGGCCATGTAAACACCCAGCGACCGGGGATTAATTTCGGTCAGCAATGTGAGCAGTCTTGCCAGGAGATTTTCTGTCTGTCCCCTTAGGAGGGAAAGTGCGAGTCGGCGTTCCCGGCAACGTTTCCGCCACTCTTTTTTTTCTGCACTCTGCATTTCTCTTCCTTGGTCTTATCGGGATTTTTTCAAAATTCTGTTTAGCTATTGTCCCGCAAATAGCCACTCTTGAACAGATGAGGGATTAGAATTTTTAGTCAACATTCAGAGGTATTCACGAGGTTTGTCCGCTATGACTTTTTCCTTTCGCCGCCCGTTGCGTTACTGTGCTCTCACCCTCAGCCTGAGCTCGATTCTGCTCAGCACCGGTGGCTGCGCTGTCAATGCCTCCGAGGCAACCGAGTCAGCTGAACAACGTCCCAACACCCTTCAGGTGAACGTCGTTAAAAACAGTAATGACGATGATATTCTGGCTCGTGCCCTCCTTCCGCCGGTCAGAAGTGCTGAGGACGAACTGTTTCTCGAAGCCTGGAAAAACGCACAGCGCTCCCGGTGGGATCAGGTACAAAAGCAGATGTCCCTGCTTGAAGGCTACCCGCTCTATGACTACCTTGTTCTCTCGGAACTCAATGCCGAACTGCGAAAAGACAAAGCCAGTCCGGTCCTTGCCGACCGCTATGAGGCTTTTATCAAAGCGCACAAAGGGGAGTATCTTGCCGAGCGTGCCCTCTCAGACTACCTTCTGATCGCCGCCTCCGAGCTGACAAAAGACAGATTCAACAGGCTCTACGAACAGCTGCAGTGGAACAAAGGTGAGTCTCCTATTGAAGCCGCTCACCTCTATTTCAACGCCGGCAGAGCAAACCTTCAGGACCGCATCACCTTTTTCCGGGACACAACCTACCGCGGAGAGTTTCTTGACAAGCTCAGTGCCTCCATTGCACCGTCAGTCAAAAACTGGGACTGGATCGAACTTCTGCTCACTATGCAGAAACAGCGCTGGACAGACGCGAGAGAGCTCGTCAGACACATGAATGCCGGCGCATTGCCCGCATCCGCAAAAGACATCTCCGCCATGCTCTCCAACCCGGGACGCTGGCTTAAAAAGAATGAGAAAAAGCTCGCTAAAAATCCGAAGCTCTCTCTGCTTTTTGCTCTGCGTATGGCGCCTATCAGCGCCTCACACAGCGCTGAGATCATCCTGCCGGTCAATGATCGTCTCCCCGGGGACGAGCGCAATATGGTCTGGGCAATAATCGGATACCACGGTGCTACCGATCTTCTGAGCGGTGCGAACGGCTGGTACCGTCAGATCAACGGCAGTATTGATGAGGTGAAGTGGCTGGTTCAGCCTGAAAACAAGCTGGAATGGGCAATCCGCGCCGCTTTGTGGGCCGGTGACTGGGAGGGCGTTGAACGCCTGACCCGTTCGCTGCCTGCCGGGCTCAAAAATGAGGAGGCCTGGCAGTACTGGCGCGCCCGTGCACTGAGTGCACTCAAGAAGGACGAAAAGGCCCGGGGGATTTATGAGAAACTCGCCGGCAGTTATTCGTTCTACGGAAAACTGTCCTCCGATATGCTCAATCTCGCCTACTACCTGCCGGCCGCACAGGGGCCGGCTGTGGATGATACCGCTGCACAGAACCGCTGGAGCAAAGATCCCTCCATCATCAGAGCGCAAACCTTCTACCGCCTGGAGATGTACTTTATGGGACATCGCGAATGGAACTGGGCAATGCGCAATCTGAGTTCAGCAGAATTTTCCTCGCTCGCTGAGTACGGCAAATCAAAAGCGCTTTTGCACCGTATGATCAATACCGCTCAGCGTGTCAATGCAGCTGAGCAGACCCGTGATCAGCTCTTCCCGATGCCCCATCGAGAGCAGTTCGAACCGATTGCCGAGGCACAGGGGACACCTCTGGCCTGGGTATATGGCGTCATCCGCCAGGAGTCACGCTTTATGCCAAGCGTGACCTCTGGTGCCGGTGCCCAGGGCCTGATGCAGATCATGCCCAGAACGGCACGCTGGCTTGTGAAAAAGCTCAATCTGCAGGGGGTGTCTCTGAGTGATCTGCACGACCTCGACACCAATGTTCTGCTCGGCAGCGCATTCCTGAACATGCTCAAATCCGATCTCGCTGACAGCTATGTTCTGGCAACCGCCGCCTATAACGCCGGTCCGGGTCGCGCCCGCAAATGGCGTTCCATGCTTTCAGCGACAACTGAAAGCGCCATTTTCATTGAGAACATTCCTTTCAATGAAACGCGCGACTACGTGAAGAATGTGATGGCAAACACCCATACCTACAGCCTTCTTGACGGACACAGTAAAAACAACTTCACTCAGATGATCGATCAGATTGTGCCGAACAGTGAACTCAGGACTGATCTGCCCTGAGAGCCGGAGAATCTCATATGAAAACCTACCTCGTTGGCGGCTATGTCCGGGATTCACTGCTGAAAAAAGCCGGGTACCCTGTCACTCCCGGAGACCGGGACTGGGTCGTTGTGGGTGCCACACCTGAAGAGATGATGTCGAAAGGTTTTATACCTGTCGGAAAAGACTTTCCGGTCTTTCTTCATCCGGCCACCCATGAGGAATATGCTCTGGCCCGTACCGAACGTAAAACCGGTCACGGTTATCACGGGTTTGCGTTTTACACCTCACCATCAGTGACCCTTGAAGAGGATCTGCTGCGCCGCGATCTCACCATTAATGCCATCGCTCAGGCCGATGACGGAACGCTGATCGATCCCTACGGCGGACAGCAGGATCTGGAAAAACAGATTCTGCGCCACGTCAGTCCGGCTTTCAGCGAAGATCCTGTGCGCATTCTGCGTGTTGCACGGTTTGCCGCCCGGTTTTCATCGTTTTCTCTCGCACCCGAAACGGCAGCGCTTCTGCGAGGAATGGTGGAAAGCGGGGAGGCGGATGCTCTGGTGCCGGAAAGAATCTGGGCCGAACTCTCAAAAGGATTTCTTGCTGAGGCACCCCTCAGGATGATCAGCATTCTGCGGGTGTGCGGACTGTGGCAGAAACTCTTCCCGGAGGCTGCTCAGGGACCTGCTTCGGAAACCTGCCGGCTCATGGAAAAAGACGGCTTCGAGAGACTGGATCTTGAGGCGCGTATCGCCCTGCTGATGATGGACTTTACGGATGCCACCGGCGTTGAAAACCGTCTGAATGCACTTCGGGCTCCCGCAGCCTGCACAAAATTTGCAGTACTCTTTCACGAGATCTCGCGAATGCGGATCTCTCTGGAGGATATGGCTTCACTGGAGAATCTTTTTGTCCGCAGTGATGCATTACGGCGCCCGGAACGTTTTCTGGCTGCTGTCAGGCTGATGCTGTTCGTCACCGGGGAGAAACTGTGGGAGCATATTCCGGCACTCTTCTCCGCCTGGTGCGATGTTGATGCCGGGAGCATTGCCGCTGCACAAACCAGTCCCCGGCTCATTCCCGGTGCAATTCTCGAGGCACGGGGGCTCAGACTCAGGCAGGCCCTGAAAGAGCTCAGATGAAACGGCCGATCAGCATCACAACAGCGGCAAGAAGAATCGTGCTCATAAGAGGGATCTCAATATCTCTGCCCATCACACGGAAATGAATGTCGCCCGGAAGTCTGCCGAGCCCCCATTTACGCAGAGTGGGAATAAAGCTCAACACGACAATGAGCAATACAAAAATACTCAAAAACCAGCGCATTGTCTGACTTCTCCCTGTTCTGATGGCCACCCGGCTGTTCAAAGATATCTATGATACTTTAGCGCATTAACAACATTGAGAAAAATGTCATGACAGATACTCTTCTGTGGCGTCTGAGAACGCAATGCAAAAAGATATTCATCCGCGATCTTTCCCTCGACTGCTCTATCGGCGTTTATGACGAAGAGCATCAGCAGCGCCAGCCGGTCATCTTCAACTGCGAGGTCTGGCTGCTCAATCAATCGGCAAGCAGTCCCGACGACCAGCTGGAAGATGTATTAGATTACACTTCGATCATTGAAATTATCCGTTCTGAAGCTCTATCCGGACATACTGGGCTTCAGGAAACCCTGGTCGACAGCATTGCCGACGCCATTGTTCAGCTCCCCCAGATCGTTATGCTGCATCTGAGTACAGAAAAGCCTCAGGCATACCGGCAGGCTCGCGGAGTTGGCGTGGAGGTATGGCGTCAGGGCAAGGCTTTCAATCAACTTTCTTAATCCACGGTTTACCCCATGACTATCAATATTCCTGTCGTTTCCAGCGAAGCGCTCAATATTCCTGTTCCTGAAGCCGCCGTTGTACCGGAGGACTCTGAAAAGAAACCCAAGAAAAGCGTCTCCGTTAAAAAACTTGAAAAGCGTGTCGTCCGTCTGACGGCTCAGGCCATCACTGACTTCAACATGATTGAGGACGGCGACAAGGTTCTCGTTGCCATGAGCGGCGGCAAGGACAGCTTTGTGCTGCTCGATACGCTGAAAACCCTTCAGCAGCGCGCCCCCATCCGTTTTGAACTTCTTGCTGTCAACATTGACCAGCACATTCCGGACTTCCCCCGGGAAACGCTGGCTGCCTACCTTGCCGGCACCGGTGTGCCCTGGCATATTGAGGATCAGGACACATTCAAAATCGTCGAACGTGTCATTCCGGACGGGAAAAACATCTGCTCGCTCTGTGCCCGCCTGCGCCGCGGCATCCTGTACCGTGTTGCCCGTGAGCACGGCTGCACGAAAATCGCGCTCGGACACCACATGGATGACATTGTCGGCACCCTTCTGCTGAACCTCTTCTATGGCGGAAGAATGAAAGGTATGCCGCCCATTCTGCGCAGTGACGACGGCCGCAACACAGTGATCCGTCCGCTTGCCTATGTGCGTGAGTATGAAACCGAGAAACTCTCAAAAATCCGGGGCTACCCCACTACGGCCAAGGGTATCTGCGGCAAGGGTGAAAATCTCAAACGTAAAGAGATCAAAGCGCTTATTCAGGAATGGGATCGTGAGTTCCCGGGACGTATCTACAACCTGTTTATGAGTATGCAGCGTGTGGCGCCCTCCCACCTGATGGATAAGCATCTCTATGACTTCACCACCTTTGAGCATCTGCTTTTTTCAGCAGACACCCCAGAGAGTGAGGATTAACACGAACCGGCACATTCTTAATGCCTCCTGTATCAGCAGGCATCAAGGTTTTTTGCTAGTCTACAGATAGCCGGCGCCCTCTCTGCGGGCGCACCTTTTACCGGTTTTAAACTGATCTGTTTGTTGCTAACAAACTTTGTTTGAAAGGAAAACCATGCGTACACGCTCCATGAAAGTCATCGATATGGCTGTACATGATGTTGCAACCACCACCGGCGACAAAACCATTACCGACTGCGCTATTCAGATGCGCACTGAACATGTGGGCAGTCTTGTCGTGACGGATGAGTCGCAAACCCCTGTTGGGATGATTACGGATCGTGATATTGCGATTGAAGTGGTCGCCCGTAACCTCAATCCGAACGAGGTCACGGTCGCCGACATCATGACAACCCCTGTCGTGACCGCAAAAGTCAATGAATCAATGGTTGTCGCGCTGGCTCGCATGCGCGAGTTCGGTATCCGCCGTCTGCCCATCGTTGACGAAGAAAATAAACTCGTCGGCGTGATTTCCAACTCCAATCTGGTTGAGGAACTCTCTTCGCTGCTTGATGGCCTTGTTCGCAATATCCACTCCTCGAAAGCCCGGGAGGTTGCCCTGCGTTCCGAATAAAACCGCTGAACGCAGATCAGATCCCCGTCATCGTACGGGGATTTTTTATGCCTGCTGCTCTCGTATGGCATTGTTTCACGTGAAACATCAGCTCAAGCAGCAAATTAAAAAGCCATTGTTTCACGTGAAACAATGGCTCTCTGAAACAGGGTACGGCGAGGGACGTCAGTCCTGCTGTGCCATCAGCCAGTTGTAGATATCACTGCGGGCAAGCCCTGTGACTTTGGCCGCTGCAGCAGCCAGTTTTGAAGCCGGCAGAAGCGGTTGCATTGCCGTGAGCCAGGCTTTCTGTTCTTCGGAGAGCGCCAGTTCACTGCCGCTCCGGGCATTGGAACCGACCAGAATCACATACTCTCCTCTCGGCGTCATCGTCTCTGCCCACGCCTTGAGCGTATCTCCTTGCAGACGGACAAATTCTTCAAACTTCTTGGTCAGCTCACGGGCGACGACGACCTCACGCGAAGGCTGAATCAGCCCGGCCAGGTCAAGGAGCAGTTCCTGGATGCGATGCGGTGCCTCATAAAGAACAAAAGCCTCATCCCGGCCGAGCCAGTATTCCAGCGCTTTACCCCGGGCGCTCTTTTGCGGCGGCACAAAACCGACAAAAGTAAAGCAGTTTCCTTCAAGCCCCGCAGCGGAAAGCGCGGTGACAACGGCCGAGGCGCCCGGAACCGGAATCACCCGGTAGCCCGCACCTGCCACAAGTTTTGCCACCTTGGCACCAGGATCAGACACTGACGGCGTTCCCGCATCTGTCACTAAAGCCACTCGACAGCCCTGTGAGAGTTGAGAAATAATAGCTTCTGCTCCAAAATGCTCGTTATGCTCTCTGACAGAAAACAGTTTGGCATTAAGGCCGAATTTTTCAAGTAATTTCTTAGTTTCCCGCGTATCTTCCGCGGCTATGGCATCAACTTTGCTTAAAATCCAAAGAGCACGTAAAGTAATGTCTGCCTGATTACCGATCGGCAGACCTACAACATACAGGGAACCGGCCGGACACTCCTGTGCAGGCAGGCCGCTAACCTGAAATAATGAATCTGAAATCAATTTCTCATTTGGGGAACTCATTGTGTCTGTCCTTTCATCGCTTCGTATTGCGCTTTGTTGCTCGCTCAGTCTAACAATTCCGCTACCGATAAGTGCTGCCGCAGAGATGCTTTCTCCAGACGCTGCAAGTGCTGCTTCGGGCGGAGAACGCGCAATCACGGTGGCATATTTAATGCCGGGCGACAATTCTCCGATGCTCGCGGCCAATAAGATTGTATTAAACGGCATGACCGCAGCAAATGCATACTATCCCAGAATCCGTCTGCTGATGGTCGAAACCTCTAGTGACGACAAACTTGAGGACCAGCTCAAGGCTGCCGTACTGGCCGGCGCTGATGTCGCGGTCGGGCCGCTTGCCCGTGACCGGGTTGACGCTTTGCTGCGCCTGCCCGAGCTCCCTTTGCCGGTTCTGGTTCTCAACACCCCTTCGACGAATTCTGACGGCCAGCCTGAAGTAGCACCGGCGGTAGATCCGCACGCTCTCATGATGTCTCTCTCCACGGAATTCGAAGCCGGTTACATTGCTGACAAAGCAGCCGATGCACTCAATGAGCTCAACAACCCCAATGCCCGCGTACTGATTCTGCGTGATGCGACAAAAAATGACTACCGCATCACTGCCGGCTATGAAACTGCGCTGCAGAAGCGTCATGTGCCCTACCAGATCCTGCCGGTTGACCTCGCCACAATCAACTCGCGCCGTCAGCTCGTCGGCCCTCAAATGAATGCGGAAATTGTGTCGCAGTACAGTACCGAGATTGCCCAGCTGAAACTGATGCCGCAAACACCGGATATTGAACGTCGCATCAGTGAACTGCAGGAGGCCATCAGTGTCACCCAGGTAAGCGGGAACCCCGACTTCCCTATTGCCCTCACCTCCATGGGAGCCGCAGAGGCCAGTCTGGTCATCAACCGTCTGCCTAAGAAAACACAGATCTGGGGTGTTTCTCTGCTCAATCCCGGAGACCCTGAAACGAATCCGACAGCCAGCTCACTGGTATATGACCTCAATAATGTGGTCTTTGTCGATGCGCCTCTTGTCGTGAAATATGATCAGGAGGGCTTCCAGGCCCGGTTTGGCTCGCCGATGCCCTACTCGCTGCCGGCTAAGCGCCTTTTTGCCCTCGGTGTTGATGCGCTCAGTATGGCTGAACAGTGGGCTCATCAGTACAAGGAACCCGCACTCACCGGCGAGGCTGGCAGCTGGAGTGGTGATCTGAACACCTCCAGAATCCTGAAACGCAAACCCGCCGGTGTTGTGATTCAGGATGGCTCGCTGCAGCTGCTCACGCTAGAGCCCTCAAAACCCGCTGCAAAATAACCTTACTAATCTGCGTGCGAAGCAGTGATTCCTTCGGGTCACTGCTTTCGCATTTTCGTGAATAGCGTTTTGCATCATGCCTTTAATCACTTTACAAAATGTGGACGCCGCCTGGGGTGATCTGCCTCTGCTTGACGGAGCCAGCTTTGCGCTGGAACCCGGTGAACGTATCGGCGTCATCGGCCGTAACGGCACCGGTAAAAGCACCCTGCTGTCCATTCTGGCCGGTCACCAGCTGCCGGACCACGGAGAAAGAATTGCCCAGGACGGACTGCATATTCAGTATGTGGAACAGGAGCCGGTCCTGCCCGAGGCAGCCAGTATCCGCGAGAGTCTGATCCTGCGCGGCAAACTGAACCAGTTTGCTGATGAACGAGAGAAGTGGCGCATTCTGGCAAAACTCGATGAGTACATTGACAAATTCGGTGTGCATGCCGAACTCTCCCCGCAGAAAGCCAGCGGCGGCGAACGCAAACGTGCTGCTCTTGCACTCGCCTTTGCACTGCTCCCCGACATACTGCTGCTCGACGAACCGACCAACCATCTCGACATTGAGGTGATCAGGTTTCTGGAGACAATTTGTAATACAGAATATAAAAATTCAAGATCTCTGATTGTTATTACGCATGACCGGCAGTTTCTCGATAATGTCGTAACCCGCATTCTGGAGCTCGATCGCGGTCAGCTTCGCTCCTATCCCGGCAGCTTTGCTCAGTACCAGGAGAAAAAGGAATACGAACTGCACAGTGAGTCACTGGCCAATCAGCGTTTTGATAAATTCTGGAAACAGGAGGAGGTCTGGATCCGCAAAGGCATCGAGGCGCGCCGCACCCGTAATGAAGGTCGTGTTCGCCGTCTTGAAGCACTGCGACGGGAACGTGAACGCCGTCGTGAACAGATGGGCTCCATGCAACTCTCTATTGATACCGGAGAAAAAAGCGGTAAGGTGGTCGCCGAGATCACCGGTCTGTGCAAGTCCTTCGGTGAACGCTCCATTGTCCGGGACTTTGATTTCGTCCTCATGCGCGGGGAGAAGCTCGGTCTGATCGGACCTAACGGTATCGGTAAAAGTACACTCATCAAACTCATTCTTGGTGAGCTGGAACCCGATGCCGGGGAGGTCAAGCTCGGTACCAACATTCAGATTGCCTACTTTGATCAGCTCAGAGCACAGCTCGATCTGAACAAAACCGTGGCTGACACCATTTCTCCCGGCTCGGAATGGGTTGAGATCGGCGGGCAGAAAAAACATATCATTGCCTATATGGGCGACTTTCTCTTTCCGCCGCGCCGTGTCAACGTTCCGGTGAGCTCGCTTTCCGGTGGTGAACGCAACCGCCTTCTGCTTGCCCGCCTTTTCGCCCTGCCCGCCAATCTGCTGGTGCTTGACGAACCGACAAACGACCTTGATATCGACAGTCTGGACGTGCTCGAGCAGACGCTCGCAAACTACAGCGGCACCATCATCCTGGTGAGTCACGACCGCCGCTTCCTGGACAACGTGGTCACACGGGTGCTTGCACCGCAGGGCAACGGTGAGTGGCGCAGTTACATCGGCGGGTATTCCGACTGGATCGAGCAGAGCAGCCGGGAAGAGCCAAAAGCCACACCGGTGAAAACCGAATCGGCTTCCAAAGAGCCCGCTGCCCGCCCTCAAAAACGGGAACGCTTCTCCTACAAGGAAAATAAAGAGCTCGAAGAACTGCCGGCACGCATCATGGCACTCGAAGAGGAACAGTCGGCACTGATCAGCAGCATGAGCGATCCGGACTATCACACCCAGTCTGTTGACCGCCTGAAAGCCGATAAAGAACGGGCCCAGGAACTCGAGCAGGCTATTTCTGACGCTTATGAACGCTGGGAAGCGCTCGAAGCGAAGAAAAGCGCTTTAGAATAAGGGAAAACCCCTAGTTTTAAGTGCCACAAAACCGTTTTGTTTTGGGTATGTTGAATCATATTCGGGTTGCCTCGAGCAACCTCCGAAAAAGTGTGAATTGAGAAAAGGAATTTATTGTGACAGCGACTGAGTCTGGAAAAACACCCTATGATCTCGACGGTATCGATACGTTGCCGGGGTTATTCGAAAATAGTCTTAAGCTGTACGCATCCCACGAAGCGCTTCGTCAGTTTGACCGCTCCTCCAATCAGTGGGTGAGCCTTACCTACAAGGAGCTTGGCGAAAAAATCCGCGCCTGGCGTCAGGCCTATGCCCGTATGGGGCTGAAAAAAGGCACCCGTGTCGCCATTCTTATGCCCAACAGCGTGGACCATGTCTGTGCTGACCAGGCCGCCCTCGCCAACGGGTTGATTCCTGTGCCGCTGCATGCCATTGACACACCGGGTGCCTGCGCATTCATTATTATCGACAGTCAGGCAAAGGTGCTTGTTACCAATAAACTCAACCGCTGGACGCAGATCCGTGCCACCGGGGTTGAGATGCCCGACCTCAATCAGGTGATCATCACCGAGCCCGGCGAAGTGGAAACACCACAGGAGGACGGCCAGTATCAGGTAACCGGCAGCCAGACTTTCCTCGAAGAAGGCGCCTCCTACACGGATGAGCTGCCCGCCGGTCCGTCCAAGGACGACCTTGCCGGCATCATCTACACCTCCGGCACAACCGGGCGCCCCAAAGGCGTGATGCTCACACACGAAAATATTGTCAGTAACGTCAAGGCAACACTGGTTTGCGTTTCGCCACAGGTAGGTGACACATTCCTGTCATTTCTGCCGCTGTCGCACACCTTTGAACGTACCGCCGGATACTATCTGGCACTCGCCACCGGCTGCCGTATCGCCTACAACCGCTCTATCCTGCTGCTTGCAGACGATCTGAAAACCATCAGACCGGATGTGATCATCTCGGTTCCCCGCGTTTATGAACGCATCTTTGCGCGTGTGGAGGACAAACTCAAGAAGTCGAGCGCCTTTGCCCGCTATCTCTTCGAATGGGCTGTTGAAGTGGGCTGGCGCGATTTCTGCAAGAAGAATCTCATGACGCCGGAAAGCTCCTGGCGCAGTTTCCTCGATCCGATTGTTCGCCCGCTTCTGCTCGGTAAAATCTCCTCCGCCCTGCTCAGTCAGTTCGGCGGCAGACTTCGCATTGCGATTTCTGGCGGCGCCGCGCTCAACCATAAGATTGCCCGTACATTCTGCGGTCTCGGACTGCCTATCATTCAGGGCTACGGTATGACGGAGACCAGTCCTATCATCGCAGGGAACAACCAGACCCTCAACCAGCCGTCCACCGTCGGCAAACCGTTCTGCAATGTCCAATTGCGTCTCGGAGAAGGCGATGAGATTCAGGTCCGGGGACCGAGCGTGATGAAGGGCTACTGGAACCGTCCGGAAGACAGCGCCAAGGCCTTTACCGAGGACGGCTGGCTGTGCACAGGTGACGTTGGTGCCTTCAATGAGCAGGGTCTGCTGCAGATCAAAGGCCGAATCAAGGAAATCATCGTGACGAGCACTGGTGAAAAAGTGCCGCCGGCCGATCTTGAAGGTGCTATTGAGACGGATCAGCTCTTTGCTCAGGCTTACATCATCGGTGAAAACCGCCCTTACATCAGTCTGATTGCTGTCGTCAACGACAGTGAATGGGAGCAGCTTGCGCAAGCTCAGGGACTCGATCCTAAGGATGATGCCTCGCTGCAGAATCCGGCCGTGAAATCCGCGGCACTCAAACGTGCCAAACTCGCCGCAAAGAACTTCCCGCACTACGCCCTGCCGCGTGCAGTGGTACTCACACGGGAGCCCTGGACAATCGAAAACGGTCTTCTGACCCCGACACTCAAACTCAAGCGCGGTCCGCTGAGCACGAAATTCAAAGACGTGATTCAGAAGCTCTATGCGACACACGGTTAAGGGTTTCTGAAATTCCGGGTCGTCTATCTGCCTACTGCCGTAAGGTAAATAGACGACTCTTTTTTATCATCTTATTGGTATAAAGAATCGTTTGTACTGCATCTGGTACGCTACAATTCGTGTTCAACCCGTCGTCAAAATTCATCAGCAATAAACCTATGAGCTCAACCCCTGAAACTTTCCGGCAGGATCTTCTTCCTGACTGGGCAATCCGCGCAACCGACAAGATTATGGACTACTACACGTCCAAATATCTTCGCTGTGATCCGGTCATTCTCAAAAGTCCTCCGCCTCCTCAGGAAGGGCATAAATATCTGCTGTACGCACATATTCCTTTCTGCCACACGCTCTGCTCGTACTGTACGTTCCACCGCTTCCTGTTCAAGGAGCATACTGCGCGCCTGTACTTCGAAAACCTGCGCAAGGAGATGGATTACGTCAAGGCTCTGGGTTATGACTTCCAGTCCATGTATGTGGGCGGGGGAACGACCACGATTATCGAATCCGAACTGATCAAGACGCTCGAACACGCCAAGAAGCTCTTCCCGTCGATCAAGGAGATTTCGTGCGAAACCGATCCCCAGATCATCATGACGCCGCAGTTCCGCAACCTCAAGGGACTGGTTGACCGCATGTCCATCGGTGTGCAGAGCTTTAACGACGACATTCTGAAACTGGCTGAGCGCTATGAGAAATTCGGCTCCGGGGAACAGATTTTTGAACGCCTGCAGTACGCTCAGGAACTTTTCCCGACATGCAATGTCGACATGATCTTCGGCTTCCGCGGTCAGACACTGGACATGCTTCAGGATGACATGGACAAGATCCGTCAGCTCAACCCGCGCCAGGTGACAACCTACCCGCTCATGGTGACCTCTCAGACACGCAAGAGCGTCAAGAACGTGATTGCCGCCGAAGGCAGCCAGCTCGCTGAACAGTATCAGGTCATTATGAACACTCTTGGTGCGCACTACCGTCAGCTCACCTCCTGGACGTTCGGACGCACCAATGACGAGGGCTTTGACGAATACGTCGTTGACCATGACGAATACCTCGGCGTGGGTTCCGGCGCATTCAGCTTCCTCGGAGACAGTCTCTACGTGAACACCTTCAGTCTGCGCCGCTACGGTGAGCGCATTGCCCAGGGCTTTACAGGGGTGGAACGCCGCCGTCAGTTCAACAAGCATTCCATTCTTCAGTACCGCCTGATGCTGAACCTGTTCTCTCACCGCCTCTCGCGCCGGTATTTCCGTGAAGTGCACGGTGTCAATCTGGACACGACACTTTTCAAGGAAATGCTCGGTCTGAAGGCAATCGGTGCCATCAAAAACGATCCGACGGATCCCGACCGTCTGATTGTGACCGATGCCGGGAAATTCCTGGGTCTGGTGATGATGAAAGCCTTTTACTCGGCCATGGACAACGTCCGTGCCGAACTTCGCCGTCCGCTCAAAGAAGAGGACATGTAAGCCGGAAACACATCTTCCGGTCAGACGGCACGATTTTCCTGCAGTGAAAGTCGTGCCGTTATGCTTTCTGCACTGGTATGCTTTTAGCTGACAGATTTTTCCGGAGTTTTCCCGATGAGCCACGATCCTGATGAAAAACAGCATGCCGCCCGGCAGACAGTCATGTCCGTGCTGCCCGCGCCGAAAGGGCTTCGTCTGCATATCGGGCTCTTCGGGCTGCGTAACGCAGGCAAAAGCTCTCTGATCAACGCTCTGTCCGGACAGAACATCTCTATTGTCTCAAGTGAGCCCGGCACAACGACCGACCCTGTGGAAAAAGCCTATGAACTCTCACCTGTCGGGCCGGTGGTCTTTGTGGATACTGCCGGCACAGACGATACCGGTGAGCTCGGGCTTGAACGCGTCAGGCGCTCTCTTAAAGTCATGGAGTGGGTCGACCTTGCCATCGTAGCCATCCCTGCCGGTGATGCGCTCAGAGACGAGGAAAAGCGCCTTCTCGAGCGTATGAAAGCCCGTGCGCTGCCCGCTGTTGTAACTCTGACGCATTCCGACCTTGCTCGATCATCAGAAGCACTCAGAAAAACGCTCTCCGGCTACGGTTTCCCCGTTGTCGAAACGGCCGCACGTGACGCTGCCTCGATCGGGCGTCTTCGTGAGGCACTGGTCCGACTCGCCCGGGAGCATACAGAACCAGACAAAGCGCTCACCGAAGGGCTTGTGGGCCCGGGAGACACCGTACTGCTGGTAACCCCCATTGATATCGGCGCCCCCAAAGGACGGCTCATCCTCCCACAGGTTCAGACGCTGCGCGAGCTTCTTGACGCGCATGCCAGAGTGCTGGTTGTACAGGTTGATCAGGTTCGTGCCATGCTCGAGGATCTCAGGCATCCGCCGGCACTTATCATCACCGACTCCCAGGTCGTGCTGGAGGTGGCCCGGCAGACGCCAGACAGTATTGCACTCACCACCTTCTCCATTCTGATGGGGGCGAGCAAATCCGACATCATCGCGCTGGCTCAGGGCTGCGCAGCACTTTCACGACTTCAGGACGGCGACCGCGTACTGATTCTTGAAACCTGCAGCCACCATCCGCAGAAGGATGACATCGGCAGAGTCAAAATTCCCCGCTGGCTGCGGGAAAAAACCGGCAAAGACCTCAGGATAGACATTGCCGTAGGCAAGGATATCCCAGATGATTTCACCCCTTACAAGGTGCTTATCCAGTGCGGAGGCTGTGTTGTCACCCGCCGGCATATGCTCTCACGTCTGGCTCAGGCCAATGCGCAGCATATCCCCATGACAAACTACGGCATGACCATCTCCTTCCTGCAAGGGCTGATAGAACGTGTACTTAAGGCGCATCCCGAGGCGCTTGCCGCCTACCGGGCAGCTTGTGGAGGTCAGCAGTTCTGATGTTAGTGGAAGAATTACTGGAAAAAGATATTTTATCTGACGAAGATATAATATTCTTATTAAATCTCAGAGATAAAAAAGACTGCGAAAAATTACAGCAGGCCGCCTATAAAACAACCGGAAAATACGCCGGAAATAATATTTATTTCCGCGGTCTTATTGAAATCAGTAATATCTGCACAGCCGACTGCCGCTATTGCGGTATCCGCAAAAGCAACCATGCTCTGACGCGCTACACCCTCGAGCGGGATGTGATTCTGGAGTGCGCCGACATTGCTGTTCGAAACGGCTACGGTTCAATCGCCATTCAGGCGGGTGAGCGCCGTGACCCGCAGTGGATCGCCTGGATTAGTGAATTACTTGAGGAAATCCATGCCAGAAGCGTGTCAGAATTACTGCCGCACGGTCTTGGCATCACACTGAGTCTTGGCGAGCAGACCCTTGAAACCTATCAGCGATGGGCCGAGGCGAGCGCAAACCCATCCGGTCTGAGATATCTGCTGCGGCTCGAAACAACAAATCCCGAACTCTTTTCCCGACTTCACAGTGCAAAGGGTCGCCATGAAAAGCGGCTTGAAAACCGAATCGAAGCACTCAGGAATTTGCGCCTGGCAGGCTATCAGGTCGGCACCGGCGTCATGATCGGACTGCCGGGGCAGTCAGCACAGGATCTGGTCAGAGACATCCGTACGTTTAAAGCGCTTGACGCCGATATGATCGGCATGGGACCTTATCTGGTCAGTCAGGGTGGAAATATGATCCGCGAAGGGATGCTGCCGCACGACGAGCTGCGTCAGCTTTCCCTGAATATGATTGCCCTTACCAGACTCGTTCTGAAGGATGTCAACATCGCCGCAGCCACCGCCCTCGAAACACTTACGCCGGGCGGGCGTATTGAAGGAATTCTTTACGGCTGCAATGTCATCATGCCGAACATCACCCCTCAGAAAACCCGGTCATCCTACCAGCTCTACGACAACAAGGCTGGTACCGAAGTAGGGGAGGAGGCCAACCGGCAGCTTGAAAAAGACATCAGAGAACGTACCGGCAGAGTACTCGGTCTGCACTGTCTCGGATCCTCTCAGCACTGGCAGCAGCGCACCTCTCTCGCGTATACCACCCACTGAAGGAAGGCCGGAAAAAAGTACCGGCTGCAGCCCGTATCCGGATCAGCTGCAGCCGGCATTTCTTATATTCGAGTAAGCGGTTACTAAAATAAAATAACTGCACTACAGTCGTTTTTACGATAGTAAATACTTACTCAATTTTCTCGTTCATCTCGCGGGTTGAATGGAATTTCACCTGCGGCCAGTGCTTCATCGTTGTCTCCAGATTGTAGATCGATGTCGCCAGATAGACCGTATTTCCATTGACGTCAGTGGCGAGTCTTGCCATCTGTTCACGCTCGAAATCCTTGCGTGTGTTCTCATCCGGGAACGACAGCCAGCGGGCGGTCGAAACATCAGTAGACTCATAAATGGCATCGACCTTGTATTCTGTGGCGAGACGCTGAGCCACGATTTCAAACTGCAGCTGACCGACGGCACCAAGCAGGATATTGCCGATGTCGTTCGTGAAGACCTGAATAGCCCCCTCTTCGCCGAGCTCCTGCAGCCCTTTCTGAAGCTGCTTGGCTTTAAAGGGGTCCTTACTGCGGGCGGCGCGGAAAAGTTCAGGTGCAAAATTTGGTATTCCGGTGAAAGCGAGCTGTTCGCCCTCCGTGAGCGTGTCACCGATGTGAAGCTGACCGTGGTTATAAATACCGATAATGTCACCGGCCACAGCATCCGTCATGATCACACGGTCCTGTGCCATGAAGGTGAGCGCATTGGCAATCTTCATTTCCCGCCCCTCACGGGTATGAAAAACCTTCATACCGGGTTCATAACGGCCCGAGCAGACACGGAAGAAAGCAATACGGTCACGGTGACGCGGATCCATATTGGCCTGAATCTTAAAGACGAAACCGGTAAACGGCGTTTCCGTCGGCTGCACCATTCGCGTGCCGGCATCGCGTTCGCGCGGAGAAGGCGCCCAGTTCACCAGTGCGTCCAGAAGGTCCTGCACACCGAAATTATTCACACCGGAACCGAAAAACACCGGACTCTGTTCAGCATTTAAAAATTTCTCAAGGTCGAACGGTTCGGTCGCCCCCTGCACTAATTCAATTCCTTCACGTGCACTGGGCATTTCCATCGGAAATAATTTATCGAGCTCAGGATTATTCAGTCCTTCAATAATTTCTTTTTCATTTGAGAGACGTTCCTGACCGGGGGTAAATCGGACCATGTGGTCATTCAGAAGTGAAAATACCCCGCGGAAGGTTTTACCCATCCCGATCGGCCAGGTGATCGGCACACACTGCAGCTTGAGCACGCTTTCAATTTCACTGAGCAGATCAAGCGGCGAACGCACTTCACGGTCGAGCTTGTTGATGAAGGTGATAATCGGCGTGTTGCGCATACGGCACACTTCAAGCAGCTTGATGGTCTGCGCTTCAACACCCTTGGCCGCGTCAATGACCATAATGGCAGCGTCAACGGCAGTCAGCACGCGGTACGTGTCTTCCGAGAAGTCCTCATGGCCCGGTGTATCGAGCAGATTGATCACATGATCGTTGTACTTGAACTGCATCACCGAACTGGTGACGGAAATCCCACGCTCCTTTTCCACTTCCATCCAGTCGGAGGTGGCATGACGGGCTGCCTTGCGCCCCTTCACGGCGCCGGCCATCTGAATAGCCCCGCCAAAAAGCAGCAGCTTTTCCGTCAATGTGGTTTTACCCGCGTCAGGGTGGGAAATAATGGCAAAGGTGCGTCGATCTTCAACGTCACGCACCAGTGCGGGATTCGGACTGGTCATAACACTTCCAGAAATTGAAGGGGCGGTGTGCGCCCCGTGAAAACAGCAATAAATTCAAGGCGGAATATTCTAGCAATATCCCGCCAGGCGGGACTGAAGACAGGCGGGAGAAATTCCGCCGCCCTCTGTCCTGTCTGGCTCATCACTTCCTGAGCATACCGAGACTCTGGAACGCATTGGACATTGCTGTAGGTGCCCTCTGAGACTCTTTGCGCATTCCCTGCCGTCCCTGTTTCCGGCCCTGCGGCGTTTCACCACTGCGGGCACTATGCTTTTTCATGGAAAGCGAAATGCGTTTTCTCTGCTCATCGACCTCAAGCACAACCACCTGAACAATATCCCCCACGCGAACCACCTGATGCGGATCCTTCACAAAATCGTCAGATAGTTCGGAGATATGCACCAGCCCGTCCTGATGCACACCGATATCCACAAAGGCGCCGAACTGGGCGACATTTGTCACAACACCTTCGAGTTTCATCCCGGCGCTGAGATCGGAAATCTTATGAATTGACTCGTTGAAATTGGCATAGGTGAATTGCGCTCTCGGATCGCGGGCGGGCTTTTCCAGTTCACGGACGATATCCTCGAGCGTCGGCATCCCGACCGTATCGGTGACAAAGTCTTTGAGCCGGAGCGTTTTCAGCAAAGCGGTATTGCCGATCACTTCACCGATCGGTTTGCCGAGCGCCCGGAGCATTTTCTCCACCACCGGGTAGGACTCGGGATGCACAGAGGTGGCGTCCAGCGGATTCTTCCCGTTGTTGATTCGCAAAAATCCCACACACTGGGCGAAACGCTTTTCTCCGAGCTGCCGGACATCACGGATCTGTTCGCGGTCAGTGAAGCCGCCGAGCTTCTCACGCAACTCAATCACATTGGCGGCTCTCGCGGGGCCGATACCGACCACACGTCTGAGCAGATCCGCACTGGCTGTGTTGATATCGACACCAACCGCATTCACACAGTCTTCAACCACATTGTTGAGACGCACATTGAGCAGCTCCTCGTTCAGGTCATGCTGATACTGTCCGACTCCGATCGCTTTGGGATCAATTTTGACAAGTTCAGCAAGCGGATCCTGCAGGCGGCGCGCGATTGAAATCGCGCCGCGGAAACTCACATCTACATCCGGGAATTCCTGCGCAGCAACTTCGGAGGCCGAGTATACGGATGCCCCCGCCTCGCTGACAATGACCTTTCGTGCGCGAATCGCAGGGTTGGCTGCCAGAATACCGCCGACGAGCTCATCCGTTTCACGGCTTGCCGTACCATTGCCGATGGCCAGAAACTCCACGCCATGCCGCAGACAGGACCGGGCAATCATCGCCTGCGCCCTTTCCCGCTCCCCGGCCGACTGGAAGGGATGAACCACAAATGTCTCAAGCAGCGCACCGGTACCGGAGACCACTGCAATCTTGACACCGTTGCGATACCCAGGATCAAGCCCCATCACCACCTTGGAGCCGACAGGCGCCGCCATCAGTACTGCTTTGAGGTTGGTGCCGAAAACATCAATCGCTTTTTTCTCCGCATCCTCCCTGAGCAGACTGATCAGCTCTGACTCCATGCCGGGAAGAATCTTCACGCGCCAGGCCCAGCCGACAGCGCTCTTGAGCCAGGCATCCTTGTGCGCGGCGAGTGACAGATTCAGCGTCTCATCCGCCAGACAGGAGAACTCCTCCTCAAACGCCTCAGTGCTGTCAATGCCCACGCGAAGAACCCCCTGACGGAAACCGCGCAGCAGCGCAAGAGCCCGGTGTGACGGGATTTTTGATATCAGTTCCCGGTACTCAAAATAGTCCTTATACGTTTCACCGCCCTGCTCCATACCTTCGATAACCTTCGAGGAAAGCTCGGCCTCGCGCCAGAGCATTTCACGGACAGACCCGAGGATAAAAGCATTGTCACCGATACGCTCGGCAAGCAAAGCCCTTACACCCTTGAGCACGCCGTCAGCAGAATCAAACTTGGTATCGGGCCGGATGAAATCAGCAGCGCGTGCACTCACATCGAGAGCCGTGTCACTGATAATCTCCTCGAGCAGCGGCTCAAGACCGTTTTCTCTGGCATCTGCAGCAATGCTGCGGCGCTTGGGGCGGAAAGGGAGATAAATATCCTCAAGCCCCTGCTTCGTGTCACAAGCCAGGATCTGTGCCTCGAGTTCAGGCGTCAGCTTGCCGAGAGCGGACACTTTTTCGAGCACCGTCTGACGGCGGTCCTCCAGCGTTGTGTAATAAAGATATTTTTCTTCAAAGACGCGCAGCTGCGTGTCATCCATCTGCCCGGTACGCTCCTTGCGGTAGCGGGCGATAAACGGCACGGTCGCGCCGTCTTCAAAAAGTTCAATGACAGCTTCGGCCTGCCAGGGGGCGATAGCGACATCACGGGAAAGGAAATTTACGATTCGGGTTTTGCTTTCGGCTTGCATGTTGTATGACTGAAAAGCGCCCGGGCCAGTGACAGACTCGAGCGCCAAGTGATAAGAAAACGCTACACAGACGGCGGAAATCTCAGTTTTTCCGCTGCCGCATTATCCACTGAAGGAGTTCCCGGACAAGAAACTCGTCTTTATCCTGATAGGCCTGTTTGCGGATTTCCGAGAACATCGGATTCTCGTTGCGTTTTTCCTCTTCATAAATAAACCGCACAAACAGATTACCGGTTTCAGGTTCCTCCAGCCGGATAAGAAAGCTCGAGGCCGGAAAATCCTTCCCTGCCTCAACCAGGGTAACAAGCGTATGCTCTGCACTGATCACATCAACCGTGTCAGCAATCTGCATCTTATCGAAAAACAGATGCCGTTTGAGCTTAAAGCCTTTTTCGGTTTCTGTTCTGGAAATAATCTTTGAATCAGTCAGATGCTCAACAAACATCTGAGGTTTCTCTGCATAGGTCAGGAACGCGGACCAGAGCTCGTCCATGGACAGATCGTCCTGAGGGCCATGAGAGACACGAATAATATGCTCATGGAATGTGGAAAACATTCTTTCACCTTTGGAATTTGGTTGCTGTCCTGTAATGTTAGCGCCGTTTATTGCCGCCAAGATACCCTTCAAGCCACATGCTGTAACGGGAAATTCCGAAACTGATCACAAAATAGATCACAGCAATGAACACGTACCCTTCGACAAAGTAACCGCGCCAGACAGCATCCCCGAGAGCAAGCTTCAAAGCCCCTGTGAGGTCGGTCATTGACACCACCGTCACCAGCGAGGTGTCCATAAAGCACGACAGCAGGCTGTTGATAAACGCCGGAATCACCGCCACGAGCGCCTGCGGCAGGATGATGTAGGAGTAGACCTGGAATTTGGTCAGCCCCAGAGAGGCACCTGCATTGAACTGTCCGGCGGGAATCGTCTGAATACCGCCGCGAACGGTTTCTGCAATATAAGCCGCCTGGAAGAGCACAATACCGACCGTCACTCGCCAGAATGCGTCAACGCGGAATCCCGACGGAAGCAGCAGCGGGAAGATAAATGTTGAAACAAAAAGCACCGTGATAAGCGGCACACCGCGCACGAGTTCAATATATCCGGTGGCTGTACCGGAAACAATCGGCATACTGCTGCGGCGCGCCACAGCAAGCACAACACCAATCGGGATGGAGAGCCCCATACCGAAGAGCGTCAGAATCACAGTGAGCGGCAGACCGCCCCACATATCGGTGGAGACATGGCTCAGACCGAAAACGCCCCCGGTCATGAGCGCAAAGAAAGCAACAAAACCTGCACCCCATCCCCAGAGGAGATAACGCGAATTGGGCTTATGCCACATCGCCGGGAAAGCGGAAAGCACAAGCAAAGCGATCACAATCGCCGTGGCCAGTCCGGGGCGCCACTGCTCCGCATACGGGAAACGTCCGAACAGAATCAGACGCCATTTTTCGGTAACAAACCCCCAGCAGGCGCCTGAGGCCTGACGGCAGGCTTCGGGGTCGGCACTCAGCACCGAGTTGAGCAGCGCCCAGTCAACAAAACGGATCAGGACATAAAGAATAACGGCAAAAACGCCAACGCTCACAATGCCTGCCGGAACGGAGTAGAAAAACTGCCGGCGGATGCGCTCAGCCAGCGTCCCGTGGAAAGAGGATTCGGAAACAATCTGCATATCTTTATCCTCCTGTTACTGCGGGGCTCGCATCACGCGGGCATTCAAAGCATTCATCAGCACGGAGGTGATCAGGTTGAGTGTCAGATACACCAGCATGATGATGCAGATAACCTCGAGGGCCTGCGCACTGACGTTAATGGTGGTATTGCCGATATTGACAAGATCGGGGTAACCGACCACCACAGCCAGAGAGGAGTTTTTCGTAAGGTTCATGAACTGGCTCGCGAGCGGCGGAACAACCAGACGCATAGACTGCGGGAAAATCACATAGCTGACAGTTTCAGCCCGGGTCAGACCCAGGGCAAGCCCGGCATCCCACTGCTGAGGACGCACAGCAAGCACACCCGCACGAATAATTTCTGCAATCGAGGCGCTCGTAAACAGTGTCAGTCCAAGCCAGAGTGAGAGAAATTCCGGGGTTAACTGTCCGCCGCCGCGCAACGCAAAGCGGGTCTGCTCCGGATGAGCCCACCCGTCAACGGCACCGAATATGCACCACGAGCAGACAAGCAGAACTGCGAAAGCAGCAAGCCCCCAGAGTGAGGCAATCAGATTGGTCAGACGCTTTGTGCAGAGACGGCGAACCAGCCATCCGCCCAGAGCCGCCACGGCAAGCGAAGTGAATGTAGCGGCCCAGAAATGCACCGGTTCGGCAAACTGCAGACCGGACTTGGAAAGGTAGACCCAGTTGCCGATATGCAGAGCCCCGTGCGCACTGGGAAGCAGTTCGGTTACGCTGAGATACACAGCAAGGAGCATCACCAGCAGAGGAATGTTACGGTAAACCTCGACATGTGCCGCCCCCAGAAATTTCAGCATGGGGTGGCGGGAAAGACGCATCAGACCGACCGCCACGCCAAGCAGCGTGGCTGAGATAATCGCAAAAAAGGACACCTTGACGGTATTGATCATCCCTACCAGAAAACCCTGCCATGCAGGATCAGCACTGGTAAACGGGAAGGCTGCTTCACCGATGTCAAATCCTGAAGGGTTGAAAATAAAAGCAAAACCGCTGCGGATATGGCGTTCGGCAAGATTGTCAGAGATGTTCATTACCGCGGCGGCAAGCAGCGCAAACAGTGTCAGGACAAGAACAGCCTGGATTGTATAGTCCCGGCGGCGCTTTGCGGCCTGACGCTCACGCCAGGCGTCATCACCCTCAATACCAAAAGAGTTCTTCGATAACATTCTTATGTGAGGCTCAAATGAAGAGTTATTGTTCGTGTGACACGACGCCTGACAGGCTTTCCGCCGTCCCTTACCGCATCAGTCTGATAGAAACGCAATATTATTGACCAAAAAGGCTCCCGAGAAAATTCCAGGGAGCCTTTTTCTTAATGAACGACTGCCGTCAGATTAGCGAATCGGCATGGCGTACATCAGGCCGCCCTGCGTCCAGAGTTTGTTGAGACCGCGCGGCAGCTTGAGCGCGGAGTTCGGGCCGAAGTACTTTTCCCAGGACTCGCCGTAGTTGCCAACCTGCTTGACGATACGGTAGGACCATTCCTTGTCCAGACCGATACCGCGACCCATATCGTCGCCGTTACCGAGGATACGCAGCACATTGGGATTGGTGCTCGTCTTGCGCAGTTCATCAGCATTGGCCTTCGTGATGCCGTATTCTTCAGCTTCAATCATGGTGTTGAGCGCCCAGCGGACGATCAGGAACCACTGGTCATCACCCTGACGCACGGCCGGACCGAGAGGTTCTTTGGAAATCACTTCGGAGAGGATTTCGTACTTTTCCGGATTGGAAGCATGGGTCAGCATACCGGCCAGGTCAGACTGGTCGGTTGTGTAAGCCTGGCAGCGACCGGAGAGGAAGGCACCCTGAATTGCTTCGGCAGCATCAAACACGACAGCCTTGTAGGTGAGCTTGTTGGTGCGGAAGAAGTCAGCAAGCGTTTTTTCAGTGGACGTACCGGACTGAATGCAGATGGAAGCACCGTCAAGTTCCTTGAGCGTCTTGATACCGAACTCCTTCGGAACAATAAAGCCCTGACCGTCGTAGTAGGACGTGCCGACAAACATGGCACCCTGTGTCGTGTCACGGGTCATTGTCCAGGTGGTGTTACGGGCGAGCACATCGATTTCACCGGACTGCAGAGCGGTGAAGCGCTGAGAGGATGTCAGCGGAACAAACTTCACCTTCTTGGCATCGCCAAGAACAGCAGCAGCGACGCTGCGGCAGATGTTCACATCAAGACCTTCCCAGTTACCCTGACTATCAGCACTGCCGAAGCCAGGAGCAGACGTGTTAACCCCGCAGACGAGGTAGTCGCGTTTTTTCACTGCATCCAGAGTCGCACCTGCAAAGGCAGGCATGGCAACCGCGCCAGCGGCTAAAACGGCAACAGTGGCTAATAGCTTTGAATTTCCCATTTTTCCTATCCTATGGTTTTTTCAATTTATTCATTAAACAGCGCGCCAAGCTTTGCGGAACGTTGAGTTTAGAAGATACCTGCTTAAGTTACGTCTGTAAAGATTCCCCGACAAAAAGAAACCAGTATTTACGTCTTTTTCCATTAATAGCAAAGTCTCTCCTTATTTCTACTCAGGGTGTCTTATCTAAGTAAAAACACTCTCGAAAACAATAACTTACTTCCGGCGTGATAAAATAAAAGGCTATCAACCTTTGGTAAAGGTCTATGTCATACTCTCAGCTAATCACTCTCTTCATCCTTATCTTTCTCAGCGCGTTTTTCAGTTGCGCCGAGATCTCACTTGCCGCAGCCAGAAAAACACGTCTGCAAACGCTTGCCGAGGAAGGAGAACGCAGAGCTAAATTAGTACTGGATTTACAGGAACAGCCCGGGCAGTTCTTCTCTGCCCTGCAGCTCGGCATTAATGCGGTCGCACTGGCCGGCGGTATCGTCGGTGACGCCACATTTTCACCGTTTTTCGAGTGGGCTCTTTCGAGCTTTCTGCCGCCTGAAGTCCTGGGTAAAGTGAGCTTTACCCTCTCCTTCTGTCTTTCGATTCTGCTGTTTGTGATTTTCTCGGATCTGCTTCCGAAACGTCTGGCTATTGCCCGTCCTGAAGCTGCCGCCATGGCGGTTGTTCAGCCGATGCGCATCATCATTGCCTGCCTGCGTCCGATGGTCTATGTGCTTGAAAAATTCTCCGACTCGCTCATGCGTTCGATCGGGTTTCCCACCAAGCGTCAGGACACCATCACCAGTGAAGACATCCTCGCCAGCGTGGGTGCCGGTGCTGCCGCCGGGGTCATTGCTCCCCAGGAGGAAGCTGTCATTCAGAACGTGTTCGATCTGGAAAGCCGTCTCGTCCCCTCTGCTATGACACCGCGTGAGAGCATCATGTATTTCACACTTGACGAATCCGAGCAGAGCATCCGCAGCAAGATCACCTCCGCCCCGTATAACCGTTTCGTTGTCTGCGATAAAGATCTCGACCATGTCATCGGGTACGTGGATTCCAAGCACATCCTCAATCAGGTTCTCGAAGGCAAACAGATTTCTCTGAAAGAACAGGGCGTCGTACAGACCTGTCCCTTCATCCCTGACAGTCTGACGCTCTCGGAAGTGCTCGATGTGTTCCAGCGTCAGGGCGCCGACTTCGCCATCATCATTAACGAGTACGCACTCGTTGTCGGTGTGATCACGTTGAACGACGTGATGAGCACGGTGATGGGCGATCTGGTGGCCACGCAGGATGAGCTGCAGATTATCGACCGCGGTGACGGCTCCTGGCTCGTTGACGGTTCCACGCCGATTGATGACCTCGAACACGCACTTGATGTAGACGAGTTCCCCGAAGACTCCACCTACGAAACTGTTGCCGGGTTCATGATGTACATGCTGCGCAAGATCCCGAAGCGCACCGATAAAATCACCTGGGGCGGCTTTACGTTTGAAGTGATTGACGTGGACAACAACCGCATCGATCAGATCTTCGTCACGCGCAACAACCCCAACGCCTCACACACCGACACCTCCAATGCACTCGTGGTCGTCGATGAGACGGACAAACGCGAAAACAAATAAGCCGCGCTTGCGACAAATAAAATAAGCGACGCCTCTCTGAAGAGAGACGTCGCTCTTTTTTTGCCGTCGGCACCGTGGCGGTATACCACCACGGGCTGGCACAGCTTTAATTAACTTCCGGTTTTGGTCCGGCGGGTGGTTTTCTTTGCAGGCGACTTTGCCGATTCATCACGCTGCAGAAACTCAAAGGAAACCTTGCCGTCATCGCTGAGCACCAGGAAGGCGCTGAAGGTACGGTGACTGCGCTTTGAGACGAATCCCTGCAGCAGCGGGGTGCGTTTCTTGGCAAGCAGTTCGCTGACTTCCTCCGGCGCGATCTCTCTCGAGAGAATCGTGCGGCTGATGCGGAACTCACACTTTTTGTTTCCCGGTTTGAGGTTGTGCTCACAGTGATAGGCACTTCCCGTTTCCAGTACGCGTCCTCCACAGATAGGACAGGGACCGATCACCGGGAGGTTGTCGACATTAATCTCCTCTTCCTGCTGATCCTCTTCGCCGAAGTCAAATTTGATGTGCATGCGCTTGTCTTCACCGCGCACGAGCATCAGTTCTGCCTCAAACGGGAAGCCACGACGGCTGATGAAACCCTTCAGGGGGCCGATCCTGTGATCGCGCAGCAGCGTTTCCACTTCTTCGGGCGCCAGAATGCGACCGGAAGCCTGCTTGGGTACCGCAAAACCGCAGCCCGGCGTCATGCATGAGTAATGCCGGTAGGTTTCCTTGAGCTGGCCGCCGCACTGCGGGCAGGGCGTGACTATCGTTGTGGGATTTTCGATTGGTACACTGTTGCCTTCATAGCGCTTGGCCGACTCGACAATCGACTCGGTGAGTTCACGGATTTCCTTCATGAACTCCTTACGGGACTCCTTCCCCTCTTCAATAAGCTTGAGTTTGTGTTCCCACTCTGCGGTCAGTGTCGGTTCACTCAACACCTTGATCGACAGCCCGTTGAGCAGCTGAAAGAGCTGGAAAGCCTTGGGGGTGGGATGCAGTTCGCGTTCCTCACGGCGCATGTATTTCTGATCAATCAGACCTTCGATCGTAGCGGCACGGGTGGCCGGCGTACCGAGCCCCTTGTCCGCCATAGCATCGCGCAGTTCATCATCCTCAATCTTCTTACCCGCAGTCTCCATGGCGGTGAGCAGCGTAGCTTCCGTGTAACGGGCGGGCGGGCGCGTTTCAAGCGCATCAGACACAATATCCTCAACACGGGCACTTTCGCCCTGCATCTTCAGAGCAGGCAGCTCATCCTTTTGCGCACGCAGCGACCGGCCGGCCACTTCCAGCCAGCCTGGCACCACAAGCACCTTGCCTTCGGTTTTGAACGAGTGTCCGGCAACCGTTGTGATGCGGGTTGTAACGTCGTACTCGGCAGCAGGGAAAAACTGGGACAGGAAACGGCGGACAACCAGATCGTAGATCTTCTGTTCGGCCTCGCTCAGGGTCTTGGGCAGCTGACCGGTCGGAATAATGGCAAAGTGATCACTGATTCCTGCGTTATTGAAGATTCGCTTATCAGGCACCACCCAGCTGTGCTGCAGAATCTTGTCACCATAAAGCCGGTAGTCATCCAGACCTGTCAGACTGGAGATGGTCTGATTGACAACCGGAATATAGTCCTCAGGCAGCGCCCGGGCATCGGTACGCGGATAAGTGAGCACTTTATGCTTTTCATAAAGCGCCTGAGCAATGGAAAGGGTTGTCTTGGCGGAAAAACCAAAGCGGCCGTTCGCCTCACGCTGCAGACTCGTCAGGTCAAACAGCTGAGGTGCCGCCTGGTGAGTTCTCTTGGATTTCTCTTCCACCGTTCCTGTTTTTCCACGGCAGGCGGCAAGAATTTTTTCCGCCTCTTCCTTCGTCCAGAGACGTTCGGCCTTCAGGTCAGGGTTGTTCTTGTCTTTTTTGAAGTCAGGGTCAAACCACATGCCTTCATACTCACCGGAGGCAATACCGAATGTTGCACGCACATTCCAGTATGCCTGCGGCACAAAACTCCTGATTTCCATTTCACGGCGTACAACCAGCGCAAGCGTAGGCGTCTGCACACGACCGACAGTTGTCAGGAAAAAACCCCCTTCCTTGGAATTGAAAGCGGTCATGGCACGGGTACCGTTAATGCCGATCAGCCAGTCGGCCTCGGCACGGCAGCGTGCAGCCTCTTCGAGCGCCTGCATTTCGGTGTCATTCTTGAGTGAGGCGAATCCCTGCTGAATAGCCTGCTTGGTCATGGACTGAAGCCACAGACGACGGATCGGCTTTTTATTTCCGCAGGCCTGCATAATGAACTTGAAAATCAGCTCACCTTCACGGCCCGCGTCGCATGCATTGATGATGTCAGTGATCTTGCGGCTGCGAATCTGCTTTGAGAGGGACTTGAGTTTATCCTCCGCCCGTTTGATAGGTTTCAGATCAAAGTGCGGCGGCAGAACAGGCAGCGCCTTGAACGTCCAGCGTCCGCGCTTGACATCAAACTCTTCGGGAGCCTCCAGCTCGAGCAGATGCCCGACAGCACTGCCGACAACCATATCGTCACGGACCCAAAACTCACCTTCACGGGTAAAACCACCCAGCGCTCTGGCAATATCACCTGCCACTGACGGTTTTTCTGCAATCACTAAAGATACTGACATCACTAAAACCTTTTCGAACCCATACCCTCAACATGACGGGTACCGGCCACTTTACAATTGTGTTTTCCAAGGCCGGACTCTGGCATCATAAGACAATAAACCTGAGAATCTGACCTTCGCTGGCAACCGGTCTGAAGCCCCTGCAGAGCCATCTTCACCGGCGGCTGAATCTGTTACAAAACCGGATTTACTATCCGCATTATTCTTGAGCCCTGTCATCTTAACGTTTTTTCCCGGGCAAAATCTAGCCTTCTTCCAAAATTCCCCCTAGGGTTTCACCTTAGGAAGGCGGTCCGGAATTTTTTATATTATCGCGTCAGCTTGTGCAGGACAGGTCTTTGGAGCGAATCTTCCACCGAGGCGCAAGACCCCGGCAAAAGGTGCGATTTTTGTTGCAGGTTAAAGCCAAACCGTGTGCAGACGCGTCATATAATCTGTGTATCTCTTTTCTGAGTTACGTTAAGGAGTTATCCAGTGGCACTGTTGCCCATTGTTCAATATCCCGATCCGATTCTTGCCAAAACCGCCGAGGTGGTGACTGAGTTCAATGATGAGCTCAAACAGCTCGCTGCCGACATGGCGGAAACGATGTATGCCGCCCCGGGTATCGGTCTTGCTGCCAATCAGGTTGGAGTGCTCAAGCGCATCATCGTTATCGACATCACGGAGGATCATTCCGATCTTCGCGTCTTTGTCAATCCCGAAGTGGTTGCTCACAGCGAGGAACTGGAGGAATTCGAAGAGGGGTGCCTTTCGCTGAAAGGGCTTTATGAAAAAGTCAAACGTCCCGAGCGCGTTAAAGTTCGCGCCCAGGATCTTGACGGCAAGCCTTTTGAGCTGGAAGCCGATGGTCTGCTCGCTGTCTGTGTTCAGCATGAAATCGACCACCTGCACGGTGTCGTTTTCATCGATCACCTTAGCCGTCTGAAAAAAGACCGTGCAAAGGTGAAGCTGCGCAAGCTCAAGGCTGAGCGCGAACGTGAACGTCAGGCCGAGCACTAAACCCGGCGATGACAGAACAGCGCTATGCGCTGACCGAACTGGGGCATCAGTTTCATGGGAAGCTGGTGCCCCATTCCTTCAATAGCCCAGAGCGTAGACCCTCTGATAAGCGCCGCGGTCTCCTCACCCGCCGCAAACGGCAAAAGCGGATCACTCTTGCCGTGGATAACGAGAGTGGGCGCTCTGACCATTGCCAGACTCTGAGAGCGGTCACCGCTGGCCAGAATCGCCAGCAGCTGCCTGTACATTGCCTCCCGGTCAAAAGGCCTGCGCGAGAGTAGTGTCAGCATAAAATCCATTTCCGTTGCCGTCGGTTCATACAGAGGGCCGGCAAGTTTCTGAACCACCCGCTGGAAGTATTCCTCCAGCCGCTCAGCCTCTTTGGGTTCTCTGATAAGAGACCAGATCGCTGTGAGCTTTCCCAGACCTGTGCGGATATGACCGGTTGCCGAGGAGATGGAAACCAGTGTTCTGACACGATCCGGATAGTTTGAGGCCAGCACCTGTGCAATCATTCCGCCCATGGAAAATCCCACAACATGCGCCGAGTCAATTCTCAGATGTGTCAGCAGGTGCACCACATCCACGGCCATATCAGAGAGGTTGTACTTGGCCTGCGTGACTGTGCGACCCAGAAAGGCATTAAGAATACCGTTGATCACATCGCCCTGATCGACTGTGAGCTCCCGGTAGTGAGTGCTCTCCCCCACATCCCGGTTGTCAGGCACAATCACCTGAAAGCCCTCTTCAACGAGTTTCTGTACCAGCAGAGGCGCCCAGCACGCCCCCGGCATCCCCAGTCCCATCAGCAGGACAATGGCCGGATTGCCCGGATCACCGTACCGGCTGTAAGCAATCACATGACCTTGCTCTTGAAAATATTGCATGATTCGCTCTCACCTTTGTCAGGCATTCTCTCTAAACTATAGTCTCCGATTCAAGGACCGATGTCTGTACAGAATCTTTTTAAACTGTTAATACCTTATCGTACACGCCATGAAAATCATTTTTGCAGGTACGCCGGACTTTGCCGCAACCGCCCTGAAGCAGCTTATCGCCGCCGGGCATGAAATTGCTCTTGTTCTTTCGCAGCCTGACCGCCCCTCCGGGCGTGGCATGAAACTCACTGCCAGCCCCGTCAAAGAAGTCGCTCTCGAGCATGGCATCGAGGTGCTTACTCCCGTAACACTGAGCGTAAAGAAAGCGCCTCAGGAAAGTCAACAGATATTTGACCGGCTCCATGCGCTCGAGGCCGACGTACTGATTGTGGCCGCCTATGGCCTGATTCTTCCCGAGCCGGTCCTGAACTGTGCCAAAGGTATCGGTGTCAACCGCGATATCAAAGCCATTAATATTCACGGCAGTCTGCTCCCCCGCTGGCGCGGTGCAGCGCCTGTTGCCCGGGCCATTGAAGCCGGTGACGCTGAAACAGGGGTGATGCTGATGAAAATGGAACTCGGACTCGATACCGGTCCCGTGATCGCCACGGCACGCACCCCGATCACGGACACGGATACCGGCGACACACTGATGGACCGCCTTGCCCGCCTCGGCGCCGATCTGCTTGTTGAAAAACTGCAGACTCCGTACGAACTCACCTGGACAGCACAGTCTGAAGAAGGGGTTCTTTATGCGGAAAAACTGCAGAAATCCGAATCCCTGATCGACTGGAGGGAAAGCGCTGAAGTGATCGCACGCAAAATTCGTGCACACATCCCCTTCCCCGGTTCGCAGTTCAGACTCGGTGAACTCAATATCAAAGTATGGGAAGCACATCCTGTTGACGCACAGGGTACGCCCGGCGAGGTTCTCGATACCCGCGAGGCACTTGTCGTTGCCTGCGGAACCGGCGCGCTTGCCATGACTGTTCTGCAAAAGCCGGGCAAACAGCGTATGCCCTTTACCGCCTTTTTGCAGAGTCAGCCTCTGAGTGCCGGTATGCT
Source organism: uncultured Sutterella sp. (assembly GCA_905194315.1). Lineage (GTDB taxonomy): Bacteria > Pseudomonadota > Gammaproteobacteria > Burkholderiales > Burkholderiaceae_F > Sutterella. The sequence goes on along the minus strand of CAJJRX010000001.1, from coordinate 32,502 downwards.
GCTCGATGCCAGCGGCAATTAACCGTTAACCGTATATCCGCGCGGACGTCACCGAATACTGAAGTCCGCGCAGCACTAACCCTCCGAACTCTCCTTAAGCGCACAGACTTATGTCATTGCCCCTTAGCTCTCTGCTGATTCAGCTTCTGCCTATCCGTATGAAAATGAACGATGGGCACTCTATCAATACCCTTCTGCCCCAGAGTCTGGAGCAGATCCCCAGAGAGGACTGGCCGACTGCCAAGGCCATTCTCTACAGTACCATCCGTCGTACGGCAGAAAACCGCTTCATCATCAGTGAGCTTGCCAACAAACAGCCCAATGCCCAGGTTCAGGCGCTTCTGGAGTGTGCACTCGGCACACTTGAACTCAATGGCGTGAAGTCCTTTACCGTCGGTAACGAAACGGTCAAAGCGGCAAAATCCGACGAAAACCTCCGTCACAGCGCAGGGTTTGTCAACGCTATCCTGAGAAACTACGGTCGCAGAAAAGCAGAGCTGGAAGCAAAAATGAGCGGACAGCGCACCTGCCGCTGGAACGCCCCCTCCTGGTGGATTCAGGCCATTGCCGAAGCACATCCTCAGGACTGGGAGCGTATTCTTTCTGTCGCCCTCGAACATCCGCCGCTCACCCTTCGCGTCAACACAGCCCGCATTTCCATGTCCGATTACGCTGCGATGCTCTCCTCGGCCGGCATGTCTCACCGTCAGGTCGGTCTTGAGGCGTTTGAGCTCACTACACCGGTATCAGTCGATAAAATTCCGGGTTTCTGGGAAGGGCTCTGTTCTGTTCAGGATGCCGGAGCACAGCTCGCGGGGCAGCTCCTGCCCGTGAAAGACGGAGACCGTGTGCTTGACGCCTGCGCTGCCCCCGGCGGAAAAACCACTCATCTGCTGGAAAAAGCGGCAGTGCAGATGACCGCCCTTGAAGTGGATGCCGTCCGCGCCGGACGTATTCAGGAAAATCTTGATCGCCTCGGACTCAAAGCGGACATCATCCATGCCGATGCAAACGAAGTCAGCAAATGGTGGGACGGCAAACCGTTTGATGCCATTCTGCTCGATGCCCCCTGCACCGCGAGCGGTGTCGTTCGCCGTCAGCCCGACACTCCCTGGATCCGCCGCAAAGGTGATGTGGCCATGCTTGCCGCCCAGCAGCGCGAGCTGCTGGAGTCTCTCTGGCCCCTTGTTAAAGCCGGCGGCCATCTCCTTTATGTAACCTGCTCGATCTTTCCCGAGGAAGGTCCCCTGCAGATGGAGGCGTTTCTGAAAAAGCATTCTGATGCAACTGTTGTTCCCCTCTGCAGAAGTAATCACGGTATGATGATACTGTTGCCGCAGGATAGTGAAAAGCCCTCTACGGAGCTTATTCCTGCCGTTAACGATGGTTTCTTCTACACGCTGCTCAAAAAAGAGGTCGCCTAGTTCAGGACATGCTCGCTCGCAGACATTTGCTCAAACTCAGCGCCTTTCTTATTCTCGGAATCGGAGGCGCACATTCAGCTACCGCCACTGCAGCTGAAGCTCAGCTTATGCAGGCGGAACTCACCGTGGACGAACCCGGTCAGAAACCCGGGCTGTTCCTCAGTGCGTCTTATGAGTTTGACTTCCCTCACACCCTCTATGAGGCTCTGCACCGCGGAATTGCCCTTTACTTTGCTCACGAATTCACCCTGAGCAAAAACCGCTGGTTCTGGCTTGATAAGACAGTGGTGAGCGACAAATTTCTGCTGCGTATCGCCTTTAACCCGCTCACTCAGCGTTACCGTCTCTCCTACAACGGATTCAGTCAGGACTATGACACCCTCGATCAGGTGATGCCCTACATCAAGTCCGTCAGACGCTGGCGGGTTGCGGATATCTCGGAGGTGAAATCCTCGGACTACGAAGCTCAGGCCCGCTTTTACCTCGACACCAGCAAGCTGCCGAAAGCCATGCAGGTCACTAATACCAGTTTCGGAGACTGGACCATTGACAGCGGATGGGAGACTATTTCCATCCCGTTTGATCTGCTCGGGCTGAAATAGGATCTATCATGCCTCGTTGGTTCAGATACAGCTCAATCGTCGGCATCACCCTGGGGCTTATCGCCTTTGGTGCACTGGTGATTTCCAGTGCCGGCAACAGACTGTATGAAAAGTACTTTCCGGCTCTGCTGATCGTCAATATCTTCATCGTGGTCATCCTGTTCGCCATCGTGATGACCATGGTCATCCGCCTTGTGCGCTCCTATCTCCAGAAGCGCTTCGGCTCGAAGATGACAGCAAGAATCACGCTCACGACGGCGATGATTGCGCTTATCCCCACGATTGTCATCTACATTGTCTCTCACGCCTACATCAACCGCTCCATTGACTCCTGGTTTGATGTGCGTGTCGGGACTGCTCTGGACTCCGGGGTGGCTATCACACGCAGTATTCTTACCCAGCTGCAGCATACAACGGAAGAGGATGCCAAAAAGCTAGCCGAGTCACTCGCCACCACACCGCCCTCCCAGATCATGCAGGATCTGATGAAGCATCTTGGCAATCAACCCCGGACAGAGGCTCTGGTTGTCACCAGTACCGGGGTGGCAGTAGCAGCCACCGGCAGCAAGATCAGCGTACTCATCCCGGATATGCCTTCCGCATTCCAGATTCAGGCCGCTCAGACCTCAGGACTCTACAGTACGATTGACGGCGATGCCTTTGAAGCCCAGGCCAAAAACAGTGAACTGCGAATCCGTGTCATTGTGCCGATTCCCTCGCTGCGCACAGCCTCCCTCAACCCGGGCAGTGTCAGTTTTTCCATCCTCACACCATCCAAGCAGGAAAAGCAGACCCTGTACCTGCAGCTGACGCAACCGGTTCCCGAGAGCATTACGACCAAAGCCGCAGAACTCGTTGAAGGCTACCGTGAGTATCAGGAACTGGCGCTCAGCAAGGAGTCGCTGCGCACCATCTACGGTCTGACGCTGACCCTTACGCTGCTGCTTGCCGCCTTTACAAGCATCGTCGGCTCTCTGAGTTTTGCCAGGCGCGCCACCGCACCGGTGCTCCAGCTCGCTGAAGGTACCAAGAGTGTGAGTCAGGGCAAATACGAGCTCATCCGTGAGTTCCCGGCCGGTGACGAAATCAATGAGCTCACCCAGTCCTTCAACTCCATGATCAAGGAGATTTCCGAAACCCGGCACAGTCTGGAGCTGCAGAGAAAAAATGCCCAGCTCGCACAGGAGTTCCTTGAACGCGTACTGCATAACATTTCCTCGGGCGTGATCGTCACAGACGAACACTTCACGGTGGTTACCACCAACCCTTCCGCGCGCCGGATTCTCAGTGGAGAGACGATCAAAATCGGAGAACCCCTGAGCGGCAGCTACAGCTCGCTTGTTGAGGCTCTTGAAAAAGCCCGTCAGGAGAGTACCAGCGACGCAGAGGCCTACAGCTTCGAACACAAACTCGCTCATGGTGAGAGCACAGTACATCTGTATCTGCGCGCCTCCCGGATCAGTCTCGGTCTGCAGGAAGGCTGGGTGCTGGTGTTTGACGATATCACCCAGCTCGTTAACGCCCAGCGTGCAACAGCCTGGGGTGAAGTGGCACGCCGTCTGGCACACGAGATTAAAAATCCGCTCACGCCGATCAGACTCTCTGCCGAGCGGCTTGAGTTCAAGCTTGAACGGCGCCTTACTGACGAGAAGGATCTTGCTCTTCTGCACCGCACCATCACGACGATTGTGACGCAGGTGGATGCACTCAAGCAGATGGTCAATGACTTCAGAGATTACGCCCGCCTGCCGTCCGCAGCCCTCAACCCGCTCGATCTTAATGAATTCCTGGCCGATACCGTTTCGCTTTACCATGACGCGGGGATTACTGTTAAGCTCGACCTTGCACCGGATCTGCCGCACATCCTTGCCGATGCAACGCAGCTCCGGCAGGTTATCCATAATCTGATTTCGAACAGTATCGAGGCACAACCCGACGATCAGAAGCCTGAAATTACAGTCAGAACACAAGAGCTTTGCTCAGCCAAGCAGAATAATGCGCCCTGTGCTGTTAAACTGTTGGTCGAAGACAATGGCGATGGGTTTAAGGATTCCATCCTTCAGGCCGCCTTTGAGCCCTATGTAACGACCAAGCCGACCGGCACGGGGCTGGGCCTGCCCATGGTGAAAAAAATATTAGATGAACACGGTGCTACCATTTCCTTGTACAACCGCAAGGATCCGGCAACCCAGACAATTCTGGGTGCGAGTGTGGATATCAACTTCCGCGTAGCCCGTTAAGCTGAAACTATAAATAATTGCATTTCTTCTGGAACGTACAATATGCCGCATGTCCTGATAGTAGATGATGAACTTGGCATCAGATCCCTTTTGTCAGAGATTCTCTCTGACGAGGGCTATGCCGTCTCAACAGCTCAAGATGGAGCGGAAGCTCAGTCACTTGTCCGATCCGAACACTTTGATCTGATTCTGCTCGACATCTGGATGCCTGACACTGACGGGGTTACCCTGCTCAAAGAGTGGGTTGCCAACAAGGTTATTCACTGCCCTGTCATCATGATGTCCGGTCATGCCACAATTGAAACTGCAATGGAATCCACCCGGCACGGTGCCATGGATTTTCTGGAAAAACCGATTTCGCTCAAACGCCTGCTGCAGACCTGCGAGCGTGTCCTGCAGGACTGGAAGGAACAGGGCCGTGAATCCTTTGAGGCACTCGCCCCCGGACAGACCGGCGGAATTTCCCAGAAACGGCTCTTTCACCGTTCCCCCGCACAGGGCTGCTTCCTGCTTGAAGAGAGCGCAACCGCAGCCCGTCGCCCGGTCAATGAAGGAGAGCCGAAACATTTACCGATTATTGAGGTGCGCCCTCTGGGACTGGTGCTTGACTTTAACCGCAGTTTCCGGGACATGCGCGACGATTTCGAACGGGCCTATCTGACCCGCATGCTTGTCGCCTGCAACGGTTCTGTGGCCATGCTCGCTCAGCACGCACAGGTGGAACGTACACATCTGTACCGTAAACTCAAAGCACTTGGCATTGACACTGAGGAGTACACCAAACAGGAGGTACAGTCTGACGCTCTGCCCGTATACGGCCTTCCCTCCAAAGCCGACTATCTGCAGCACTGAACGTACAGGACTGCGCCGTCGGCCAAATCACTGGTTATCTGATGTGATCCCGCATCCGCGGCGTGACATCAGATAAGCGTTGTTCGTTTTTATTTTTAGTGGCGCTCTCTGCCTGCGTGACGGCCGGCAAAACGCGCTGTAGCATGACATGAAAATTCTGATTGTTGGTGCGGGTCGCATCGGCAGTTCAATTGCCGAGAGTCTGGTGTCCGAGGCAAACGATATTACGATCGTAGACACCAATCCCGAACATATTGCCTATCTACAGTCACGTTTTGACCTGCGCGGCGTCGTCGGTAACGCCACCAGCCCGCAGGTACTGACAGATGCCGGTGCGGCGGATACGGATATGCTCATCAGCGTCACCTCCAGTGATGAAACCAATCTGGTGGTTTCTCTGCTGTGCGCGCAGATGTTCAATATTCCTACCCGCATCGCCCGTGTCCGCAATAACGAGCTGCGCAGCTACCCCCGTATTCTCGGCGAGGAAGGCTTCGAAGCAACCTCCATCATCTGGCCTGAACTCACGGTTGTGAACTATCTGGCTAAACTCATCAGCTTCCCCGAAGCACTGCAGGTGCAGGAGTTTGGTGAGGGGATTGCCAGTCTGCTCGCTGTTCGCGCCAAAGCGGGCAGTCCTCTTGTCGGACGCTCTGTGAGGGAGCTGTTTACACATCTGCCGGAGGTACCGGCAAGAATTGTGGCGATTTTCCGGCGCAACCGCCGTCTCGACCTGACGGCAGCGACCGTGATTGAAGCCAATGATGAAGTGATCTGTCTGTGTGACTCCGAGCACGCCCGCCAGGTGATGGCCGAATTCCGCCACCGCGAGCAGGAGGTCAAGAACATTATTCTGGCCGGGGAGCCGAATATGACCTACCAGCTCTCAAGTCTGCTTCTGAAAAGCGACAACCGCTACAACATCCGTATCCTTGAATCCGGCAAGGAAAAAGCAAAACAGCTTTCGAGAAAACTCGCTGATCACGCCATCATTATCGAAGGCGACTTCACTAGCGAAGACGTGCTCGAGAGCTCCGGTGTATCCACCTGCGACCTTTTTCTGGCTCTCACCGATGATGATGAAAACAACATCATGGGATCGCTGCTCGCCAAAAAACTTGGCGCCACACGCACCATCGCTCTGGTCAACCGCAAAGCCTACAGCGATCTGATGCAGGGCGACCAGATTGATATCACTGTGTCAACAACAGCCGCTGCTCTTGGTGAACTCATCCGCCATGTGCGCCGCGGAGACGTCGTCTCCGCCTTCAGTCTGCGACGCGGCGCTGCAGAAGCGCTCGAGATCATTGCTCACGGCGACAGACAGAGCTCCAAAGTGGTCGGTCGTCGGATCGGGGATATTTCGCTCCCTGAAGGGTGCAATATCGGCGCTATTATCCGAACAGTTGATGATGAACAGGTTGTGCTGATGGGAGAAAAGGATACGGTGATCGAGGCAGAGGACCATGTCATCATCTTCGTTCCCTCCAAACGTCTGCTCCCTAAGGTTGAACGCCTGTTTACCGTGGATGTGGGCTTCTTCTAAGGCGGCAGCACCATGTTTAACACCGTCCGATATCTCATCCTACCTGTGCTGCATGTGGCCGGACTTGTCTTCATGTGGTTCGCCGGTACTATGCTGCTGCCGCTGGGTATTGCTCTTGTTTATGACCCCGAGGTGGTACAGAGTTTTGTGATCAGTACTGCCATTACCTTTCTGACCGGTATGGCTCTGACACTGCTCACGAAGCGTTATAAGCGTGAACTCAGCGCACGCCACGGCTTTCTGCTCGTGACACTGATATGGACCTTTGTTCCGCTTTTTTCCACCATCCCCTTCCTGATAGAAATGCCCTCGCAGACATTCTCTCAGCTCTATTTTGAGATGATGTCCTGCCTTACAACCACCGGGGCGACTGTGCTCACAGGGCTTGATCATCTGCCGCTGTCACTGAACGGCTGGCGCAGCTTCCTCTCATGGCTGGGCGGGATGGGTTTGATCGTGCTGTCTGTGGCCATTCTTCCTTTGCTGGGCATCGGGGGCTCACAGATCATCAAGGCTGAAACCAGCGGCCCGCTGAAGGAGCAGAAACTCACACCGCGTATTGCCGACACGGCAAAAGCCCTCTGGCTGATTTACTTTGGAATCTCCCTGGCCTGTGCTGTTGCGTACCACATGGGCGGCATGGAGTGGAGTGACGCCATCATGCATATGATGACCACAGTGAGTCTGTCAGGTATCTCGGCACACGACTCGAGCTATGCGTTTTTCAACTCGGCACGCATTGACTATATTGCCTGTTTTTTCATGGCAATCTGCGGCTTTAACTTTTCCCTTCACTTTCTTGTCTGGAACCGCCGGAATATTTTCCTCTACTTCAAGAGTCCCGAGGCGGTCTCATGGATGATCACCATGATCATCCTCGTACTCATCACGTTCTGGGTACTTTTCTCCCAGGGTATCTACAACAGCTGGGAGGACAACCTTCGCTACGCAATGTTCTCAGCGATTTCAGTCGCCTCTACCACAGGTTTTTCGACCGTTGACTATTCCTCCTGGCCGGCAGGACTCCCAATCATCATTCTGATAGCAGCCTGTTTTGCAACCTGTGCAGGATCTACGGGGGGCGGGATCAAGCAGCTGCGTCTTCTGATTCTGCTGAAAACACTCAAGCGCGAGCTGCTGCTTCTGCTTTATCCAAAAGCAGCGGCCCCCTTGCGCGTCGGGGATACGATCATCGACAACAAAATCAGCTTTGCCGTGCTGGTCTACGTAATGGTCTGGCTGATCACTATTGTGATCGGTATGGTGCTTCTGCTACTCTCCGGTCTGGATCTCACCGAAGCGCTTTCTGCGCCTATCGCCATGTTCACAAACCTCGGTCCCGGGCTGGGAAATGTCGGACCGTCGGGAAACTTCTCCTACCTCAATGACGCCCAGCTCTGGGTCTGTACGTTCCTGATGCTGCTGGGGCGTCTTGAAATTTTCACCGTCTTTGTACTCTTTACCAGAAACTTCTGGAAGATTTAAGCGGGTTCCCACATAATCGGTTCTTCCTTCTCGATCGCGCGACGCATCATATTCTGCAGCGGAACAAGACGCTGATAGAAGTTGATGCGTTCGCGGTTCTGACGCTTCTCCTCCTCTTCTTTCTCGCGCAGTTTGAGCTCCTCATCGTAAGAGCATTCACGGAAGCGTTTTTCGCGATCCGCCTCCATCTGTGCGATCCGCTCCTTATCCCTGCGCTCAGCCTCGTTGAGAAGCTCCAGAAGAGCCGGCAGGTCTTCTGCAGCAAAAGCACCGCGATCCTTGTAGGGACGGTTTAAAGTCTTGAAGATCTGTTTGACCGTCTCCTCAAACATCATAAAGGGACCGGTTTCACGACAGGTAAATACAATCAGCGCCATAACTGCTCCTCCGATAACTCCCGGACAGTCACATCCGGATGAGTGCTGTTATTCTTTTGAACTCCATCATAACAGCGGGACTCCCGTATTACAATGGAGTGAAATTCTGAACTCCTATGCTGGATATACCTCTATGCCCTCTGCTCCTATCGAACGCCCTTTATCTGATGACGATTACGTTGAACTCGGCGAACTGCTCGCCTCGTTCCCGGAACCGTACGAACCTGTTGAGCCTGACTATCTTGACGGCTATCTGACAGCACTGCTCTGCCTTCCGGAGGAACCATCCCCTGAGGAGTGGATGCCGTACCTCTTTGACCATAACGGAGACCGCAGTGCAGCGCTCGAAAATGAAGAGCAGCAGGACAGACTTGAAGAGCTGATCTACAGGCGCTACCGGCAGATCGACCGGACGCTCGCCGGCTGTGAGGCACTCGATCCGATCATTTATGAAATTGAAGATGAAAAAGGCAGACCCGTACGGGGTTACGACAGCATCGGTGCCGTTGTACCTTTCGCGCTCGGTTTTCTGGAGGTGATCGAACGCTGGCCGGGTCTCAAGGACTCGGAAAACGACACTGTCAGCAGCGCCCTTCTGGGAATTCTCCGTCATTTACCGGACGACATCGCCGGAGATATTGCAGAAATCAAAGAGGAACTGGATCTGGAAAGTCCTCTGGAAAACCTGGATCAGGCTCTTGAGGATATTGCGGTATCCGTTGCTGAAATTGCCTCGGTCACCCGCGGATTTCTTCCGCCGGAGGAAGCGCCCAAAAAGCGGGCAAACAAACCCGTCGGGAAAGGTCCTCGCGGTAGCAACGGGAAATCCGCCGCCGGACGGAAACCGCCGTTCGGTCGCAAAAAACCATTCTGAGCCTCAGACAGAGACGCTTCAGGGCGCCACACTGGCGCCCTGTCCTCTCTGGTGTCAGTGTTCTCGCGGTTTTTCCGCGACTTTCTCCATTTTCATCAGATAGAGTATCAGGAGCATTACCGGCACCCCGATCACCGCCGTGATGACAAAAAAGGTGCTGAATCCTGCACTCTCCACAGCAACACCTGAAAAACCGGCCAGTCCCTTAGGCAGCAGAACCATGAGACTGGAAAAAAGTGCATACTGGGTGGCCGAGAAGGAGAGATTGGTCAGACTCGAGAGATAGGCCACAAAAGCGGCACTGGCTATCCCGGCAGCGAGATTATCGCAGGAGACCGTCAGCATAAGAAAAGGCGTGCTGTTGCCGACCTGAGCAAGCACGGAAAAGAGCAGATTTGTCCCGGCAGAAAGCACCGCACCAAGAAGCAGGGTTTTCAGAATTCCCTGACGCATGATGCAAACACCACCAAAAAACGCCCCGAACAGGGTCATTACCACGCCAAAAACTTTACTGACCCAGGCAACAACCTCTTTGGTAAAGCCTATATCGTGATAAAACGGATTTGCCATCACCCCCATGACCACATCAGAGATGCGATAACACGAAATCAGCAGAATAATGAGCAGCGACTGCCGTCCGTAACGCTTGAAAAAGTCCTTGAGCGGTGCATAGAACCCGTCCTTGATGCGCGAGACAATCCCCATGTTTTTATCCCACTGCCGGCGGACATGCTGAGGTTCGGGTGAAAACACTATCGTCACCACCCCTACCAGCATGGAGGCGGCCATCATGGAATAGGCAAAACGCCAGGCTTCAAAGTGGTAGGCCGTGCTTCCTGCCGCAGCGTAGGCTGCCAGCGCCAGCGCCCCTGCACCGGCCCAGATCATCGCCAGACGATACCCCGCCTGGTACATAGCCGAGAGCGCTCCCTGAAGCTGTGCTGAAGAGGACTCGATTCGATAGGCGTCCAGTGAAATATCCTGTGTCGCCGAGAAAAACGCCGTCAGCATCGCGAACCCGACCATAGTATGGAGGTGAAGCTGAGGGTTGGTGACTGACATCCCGAGCAGCGATGCCGCCACACCCAGCTGCGCGAGCAGAAGCCATGCCCGGCGGTGTCCTAGCAGCCTGCCGAGTACCGGCACTCTGGCGTGGTCAACAAGCGGTGCCCATATCCATTTGAGCGCATAGACCAGCCCGATCCAAGAGAAAAACCCGATAGTGGCCAGATCCACCGATGCCTCGCGAAGCCAGAAGCTCAACGTTCCAAGAATCAGCAGCGGCGGCAATCCGGCGCTGAACCCCAGAAAAAACATTCTCAGGGTTTCAGGCTTCAGATAAATTGCCCACTCCTTCAGATAGGCGGCTGCAGGGTGCTTTTTCATATTTTTTATCCGGACTTGTGTCTGCTCAGAGAATATCTTCCTGTTTTACCCATATCCATTCCCCTTCGGGAAGAGTATCCGGGAGAACCAGTTTTCCAAACCGGTTTCTGTGAAGAGCCTCCACACGGTTTGAACAGGCGGCAACCATGCGTTTAACCTGATGGTATTTGCCCTGAGTAAGCACCAGTTCCAGTGTACGCTCACCAAGCGCTTCAGCAGTCCTGGCCGCAACCGGGATCGGATCGTCTGCAAGTGTCACCCCCTGCCGGAGCATACTGAGCATTTTCTCCGTAACAGGGTGCTTGAGCGTAGCGATATAACTTTTTTCAACATGACGCTTCGGGTGGATGAGCCGGTGCAGCAGTGCGCCGTCATCGGTGAGCAGCAGCAGTCCTGTTGTATCAACGTCAAGTCTTCCAACAGGCTGCACATTACGCTTTCTGAGCGGCGCAGGTATCAGGGTCATCACCGAAGGATGTGCAGAGGGCTTCAGAGAGCATTCATAACCGGCGGGTTTGTTGAGTGCAATAATGGCCTTTTCCCGGTAGGGCCACTCGACCCCTCCAACCGCAAAAGTGAGTTCCGCCACATCCGCCTCAAAAAACGGATCATCAACCGTTTGACCTCCGATACTCACCATGCCGGCCTCAATCAGACGGTTGCAGTCATAACGAATTCCAAACCCCTGTGTAAACAGAATATCTGCCAGTTTCACTGCAATGTCCCCTGCTTAGAGTGAAAAGTCATAATCAATGGTGAGCGGTGCATGGTCGGAGTATTTGATCTCTGAGAACACACTGGCTTCAAGCACACTGTTACCGATAGCCGGCAGACCGATCTGGTAGTCAATGCGCCAGCCGACATTCTTGGCACGTGCCTGTCCGCGCTGACTCCACCATGTGTACTGTTCCTTATCAGGATAAATTTTACGGTATACATCAACCCAGCCCGAGTTGAACAGATCTGTCATCCACTGGCGCTCTTCGGGCAGAAACCCTGTGTGATCGAGATTACCTTTCCAGTTTTTGATATCAAGCTCTTTGTGGGCAATATTGACGTCAGCACAGAACAGGTATGGTTTACCGGCCTGAGCCAATGCCGCCAGCCGGTTTTTCATCAGATCAAGGAAACGGTACTTGACCTCCTGACGGTCATCCCCGGAGGTTCCGGAGGGAAAATAGATGCTGGCGACTGTTAATCCGCCCAGATCCGCCTCGACATAGCGTCCTTCAGCATCAAACTCCTCCACACCCAGTCCCTGAACGACCCCGAGAGGTGCCTTACGGGTCCATATGCCCACCCCTGAATACCCCTTTTTCTGAGCGCAGTGGAAAGCGGCATGATAGCCGGGGAGGTTTTTCAGCGCCTCAGGGATATCCGCTTCCTGTGCTTTGAGTTCCTGAACACAGAGCACATCAGCATCCTGTGCCATAAACCATTCAAAAAATCCTTTGGTATTGGCGGAACGGATACCGTTGGCGTTAAACGTTACGACTCTGAACGGTTTTGTCATTTTTTTCCTTTCTGTCAGACCTCTCATCAGAGGCATCAGAGTACAATTCACCGCACTCATCCCTCTGGAGTCAACATGTCTACCTTACAACATCAGTTTATTGAATTTGCACTCGAGGCCAATGTATTGCGCTTTGGCGAATTCAAGACCAAAGCCGGGCGTCTGTCCCCGTATTTCTTCAACGCCGGTCTGTTCAACACCGGTGCACTTCTCGACAAACTTGGCTACTTTTATGCCAGAACGCTGCTCGAGGCACGGGAAAAACAGCTCATTGAGTTCGATATGATCTTCGGACCCGCCTATAAAGGGATTCCCCTTGCTGCAAGCGTAGCTATGAATTTAGCACGCCTTGGCGCGGATGTCCCCTGGGCTTTTAACCGTAAGGAAGCCAAGGATCACGGTGAAGGCGGCGTAATCGTCGGCGCGCCTCTTGCCGGACGTGTGGTTATCATCGATGACGTCATCTCCGCGGGCACCTCCGTACGTGAGTCCGTCAATATCATCCGCAATGCCGGAGCAACCACTGCCGGCGTGCTGATTGCGCTGGACCGTATGGAAAAAGGCGGAGATGCTGTGAACCTTACACAAACCTCTGCAGTGCAGAACGTTCAGGAAACCTTCGGCTTCAATGTGGTCTCCATCATCAACCTTGCTGACCTCCTGAGCTTTATGCAGGGAACCTCGGCGCTTGCGCAAAGTATTTCCCGCTATCAGAGTGCTGTGGCCCAATACCGTGCCAGATACGGTGCCTGATACAAAGTAACAAAAAGCGGCGTGAGAATCAGTTCTCCGCCGCTTTTTTTCCAGCCTTTCGACGGGCTTTATGCGAGCTTCTTGCGCAACAGCTCGTTGAGCTGCCCCGGGTTACCCTTACCGCGTGTGGCTTTCATACACTGACCGACAAGCGCATTAAGCGCTTTTTCCTTACCGGCCTTGAACTCTTCCACAGACTTCGGATTCTTGGCAATCACCTCGTCAACAATCGCTTCAAGCGCACCGGTGTCGGAAATCTGCTTCAGTCCCAGCTTCTCAATGAGCTGATCGATATCGGCAGAACCGTTTGTCCAGATTTCCTGGAAGAGCTGCTTGGCGCCTTTGTTATTGACCACACCTTTCGTAATGCGTTCAATGATTCCGGCAAGATCCGCAGGACGCACCGGCGCAGTTGCAAACGTAAGCGACTCATCCTCCTTCATCGCGGCAGAAAGTTCACCCGTCACCCAGTTGGCGGCGAGCTTTTTCTCCGGCGTGAGTTCAACAAGCTCGTTGTAGTACTCGGCAATTTCACGGGAGCTCGTCAGTACCGAAGCGTCATACTCGGACAGACCGAAGTCATTCATGAAGCGCATCTTCAGCTGGCTCGGCAGCTCAGGCATGGCTGCTTTCACACGGTCAATCCACTCCTGACTGATCTCCAGCGGCAGCAGATCGGGATCCGGGAAATACCGGTAGTCCATCGAGTCTTCCTTGGAGCGCATCTGACGGGTTTCCACCTTATCGGGGTCAAACAGACGGGTTGCCTGAACAACCTTGCCGCCGTCCTCAATCAGTTCAATCTGACGGCGAACCTCATAGTCAATAGCCTCCTGCAGGAACTTGAAGGAGTTCAGGTTCTTGATTTCACAGCGCGTGCCGAATTCCTTCTGACCGACAGGGCGAACGGAAACATTGGCGTCACAGCGGAAGTTCCCTTCCTGCATATTACCGTCGGAAATCCCGAGCCAGACCACAAGAGCGTGAAGCGTCTTGGCATAACCTACTGCTTCCGCCGACGAACGCAGCTCCGGTTCGGTCACAATTTCAAGAAGCGGGGTGCCGGCGCGGTTCAGGTCAATACCTGAGCAGCCCTGCACAAGACCGTGAATACTCTTGCCGGCGTCCTCTTCAAGGTGGGCGCGCGTCAGGTTGATGGTCTTCACATACGCTTCACCGTTTTTCGGTTCAACGAGAAACGAGAGTTTCCCGCCCTTGACCACAGGTTCTTCGAACTGCGAGATCTGATAGCCCTTGGGCAGGTCAGGATAAAAATAGTTTTTACGGTCAAAGACAGAATGTCTGGCCACTTCAGCATCAATGGCAAGACCGAACTGGATCGCCTTGTCCACCGCACCGTAGTTGAGTACCGGCAGACAGCCCGGCAGAGCCAGATCCACAGGGCAGGCGTTCACATTGGCCTCATCACCGAAGCGACGGGGAGCACCAGAGAAAATCTTCGACTTCGTCGACAACTGAACATGGGTTTCCAACCCGATCACAACTTCCCATTGCATTCTTTATTCTCCACTGCTCAAATTAGTACCCGCCCGGGCGTTTCATATGCCAGTCTGTTGCACTCTGCCAGGCGTCGCCCATCTGCAGCAGGCGTGCCTCGGAGAACGTCGGGCCGATCAGCTGGAACCCCAGCGGACGGCCGTTGGAATGAATGCCGCTCGGCAGGGCCAGACCGGGCAGACCGGCCAGAGAGGACGGCACTGTGTACAGGTCGGAGAGATAGGCGGAGACCGGGTCAGCATTGGCACCGAAGTCATATGCCGTACCGGTGGTCACGGGGCTGATGATCGCATCCACGCTTTCAAAAACCCGGCGGAACTCTTCACTGATGAGTCGGCGAACACGCTGAGCCTTCAGATAGTAGGCATCGTAGTAGCCGTGAGAAAGCACATAGGTGCCAATCATGATGCGGCGCTTGGGCTCAGGACCGAAACCTTCATTGCGGGACTTCTTCATCATATCGACAATGTCGGTGTAATCCTTGGCCCGGTGACCGTATCGCACACCGTCAAAGCGGGAAAGATTCGAGGAGGCTTCAGCACAGGCGACAACGTAATACACCGGCACACCGAGTTCTGCCATCGGCAGTTCAATATCCACAATCTCAACGCCTTCAGAACGGTAGAATTCGATCGCGTCAAGAATGGACTTGCGCAATTCAGGGTCTACACCCTCGCCGAGCCACTTGCGCGGCACACCGAGTTTCAGACCGCGAACACTCTTTTTCAGCAGCCGGGTGAAATCTTCCGTCGGCTGCTGAACCGAGGTGGAATCCTTGGCGTCAAAGCCGACCATGCTGCCGAGCACACGGGCGCAGTCTTCTGCGGAATGACCGAGCAGACCGGCCGTATCAAGCGAAGAGGCGAATGCGATCATGCCCCAGCGGGAAGGACGGCCATATGTCGGCTTCATCCCGGTCACACCGGCAAAAGCCGCCGGTTCGCGGATGGAACCGCCGGTATCGGTACCGGTGGCAATCGGCGCAAGACCTGCAGCGATACAGGCGGAGGAACCGCCCGAGGAGCCGCCGGGCACTGCATTGGCATCCCAGGGGTTAAACACCTTGCCGTAGGCAGAGTTTTCATTACCGCTGCCCATAGCAAATTCGTCACAGTTGAGTTTGCCCAGGCAGACCATGCCGGCATTCTTGAGGCCTTCAACAACAGTGGCATCAAAGGGGCTCATATACCCCTGAAGCATTTTGGAGGCTGCAGTGGATGCCCACTCACGGGTCACAAAGATGTCCTTGTGTGCAATGGGAATCCCCGTCAGATCACCGGCGGTACCGTTGGCAATACGTTCATCCGCCGCACGGGCCTGCTCAAGCGTCGCTTCGGGACGCACATCCAGAAAGGCATTCAGATCGCGATGCTGTTCGATGCGGTCGAGAAAGTGCTGAGCCAGCTCCACAGCGGAGACCTCCTTGGCCTTGAGCATCTGCGAGAGCTCACTGATGGAGGCATAAGTCAAATCTTTCATTTTTTACTCCAGCGCTCCCTGAAGGGTTCACTCAGCGGGCATAGCGGCACCGCTGTGCTCTTCAGGGCATCTCGTCAGTCATTAACAGTGACGAGAACTTTCCAGGTGAAAGTTATTCGATAACACGGGGAACGAGGAAGCAGCCTGCCTCCCGTTCGGGGGCATTCTGCATATTCGCTTCGCGCTGATTGGATTCAGTCACCACGTCATCACGCAGACGTTGAACACCATCGTGGGGATTCGGCATCGGAGCGACACCTTCGGTATCCACGCTGGCTATACGTTCAATCATTTGAAAAATATCGTTGAGTTCACCCTGAATCACTTTGGCCTGCTCATCGGAGATATCGATGCAACCCAGGTCTGCGATACGGTGAATGTCATCCATAGTTAAAGACATAGCGCTCTTCAGTTCTGAGAATAAACTGGGAATATGTATGCTGAGGCGGGCTTTTGAAACACTCCCACACAACAGAATCATGTCAAGAAACGGCTTCTTGTCAGCATTAAAGGACTAGTTAGTTTATCATTAAAAATTAAACTAAGGTTGCTAAAGCTCTGCCACAAAGGCAATAATCAACCTTTTGTCATGGTGTCCTGGGGTGCCTGCGCCCTCTTGCTTACAGCAGCTCATCTCCCTAATACTGTAAAGACGGTACTCACAAAATGTTCGGCTTCTTCCGCAATTATTTTTCTAACGACCTTGCCATCGACCTCGGCACAGCCAATACGCTGATTTATGTCCGCGGCAAGGGGATTGTCCTTAACGAACCTAGCGTCGTTGCCATTCGACAGGAAGGTGGTCCCAACGGTAAGACCACGATTCATGCCGTAGGGAAGGCCGCTAAACAGATGCTCGGTCGTGTTCCGGGCAACATCAACGCCATTCGCCCGATGAAGGACGGCGTGATTGCCGACTTCACCGTGACCGAACAGATGCTCAAACAGTTCATCCGCATGGCCAGCCCTTCCCGTCTGTTTGCCCCGTCTCCGCGCATTATTATCTGCGTGCCCTGCGGCTCCACTCAGGTGGAACGCCGTGCCATTAAGGAAAGCGCTCTGGCTGCCGGCGCCTCCGAGGTGTTTCTGATTGAAGAACCGATGGCTGCTGCTATCGGTGCCGGTTTGCCGGTGAATGAAGCCGCCGGCTCCCTCGTCGTTGACATTGGCGGCGGTACGACTGAAGTCGGTCTGATTTCTCTGGGCGGGATGGTTTACGCCGGCTCTGTCCGTGTTGGCGGCGACAAGTTCGACCAGGCAATCATCAACTACATCCGCCGTAATTTCGGCATGCTCATCGGCGAGCCGACCGCTGAAATGATCAAGAAGGAAATCGGTTCCGCCTTCCCGGGATCGGAAGTCAAAGAAATCGAGGTCAAGGGCCGCAACATTGCTGAAGGTGTGCCCCGTACCTTTACCGTTCATTCCAATGAAATTCTTGAAGCCCTTCAGGAACCGCTCAATCAGATTGTTGTCGCTGTGAAGAACGCACTGGAAAAGACACCTCCGGAACTCGGCGCCGACATCGCTGAACACGGCCTGATGGTTACCGGCGGCGGTGCGCTCCTGCGTGACCTCGATCAGCTGCTCAAGGAGGAAACCGGTCTGCCTGTTCATATTGCGGAAGAACCTCTGAACTGCGTGGTCAAGGGCTGCGGCATTGCGCTTGAAAACATGGATAAGCTGCGCACAGCCTTCACCGCGGGTTAATCGTATCCCATGGAGTACGGTCCACCGCCATTATTCCGGCAAGGCGTCTCGGCAAAAATCCGTTTTATCGTTTTTGCCTTCATTTGCGTCGTCCTGATCCTTGTGGATGGACGACTCAAATCTCTGGACGGATTTCGCAGCACTATCCTGACCGTCACGACGCCTATTGCCTCGCTGATGTCTATTCCGGGTGAATGGTTTCACAGCTCGGAAGGGTATTTTGTAAGCAAAGCAAAGCTGACGGCTACAGTCAATGAACTCACGCTCGCCAACCAGACACTCTCTCTTGAAAATGTCCGGATTAAAGAGCTTGAGAAAGAAAATGCACAGTTGCGTCAGCTGCTCAATGCGGTGCCGAGATCGGCAGGCAAAACAGTTACAGCCGAAGTGATCGGTAAGGTGGCGGATCAGTTCACCCGCCGCATAAAAATCAATGTCGGTGAGGCACAAGGTGTTCAGATGGGAATGCCCGTACTGGGTACGCAGGGGGTTCTGGGCCTGATATCCCGTGTGGTGGCGCATCAGGCCGAGGTGACACTGCTCACCGATCACCGCCAGCAGATCTCCGTCAGAAATGAACGTACAGGGCAGTTTTTTGTCCTGCACGGCAGCGGAGACCCTCTGATGGAACTGAAATTTGTTCCGCCCTCAAGTGACATTAAACCGGGCGACAGACTGATAACTTCCGGGCTCGATCATATCTACCCGAAAGACATTCCCGTCGGTCAGATATATGACATCCATTACCAGTCCGGCGAGATCTATAAAAATGTGTCGGTCAGTTCAACCTATACCGACGACACACTGCAGTTTGCAGTGGTGATTCTGACGGATCCTGAACCGACCCGTGAGCTCGATGAGGCGGAGAAACTGCAGGTTGACAAAATCAAACGTAGGGCGGGCCGATAATGCCATATCGTCAAATCGATCCTGATCAGCCCTTTAATGGCCGCATCCATAAACCGGTGAGTCCGTGGTGGATTATTCTGACTTTTATCGTCAGCTACCTCCTCAACATCATCGCTGCTGAGGCCAGAGCACTGTGGCTGCCGGATTTTCTTGCTCTCACGCTCGTTTACTGGACAATGCTCTATCCGCGCTACGTCGGAATGACCATTGCTTTTATCTGCGGGCTGCTCATGGACGTGCACAACGGGAGTGTGCTCGGTCAGCAGGCACTCGGCTATGTCGTACTCTCTTATCTGACCTACTCCTTCCACCGGCGCATTCCGTGGTTCGGTCCGCTGGGTCAGATGCTTCATATCATCCCCTTCCTGCTGATCTCGCAGGTTGTGGTACTGCTGGTGCGGCTGTGGCTTGACGGACTCTGGCCTACACCTGTCTGGTTCCTGCAGAGTATCACCGCAGGTCTTCTGTGGCCTTTTGCGGGTAAGGTTCTGTCCTGGCCCGAACGTCGTAAACAATCTGATAACGCACTCTGAGCGTTGTTTTTAACTGCACCATTATGGCTTTGGATTTTCAAAAAGACGATTTTGACATTAAGCCCTTCAGAAAGCGCCTTGCCTTTCTCTATGGCTTGGTCTTAGTCTTTTTTGCACTTCTGGTGTGCCGTTTTGCATGGCTGCAGATTCTCAATCAGACCTCCTACGTTGAAAAAGCCGAACGCAACCGTACTGTAACCGTTCCGTTGCAGGGCACCCGCGGCCTGATTTTTGACCGCAACAACGAGGTGCTCGCTCAGAACCAGATGGTCTACTCGCTGGAAATCACCCCGGACAAGACCGGAGATCTGAAGCAGACGATTGAATCACTCTCAAGCATTATTTCCATTACACCGGCAGATATCCGGCGCTTTCACCGGCTCCGGGAGGACTTTCAACGCTACGACTCAATTCCGTTGCGCCAGGGGCTTAATGAAAAAGAGGTGGCAGTCTTTCTGTCGCAGGCCTGGCGTTTCCCCGGTGTGGAAATCAACCAGCGCCAGTTCCGTGTATACCCGAACGGGGCCACGGGGAGTCACTTTCTCGGCTACATAGGTTCGCTGTCGCAGCGTGATCAGGACCGGCTCAGCGATGAGGGAATCCTCGAGCAGTATGACGGGGAGCGCACCATCGGTAAGGTTGGCATCGAACGCAGCTATGAGGCGTTTCTGCATGGCAAACCGGGACATGAAACGCTGGAGATTACCGCCGGCGGTCATGCGGTACGCTCTTTGAGCATCACACCGCCTTCGGCAGGCAAAAACCTGCACCTGACTGTCGACATGAATCTGCAGCGTATTGTGGAGGAGCGATTCGGGGACAACACCGGAGCTCTGATTGCCATTGAACCCAAAACGGGGGATATTCTGGCGTTTGTCTCCAAGCCAACCTACGACCCGAATCTTTTCCCCGGCGGCATTGATCCGGAGTCCTGGAATGAACTCAATACCAATGAGGACAGACCGCTTTTTAACCGCGCCATGCGCGGGGTGTACCCGATCGGTTCCACCTATAAGCCCTTCATGGCACTAGCCGGTCTTTCCACAGGAGCCACAACGGCTGATTACGTACTCAACGACATCGGGTACTACCAGCTGGGCAACCACAAATTCCGTGACGCAAGCGGTGTTCCCAAAGGACCGCTGAATCTGCGGCGCTCTCTGGCACTCTCCTCTGACGTTTACTACTACTGGCTTGCCCACAAAATGGGGGTTGATGCCATTCATGACTACATGAAACCCTGGGGATTCGGGCAGAGAACCGGTATCGACCTTGTCGGCGAACAGGCTGGTATTCTGCCAAGCCGGGAATGGAAGGAAAAGCGCTTCAAGCGTGACTGGCTCATCGGGGATACGCCCTCCATCGGTATCGGTCAGGGCTACAACTCGTTTACCCTGCTTCAGCTCGCCCATGCGGTGGCCACTCTGGCCAACAAAGGGGTGGTTATGACTCCGCATCTGGTCAAAACCATTGAGGATCCGCTCAAGCAGACTTTCACAGTGGTTGACGAAAAACCGACCAATACGATTCCCATTAAGCCCGCTCATCTGGAAACAGTTATCAGCGGCATGGTGGATGTGACTAAAATCGGTACTGCACGCCGGATTTTTGCCGGGTTCCCGATCGATGTGGCAGGCAAAACCGGTACCGCACAGGTGATCTCTGTTGCGCAGGACGAAAACTTCAAAACGAAGAAACTGCGTAAGCGTCAGCAGGACCATGCGCTCTTTATTGCCTTCGCACCGGCCAAAAATCCGAAGATTGCTCTGGCGCTGCTGGTGGAAAACGGCGGGTTCGGGGCAAGTGCCGCCGCACCTATCGCCCGTACAGCGCTTGAATACTGGCTGCTGGGCAAAAACGATCTCGGGCTGCCGCCCCCGCCTCATGTCGTCAGAGAAGCAGAAGAAACACCGCCCTCAAAAGGGGCTCAACCTAAACGGAAAGCCAAATGATTGATCATGTCTCTTTTGTGTTAGGGCGCTCCCTTAAGGGGTTACTTCACCGCCTTACTCAGATCGATCTTGTGATCCTTTCTGTGGTCGTGCTGGTCAGTACGATCGGCTTTATCGCGCTGTTTTCGGCCAGCTACTCCATGCCTTGGCGTATGGAGGATCAGATCCGCAATCTCGCCGCTGCCGGTCTGGTCATGTTTATTGTGATGAATATCCCTGTCAAGGCGCTCGCCAAAATTGCTGTTCCGCTTTTCATTGTCGGTTGCGTACTGCTGCTGATGACACATCTTTTCGGAATTACCGTGAAAGGAGCAACCCGCTGGCTCAACATCGGCATTCGCATCCAGCCGTCAGAAATCATGAAGCTCACCACGCCGCTCATGCTGGCCTGGTATTACCAGAAACGCGGTGAAAACACCTGTATATGGGATCACCTGTTTGCTCTGATCTTACTAATGATCCCTGTCGGGTTTATTCTCAAGCAACCTGACCTTGGTACCGCCATTCTGGTGGCTATTGCCGGGCTTGCTGTCATTTTCTTTGCCGGTCTCAATATCAGGGTGATTGTCACGGCAGTAGCCGGCTTTCTGCTCTCTCTGCCATTCATATGGACAATGCTTCACGACTATCAGAGAGAACGCATTCTGACGCTGCTTGATCCGTCAAGGGATCCGCTCGGTAAGGGATTCCATATCAATCAGGCACTGATCGCCATCGGCTCAGGTGGTTTTTCAGGAAAGGGTTGGATGGAGGGAACGCAGGCGCATCTGGATTTTATTCCCGAGAGAACTAGCGACTTTCTTTTTGCTGTCTACAGTGAGGAGTTCGGTTTCGTCGGAAACCTTATCCTTCTGATTCTGTACGCCATCCTGATCGGACGAAGCTTTTACATTGCCGCTTATGCAACAAACCGCTTCTCGCGTTTGCTTGCCGGAGCTATCGGCACTATATTTTTCACGTACACCTTCGTCAATATGGGCATGGTGAGCGGGATTCTTCCGGTGGTCGGAGTCCCTCTGCCTTTTATGAGTTACGGTGGTACGGCACTGATGATTCTCGGTATCTGCTCGGGCATTCTTCTGTCAATATCTGCAGAAACAAGGCGGGCGTCCCGTTAAAGAATCCATCCGGTTGATTGTAGAGAGTCGGGTGTTGTGCGGCTCTCAAGAAGTGTGAGGTTATTGATGCGTGCTTTTTTACTGCCTTTTGTGATTGTGATTCCGCTCCTGCTGAGCGCCTGCTCGTCCACCCACGGACCCGGCTCTGGAAAATACTTTCAGAATGACGGACCTCCCAGCAGTGAAGAGGCCGACGGCCCGGACGCCCAGCCGCGGGTAGAACCCTTCAAATCCGGCACGCTCAAACCCTACCGGGTGCTGGGAAAAACCTATGTACCGATTACCGAGGATGTGCCCTTCTCACAGACCGGCACCGGCTCCTGGTACGGCAAGCAGTTTCACGGCAAAAAAACTGCCACAGGGGAAATCTACAACATGTTCGCGATGACGGCTGCTCACCCGACACTGCCCCTGCCGAGCTATGCGGAAGTGACCAATCTGGACAACGGCCGGAAAATCATTGTGCGTGTGAACGACCGCGGTCCCTTTATCAACAGCCGTGTGATTGACCTCTCCTATGCAGCGGCCAAACGTATCGGCTACGCCAATAAAGGCACGGGACACGTACGTGTGAGACGTCTTACTTTCAGTGAAATCCGCTCAGGGCGGTACGACTCTACTCAGACACCTGCGGTCAGTACCAGTACAGCAGCGGTTACACCCATCGAAAACGAACCTGTTCGGGTGAGCCCTGTTTCGCCTTCTGCACGGGGAGAACCTGTACCTGCAGTCAGCACAAGCACGCCTGCAGCAGAACCTGTGATGCCTGATTCGCCGACCGGCAACTGGGGTGTTCAGGTCGGTTTCTTCAGTGAAAAGGACAACGCGCAGGCTTTCCTCGCTCACTCAGAGGCGACACTCTCGAGCATGGGCGATCAGCTCAGCACCCGAATTGTGAAAGAGAACAACGGCTACCGGGTCATTATCGGCCGGTATGCCTCCTCTGACACCGCCAGAACTGCTGCTCAGGCAATCGGCAACAATCTGGGCGTATCAGCATTTCCTATTCAGAGGTAAAACCTATGAAAACCTATATTCATGATGCCTGGAAGGGGGATACCCTCGAAGCCTTGAGCCGGTTTATCAGCATTCCGGCCAAGTCCAAGGATTTTGATGACCAGTGGCAGGAACACGGTTTTCTGCACCGCAGTCTCGAGGAAGGTAAATCCTGGGCGCAGAAGCACTTTCCCAGCGGTACATTTGAAATCATTCAGCTTCCCGGTATTCCGCCTGTTCTCTTTTTCGATATTCCCGCCACAGGCGGGCATACCGGAAAACCGGTACTTTTTTACGGGCATTTTGACAAGCAGCCCGAAACCAGCGGTTGGGATGAAGGGCTCGGTCCCTGGACACCGGTTGTAAAGAACGGCAGACTGTACGGTCGTGGTGCTGTTGACGACGGATACTGTTTTTACAGCACGCTCACTGCCGTTAAGGCACTGGAAGTGAGCGGAAAATCCCACCCCAGGATCTGCGGTCTGTTTGAAACCGATGAAGAATCGGGTTCGACCGACCTCGCACAGTACATCAATATGCTCAAGGACCGTGTTGGCTCCCCGGCCTTTATCTGCATCCTGGATCTGTTTGCTACCGACTTCTCCCGTGTCTGGATTACCCAGTCTCTGCGCGGCATTGTCGGTCTGATTGTCAAGGTCAGTGTTCTTTCCGCCCCCTCTCATTCCGGCGTGGCGAGCGGTATTGTGCCCAGCTCCTTCCGGATCATGAGAGCACTGCTGGACCGACTCGAAGACAGCCGTACCGGAGAGGTTCTCATTAAGAGCATGCACAGTCCGATCCCCGGATATATTCTCGATATGGCCAAAGACATCTCCGCAGAGTATGACCCCCGTACCGGATTCAAATACCATGCCGGCACGCAGTCTGCACAACCCGATGCATACACGGCACTGATTGCAGGCACCTGGAAGCCCACCCTGTCCGTGCTCGGTGCAGACGGTCTTCCGCCGACAGCCACGGCCAGCGGTCTGGTGCGCTCGAGTACCTCTCTGAAATTGAGCTTCCGTATTCCGCCCGGAGTCAATGCCAGAGCAGCGCTGGATGACACCATCCGCGCTCTGACCACTGATGTGCCCTACAATGCGACCGTTGAAATCAGCCAGGCTTCCGCCAGCGAAGGTTTCTGCGCGCCGGAATGGCCTCAGTGGCTCAGACAGAGCAGTGAAAAGATTACCCGGAATCTGTTTGGCACCTCTGTTGGCTCAGTCCTCTGCGGAGCCTCCATCGGTACGCTGCCGGCATTCCAGGCTGCTTTCCCCGGTGCCCCCTTCATCAACACCGGCGCTCTCGGTCCTGACAGCGGTGCTCATGCAGCCAATGAGTGGCTTGATCTTGCCTATGTTGAAAAACTCACCGAATGGGTGGCCGAGGTCGTCGGCAGCATTCCGGAGAACTGAACATGAGACGAGACACTGTCACACAGGTCATCGTGCAGTGGGAAAACGGCGAATGGGACAACTTTGGTACCCCGCTTGAAGCCGAGCAATACATCAACTACATGCTCGAGGAATGGGGTGTTCCCGTCGCCGCCTGGCTCGAAGATATGAAAGGCAATAAAAAATGGGACTTCCTGATAGTGGAAGATTCCAGTGGCATTATCCGACTGGAGAGTTAAAGTGAGTCATTGTGAACTCTGCACAGCTGCGCACCCGAAAGAGGTCTGGCGCAATGAGCATTTTTACCTGATCGACGCTTCTTCTGATGAGTTTCCGTGTTTCCTCCGGCTCGTCAGCACAAGACATGTGGCCGAAATGTCAGATCTTCCGCAGTCCGAACGCGAAGAGCTCTGGTTGCTTCTGGATCGTATTGAACGCACTATGCGTGAGATGATGCATCCGGACAAGGTCAATCTGGCCCAGTTCGGCAACATGGTCCCCCATGTGCACTGGCACGTGATTGCCCGCTGGCGTGATGATGTTTATTTCCCGGAATGTCCCTGGGGAAAGCGTCAGAAAGACACACTTCCTGCAGAAACAGCCCAACGCCGTGCTTTTACCGGGAAGCTGATTGAAGCACTCGCTAAAGCGCTCTGACGTTCAGCAGTACTAGTACGGGCAGGCACGGAGTTTGAAACCGTGTTTCTTGACAAAACTCTGTACCAGTGAGAACTGCGACTCAGACATATTCAGGAAAGTGATCTCTGAAAGAGGTTCTGCAGACAGAACCTCTTTTTTCTTAAGTCCGAGCGGAAGTGCCGGCGCTTTCATTTTCAGTGCGTTCAGAGCCAGTTCTGCTTTGATCTGGGTGGCAAAGAGACCGAGCTCCAGATAGGGACGGCCTTTTTGTGATTTTTCCTGATACTTCACATTCATGGCATCCAGAGCCGCCTTTGCTTCGTTGAGCGCTGCTGCTCCGGAAAAGGTTTGCGTAACCAGTGTGACAGTAGTGTCCGGGCTCGCCGACTGAATCAGAAAGTGTGACGTAATGCCAAGACGCTCCATGTCTTTATGAAACTGAGTCAGTCTGGTGTCAGGGAAAGGACCGAAGATCGCGCAAGCCTGCGTCGGCTCTTTTTCCTCGATCTCCAGTGCATCAGCCAGAGGTGAGAAAGTCTCCTCTCCTGCGTTCAGAGAGGAGACGACCTGAGCATCACTTCCGTCTGTTTGCGGTGTTTCCAGAACCGGCTGCGTGAAAGTCAGACCGGAAATGGGAGCCGAACCTTCCAGCAGCGTCACCTCTTCGGAGTCATTCATCCCATACAAAGGAATCAGTAATCCTAAGGCCGTCAGGCCCAACAGCGCCGCTAGAACTTTCGACATAACTACAGCTCTCCATTAATCTGATGCGCTCGGCGCGCAAGTCCTCCCAATACCAGATTATGCCTGATTATGAGATTCGGGACGGCAGACTGCAGATGCGGGGCGATAAACTGGGCGGCACCTCCGGCAAGAATCACGTGCGGCTCCTGCCCCTGAGAGCGCATGGCATCCACACTGCGGAGCACCAGACCAACCTGCGAATCAATAATTCCTGCCGTGATCGCCTCCTCGGTACTGCTCGGGAAAGCTTTGTACACACTCAGCCCTTTGTTTAGGGTCGGAATCGTTTCAAGCAGACTCGAATGCATCAGTGACGGGCCGGGAGCTATTCTGCCGCCCTGAAACCGGTACACATTCGGCTCTTCAAGAAACACTGAGTCGACTGTTGTTGCCGTGCCCATATGCACGACAAGCAGCGGTTCATCAGGAATATAGGAAAGGGCGCCGATGGCTGCATACCAGCGGTCTGCACCAAGCTGTTTATAGCGGGCATAACCGTTGCGGAGCACAAACCCCGACGAGGTGAACTGTTCGGCAGGACGTACCCACTCCCATCGGATGTGATGTTCATTGAAGAACTTCGTCAGCGAAAAGGCGATTTCCGGTGCAGCAACCGTGCAGCCGAGTACATGCGTGGGATTAAGACTCTTCCAGAGCTCGTAGAGTTCTTTCTTAAAATGCCCTTCACCGTTGTGCACAATGGTGTGCGGGTTGTCGGGATTATCCAGTGTCGCCCACTTCAGGGCTGTATTTCCCACATCAATGAGAATAAATTTTTCTTTCATAACTTTGGAAAAATAGAGCCGTTCCTGATGCTTTGCACACCCGCACCGGTTTCCAGCAGCAGGTTGCCCGAGATATCAATTCCGCAGTTGCGGCCCACAAGTACTTTCTCAGGAAGAACGACACGCAGACTTTCCCCTCGAAAAGCATCAAACTTTTCCCACTCCTGAGGCAGAGCAGGCACTGTGCTGTGGATTTTACCGATAAGCGCAGTGATCAGACGCAAAAAAATCGTATCCCAATCCTTCTCTGCAATGGCTTCACGGTCTGTAAAGAGACCTCGCATAGACCACTTATCCAGTCTCACCACCTCTGGTGTATGGAGATTTATTCCGATTCCGATAACGAGTTTAGGGGCACCCGAATCCACCACCTCGGAAAGAATGCCACCTGCCTTTGCGCCCTCCAGCCAGAGATCGTTTGGCCATTTCAGGGAAAGCGCAATGCCAAGCTGCTCACGTATCACCTCCGCTACCGCCAGGCCGGCCCTGATCGAGATTGCTCCTTCAATAGGCACACCGGAAACAGCCACACTGAAAAGCATCGCATCCGTGACATTGTGCCAGCGATGCCCGCGTGTTCCTCTGCCGGCTGTCTGTTCATAGGCAAGTCTCACTCTCGGCAGCACAGGCTGTGCGGCAGACTTCAGGTACTCCTTCAGGTCGTCGTTGGTTGAACCGGTACTCTGCACCACGTCGAGTGCAATACCCTGAGCCCTGAAGCGCTCAGGTGCTGCTGGTGAAAGTGAGAATAGTCGCTGCTTTGTCACTGCAGAAGTCCCTCAACCAGGATGAGTCCTAAAACAAAAAGGCGGAAATATTCAATGTCCGTACAGGCAATCCTACGCTAAAATTCCATTTTCCTGTTCTGTTTTTTGAGAACACCGGCATCTCATCAGACTTTTCTCTTTTGATATTTCTTAGATCTGGACAAAATTTCAATCATGGCTGATCAATCTTCAAAACAAGAGGAACTGCTCCAGTTCCCCGTTGATTTCCCGATGAAAGTGATGGGGGCTAACGAGCCGGATTTTCCGAAAATCATTGCTGAACTTGCCCGTGCCCATTTTCCTGACTTTGATGACAGCCTGACCACTCAGAAGATTTCCTCCAAGGGCAATTACATGGCTCTGGGCATCGTGGTTCATGCCACCTCCAAAGAACAGCTCGATAACTTTTACCGTGCTCTTACCTCGCACCCCAAAGTTAAAGTCGCGCTCTAACCATGATTACCTCCCTGCCGTATCCCGGATTTACACGCGCCTGGCTGTCCTTTATCCGCCCGAAAACATGGGGTGTTGCTGTTGCGCCTGTCGTATCCGCTCTGGCACTGGCCTATGTCGAGCGAGGTGTCTTTAATCCTGTTGTGGCTGTTTTCACCCTGACGCTGGCACTGCTTATGCAGATCATCACCAATATGGAAAATGATCTCGGCTACACCGTCAGAAAAGCGGAAACCGGAAACAGGAAAGGACTGCCGCGCGCAACAGCAAACGGCTGGATTTCCATTCATGCGGCAACGCTGGCGATTCGCGCCACCATGCTGCTGGCGCTGCTCAACACACTGTTTCTGGTGTATGTCGGTGGCTGGGGTTTTCTGGTGATCGGGCTTGCCTCCATACTCGCAGCCTACTGTTATATGGGCGGTCCGTATCCGATCGCCTACACACCGTTCGGTGAAATCACCGTTCTGATCTTTTTCGGTCTTACGGCAGTCTGTGGCAGCTACTATCTGCAGATTGCCGATATCAGCACCAATGCTGTTCTGCTCGGCTGTGCCATCGGCTCCACCGCAGCCTCTGTGCTTGCGGTAAACAACTGGCGGGATCGGGAGCACGACGCCAGTATTTCCAGAAAAACACTGGCCGTCTGCACATCGCCGGCGACTTTTATTGTGCTCTTCGGCGGCATGATGCTGATGCCTTTTGTTCTGCAGACGGTTATCGCCTGCTCTCTCGGAAATATCTGGCTGCTGCTTCCGCTGGTGCTGCTGATCCGTATTCCCGGACTGATTAAAAGCTTCGCCGGCAAATCAGGGATGGAACTCAATGCGGTGATGTTTGCCTGCGTGAAATTCGGTCTGTTTTTCTCCGCACTTTTCACAGCCGGTGCTGCCCTCTCCCTGCTCTGATTGATCTCACTGTCAGTATTCCACGGTATAGGGCTTGCGCTTCACCCGGATTTTGGCCACCTCTTTTTCAAGAAACGGCCAGAGCTGTTTTTTCAGATCTGCCGCCACAAAATTCAGTCCGAACTTGTGCGCATAGAAAAAGCCCTCCAGCGTCATTACACAGACAAGAATCGGAGTACGGCGAGGTTCGGGCAGTGCTGAAATTCTGGAAAAAAGTTTCCGGTACCACTCCCGCATAGGCTCGATCATCTCATCATCCCCGGCAAAATGAGACAGCAGTGCAAGCCCCACCTGAGCCCAGCCTCTGTTGTTCGTCTCAAAGGCCTTAAACCATTCTATATACCCGGCAGCAAGCACATCCGCCTCATCCCCTTCAAAGAGACCGACATACTTTTTCATCTCCTCGTCCATGTGTTCGATATAGTGCTGAATCATTGCCCGGTGCAGGTCACGTTTAGTCCTGAAATGATAGGTCAGCGCCCCTTTACTTGCCTGAGCCTGAGCAGCCACTCTGTCAAGAGTCAGACTGTCTATTCCATCCTGACGTAAAACGTCATATGCCGCCTCTATAAGGGCCTTTTTCATTTTCTGCGCTTTTTCGCCTGCCATCATCACTCCAGTCAATTCTGTCCGATTCACCGATGAACCAGAAGGTATAGTACGCAAAAACGCCCCAATTGAGGAGGTTTTACTCCTCACCATTGAGGCGTTCCTGCTCTATCCCGTTAGAGGGACTTTCATCCCCGGGAAAGTCGTTTACTTGGCAGCGCGTGCTGCTGCTTCACCGGCAATACGTCCGAAGACAATAATGTCTGTATAGGCATTGCCACCAAGGCGGTTGGTACCGTGTGTTACCCCGGTCACTTCACCGGCAGCCCAGAGACCCGGTATCGTCTTACCCTCCTTGGTCAGTACTTCCGCCTTCTCGTTGATACGCACACCGCCCATGGTGTGGTGTGTCGACGGCACAGCCTTGATCACGTAGTACTTGCCCTTGGACATATCAACCAGACCGGCACGATGATGGAAGTCTGCGTCATTGCCTTTACCTGCCATGGAAGAGACACGCTTAACCGTTGCTTCAAGCTGCTCAAGCGGCATCTTCGTGAAATCAGCAATGCACTTGAGATCCTTACAGGTCGTCATAATACCCTGCTTGGTGAAGGCGTCGTATTCGGTCGGATGCTCCTTGACCGTATTGCTCACGGAACCGATCTTATCGTTCCAGAGAACCCAGGTGTACCCGCCGGTCTGCTTGAGAATTGCCTCAGAGAGCACGTCACGGCGTTCAAGTTCTTCAACGAAACGCTTGCCTTCCTGATTGAGCATAATGGCACCGTCAAATCGGGAGTCTGCAATCAGCTCAATCACACCGGAGATCGGGTCACAGATCGGATACGTCTGGATATAGCCCATGTTAACAAGTTCAGCACCGGCACGTTCCGCCATATACAGAGCCTCACCGGTGGTGCCGGGGGCATCGGTCGTCTTGAAGCGTTCATCAATCTTGGGATTGTATTTCTTCACCATGGCTGCATTGGCGCCGAACCCGCCTGTGGCAAGAACCACACCGCCCTTAGCCTTGAAGGTATAGGTCTCGCCGTCCATAGTGGCTTTAACCCCGACGACACGACCGGACTTGTCTTTGATCAGTTCCTCCGCCTTCATGTTGCGGATAACAGGAATACCGAGTTTGTCTGCCTTTGCCTGGAATTTAGAGATGAATTCCGTTCCTGTATGACCGAACGGAATGAGAGCACGCTTGCGGCTGTGACCGCCGAAGAAAAAGAGATTATCGTCCTCGAAACGCACACCCAGATAATCACGACACCACTTGGCAGCATCCAGAGCGTTATGGGTCATCACATTAATGACCTTCAAATCGCCTTTTTCATCGCCGCCCTTGTAGGTGTCCTGTGCATGGAGTTCGGGCGAGTCGTCATTAATCCCCAACTTCGGCTGAACCCAGTTTTTAGCGGCATTCATTTCCGCACCTGAAATCAGAGAGTTACCACCCACTGTCGGCATTTTTTCAAGCAGAACCACTTTGGCCCCGGCATTTTTCGCTGTGATAGCGGCTGAGAAGCCTGCACCGCCGGCACCGATAACCACCACGTCATACTGACTGTCACGAGGCAGTTTGGAGGCAGCTTTTTTCAGCGCTTTTTTGTCAGCCTTCGAAAGAGTGACACCGGCCTTTTTAGCAGCATCTTCGACCGCATCAAGGAAACCTTTGGACGTGAAGGTGGCACCGGAAACCATATCCACATCTGTGGAGCTGGTGCTGACAACGTGATCCTTCAGCGTGGTATACACCTCTTTGCTGAGCACAGGATTTTCGTGGTCTTTGAGAACTTTAATAGCCTTGATTTTTCCTGCATCAAATGTCACAGCAACACTGATATCACCGTGTTTGCCGATGCCTGTACCTTCAGTGGTCAGCGGCGCAGCTGTCAGAGGCGCAGAAAGGGTACCAATGGCAAGCATCGCAGCAATAGAAAGTAGTGTTTTTTTCATCTGGTCCTGATCCTTTCCCACAGCGTGGGTCTCTTAACGAATACCTCTATTCTAGGATAAGAACCGACCGACCAGTCTGTTTTGTGTAGGCAAACCACCTTAGGATTTTCCCTAACTTTTTTCGGGACATTTAGCTCAAGAGGTCAGGATGAAACTGAAAGATAACCTCAGAATTTTGTAAACACCAACCAAAAAAACGTTAAAAGTCTCTATTTTTCAACAATTTATCCGCCTTTACAGAGATATCCTTTCGATTGCCGTGGCCTAAATCCACAGATGCTTAGAGCAAAGTATTGTTTTAAGATCACTTTCCGTTGAAGAAGTAGTTAAAAACTAATCACAAACCGTGAACACCTCTGTTTTTCAACCAATTTCACAATTTTATGTAAAGCCGTTATATCAAAATTACTATGCTCCAGGACAGAACGATATTTCTTTTCGAAACAGAATATTTTACACAATTAAATAACCAACACAACAAAGAAAATTTTCAACAAGCGAGAACAATAGAAAAAGTCAACATAAAATAATAAAAAACAAACAATCAATAATTTACCTGAGTCACATCAAACATATTCAATATTATTCTTTTTCATCCATTAAATCCACCCTTCGATATCAGCAAACACCAGCTGCTTCTTCAGGGTGCTGACAGGCCATTCACGAGAAAGCGTCCGGTTCTCTAACCTCATGTATTTCAAGACGATTGCAGGAGCCCCCCCCCACAGTTCGCCCTCCTCCCTTCCTTCTTTCTCTCTCCTCACCTGCAAACCGCGAAGCAGAGACAGCTTCCCAGCAGTTTACCAAAAAGTGAAAATATTAATAACTTCGTGAAAATCAGCATATATCACACGTTTATTACCCATCAAATCAACAAAAAATTCCAACATCAACACCGAAAAGCATAAGTAATTTTAGAGTCTTCATGCATGTTTGTGGTAACAGCTGAGAAGATACTGCCTTCTTAAACGCCTTTACGGGAAACGGGGATTGGGCAAAATTCGTGATCCTTATCATTGCTCCTC